>NZ_JBHVLR010000003.1:295622-424780 GCF_042797335.1 Nocardiopsis sp. NPDC057823 | reverse complement strand
CGATCTGGCACAACTGGCTGGTGGGTGCCCCGGTCAAGCGGTCGTTGATCGCCTACGACCACTGACCAGGACACATTTCCCCATCAACGATCTAGTCCTCGTTCTCGAGGACGGCCTCCATGCGCTCGATCTCGGTGTTCTGCTCGGCGATGAGGTCGTTGGCCATCCTCATCACCGTCTGGTCCTTGCCGTTCTCCAGGACCTCCTCGGCCATGGTCACCGCGCCGCGGTGGTGGGCCGTCATCAGCTCCACGAACAGCCGGTCGAACTCGTCGCCGTCGGCGGCCTCCAGCCGGCCCATGTCCTCCTCGGAGACCATGCCCGGCATGTCCTCGTGGTCCACCTGGAGGTCGCAGGCGGGGACCTCGCCCCCGCCGTGGTGGTCGCCGTCCCCCTCCAGCCCGCAGAAGTTCTGGTGGGCGGGGTTCTCCCGGGCCGGGCCGAAGACGTTCGTCTCCAGCCAGCTCTCCATGGCGGTGATCTCCGGGCCCTGGGCGGCGCTGATCCGCTCGGCGATGCCGCCGATGCCCTCGCGCCGGTGGCGCTCGGGGACCAGGTCGGTCATCTCCAGGGCCTGGGCGTGGTGCTCGATCATCTTCACCAGGTAGACGACGTCGGCCTCGTTGTGTCCCTGCTCCTCGGCCAGGGCGGCGATCTGGTCGGCCGTGGCCGGGGAGGACGACTCGCCGGGGGCGCCGGGGGCGATGACGTTCGCCGACTCCTGCGGCTGCTCGTCCTCCCCGGTGCAGGCCGAGGTTCCCAGGAGTACGAGGGCGGTTCCTGCCGCGAGTACCAGGCGACGCACGGGGTGTCCTCCAAGAACGGGGGTGTGGGGCGGGCCCGGGGGCTGTGCGCCGCCTCCGGCGCGGCGGGCCGGTCGGAGGAGAACGCTCTGCTGGGCTTTCTACTCACTGTCCGGGTGTTTTGTCCACCCTTGGGGGCGTGTCTCCATCGTTTTGTTCGCTCCGCGTGTCCCGGCCGTCCCGTATGCCAGATCTGGCGCCTGTGCGCACATGGCGGCGTTTCTGCTGGTCCGTTGGCCATAGGGGGAGTACAACACAAAGTAGGCGATTTGTTGCTCTTTGTGTCGGAGGTGGGCCGTGGGCGGGGAGACGGGGCGAGGGGAGGTGCCGGGCCGCGCGCTCCTGCGCGGGGGAGGCGCCGGCGCGGCCGCGGTCCTGCTGGCCGCCGCGACCGCGGTCCCCGGCGCGGCGGTCGCGGAGCAGGAGGTCTCCGCCGAGGGCGTGGTCCGGGTGGGCGGCCTGCCCCGGCCCGCGCCGCTGGACCGGGAGGGCGCCTTCAACTCCGACCTGGCGTTCACCGGCGACCACGCCATCGGCGGCAACTACGACGGCTTCGTCGTCTACGACATCTCCGACCCGACCCGGCCCAGGGTGGTGTCCACGGTCCTGTGCCCGGGCGGGCAGGGCGACGTGTCGGTCAGCGGCGACCTGCTGTACTTCTCCGTCGACTACCCCCGCGCCGGCGACGAGTGCGGCGCTCCGGCGGCACCGGCCACCGAGGCCGGCGCGTTCGAGGGCATCCGGATCTTCGACATCTCCGACAAGGAGAACCCGCAGTACGTGGCGGCGGTGCGCACCGACTGCGGCTCGCACACCAACACCCTCGTTCCGGGTGAGGACGGCGAGAGCGACCTCGTCTACGTGTCGTCGTACTCGCCCTCGCCGGACTTCCCCGACTGCCGGCCGCCGCACGACAAGATCACCGTCATCGAGGTGCCGCACGACGACCCGGCCTCGGCCGCGATCGTCAACGAGCCGGTGCTCTTCCCCGACGGCGGGGCCGAGTCCACCACCGGCTGCCACGACATCACGGCCTATCCCGAGCGCGGCATCGCGGCCGCCGCCTGCCTGGGCGACGGGCTGCTGCTCGACATCTCCGACCCGGTGGAGCCGCGGGTGCTCGACCGGGTGCGGGACCCGAATTTCGCCTTCTGGCATTCGGCGACGTTCACCGACGACGCCCGGTACGTCCTGTTCACCGACGAGCTGGGCGGGGGGAGCGCCGCCGTCTGCACCGAGGGGGCCGGACCCGAACGCGGGGCGAACGCGGTCTATTCACTCAGCGGTTCCGGGGACCAATGGGAACTCGATTTCAGGAGCTACTACAAACTGCCGCGCCATCAGACCGAAACCGAGAACTGTGTGGCGCACAACGGCTCGCTGATCCCCGTTCCGGGGCGGGACTACTTCGTCCAGTCGTGGTACCAGGGCGGGGTCTCCGTCATCGACCTGACCGACCCCGAGCGCCCGGAGGAGATCGGCCACTTCGACCGGGGGCCCTGGGATCCCCAGGCCCTGCGCACCGCGGGTTCCTGGTCGGCGTACTACTACAACGGGCACGTCTACTCGTCCGACATCCGGAACGGGCTCGACGTCCTCCGGCTCACCGACCCGCGCCTGGAACAGGCACAGGGCGTGGTCATGGAGGAGTTCAACCCCCAGTCGCAAACGTCCTTTTCCGGACATGGACAACACCCGTAACAACGGTCGCCACCTGGGAGAACGCGGAAGCGTACACGGGGGCGCGGGGAACCGCCGACCCGGGCGGCGCACCACCGACCCCCGAAGGAACCTAGGCACCGTGCGTAGCCGGATGGGGTCGTGTGGACAGTGTGTTAACTGGTGTGTTTCTTTTGTTCCCCCCTATACAGATAGATGTTGAAGTGTGTACTTTCTTCCTGTTCAGCGCCAGACCCGAACAGGAGCCCCCATGGCGTCCTCCCCCATGCCAACCCCTCCGCCGCGTTCGTGGAGATCCACGCTGAAGAGGGGAGCGGTCGCCCTCACCGGCGCCACCGCCCTCGTCGCGTCCCTCCTCGCCCCCTCCGCCGCCTCCGCCGACCCGGCCTTCACCAGTGACGCGGAGACCAGCGCCAACGTCACGCACATCGCCAACGTCCCCAAGACCGAGGTGATGAGCGACTTCAACTCCGACCTGGCGTTCACCGGCGACTACGCCATCGGCGGCAACTACAACGGGTTCGTCATCTACGACATCTCCACCCCGGAGAGCCCGACGGTCGTCTCCGAGGTCCTGTGCCCGGGCGGCCAGGGTGACGTGTCGGTCAGCGGCGACCTGCTGTACTTCTCCGTCGACTACGCCCGCGCCAGCGACGAGTGCGGCGCCCCCTCGGTGCCCACCAGCGACCCGAACGGGTTCGAGGGCATCCGGATCTTCGACATCTCCGACAAGGAGAACCCGCAGTACGTCGCCGCCGTGCGCACCGACTGCGGCTCGCACACCAACACCCTCGTCCCGGGCAAGGACGGCGAGCACGAGTACATCTACGTCTCCTCGTACTCCCCGTCGGCGAACTTCCCCAACTGCCAGCCGCCGCACGACAAGATCTCGATCATCGAGGTCCCCATCGACGACCCGGCCTCCGCGCAGGTCATCGACGCGCCCGTCCTCTTCCCCGAGGGCGGCTACCGCAACACCAGCGGCTGCCACGACATCACCGTCTACCCGAAGCACGACATCGCCGCGGGCGCCTGCATGGGCGACGGCATCCTGATGGACATCTCCGACCCGGCCGCCCCGGTCGTCACCGACGTCGTCCAGGACACCAACTTCGCGTTCTGGCACTCGGCGACGTTCACCAACGACGGCGCCACCGTGATGTTCACCGACGAGCTCGGCGGCGGTGGCGGCGCGACCTGCCTGGAGAGCATCGGCTCCGAGCGCGGCGCCAACGCCATCTACACCATCGACGGCTTCAAGAAGGGCGAGCCCGAGCTGTCCTTCGAGGGCTACTTCAAGATCCCGCGCATGCAGGGCAGCACCGAGAACTGCGTGGCGCACAACGGCTCGCTCATCCCGGTCCCGGGCCGCGACTTCTTCGTCCAGTCCTGGTACCAGGGCGGGGTCTCCGTCATCGACTTCAACGACCCGTCCGACCCGCAGGAGATCGGCTACTTCGACCGGGGCCCGATCGATGACGACCGCCTCGTGCTCGGCGGCTCCTGGTCGGCCTACTACTACAACGGCTACGTCTACTCCTCGGACATCACCCGGGGCCTGGACGTCATCAAGCTGGAGGACCCGCGCTTCCGTGTGGCCGAGCAGGTCCACATGAGCGAGTTCAACCCGCAGTCGCAGCCGGAGTACCGCCCGGGAAGGGGCAACGGCCGCTGACCGCCCCCGAAGACGCCCCCGGCCCCCCGGGGCAGGGGCGGGTGACGTGAGAGGGGCCGCGGCCGTGCACGCCGCGGCCCCTTCACGTACCCCTCGAACACCCCCTAGTGCACAGGAGTCCCGATGCCTGTACCCCGCAACAGGAGAGGCCTGAGCCGTTCCGTCGCCCTGGCGGCGACGGCCGCGGCCTCTCTGCTCGTGGGCCTGCTCGGCCCGGCGACCGCGTACGCGGACACGCCCCCGGCCGACTCGATCCACAGTGCCAACATCGAGCACGTGGCCTACGTGCCCAAGCCCTCCACCGTCCGCAACGTCAACTCCGACCTGGCGTTCACCGGCGACTACGCCATCGGCGGCAACTACGACGGCTTCGTCATCTACGACATCTCCGACCCCGAGAACACCAGGGTCCTGACCGAGGTGCTGTGCCCGGGCGGGCAGGGCGACGTGTCGGTCAGCGGCGACCTGCTGTACTTCTCCGTCGACTACGCCCGCGCGAGCGACGAGTGCGGCGCCCCGGCCGTGCCGACCAGCGACCCGAACGGGTTCGAGGGCATCCGGATCTTCGACATCTCCGACAAGGAGAACCCGGAGTACGTGGCGGCGGTGCGCACCGACTGCGGCTCGCACACCAACACCCTGGTCCCGAGCAAGGACGGCGAGAGCGACCTCATCTACGTGTCGTCCTACTCGCCCTCGTCCAACTTCCCCAACTGTCAGCCGCCGCACGACAAGATCACCATCATCGAGGTGCCGCACGACGACCCGGCCTCGGCCGCGATCGTCAACGAGCCGGTGCTCTTCCCCGACGGCGGCAACCACGACCAGGACGGCCTGCTGCTGCCCACCCAGGGCTGCCACGACATCACCGTCTACGCCGAGAAGGACATCGCCGCGGGCGCCTGCATGGGCGACGGCATCCTGATGGACATCTCCGACCCCGTGAACCCGGTGGTCACCGAGGTCGTCCAGGACCCGAACTTCGCCTTCTGGCACTCGGCGACGTTCACCAACGACGCCCGCAACGTGGTGTTCACCGACGAGCTCGGCGGCGGCGGGGCCCCGACCTGCACCGAGGAGATCGGCGGCCAGCGCGGCGCCAACGCCATCTACACCATCAACGGCACCGACGCGGCGCCGGAGATGGACTTCGCCAGCTACTACAAGATCGACCGGCACCAGGGCGACCAGGTCTGCGTGGCGCACAACGGCTCGCTCATCCCGGTCCCGGGCCAGGACTTCTTCGTCCAGTCCTGGTACCAGGGCGGCGTGTCCATCATGGACTTCAACAACCCGAGGAAGCCGAAGGAGATCGCCTTCTTCGACGTGGACTCCCGGGTCGAGGAGGGTGTCCTGGACAACGACACCTGGTCGACGTACTACTACAACGGCTACATCTACTCCAACGACATCACCCGGGGCCTCGACGTCCTGAAGGTGACCGATCCGCGCCTGCGGGCGGCCGAGCGCATCACGTTCGACGAGCTCAACCCGCAGAACCAGGAGAGCTACCGGCCCGGCCGCTAGGCCCTGACCGGTCCACTCCGTGAAGGCGGGGGCGGCGCCCGCGGGCGCCGCCCCCGCCCCCTTGCCCGGGCCGGTCAGCCGAAGAGGCGGTCGGTCGGCACGTCCAGGACCTCGGTCATCCGGCCCGTGAAGTAGACCGTGCCCAGCGCCAGCACCCGGTCGCCCAGGGCGGCCACCCGTGCGGGGGAGAGGGCGGCGGCGTCCACACGGCCCCAGTGCGCGGGCGGGGCGTACTCGAACCGCAGGTGCGCCTCGGGCAGGCGCACCATGGTGACCGGCAGGTCGCCCAGCACCGCCACGGCGCCGGAGACGTCCTTGTGGTCGGGCAGGCACAGCAGCACGTGGTCCACCCCGCCCCAGGCGGCGCGCGCGTGGGCCAGCGCCGCGGCCACCCCCACCCGGTCGATCGCCGAGTCCACGATGGCCTCCGCCCCGGGCGCGCCCGGAACCGGGTGCCGCGACAGCCGGGCGGGCAGCCGCAGGGTGCGCAGCACCGCGTGCAGCCGGCCCGGGTCCAGCGGGCCCCGGCCCAGGTGCTCCAGCATCCGGGCGGCCGCGGCCGTGCCCAGCACGCCCGAGGCGGCCGACAGCCCCGGCGGGCGCAGGTCCGCGGGCGGCTCCGTCCCGGGCGCCTCCGGGTCGGCGACCTCGGCCCGTACCCGGCCCCCGGTCGCCTCCTCCAGAGCGGCGTCCACGGCCGCGGCCACCTCCGGGGTCTGCGGCAGCCGGACCAGGCGCCGGGTGCGCTCGCCGGCCACGCGCGCCTTCTCGCGGGCGATCTCGGTCACGGTGTCCCCAAGGATCCCCACGTGTTCGGCGAAGACCGCGCCAAGGGCGACCACCTCCGGGCCGATCAGCCGCAGCTCGTCGCGGTGGCCGCCCATCCCGGCCTCCAGCACGCACACGTCGGCGCCGACGTCGCGGGCGTGCAGCAGGGCCGCGACGAGGAACACCCCGCTCGGCGCCAGGTACCCGCCGGACTCCGCCGGGCCGGGCAGGCCGCGCCGTGCCCGGTCGATCCGCGCGCCCAGGGAGTCCAGCACCCCGTCGGAGACCGAGGCCCCGTCCACCCGCACCCGCTCCCGGTAGGAGCGGAAGCTCGGCCCGGTGGCCAGCACGGTCCGCAGCCCCGCGGAGGACAGGGCGGCCGCCGCCGTGGTGGCCGTGGTGCCCTTGCCCTTGGAGCCGACCACCCCCAGCACCGGGGGCCGCGCGTCGTCCAGGTCCAGCGCGCGCATCAGCTCCCGGGCGCGCTCCAGGCTGCGGGCCGAGCCGGCGGCGCGGCCGGCCCACTCGGAGAAGAAAGGGTCAAGGTCGGGCATGCCCCCAGTATGCTCCCGGCCATATCGGGGTCCGGACCCCGTACCCGGAGGTCACGCCCCGGCCGGGCCGCGTACACTGACGCGGTGTGTACACCCCGACTCCGACCTCTCAGCAGCCGTGAGTGAGGACCGCGCCGACGCGCGCTACGCCGAAGTGACGGCGCAGATCCTCGCCCGGGCGCCCGAGACCGACATCGACCCCCGCTTGGACCGCGTCCGCACCCTGCTGGACCTCTTGGGCGATCCACAGCGGAACTTCCGGGTCATCCACGTCACGGGCACCAACGGCAAGACCTCCACCGCCCGCATGATCGACGCGCTCATGCGCGCCCGGGGGCTGCGCACGGGCCGCTACACCAGCCCGCACCTGCGCACCGTCCGGGAACGCATCGTCGTCGACGGGGAGCCCGTCTCCCAGGAGCGGTTCGTCGAGACCTTCGACGACATCCGCCCCTACATCGAGATGGCCGACGAGATGAACGACGCTCCCCTGTCGTTCTTCGAGATCCTGACGGTGATGGCCTACGCGGTCTTCGCCGACACCCCGGTCGACGTGGCCGTCGTCGAGGTGGGCATGGGAGGCCGCTGGGACGCCACCAACGTGGTGGACGGCGACGTCGCGGTGATCACACCCATCGGTATCGACCACACCGACTACCTGCCCGACACCGTCGAGGGCATCGCTGAGGAGAAGGCGGGCATCATCAAGCCCGACTCCGTCGCGGTGATCGCCCAGCAGCCGGTGGCCGCGGCCGAGGTCCTGCTGCGCAACGCGTCCGAGGTCGGCGCCCGGGTGGCCCGCGAGGGCATGGAGTTCGGGGTGCTGGGCCGCGAGGTCGCGGTGGGCGGACAGCAGATCGCCGTCAAGGGGCTCACCGCGAGCTACGAGAACCTCTTCCTGCCGATGTTCGGCGCCCACCAGGCGTCGAACGCCGCCGTGGCCGTGGCCGCGGTCGAGGCGTTCGCCGCCGCGGGCGAGGACGCGGCCGGCCTGGACCCCGGCATCGTCGCCGAGGCCCTCGCCGGGGTCGATTCCCCCGGGCGTCTGGAGGTGGTGCGCACCAGCCCCACCGTCATCGCGGACGCCGCCCACAACCCGGCCGGAATGATCGCGACGGCCGCGGCCGTGGAGGAGTCCTTCGGCTTCTCCCGCCTGGTGGGCGTGGTCGCGATCATGGCCGACAAGGACGTCGAAGGGATCCTGGATCCCCTGGAACCGTTGCTCGACGAGATCGTCGTCACCCGCAACTCCTCACCCCGCTCCCTCGACCCGGAGTCCCTGGCCGCCATCGCGGTGGGCATCTTCGGCGAGGACCGCGTCCACCTGGCGCCCCGACTCGACGACGCGATCGACCTGGCAGTGGGCCGGGCCGAGGACGACGGCGAGTTCGGCGGCTCCGGGGTGCTCGTCACCGGCTCGGTGGTCACCGCGGGCGACGCGGTCCACCTGCTGCGCGGCGCGGGGGAGTAGCGGGCCGACGCGCTCTCATTACGAAGGGAATTCCCACCGTGCGTGTCGTCTGCGCCGTCGTTCTGGCCTTCGAGGTCATCGTCATCGGCCTCTTCATCCCCGTGGCCGTGACCCTGGCGGGCATGGACCCCGCCTTCGCCGGAGGCCTGTGGGGCACCATGGCCGTCGCGGCCCTGGTGCTCGCCGGGCTCCAGAAGCACCGCTGGGCCCACTACGCGTCCTGGGCGCTCCAGGCCGTGTTCCTGTTCACCTCGTTCATGCTCCCGGGGGGCATGCTGGTCGCCGTGGTCTTCGTGTCCCTGTGGGTGACCGGCGTCATCCTGGGCCGCCGGACCGACGAGATGAAGGCCGCCCACCAGGCGCGGGCCGAGGCCGAGGCCGCCCGGGAGGCCGAGACGGCCGTCGGTGCCTCGTCGGAGTCCCGAACGCGATAGTGTGACGCACGTTTCCGCGTGCACAGACGCCGTGGGCGTCGTGCCCTCGCGCCACGCGGAGTCCAGTGAGGAGCTGAATCGCACGTGGAACGCACTCTCGTTCTCATCAAGCCGGACGGCGTCCGCCGCAGCATCGTCGGCGAGGTCATCTCGCGCATCGAGCGCAAGGGCCTGAGGATCGTCGCGATGGAGCTGCGCACGCTCGACGCCGAGACCGCCAAGACCCACTACGAGGAGCACGCCGAGCGGCCGTTCTTCGGTTCCCTGGTGGAGTTCATCACCGGCGGCCCGCTGGTGGCGCTGGTGGTCGAGGGCGAGCGCGCCGTCGAGGCGTTCCGCGCCCTGGCCGGCGCGACCGACCCGGTCACCGCCTCCCCGGGCACCATCCGCGGCGACTTCGCCCTGGAGGTGCAGCAGAACATCGTGCACGGCTCGGACTCCACCTACTCCGCCGAGCGCGAGATCAAGCTGTTCTTCCCCGACCTGGGCTGACGCCGGTCGCCGGAACCGAGGCCGAAGGGCCGCCCCCGCCGGGGGCGGCCCTTCGCGCCGTTCGGGGGGCGATTGCGCCGAACCCCCCGCACTCCGGGGGCCGCGCGGCTACGCTGTGCTTCCCGGAACCCCCGCCCGGCCCGGGCCCTCCCGCGCCCGGGGACACTCCCGGAGCCCCCGGGCCCGTCTCCCGCCGTTCCCGCGGCCGACGGCGCCGACGGCGCCGCACTTCCGTCCGCGCGCCGCGGACGCGGAGAAGACAACGATTCGGTGTGTTTGCGTAACCAACTAAGTGCCGACCGTTACGATACGGGGGACTGAATACCTATCGTGCCGGAACGACTACGTATGGTCGCCCCGTGCAACCACGTCCGACACGGCGCCTCTGAGGACGTTACATGCCGAACAACCTTGCTTTTCTCGGCCGGGACATGGCCGTCGACCTGGGGACCGCCAACACGCTCGTGTACGTGCGTGGCCGCGGCATCGTCCTGAACGAACCCTCGGTCGTCGCCCTCAACACCTCGACCGGCAAGATCGTCGCCGTGGGCATCGAGGCCAAGCAGATGATCGGCCGCACCCCGACCAACATCACCGCCATCCGCCCGCTCAAGGACGGCGTCATCGCCGACTTCGAGATCACCGAGCGGATGCTGCGCTACTTCATCCAGAAGATCCACCGCCGCCGCCACTTCGCCAAGCCCCGCATCATCGTCGCGGTCCCCAGCGGTATCACCTCCGTGGAGCACCGCGCGGTCAAGGAGGCCGGGTACCAGGCGGGTGCGCGCCGGGTCTACATCATCGAGGAGCCCATGGCCGCCGCCATCGGCGCCGGGCTCCCCGTCCACGAACCGACCGGCAACATGGTCGTGGACATCGGCGGCGGCACCACCGAGGTCGCCGTCATCTCCATGGGCGGCATCGTCACCTCCCAGTCCATCCGGGTCGGCGGCGACGAGCTGGACCAGGCGATCATGACCTTCGTCAAGAAGGAGTACTCCCTGATGATCGGGGAGCGCACCGCCGAGGAGCTCAAGCTCGCCATCGGCTCGGCCTATCCGACCGGGGCCGAGGAACTGCACGCCGAGGTGCGCGGCCGCGACCTCATCAGCGGCCTGCCCAAGACCATCGTCATGTCCGAGTCCGACGTCCGCCAGGCCGTCGAGGAGCCCGTCACCGCCATCATCGACGCGGTCCGCACCAGCCTCGACAAGTGCCCGCCCGAGCTGTCCGGCGACATCATGGACCGCGGCATCGCCGTCACCGGGGGCGGGGCCCTGCTGCGGGGCCTGGACGAGCGCCTCCTGCACGAGACCGGGATGCCCATCCACGTGGCGGACAACGCCCTGGACTCGGTCGCCATCGGCTCCGGCACCTGCGTGGAGAACTACGAGCGCCTCCACCAGGTCCTCGTCCCCGAGCGGCGGCGCTGATGCTGCGCGACAGCCCGAGGTCCCGGCTCACCCTGACGGTGCTCGTCGTCCTGTCGGTGGTCCTGCTCGTCCTGGACGGCCGCCAGGGCCAGAACCCGGTCACCGCGGCGGCCCGCGCGGGCGGCGAACTGGTCTTCGCCCCCGCCGCCGCGGGCGTGGGCTACGTCGCCGCGCCGGTCGGCGACCTCTACGACACCGTACGGCGCGCCCCCGGGGCCTCCGAACGCATCGCGGAACTCGAGGCGGCCAACGCCGGCCTGAAGGAGGAGCTGCACGCCGCCCGCCTCGACGAGGACCGCGCCGAGCGCCTCGACGAGCTCCTGCACCTGTCCGGGATGGGCGGCTACGAGATCGTCCCGGCCCAGGCGGTCACCCGAACCACACCGCGCGGCTACGCCGACGTCGCCACCATCGACGCCGGGACCGAGTCCGGGATCGCCCCGGACATGACCGTGGTCAACGGCCAGGGGCTGGTCGGCCGGGTCATCGAGGCCGGCCCGCGCACCGCCACGGTGCTGCTCGCCACCGACGTCACCTCCGCGGTCGGCGCCCGCCTGGAGTCGACCCGCAAGATCGGCGTCGTCACCGGGGGCACCGTGCCCGGCGGGCCCGAGGCCGACCTCACCCTGGAGCTGTTCGACATGGAGGCGCCCGTGGAGGCCGGGGACCGGCTGGTCACCCTCGGCTCGCACGAGGGGGCGCCGTTCGTCCCCGGCGTGCCCATCGGCACCGTCGAGGAGGTGCAGGCCGCCCCGGGGGCGCTCAGCCGGCTCGCGGTGCTGACGCCCGCGGTCGACTTCGCCTCGCTGGACACGGTCGGCGTCGTCGTCGCCGGCCCGGCCGAGGACCCCAGGGACTCCGTGCTCCCGCCCAAGCCCGACGCACCCGAGAGGGAGAAGTAGCCATGAGGTCCGCCGTGACCCTGCTCTCGGTGGCCGCGGTCGTGCTCGTCCAGGCGGTGGTCGTCAACCGGCTGCCGTTCGGCGCGCTCTCCGACGGCGGCCCCGGCCCCGACCTGGCCGTGGCCGCCATCGTGGCCCTGGCCCTGACCACCGCCCCCGCCGCCGCCGCGGGCTGGGGGTTCGGCATCGGCCTGGCCCTGGACGTGCTGCCCCCGGCCGACCACGCGATCGGCCGCTACGCCCTGATCCTGTGCCTGGCCGGGTACCTGGTGTCGCTGGTCCACCGCAACACCGGGGCGCCCGGCGGGGTCGGCGCCCGCACCTCGCGCCTGTTCGCCCTGGGCGCCGTCCTGGCCACCTCGCTCGGCGTCGGCCTGGCCTACGCCGGGCTGGGCGTGCTCATGGGCGACCCGCGCACGGGCCTGCCCGACATCGTGGTCGCCGTCGGCGTCGGCGCGGCGCTCACCCTGGTGGTCGCCCCGCTGGTGACCCTGCCCCTGCTGTGGCTGCGCGAGTCCCTGTCGGACCACGAGTTCGCCACCGTCCAGGGGCCCATGTCCCCCCGGGGGTGGTGACCGTGCGACGACCTCCCGTGGACCCGGCCCTGCCCGGACCGCGCCTGGGACGCACCGGCCTCGTGCTCGCGCAGATCCTCGTGGTCGCCCTGTTCGCCGTCCTGGGCGCGCGCCTGTGGTACCTCCAGATCCCGATGGCCGACCACTACCGGGACCTGGCCGTCGCCAACCACCACCAGCGGCTCGTCGTGCCCGCCACCCGCGGCCAGATCCTCGACGCCACCGGCCGCCCCATGGTCGCCAACCGCACCGAGCTCGTGGTCTCCGCCGACTACCACGAGCTCCTGGGCATGGACGACGGCGGCGAGAAGGTCCTGACCGACCTCTCCGAGGTGCTCGACGTCCCGGTGGAGCAGCTCCGGCAGCGCATGCGCCTGTGTGGGCCCGAGGTGGAGCGGCCCTGCTGGCCCGGCTCGCCCTACCAGCCGGTCACCCTGGCCGAGGACATCGAGCCGTCCGTCGCGCTGCAGATCATGGAGAGCTCCGACGACTTCCCCGGCATCACCGCGCAGGCCCACGCCGTGCGCGAGTACCCCAACGGCGCCCGGGCCGGGCAGGTCCTGGGCTACCTCCAGCCCGTCACCCAGGAGGAGCTGGAGGCGCGCGAGGAACTGCGCACCCAGTTCACCGGCATCGACCAGGTCGGCCGCGACGGCCTGGAGGCGGTCTACGACTCGCAGCTGCGCGGCATCGCGGGCGTGCGCACCCTGGGCGTGAACAACCACGGCGAGGTCATGGACGTCATCTCCGACCGTCCGCCCCAGGCGGGGATGCACATCGTCACCCACCTGGACATGGGCGTGCAGGAGATCGTGGAGGAGGCGCTCGCCGAGGGCATGCGGGGCGCCCGCCCCCGGTACAAGGCCGACTCCGGCGCCGCCATCGTCATGGACGTGCGCAACGGCGGCATCATCGCGATGGCCAGCCTGCCCACCTACGACCCCGCGATCTGGCAGGGCGGCATCGACCAGGAGACCTTCGACGAGCTGCTCAGCACCGAGGCCGGCGAGCCGCTGCTGTCGCGCGCCGTCCAGGGCCAGTACCCGCCCGGCTCCACGTTCAAGGTGTCGTCGCTGTCGGCCGCGGTCGAGAACGGCTACTCGCTGCGCAGCACCTACGCCTGCCCCGGATCGGTCAACATCGCCGGGCAGAACTACCAGAACTACGCGGGCGGCGGGCACGGCACCATCAGCCTGCACCGGGCCATCGTGGTCTCCTGCAACACGATCTTCTACAACTTCGGCTACCAGCTCTGGCTCAAGGACGGCGGCCTCGAACCCGAGGGCGAGCCCAAGGAGGCCATGGCGGAGATGGCCCGCGGGTACGGGTTCGGCGCCCCCACCGGCATCGACCTGCCCTACGAGACCAGCGGGCGCATCCCCGACCGCGAGTGGAAGCGCACCTTCTGGGAGGAGACCCGGGAGAACAACTGCCGCCGCGGCGAGGAGGGCTACCCCGAGGTGGCCGAGACCAACCCGTCCCACGCCGCCTACCTCAAGCTCCTGGCCTACGAGCAGTGCGTGGAGGGGTTCCAGTGGCGGGCCGGCGAGGCCGTCAACTTCGCGATCGGCCAGGGCGACGTGCTCGTCAGCCCGCTCCAGCTGGTCCGCGCCTACGCCGCCATCGCCAACGGCGGCACCGTGTACGAGCCCCGGGTGGCCCGGGCCCTGGTCTCGGCCGACGGCAGTGTCGTCGAGGAGATCGAGCCGGTCGTCGCCGGGAGGGTGCCGGTGAAGGACGAGACCATCCGCTACCTCCAGAACGCGCTGGAGGAGGTCCCCAAGACGGGTACCGGCGGCGGCGCCTTCGCGGGCTTCCCGCAGGACAAGGTGTCCATCGCGGGCAAGACCGGTAGCGCCGACGCCCAGAACCGGCAGGTGTCGTCCTGGTTCGTGTCCTACGCGCCCGCCGACGACCCGCAGTTCGCAGTGGTCGTGTTCGTCTCCCAGGGCGGTACCGGCGGCACCACCTCCGCGCCCATCGCCCGGAAGATCTACGAGGGCATCTACGGGTTCGGCGACTTCGACGAGCCCGCCCTGCCCGGCGGCGAGCCCCGCGCCGAGCTGCCCGAGGTCCGCTCCGACGGCTCCATCGACCCTCTGGACCGGTGACCCATGACCGTACACGTCCCGCGCAGGATCGACCTGGGCCGCACCGCGGTGACCGCCGCGGGCGCCGCCCGCAGGCTGGACTGGGTCCTGGTGCTGGCGGTGGCCGCGCTGTGCGCCATCGGCTGCCTGCTGGTGTGGTCGGCCACCCAGCCCGGCGACGGCGGGAACCCGCTGGACTCCACCGACCACCTGCGCAGGCACCTGGCCCACCTGGCCGTGGGCTGGGCGGTGTGCCTGGCCGTGGCCGCCGTCGACTTCCGGACGGTCCGCGCGTACGCGCCCATCGTCTACGTCGTCACCGTCATCGCGCTGATCCTGGTGCTGACACCGCTGGGCGCCGTCATCAACGGCTCGCGCGGGTGGATCGTGGTGGGCGGCTTCCAGTTCCAGCCCAGCGAGCTGGCCAAGGCGGGCCTCATCCTGGTGCTGGCCACCCTGCTGGGGGAGCCCCGCGACGGCGAGACCCGGCCGATGACCAGGGACGTGCTGTTCTGCCTGCTGGCGCTCGCGGTACCGCTCTCCCTGGTCATGCTCCAGCCCGACCTGGGGACCACGCTGGTGCTGGGGGCCATCTTCCTGGGGATGCTGACGCTGTCCGGGGCCCCGGTCTTCTGGGTGGCAGGGATGCTGCTGTCGGGAGTGGTGGCCGGCTTCTGCGTCTGGTGGTTCGACATGCTGGAGCCCTACCAGCTGGACCGCATCGCCACGCTCGTGGACCCGTCGGCGGACCCGCAGGGCGCCGGGTACAACTCCAACCAGGCGCTCATCGCCGTCGGATCGGGCGGGTTCGACGGGACCGGGCTGTTCCAGGGGGAGCAGACGCACGGCCGGTTCGTGCCCGAACAGCACACGGACTTCATCTTCACGGTCGCCGGGGAGGAGCTGGGGTTCGTCGGGGCAGGGCTGGTCATCGGCCTGTTCGCGGTGATCCTGTGGCGGATCCTGCGCATCGCCCTGGGCTGCGACCAGCCCTACCCGCGCCTGCTGTGCGTGGGTGTGGCCTCGTGGTTCGGGTTCCAGACCTTCATCAACATCGGCATGGGGCTGGGGATCGTCCCGGTGACCGGGCTTCCGCTGCCGTTCGTCTCCTACGGGGGCACGGCGCTGCTGGCCAACCTGCTGGCGCTGGGACTGGTGCTCGGGGTGAACTCCCGGGACCGGGGGTTCGAATAGGGCCTGTGGAGAACCCGGGACCGGGGGTCGCGGCGCCGGTAGCCTGAAAGGGCAGATCCGTCCCCGTCCGCCGATCGAAAGTCTCGAGGCCATGACCGTCGAAAGCCTCTTTCCGCGACTGGAGCCCCTGCTGGCCCGGGTGGGCAAGCCCATCCAGTACGTGGGCGGTGAGCTCAACTCCGTCGTCAAGGAGTGGGACGACACCCGGGTGCGCTGGGCGCTGATGTACCCCGACGCCTACGAGGTGGGGGTGCCCAACCAGGGCGTGCAGATCCTGTACGAGGTCCTCAACGAGCGCGAGGGGGTGCTGGCCGAGCGCGCGTACGCGGTCTGGCCGGACATGGAGGCCCTGCTGCGGGAGCATGGGGTCGAGCACTTCACCGTGGACTCCCACCGGCCGCTGGGCGCCTTCGACCTCATCGGGGTCAGCTTCGCCAGCGAGATGGGCTACACCAACCTGCTCACCGCGCTGGACCTGGCCCGCATCCCGCTGCGCACGGAGGACCGGCGCGAGGGGCACCCCGTCGTGCTGGCCGGCGGGCACTCGGCGTTCAACCCCGAGCCCATGGCCGACTTCCTGGACGCGGTGGTGCTCGGCGACGGCGAGGAGATCAGCCTGGCCATCACCGAGATCGTCCGCGAGTTCAAGGACGAGGGGGAGCCGGGGGGACGCGACGGGCTGCTGCTGCGGCTGGCCGCCACGGGCGGGGTGTACGTGCCGCGCTTCTACGACGTGGACTACCACGAGGACGGGCGCATCGCCGCGTACACGCCCAACCGGCCGGGCGTGCCCGAGACGGTCCTCAAGCACACCGTCATGGACCTGGACCGGTGGCCCTACCCGAAGAAGCCGATCGTGCCCACCGCGGAGTCGGTGCACGAGCGCTACAGCGTGGAGATCTTCCGCGGCTGCACCCGCGGCTGCCGCTTCTGCCAGGCGGGGATGATCACCCGGCCGGTGCGCGAGCGCAACAAGGAGACCGTCACCTCCATGGTCCGCGAGGGGGTGAAGAACTCCGGCTTCCAGGAGGTGGGCCTGCTGTCGCTGTCCAGCGCCGACCACAGCCAGATCAAGGACATCGCCAAGGAGCTGGCCGACGGCTACGAGGGCACCAACACCGGGCTGTCGCTGCCCTCCACCCGGGTGGACGCCTTCAACATCGACCTGGCCAACGAGCTCACCCGCAACGGCCGCCGCTCGGGGCTGACCTTCGCCCCGGAGGGCGGCAGCGAGCGGATGCGCCGGGTCATCAACAAGATGGTCACCGAGGAGGACCTCATCCGCACGGTCACCGCCGCCTACGCGGCGGGGTGGCGGCAGGTCAAGCTGTACTTCATGTGCGGGCTGCCCACCGAGGAGGACGAGGACGTGCTGGCCATCGCGGACCTGGCCACCGAGGTCATCCGCACCGGCCGGGAGGTGACCGGGCGCCGGGACATCCGCTGCACGGTGTCGATCGGCGGGTTCGTGCCCAAGCCGCAGACCCCGTTCCAGTGGGCGGCCCAGACCCCGCACGAGGTGGTGGACGCCCGGCTGCGCAAGCTGCGCGACCGGCTGCGCTCGGACCGCGCCTACGGCAAGGCCATCGGGCTGCGCTACCACGAGGGGCGGCCGTCGATCATCGAGGGGCTGCTCTCCCGGGGCGACCGCCGGGTGGGCCGGGTCATCGAGGAGGTATGGCGCTCGGGCGGCCGGTTCGACGGCTGGAGCGAGCACTTCTCCTACGACCGCTGGACCAAGGCGGCCGAGGCCGGCCTGGCCGGGTACCCGGTGGACGTGGACTGGTACACCACCCGGGAGCGGGACGAGGACGAGGTGCTGCCCTGGGACCACCTGGACGCGGGACTGGACCGCTCCTGGCTGTGGCAGGACTGGCAGGACTCCCTGCACGGCGAGGAGTCGTTGGAGGTCGACGACTGCCGCTGGAACCCCTGCTACGACTGCGGCGTGTGCCCCAGCATGGGCACCGAGATCCAGATCAACGCCCCGGCGGAGGGCCGTCCGACCCTCCCGCTCACCGTCATCTGACCCCTGCCCCGGCCGCCGGCGCCCCGGCGCCGGCGGCCGGGATGCGCCCCGGGGCCCGGGCCCCGGAGCGGAGGGGGAGCGGGTCAGGTTCCGTCAGCCGTACCGCCGTTTCCGGTCCGGGGCCAGGGGTGGAACGGGGAGCGGGCCAGGGTCTGTCAGCTGTACCGCCGCTTCCGGACCGGGCCAGGGCCCGGTGCGCAGAGGGAACGGATCGGTGCTGGCCCTTCGGTGTGCCCGGCGGTCCCCGCCCGCGTCGCGCGGCCGGATCCGGCCATGTGGGCGTATCGGGTGCTCCGGCTCGGGAGGGGGAGGCGCCCGACGGGGGCGCGGAGGCGGTGGAGTACGATGCCCGCTCCGGGCGTCGCCTGTGCGGCGGTCCTCGACCCTGTGAAGGGGAGCGCCCGGGGGAGAAGGTGTACGGCCCGGCGCCCCGCTCGCGCCGGGCCGTACGTGTAATAGGACTCGCGGCCCCGTGGGGGGGTTGCCATGGGTCCGGGATTTTCTTCGGATTTTTTTTCTGGCCCCCCGCGTTCCGGTGGTGAACACTTGTTCACCCGGCGCGCAAACCCCGCAGCGGCCCGTCCGGAGTCCCATCGGGACTTTTCGAGCGCAGGTCAGTGGGGCAGATACGGGATGCGTGGTCCTGTCGGACGCACGTGCAACGGAGCACCCGCCGGTTCGCCGGTCCAGGTGCACCACCGCGCACCGTACGCTGAACAGGACGAGGAACAGTCCCTCACCGGCCGCCCCGCGGCCGCTCCGAGGGGCATGAGGAAAGGAGTTGAGCTGCCCCCCGCACCCGAGGGCACCACTTCACCCTCCACCGCCGCATCCGGACAACGGCTCCGCGTCCGCTACGCCAAGCGCGGACGCATGAGGTTCGCCAGCCACCGGGACATCGCCCGGGCGCTGGAGCGAGCCCTGCGCCGGGCGGACGTACCGGTGGCCTTCTCCGCCGGCTTCTCGCCCCACCCGAAGGTCTCCTACACCGGCGCCGCCCCCACCGGGGTCGCCAGTGAGGCGGAGTATCTCGAACTCACCCTCGCCCAGGAGCGGGAGCCCGCCCGGGTCGGGACCGACATCGACGCGGCCATGCCGGACGGCATCGACATCATCGAGGTCGTCGAGGCCCGCGTGCCGGGACTGGCCGAGCGGCTCCAGGCCTCCGTATGGCGGGTGGAGCTGGACGGGGTGGGAACCGACGAGGCGGAACGCGCCGTCGGGGCCTACCTGGCGGCCGAGACCGTCGAGGTGGAGCGGATGACCAAGAAGGGTCACCGCCGCTTCGACACCCGGCCGGCGGTGGTCGGAATCGACGTGTGTCGTGATCCCGGGCGTGCCCCGAGGGAGCAGGACACCACATATGCCATACTTCGGATGGTCGTACGGCACACCACACCGGCCGTTCGACCGGACGACGTGCTGACCGGCCTCCGCCATGTGGCCGACCTCGCGCCGCAGTCACCGGTGACGGTGACCCGGCTGGCGCAGGGGCCGCTGAACGAGGCGACAGGTGCGATCGCTGACCCGCTCGCCGTGGACCGAAACGACTCCGGACCGGCGGACGACGCCGAGGAGCGGGGCGACAGCGCACCACAGCCGTCGGCGCCCATGACGGGACCGCGCTGATGAGCGGCCCCGAAGCGGGGAACGTGGGCGCCACCACAGGACTTTGCCCCGACGGCACCCCGGTGCCGTCGGCGCTGACACTGCGACGACAGTTCCCGTGAGCCGCGCCGCCGACCGAGAGGTCGCGGCGCGCCCGGGGACTTTGACGGGAGACCGCCCGGATGCTCGACAACGAGCCCAACAACGGTGCAGACGACACCGTGGGTACAACTGAAACAACCGAAACGAGGGCGGCGACGTCCCCCGTGGGGGGAGGCGAGGTGCGCGTGACCACGCCCGCACCGGCCAAGGGCGTGCGCCGCGCGGCAGGACCGCCCCCCGAGCCGGACGACGTCTTCGTCCCCCCGGCCAAGCCCGTGACCACGCTCGCGGGCTCCGGTGAGGGCGGCACTGTCAAGGTCACCTCCGCGACCCCGGTGCGGCGACGCACGGTGCGCGTCGAGGACCGGCCGCTGGACGTCCCCGCGACCCCTGTGACGGCCCCGGCCGGGCAGGAGGAGAAGGACGGGAACGAGGCCGCCGAGGCCGCCGAGCCCGTCAAGAAGACCCGCACGCGCCGCACCCGCGCGGCCGCCGCCGAGCCCCCCGCGGCCGCCGAGCCCGAGCCCCGGACCCGTGCGCGCCGTTCGCGCACGCGCGCCGCCGCCGAGCCCGAGGCCGCGCCCGAGACCACCGCCGTCCCCGAGGCCGGGGACGAGGGGGAGCAGGAGGAGACCGCCCAGGTCGGCACCGTCTTCCAGGCGCCCTCCATGCTCTTCCAGCCGCCCGTGGCCGCCGCCCCGCCCGCGGTCCCCCCGCCCGTCGAGGCCGACACCGAGGACGGTGGCGCCGAGGAGGACGAGGCGGACGAGGACGCCGCGGAGGACGAGATCGCCGAGGAGACCGGCGCGGAGGACTCCGCCGAGGAGCGGCCCGGCCGCCGCCGTCGCCGCCGCGGCGGACGGGGCCGCGGACGCTCGCGCTCCGGCGACGACGCCGATGACACCGAGGTCCCCGACGAGGCCGAGGCCGCCGCCGAGGAGGCCGAGCCCGAGGACTCCGCCGACACCGCCGAGGAGGACGAGCGCGGCGGGAGCCGGCGCCGCCGCCGTCGGCGCCGTCGCTCCGGCGGCGCGGGGGGCGAGGCCACCTCCGACGACCCGCCCAACACCGTGGTCCGGGTCCGCGAGCCGCGCCAGGAGCGGCCCATCTCGGACGAGGTCCAGGCCGTGCGCGGGTCCACCCGCCTGGAGGCCAAGAAGCAGCGCCGCCGCGAGGGCCGCGAGCAGGGCCGCCGCCGCGCCCCGATCGTCACCGAGTCGGAGTTCCTGGCCCGCCGCGAGGCAGTCAAGCGCGACCTGGTCATCCGCCGCACCGGCGACCGCACCCAGATCGCCGTCCTCGAGGACGACATCCTCGTCGAGCACTACGTCGACCGCGCCACCCACCGCTCCTACGTGGGCAACGTGTACCTGGGCCGGGTGCAGAACGTGCTGCCGTCGATGGAGGCCGCGTTCGTCGACATCGGCAAGGGCCGTAACGCCGTCCTGTACGCGGGCGAGGTCAACTGGGACTCGTTCGGCCTGGAGGGCCAGCCCAAGCGCATCGAGTCGGTGCTCAAGTCCGGCCAGTCGGTCCTGGTGCAGGTCACCAAGGACCCGATCGGTCACAAGGGCGCCCGCCTGACCAGCCAGATCAGCCTGCCCGGCCGCTACCTCGTGTACGTGCCCGGCGGTTCGATGACCGGCATCAGCCGCAAGCTCCCCGACAAGGAGCGCGCCCGCCTCAAGCAGATCCTCAAGAAGGTCATGCCCTCCGGAGCGGGCGTCATCGTCCGCACCGCCGCCGAGGGCGCCAGCGAGGAGGAGCTGGAGCGCGACATCTCCCGCCTGGCCAACCAGTGGGAGTCCATCAAGCGCAAGTCCAAGTCGGCCAACGCCCCGGCCCTGCTCAACAGCGAGCCCGACCTGACCATCCGGGTCGTGCGGGACGTGTTCAACGAGGACTTCTCCAGCCTGGTGGTCTCCGGCGACGAGGCCTGGGACACCGTGCACGACTACGTCGAGCACGTGGCGCCCAACCTCGCCGAGCGGGCCTCCCACTGGACCGAGGACCGCGACGTCTTCGCCGCCTACCGGATCGACGAGCAGATCAACAAGGCGCTGGACCGCAAGGTCTGGCTGCCCAGCGGCGGTTCGCTCATCATCGACCGCACCGAGGCGATGACGGTCGTCGACGTCAACACCGGCAAGTTCACCGGTCAGGGCGGCAATCTCGAGGAGACCGTCACCAAGAACAACCTGGAGGCGGCGGAGGAGATCGTCCGCCAGCTCCGGTTGCGCGACATCGGCGGCATCATCGTCATCGACTTCATCGACATGGTCCTGGAGTCCAACCGCGACCTGGTGCTGCGGCGGATGCTGGAGTGCCTGTCCCGGGACCGCACCAAGCACCAGGTGGCCGAGGTCACCTCGCTGGGCCTGGTGCAGATGACCCGCAAGCGGGTGGGCCAGGGCCTGCTGGAGGCCTTCTCCCACACCTGCGAGCACTGCAGCGGCCGCGGCCTGATCCTGTCCACCGAACCGGTGGAGGGCAAGGGCGCCGCCGCCGGCAACGGCGGTGGCGGCGGCCGCAAGAAGAAGGGCAAGGGCAAGGGCGAGGCCGAACCGGCCGAGACCCCCGCGGTGCCGGACACGGTGGCCGAGGAGCCCGAGCCCGCCGAGCCCGAGGCCCCGGCAGCGGAGGAGGCCCCCGAGCCCGCCGCCAAGGCCGACAAGCCGGCCAAGAAGTCGGAGAAGAAGTCGGCCAGGACCAGGAAGGCCGCCGAGGCCGAGGCCGAGGCGGAGGAGCCGGCCGAGCCCAAGCGGACCCGCAAGCGCACCACGCGCTCGCGCAAGGCCGCGGAGGACACGGTGGTCGAGACGGCGGCCGAGCAGGCCGCCGAGACCGCTCCGGACTCCGAGGCGGCCGACGGGGCCGCGGAGACCCCCCGGGCCGCAGAGGAGCCGCAGGAGGCCGCCGCGGCGGCCGCGGACGAGGCGCCGGCCGAGGAGGCCCCGGCCCCGCGCCGGACCCGTCGCACCGCGACCCGACGGACCGCCCGTGCGGCCGCCGAGGCCGTGGGTGAGCCGGAGACCGTGACCGAGGCCGCGGCGCCGGCCGAGGGCGACGAGGAGGCCGGAGAGCGGCCCAAGCGCCGCCGCACCCGGCGGACCAGGGCGGCGGCCCCGTCCACCGCCGTGGACGCCGGCTGAGTCCGGCCGGGACGTGGGCCCGGTCCGGGCCGGGGTTCGCCCCCGGCCCGGACCGCGGCACGTGTGCAGGCCCGTGGCGGGGCGATGGTAACCTGATGGACGGTGCGTCGGCGCGCTCCTCGTGATCGCGCGCCCCGACACCAAGTGCTCTCCACGCAGGGTTTGTTTCCCTCAGATCCCCGCGCCCCGCTACAGGCAACAGTGGATCGTGGAACGAGGACTCCCCGGGTTCCCACACGGGGCGGTCCTCCCGGCCCGCCCGTCAGGGCACCCGGCCGGACCCGGACCCCGAACACATGTCTCGGGGATTGGTCCCGAGCATTATTCGTTGAGCGAGCAGGAAGAGAGTTACGCGGTGTACGCGATCGTGCGGGCGGGCGGCCGTCAGGAGAAGGTGTCCGTCGATGACGTCCTGAACATCGACAAGGTCTCCGCCGAGGCCGGCGCCACCATCACGTGGCAGCCCATCCTCGTCGTGGAGGACGGCAACGTCGTCAGCGACACGGACAAGCTGAGCGGCTACACGGTCACCGCCGAGGTTCTCGGCGAGACCAAGGGCCCCAAGATCAACATCCTGAAGTACAAGAACAAGACCGGTTACAAGAAGCGCCAGGGTCACCGCCAGAAGCACACCCAGGTCCGCGTCACCGGCATCTCGGCGAAGTAGGAGGATCTGAGAGATGGCACACAAGAAGGGCGCATCGTCCAGCCGTAACGGCCGCGACTCGAACGCCAAGCGCCTCGGTGTCAAGCGCTTCGGCGGCCAGGCCGTCCAGGCCGGCGAGATCCTCATCCGCCAGCGCGGCACCAAGTTCCACCCCGGCGCCAACGTGGGCCGCGGCGGTGACGACACGCTGTTCGCGCTGGTCGCCGGCGAGGTCAAGTTCGCCAACTTCCGCGGCCGCAAGGCCGTGAACATCGTTCCCGCCGCCGCCGAGTAGGTCGCGCGCGAACGTTCGTTGTGCACAGGGGCGGGCCAGGGAACACTGGCCCGCCTCTGGTGTTGTCACCAGGTGACGCACACATTTCCCATCGGGCCGCCCCGCGGCCGGAGCAGTGAACCGAGGAGAACCATGCCCGACTTCGTCGACGAGGCGGTCTTGCACGTCAAGGCCGGGAACGGCGGGCACGGCTGCGCCTCCGTCCACCGCGAGAAGTTCAAGCCGCTGGGCGGACCGGACGGCGGCAACGGCGGCCGGGGCGGCGACGTCGTCCTGGAGGTCGACTCCCAGACCGCCACCCTGCTGGACTACCAGCGCCGCCCGCACCGCAACGCCCAGAACGGCACCCCCGGCATGGGCGGCCACCGCAGCGGCGCCAACGGCGACGACCTGGTCCTGTACGTCCCCGACGGCACCGTGGTCACCCGCATGGACGGCGAGGTCGTCGCCGACCTGGTCGGCCACGGCACCCGCCTGGTGCTGGCCCAGGGCGGCAGCGGCGGCCTGGGCAACGCCGCGCTGGCCTCCAAGAAGCGCAAGGCCCCCGGCTTCGCCCTCAAGGGCGAGGAGGGCGAGGCGTTCGACGTGCGCCTGGAGATGAAGACCATCGCCGACGTCGGCCTGGTGGGCTTCCCCAGCGCCGGGAAGTCCTCGCTCATCGCCGCCATGTCGGCCGCCCGGCCCAAGATCGCCGACTACCCGTTCACCACCCTGATCCCCAACCTCGGCGTGGTCGAGGCGGGCACCACCCAGTACGTCATCGCCGACGTGCCCGGCCTCATCCCCGGCGCCAGCGACGGCAAGGGACTGGGCCTGGAGTTCCTGCGCCACATCGAGCGCTGCTCCACCCTCCTGCACGTCCTGGACTGCGCCACCTACGAGCCGGGCCGCGACCCGGTCAGCGACCTGGAGGCCCTGGAGGCGGAGCTGACCGCCTACGGCGAGGCCACCGGCGTCGACCTGTCCGACCGCCCGCGCATCGTCGTCCTGAACAAGGTCGACGTGCCCGAGGCCCGCGAACTCGCCGAGCTCGTCGCGCCCATGCTCACCGAGCGCGGCTACCGGGTGCTGGAGGTCTCCGCGGCCTCCCGCGAGGGCCTGCGCGAGCTGTCCTTCGCCCTGGCCGAGCAGGTCTCCGCGGCCCGTGAGGCCGCTCCCGCCGCCGAGCCCACCCGCATCGTCATCCGGCCCAAGATGATCGGCGACGTGCCCTTCGAGGTCGTCCCGCTGGGGGACAACGCCTTCCAGGTCCGCGGCGAGAAGCCCGCCCGCTGGGTGCGGCAGACCGACTTCTCCAACGACGAGGCCGTCGGCTACCTCGCCGAGCGCCTCAACCGCCTGGGCATCGAGGAGGAGCTGGCCAAGGCCGGGGCCACCGAGGGCGCCGAGGTCCACATCGGCACCGACGAGGACTCCGTGGTCTTCGACTGGGACCCGTCCCTGGACGCCGAGGCCGTCCCGTCCGGCCCGCGCGGGACCGACGCCCGGCTGGGCTGAACCGCGCGGGGAAGCATCGGCCCGGCCGCACAGGCGAGACGGGCGCGGCTCCGCCGCCCGGACCGCGCCCTCGGATGGAAAGCCCCCATACGGTGCACAGCGCAGAACAACTGGAACAGACCGGCTCCCGGGAAGAGGCCCGCGGGCGCGCGGCCGTGGCCGCCGCCCGCCGGGTCGTCGTCAAGGTGGGGTCGTCGTCTCTGACGACCCCCGACGGCCGGATCGACTCCGGCCGCATCCGGGACCTGGTCGAGGTGCTGGCGTCCCGCCGCGCCCTGGGCCAGGAGGTCATCCTGGTCTCCTCCGGCGCGGTGGCCGCCGGCATGACCCCGCTGGGCATGCGCACGCGCCCCCGCGACCTGGCCTCCCAGCAGGCCGCCGCCAGTGTCGGACAGGGGCTGCTGCTGGCCGCCTACACCGCGGAGCTGGCGGGCCACGGCATCAACACCGCCCAGATCCTGCTCACCGTCGAGGACCTGATGCGGCGGGTGCAGCACCGCAACGCCCAGCGCACGCTGCGCCGCCTGCTGGACATCGGCGCCCTGCCCATCGTCAACGAGAACGACACCGTGGCCACCCATGAGCTGCGGTTCGGCGACAACGACCGGCTGGCCGCCCTGGTCGCACACCTGATGAAGGCCGACGCCCTGGTCCTGCTGTCGGACGTGGACGCCCTCTACGACGGGAACCCGGCCGATCCGGGCTCCCGGGTGGTGGGCCTGGTCTCCGGGCCGGACGACCTGGAGGGCATCGACATCGGCTCCTCGGGCAAGCGCGGGGTGGGCACCGGGGGCATGGTCACCAAGGTGGCCTCGGCGCGCATCGCCACCGAGGCGGGTGTGAACACACTGCTGACCTCCGCGGCCAACGCCCGCGCGGCGCTGGCGGGGGAGGGGGTCGGCACGCTCTTCGCCGCCGCCTCGGGGCGGCGCCCCTCGGCCCGCCAGCTGTGGCTGGCCCACGCCACCGCCGGGCGCGGCAGCCTGGTCCTGGACCCGGGCGCGGTGGCCGCGGTGGTCCGGGACAAGGCGTCGCTGCTGCCCGCCGGGGTGGTGGACGTGCTCGGGGAGTTCAGCGCCGGGGACCCGGTGGACCTGCGCGACGAGCAGGGCGCCGTGGTGGCCCGCGGCCTGGTCAACTACGACTCCGCCGAGGTGCCCGACCTGATGGGCCGCTCCACCCGGTGGCTGGCCCGGGAGCTGGGCCCCTCCTACGAGCGCGAACTGGTCCACCGCGACGACCTCGTCGTCCTGTGACGGCGGCCGCGTGACGCCCGCCCCGTGACACCGCCGCCCGCGGAACCGCGGGGGCGGCGGCGCCGTCACACCGGCATGAGCGAACGCGCACGGGAGGCCCGGGACCGCTGGCGCCGTCTGGCGGGGGCCGTCGCCGACCACGCCCACGAACGGCTCCAGCCGGTGTGGACCCGCACCGGACTGCTGACCTCGCTGGAGCTGTCCTGCACCGGGGTGGTCCCCTACCACGAGGGGGCGGACCCCGAGGCGACCCTGCTCCGGGTGTACCGGGCGATGTGGCCCAAGGCCCGGGTGGAGATCCGCACGCTCACCCCGGACCGGGGGTGGTGGCGCAGGAGCCTGGTGCGCAACGCGACCGGCCGGGCGCGGGACTCGCGGGAGTCCCCCATCCCCGGCCACGCCGCGATCATGTCCGAGGTGGCCGGGATCCTGTCCGACGTCGCGGACGAGGTGGAGGCCGAACTGGGGGAGGTGCGCCGCTCCTTCACCGCGACCGGCCGGGTGGGCGACTGCTGCGCGTACGACTTCGCCTGGGTCGACCACCTCCTGCTCACCGACCGGTGGGCCTGCGTGATCCACATGGGGGAGCTCGACTGACCCGGATTCCGGGCCCGCGCCTCCCCCGCCCGGTGACGGGGGTATGGAAAAGTCGGGTTCGTGCACGTTCGGAGAAGGAGTTCCCCATGCAGAGTCTGATGGCGCGGCTGCTGTCACTGGCGCTGCGTGTGGCGCGCAAGCGCCCGATGGGCTCGGTGGAGGGCGCCCGGGAGTGGCTGTACGAGCCCAAGGACGACCCCGCGCCGCCGCACTGGGTCTCCCAGCGGCACTGGATCGGCCTGCGGACGGTCGCCGGCTTCCCCGTCTACACCGTCCTGCCCAAGGACACCGAGAACCCGGTGAAGGCCGTGCTGTACGTGCACGGCGGGACCTACGTCACCGAGATCTCCGCGTGGCACTGGGTGCTCGTCTCCCGGATGGCCGACACGGGCTGCCGGGTGGAGGTGCCGCTCTACGGCCTGGCCCCCGAGCACACCTACCGGGAGGCCTTCCCGTTCCTGACGGAGGTCTACCGGGAGCTGTCGGCGGACGTGGCACCGGAGCGGACCGCGTTCGCGGGCGACTCCGCGGGCGGGGGGCTCGCGCTGGCCCTGGCCCAGACCCTGACCGGCGCGGGGCTGCCCGAACCGGCGCGGCTGATCCTGATCTCCCCGTGGGCCGACCTGACGATGTCCAACCCCGAGATCGCCGAGGTGGACGAGCGCGACCCCTGGCTGAGCCCGGTGGGGATGCTGGAGGCGGCGAAGTCCTGGTCGGGCGGCGACGACCTGTCCCTGCCCCGGCTGAGCCCGGTGTACGGGGAGCTGGCGACCCTGCCGCCCATGGACCTCTACATCGGCACGCGCGACGTGCTGCTGCCGGACACCCGCCGGCTGCGGGACCTGGTGGCCGAGGTCGGGGGTACGGTCCGGCTCAGCGAGGAGGAGGACGCCTTCCACGTCTACCCGCTGGTCCCCGTCCCCGAGGGCGGCCCGGCGCGGGCCGAGATCCTGCGGACCGTCCGGGACCTGTGAGCGCCCGCGGAGCCCGGCGCCGGACCGGGCGCCGCGGGCGCGGGGTCAGGTCAGGCGCCGCACCACCGACAGCGGCAGCCGTTTCATCAGGAACCCGATCGGCGCCCACGGCCAGGCGGGGACGTACGCCTTGGCCCTGCGCTTCTCGATGGCCGCGACCATGGCGCGCACCCCGGTCCGGGTGTCGACCATGAACCGGGTCCTCTGCTCGACCCGCTCGTTCATCTCGGAGCGGATGTAGCCGGGGTGGACGACCGACACGTCCACGCCCGGGACGCCCTCGGCCCGCACCCCCTCGGCGAGGGCGGACACGCCCGCCTTGGTGGCGGCGTAGACGGTCATGGACCGGCGCATGCCGCGCAGCGCTGACATGGACGAGATCACCACCAGGTGGCCGCGGCCCTGCTCCCGGAAGATCTCCAGGGCCGCCTCCACCTGGGCCAGCGCGCCCACGAAGTTCGTCATGGCGGTCTGCCGGTTGGCGTCGAACCGGCCGGTGCCCAGTGCCGCGCCCTTGCCCAGCCCGGCGTTGACGACCACCCGGTCCACGGAGCCCAGCTCGGCGGCGAACTCGCCGAAGACCCGGAAGACGGCCCCGTCGTCGGTGACGTCCAGGGCCCTGAGCACCACGCGCCGGCCGGGGTGGGCGGCGGCGATCTCCCCGCGCAGCCCCTCCAGCCGGTCCGTGCGCCGGGCGCACAGGCCCAGGTCGTAGCCGAGCGCGGCGAACTGGCGGGCCATCTCGGCCCCCAGCCCCGAGCTGGCCCCGGT
The DNA here is from genome assembly GCF_042797335.1 of Nocardiopsis sp. NPDC057823. Lineage (NCBI taxonomy): Bacteria > Bacillati > Actinomycetota > Actinomycetes > Streptosporangiales > Nocardiopsidaceae > Nocardiopsis > Nocardiopsis sp. NPDC057823. The sequence goes on along the minus strand of NZ_JBHVLR010000003.1, from coordinate 396,255 downwards.
GATGACGACGGTCCCCCTGCTCACGCCCGCTCCTTCGGGGTGGCGCCGCCGACGCGCTTGAGCATCTGCCCGGCCACCGCCCGCATGGCCCGGTCGTACAGGGGGCGGGCCAGCCGCTTGGCCAAGAACGCGCCCCTGGCCTGCGCGTCGGGGAGGATGAGGTGGGTGCCCCGGTCCACGGCCCGCACCACGCGGGCGGCGATGTCCTCGGCGCCCAGGTGCGACCCGTTGATGAGCGCGACCGCGCTGCGCTCCACCTCCGGGTCGCTGCCGCGCAGCGACGACGCCAGGTTGGTGCGGAAGAACGAGGGGCACACCACCGACACCCGCACCCCGAACGGGTGGAGCTCGTGGAGCAGGGTCTCGCTGAGCGCGACCACGGCCGCCTTGGTGGCGTTGTAGGAGCTCATCGCGGGCGGGTGGACGAGCCCGGCGGCCGAGGCGGTGTTGACGATGTGGCCCGACCCCCGGCGCTTGAACAGCGGGGTGAAGGTGCGGCAGCCCCGCACCACGCCGAACAGGTTGATCTCGGTGATCCAGCGCCAGTCGTCCATGCCCAGGACGTCGATGCGGCCCCCCGCGGCGACCCCGGCGTTGTTGACCAGGACGTCCAGGCCGCCCCAGTGCTCTTCGACCCAGGCCAGGGCGCCGGCCCAGTCGTCGTCGGAGGTGACGTCCAGGCGCAGGTAGTCGGCTCCGGCGGGCAGGCCCGCGGGGGCCCCTTCCGCCAGGTCGGTCGCCAGGACGCGGTCGCCCCGCGCGCGGAACTCCGCGACCAGGGCCGCGCCCAGTCCGGAGGCGCCGCCGGTCACCAGCACGGTGCGGGGGGTGGGGGAGGTGGTCATATCCGGCTCCGTGTTCCATCGGTCCGCTGTCGAACGACGGGAACCCGGTGCGCCGGGCCGGGTCCGTCAGCGGGCGCCCCGGCTCGCGGCGGGGCGCCGTGCCCACGATCCTAGTGAACGCCGTTCGGCGGCCCCGGGCCGGTCCCGCGCACGGGCGCCCGCGCCCGACCCGGGCCCTATCATGCGGGGATGAGCGAACGGACGATGCACCGCAGCGACGACCACCCCCACCGCGGCGAGGTACGTGAGATCCCCACCTCGGAGAGCGCCACCAGGCTCGTCTACGCCCCCGAACGGGACGGTCTGGCCGACGCGGGCGAGATCGTGTGGACCTGGGTCCCCTTCGAGGAGGACCCCTCGCGGGGCAAGGACCGGCCGCTGCTGGTGGTGGGCCGCCGGGGCCGCCGCCTGCACGGGCTGATGCTGTCCTCCCAGCGCCCCGAGCAGTGGGAGCGCCAGGACTGGCTGCCCATCGGCTCGGGCCCCTGGGACCGCGAGGGCCGCGACTCCTTCCTGCGGGTGGACCGCCTGTTCGAGTTCGACGAGGACGACATCCGCCGCGAGGCCGCCATCCTGGAGGAGAAGGTCTTCTGGCTGGTCGCCGACGTCCTGCGCAGCCGCTACGGCTGGACCTGAACCCGCGCGCCCGGTCCGGCCCCGGGGCCGGACCGGGCGCCGTCCCACCCCGTGGAATTCTCCGAGCGGTGCGGGGGCCGGGCGGATAGGCTGGAGCCTCACCCCGGCCCGGTCCTTCGACGCGGCAGGACCCGGGCGTGCGGGGCCCTCCCCGATCCCGAGAGAGTAACGCCATGAGTGACATCGAGCGCGAGGTCCGCGCGGTAGCCGAACGTGCGGGGGACGCGGCGGCCGACCTCGCCCCGCTCAGCCGGGCGGTCAAGGACGCGGCCCTGGAGGCGATCGCCGACGCCCTGGTCAAGCGGGCCGACGAGATCACGGCCGCCAACGCCCAGGATGTGGCGCGGGCCCGCGAGGACGGCACCTCCGAGGCCATGATCGACCGCCTCACGCTGACCCCGCAGCGCATCGAGGCGATCGCCGACGCCGTCCGGGAGATCGTCGAGCTGCCCGACCCGGTGGGCGAGTCCGTGCGCGGCGGGGTGCTCCCCAACGGCCTGGACCTGCGCCAGATCCGTGTTCCGCTGGGCGTGGTCGGCATCATCTACGAGGGCCGCCCCAACGTCACCGTGGACGCCGCCGCCCTGTGCCTCAAGAGCGGCAACGCCGCCCTGCTGCGCGGCTCCTCCTCGGCCTACGACTCCAACACCGCCATCGTCGGCGTCATCCGCGACGCCCTGGCCGGCACCGGGGTCCCCGTCGACGCCGTGCAGCTGGTGCCCGGCCGCACCCGGGAGTCCTCCCTGGCGCTGATGCGCGCCCGCGGCCTGGTCGACGTCCTCATCCCGCGCGGCGGCGGCTCCCTCATCCAGGCCGTGGTCCGCGACTCCACCGTCCCGGTCATCGAGACCGGGGAGGGCCTGTGCCACGTGTACGTGGACGCCGAGGCCGACCTCGACAAGGCGGTGGCCATCACCGTCAACGCCAAGGCCCAGCGCTGCTCGGTGTGCAACTCCGCCGAGACCCTGCTGGTGCACGAGGCCGTCGCCGAGGAGTTCCTGCCGCGGGTGCTGGCCGGGCTCGCGGAGGCCGGGGTGACCGTGCACGGCGACGCCCGGGTGCGCGAGGTCGCCGCGGCCCACGGGTCGCCCGCCGAGGTCGTGGAGGCCACCGAGGAGGACTGGGCCACGGAGTACCTGTCCCTGGACCTGGCGGTCCGGGTCGTGCCCACCGTGGACGAGGCGCTGGCGCACATCCGCCGCTACTCCACCAAGCACACCGAGGCCATCGTCACCGACTCCCTGAAGACCTCCCGGTACTTCGTGTCCCGGGTGGACGCGGCCGCGGTCATGGTCAACGCCTCCACCCGGTTCACCGACGGCGGTGAATTCGGTTTCGGCGCGGAAATCGGAATCTCCACGCAGAAACTGCACGCCCGCGGTCCGATGGGCCTGACCGAGATGACCTCGACCAAGTACGTCGTGACCGGTGACGGCCATGTGAAGTGAGCCGCCGCCGCCCGTGCGGGCCGCCTCCGGACGGCGTCCGGGGGCGGCCCGCGGCGTGTCCGGACCGGTCCGCCGGGGCCGGTCGCCGATCGTGCCCGGCCTCCGTTGTCACCTGGAACGTTTTCCCAGAGGAAACCTGGACAGAAGCGAATCTTCTCTCAGCGAGTATTCCCAAAGCGACGAGAGGTCGGTAATTTCACTGGGGTGTCTCACGACGCTCTTACCCCGCTCGAAGCACCCCGGGAGCGTCACCCCCACGGTCACGACGAAAGGAATCCCCCCGCATGAAGATCCGGAGCTCGGTCGCGGCCGCGGCCACGGCAGCCCTGGCCGTCGGCGGTGTCACGCTCATGGCCGCTCCCGCCCAGGCGGACCTGGTCACGCTCTGCTCGGGCCACGGCGGCGCCGTCACGCTGCCCACGGACCTCGCGGTCCCCGCCGGCAAGAGCTGCTTCCTGGACGGCACCGTCATCCAGGGCGACGTCACCGTCCGCAAGGGCGCGAACCTGCACATCCTGGGCGGTGAGATCCAGGGCCAGGTGATCGTCCAGCAGGACGGCTACTTCGACGCCTCCGAGACCACCGTCGACGGCCGCGTCGTCAACCGCGGCTCGTACGGCAGCTACCTGGAGGACAGCACCGCCGGTGAGGCGCTGCGCACCGTGCCGGTCGAGGGCGCGGCCAACGACGGCTTCGCGTTCGTCGTCGACTCCTCCGTCAAGAGCATCAACGCCGAGACCGGCGCCGTCTACGTCGAGGGCTCCCGGGTCGGCGGTGCCGTCAAGGGCACCGGCGTCGAGTACGTCGACATCTACGACTCCGTCGTGCGCGGCGCCCTGACCGTCAGCGGCTCCACCGGCGGCGGCATCCTCTGCGACAGCGAGGTCCTCGGCGCGGCGTCCTACACCGACGGCGCCGGCCCGGTGGCCGTCGGGGCGGGCGAGCAGGAGGGCTTCTGCTCGTCGGTCAACTACATCGACGGCACGCTGACCGTCACCGGCATCTCCGGTGGCGCCTACATCGACAACAACATCATCGGCGGCGACCTGGCCGCGTCGGGCAACACCCCGACCGCCCAGGTCGGCGACAACAACCGCGTGCGCGGTGACATCCTCACCCAGGAGGTGGCGCTGCGCTCCTTCAGCACCGCCGTGACGGAGGAGTTCGAGGCGCACCAGGAGGGCCTGGTCGAGGAGGTCGAGGCCGCCCGCGCCGAGACCGTCGACGAGGCCATGGCCGCCGGCCCGGCCTTCTAGGACCGAGGACAGCGGTACCCCTCCACGCGCATCGGCGCCGCCGGCACAGTGCCGGCGGCGCCGATCCCCGTCCGCGGCCTGCTACGGTGCGGGCGACGACGGCGTCGCGAGGAGACCCCATGCCCACCACCGAACGCTACGGCGACCACCCCAGCGGGATCGCCCACCGATGGGACCCCGCGGACGGGGGGACGGGCCCCGCCCCGGTGGCCGTGCTGCTGCACGGCGGCTGGTGGCGCGACCTGCACGACGCCTCCCTGATGGACCCGCTCGCCCGCGACCTCACCGCGGCGGGGTGGGCGGTGTGGAACGTCGAGTACCGGCGCACGGGGGAGGACGGCGGAGGCTGGCCGCAGACCCTCGACGACGTGAACGCGGCCCTGCGGTGGATCGGCCGCGCCCTGCGCGCGGCGCCCGAGCGGTACGACGGCGCCCGGGTGACGGCCGTCGGCCACTCCGCGGGCGGCCACCTCGCCCTGCTCAACGCCCTGGACCCCGGCACCCCGGTCACCGGGGTGGTCGCCCTGGCGCCCATCACCGACCTGGAGCGCTGCGCCCGGGCGGGGCTCGGCGAGGGGGCGGTCGGACCGTTCCTGGGGCCGCGCCCCGGCGCGGGGGCGTACACGGAGTCCTCGCCGCTGCACCGGGTCCCGATCGGACGGCCGCAGCTGGTGGTGCACGGCGACGCGGACCAGCGGGTCCCGGTCGAGCACAGCCGCGACTACACGGCGGCGGCCCGGGCGGCGGGCGACCGGGTGGAGTACCGGGAGCCGGCGGGGGCCGACCACTTCGCCGTCATCGACCCTGGGCACGCCGCCTGGGGCGAGGTCCGCTCCCACCTGGGGGTCTGACCGGGCGGGGCGCCCGGCCGGGCCCGGAAAGGGCGAAGGGGCGGCCCGCCGGGCCGCCCCCGTCCATCCGCCCCGCGGGGCCTAGTTGTCGGAGTTCCGGTTCTGGCCGGCCGACCCGTTGCGCCAGCGGTCGGCCACCGTGTCGAAGATCTTCCCGCCCGCGCTGGCCGCGCTGCCCGCGACGTCGCGCAGGGTGCCCAGCAGCGGGTCGCCGGTGCGCTCCCACGACTCCTTGTACGACTTGGCGGCGTTGCGCGCCTCCTCGCCGACCCGGGCGTCCTTGTCGGTGGAGCGGCGCGGGTAGTCGCCGTTGAGGATGCGCTGGTAGGAGCCCTCCTTCACCCAGCGGTCGAGCTCGGCCATGCGCACCACCGCGAACGGGTGGGTCTGCCCGACCAGGCTGAGCAGCTTGAGCAGGCCGTCCCGGGCGTCGCCGCCGCTCTCGTACTCGCGGGCCTGCTCCAGGAACGAGTCCGGGTTCATCTCGGCCAGGCGCGAGCCGCCCGCCAGCTTCATCAGCGCGCGCTTGCCCGCCTCGGGGTCCTGGGCGGCGAGGATGCCCGCGCGGTCGCAGGACAGCTCGGACTTGCGGTACCACTCCTCCAGCGCGGCCACGATGGCCTGGAGGCCGATGTAGCCCAGCGGCACCCACGCCACCCGGGTGGCCAGCCGGATCAGGGCCAGCAGCATGGTGCGGTACACGGCGTGGCCGCTGAGGATGTGGCCGACCTCGTGGCCGATGACGAACCGCTGCTCGTCGGCCTCCAGGAGGTCGAACAGGCCCGTGGTCATGACGATGAACGGCTTGTGACTGCCGATCGCCATGGCGTTGGGCTTGGGGTTCATCTGGATGTAGAGCTCGGGCACCTCGTCCATGTCCAGGACGTAGGCGGCGTCGCGCACGTAGTCGTACACGTGCGGGAACTGCGTGGGGCCGACGCGGACCGCACTGGACAGGAACATCAGGCGCAGGGCGCGCTCGTTGAACAGGCCGGAAAGGCGTTTGAAGACCTCGTCGAACCCGCGTAGGGAGCGCAACGCGACCAGGGCGCCGCGGTCGGCGGGATGCTCGTAGGCGCGGGGCGAGATGTCGGAGAGCCGGACACGGACGCGATCTGGTGAGTTGGACATACCGGCATGCTATGCGCCGGGGTCGCGCTTGGCCACGGTTTCGAGGCAACGAGATATGACGCGTTTCCCGGGCGGGGGCGCGGACCCCGGAGGGAGCCGGTGCGGAACCCGAGGCGGCGGCGGTGAAGGGGGCGGCCGGAGAGGGGGACGGGACGTCGGCGGTATCGGGGGAAGGTCAGGGGGATCCCGGGGGCGCCTCAGGGACGGGGCCCGCCCCGGCCCGCGGGAAGGAAGCGGGGCGCACCGTCGTTGTGCCTGTGCACCGGGGGACGGGGGCGGTGTCCTCCGGCGGCGTCGGCTAATCTCGGTTGGCCGATTCCGGCACGCCGGACCGAGGAACGGAGCAGTCGAGTGGTGCACGAGGACAACGGACAGCGGGGACGGCCCCCCCGCGTCGGCATCATGGGCGGCACCTTCGACCCCATCCACCACGGCCACCTCGTCGCGGCCAGTGAGGTCGCCCACCTCTTCGAACTCGACGAGGTGGTGTTCGTCCCCACGGGCAGACCCTGGCAGAAGGACCCGGAGAAGGTCACCCCGCCCGAGGACCGCTACCTGATGACGGTCATCGCCACGGCGGAGAACCCGCAGTTCCGGGTCGACCGCATCGAGATCGACCGCGAGGGGCCCACCTACACGATCGACACACTGCGCGAACTGCGGGCCGCCTACGGCCCCGAAGTGGAGCTGTTCTTCATCACCGGGGCCGACGCCCTGGGTGCCATCCTGGGCTGGCACAACGCGGACGAACTTTTCGAGCTCGCGCATTTCGTAGGCTGTAACCGGCCCGGTCACCGGCTCAGCGACTCGGGACTGCCCGAGGGCAAGGTCTCCCTGGTGGAGGTCCCCGCACTGGCCATCTCCTCGACCGAGTGCCGCGAGCGCGTCCGCAAGGGCGAGCCCATCTGGTACCTGGTCCCGGACGGCATCGTCCGCTACATCAACAAGACCGGGCTTTACCGAGAAAGCTGAAAGGCAGCAAGCACAACGTGACAGCCACCGACAGGGCGCTGGAAATGGTCAAGGTCGCCGCCGAGGCCGCCTCCGACAAGCTCGCCCAGGAGATCATCGCCTACGACGTCAGCGAGCAGCTCGTCATCACCGAGGCCTTCGTGCTCTGCTCGGCGCCCAACGACCGCCAGGTCCGCGCGATCGTCGACGAGATCGAGGACCAGCTGCGCCTCAAGGCGGGCGCCAAGCCCGTCCGCCGCGAGGGCGAGCGCGACGGCCGCTGGGTGCTGCTGGACTACGCCGACATCGTCGTGCACATCCAGCACGAGGAGGAGCGCGGGTACTACGGCCTGGAGCGGCTGTGGAAGGACTGCCCGACCATCGAACTGCCCGAGAACGCCCGCGGCGCCGAGCGCACCCCGCTCGACGAGCAGTAGCAGGCCCCCGGAACACCCCCGAGTGGAGAGACGCACCAAGGTGACCGACACCCGTCGCGTGCTGTTCTGGCGGCACGGCCGTACCGCGTGGAACATGGAGAACCGCTTCCAGGGCCAGACCGACATCGAACTCGACAAGGTGGGGCACGCCCAGGCCGACCGGGCGGGGCGGCTGCTCGCGACCCTGGAACCCGACCTGATCGTGGCCTCCGACCTCAAACGGGCCGCCGACACCGCGGGCTACCTCGCCCGCGCGACGGGACTGCCCGTCGAGTTCGACAAGGGCCTGCGCGAACGGTTCGGCGGATCCTGGGAGGGGTTCACCGGCAAGGAGCTGGCCGAGCGCTGGCCCGACCGGCACCCGCGCATGGACATCCCCGACGGCGAGCCGATCGCCGAGGTCGGGGACCGCATGCACACGGCGGTGGGCAAGGCGCTGGCACGCACCCCCGAAGGGGGGCTGCTGGTCGTGGTCAGCCACGGGGCGGCGCTGCGCGTGGGCATCTCCCGGATGCTGGGGATCCCCGACGAGCAGCGCGAGATCCTCGGACCGCTCAGCAACTGCTGCTGGTCGGTGCTCCAGCAGCGCCGGGGGCACTGGAGGCTCATGGAGCACAACGCGGCGAGCCTGCCCGAGCCCGTCGTGCTCAGCGACGACGCGTAATCCGTTTCGACGTTCGCACCGGATTCCGCTATGGTGTGGGAGTCGGCAGCGCACGACAGTGCGAGGTCCGACTCCCACAAGGGGCTATGGCGCAGTTGGTAGCGCGCCTCCATGGCATGGAGGAGGTCTGGGGTTCGAATCCCCATAGCTCCACTCGACTCTCAGACGACCCTGCTCGCGCGTTGGACGCGCTCGCAGGGTCGTCTTCGTCGTGCCTGCCGGGGGGAGACCCCCCGAACCCCCCGAGGTGACCCCCTGTGGCGGGGCCGCGTGAGTCGGGGGCCTCGGCGGTGCCTGGTCTTACATCGTGTGCGGGCTGCGCCCGGGGGGTCTTCTCCGAGACGGTCCGTTGTGGCGGGGCCGCGTGAGTCGGGGGACCTTGGCGGTGGGCGGTCTTGCATCGTGTGCGGGCTGTGCCCGCGGGGGTTTCTTCGAGGTGGCCCGCTGTGGTGGGGCGTCGGGGGATCTCGGTGGTGTGCGGTTCGGGTGTCGGGAAGGGGCGGGGGCTCCGTCCCCGGGTAGGAGTGGGGACACCGACGAAGGGGTGACCGTCATGCGACCGAACGAGATCGCCGAGATCCTGGACCGACCCGTCAGCCGGGAGCTGCTGGCCCGCGACATCACGCGCCTGGCCTACGTCGCCACGGACGGCACGCCGCGCAGCATCCCGATCGCGTTCACCTGGAACGGCTCCGAGATCGTCCTGTGCACCACGAAGAACGCCCCGAAGCTGCGCTCGCTGCGGGTGAACCCCATGGTCGCCCTGACCATCGACACCGAGGTCCACCCGCCCAGGATCCTGCTCCTCCGCGGGCGCGCCGAACTGGACGAGGTCGACGGCATCCCGGAGGAGTACCTCCGGATGAACGGCACCTACGAGATGACGCCCGAGCAGCGCGTCGAGTGGGAGGCCGAGGTCCGCTCGCTCTACGACGGCATGGTGCGGATCGTCATCACCCCCACCTGGGCCAAGCTCATCGACTTCGAGACGACCCTGCCCAGCGCGGTCGAGGAGCTGGTGAGGCGGCGGGACGAACGCCGGAGCGGATCGGCCTGAGAACGGCGGCGCGAGGACCCTCGAACCCGTGGAGCGGTATAGTATGGCCGGTATAGTTATTTGAGACGCGGGAAGGGCGCCCCATGATCGAGATCCTCAACCCCACCGAGCTGGCCCGGGCCGGAGTCACCGGCGCCCTGGTCGGGGACATCCTGCGGACGCTGCGGAGCCGCTGCGAGGTCGGCACGAACCTCCTGGACATCGACCGGTGGGCCCGGGAGATGATCCTCGAGGCCGGGGCGCAGTCCTGCTACGTCGACTACGCGCCCTCCTTCGGGCGCGGGCCGTTCGGCCACTACATCTGCACGGGCGTCAACGACGCCGTGCTCCACGGGCGGCCCCACGACTACGCCCTCGCCGACGGCGACCTGCTGTCCCTGGACCTGGCCGTCTCCGTGGACGGCGTCGCCGCCGACGCCGCCATCAGCTTCATCGTGGGCGAGTCGCGGCCCCCGGAGAGCGTCGCGCTGATCGACGCGACCGAGCGCGCGCTGGAGGCGGGGATCGCCGTCGCCGGGCCCGGGGCCCGCATCGGCGACATCTCCCACGCCATCGGCTCGGTCCTCCGGGAGGCCGGATACCCGATCAACACCGAGTTCGGCGGCCACGGCATCGGCTCGACCATGCACCAGGACCCGCACGTCCCCAACACCGGGCGGCGCGGCACCGGGTACAAGCTGCGCCCCGGCCTGATGCTGGCGCTGGAGCCGTGGGTCATGCAGGACACCGACCGGCTCGTCACCGACGCCGACGGGTGGACGCTGCGGAGCGCGACGGGCTGCCGGACGGCGCACAGCGAGCACACGGTCGCCATCACCGAGGACGGGGCCGAGGTCCTCACCCGGTCGGCGCGCGGGTGAGGACCGGCCGCCGCGCCCGAGCGGGTCAGCGGGCGCGGCGGTGGACCGTCACCAGCACGCCGTCCCCGTAGACCGTCGCCTCGGCGAGCCTCCAGGCCGACTTGTCGGCGGTCTCGCCGAACAGCCTGCGGCCGTGCCCCAGGAGGAGGGGGAAGGTCATGAGCCGGATCTCGTCCACGAGGTCGTGCCCGACCAGGCCCCGCACCAGGGAGAGGCTGCCCGGGACGGAGATCTCGCCGTCCACCTCCTCCTTCAGCGCCGTCACCTCCGATACGAGGTCCCCCGAGAGCACCGTCGTGTTGTTCCACCGCGGCTCGGTGAGCGTGTTCGAGACGACGTACTTGGGCATCCCGTTGTACTTGTCCGCGAGCGCCCCCTCGTACTCGGGCCAGGCGGACGCGAACCCCTCGTAGGTCCGGCGCCCCAGCAGCAGCGCCCGCGCCCCGAACGCCTCGTCCTCCTTGAACTTCTCCCCCTCCCCGCGGTCCACCTCGAAGCTCCAGTTCGGGTACCTGAAGTCCTCGCCGCCCGGCGCCTCGGCGACACCGTCCAGCGAGACGAACTCGGTCACCACGAGCCGTCCCATGTCAGCCCTCCTTCCCGGCGAACGCCCGCAGCACGGGCGCGAGCACCTCCGGCGCGGCGCTGTGGTTCTCGCCCGGCACCACCTGGAGGGTGGCGGTCGGCAGGTGCCCGGCGACCGCCCGCGCGCCCGCGGCGAGGAAGGGCCAGGTCCGGTCGCCGTGCAGGACCAGCACCGGGACGTCGACCCCGTCCCACAGGTCGGCGCGCAGCGGCCGGCCGGACATGGTGTCGCCGAGGTTGCGGCCGTCGTAGGCGATCGTGTGCGCGATCGCCTCCAACCCGGGCCACATCTCGCTCCCGCGCACGTCGCCGAGGAACTCCGGCGGCATCCCCACGGCCGCCGTCATGAACAGCTCCACCGCGTCCCCCGGCCGTCCGGCGGCCACGGCCGCGTCGAGCCGCTCGACGTAGTCGTCCGGCAGCGGCGGTCGGGAGTCGTCGACGACGACCGGCGGCTCGAACAGCACCAGCCGCGCGACGGGCACGCCCGCCTGCGCCGCGTTGAGCGCCAGGTGCCCGCCCGAGGACCAGCCGAACACCGTCACGGGCCGCCCGCCGCCCTCCCTGTCGATCACCGCCGCCAGGTCCTCGAACTCGCGCTCCACCGTGTACGGCGCGGTGTCGCCGCTGGCGCCCCGGCCGCGCCGGTCGTGGTTGACCACCCTGAAGCCGTCGGCGAGCAGCTCCGCGACCGCCGCGTTCTCCGGGGTCGTCGCGCGGTGCGCGGTCGCCCCGTCGATGATGACGATCGGATCGCCCTCGCCCCACGCGCTGTACGCGATGACGGTGCCGTCGGCGGAGGTGACCGTTCCCTCGGACATGTCCAGCCCTTCTGTCGTCCGCGGTGGCCTCCCACCGCTGTGACCCCAGACTAGGAACCGGCCGGGGGCCCGGTCTTGTACAGAAGCGACATCGTCCCCCGCCCCTCCTGCAACTGGGTGGCCGTCCGCCCGATGAACCGCTGGAGCGAGCGGGCCAGGTGCGGCTGGTCGTAGTAGCCCAGCCGGTGCACCACGTCCAGCGGCGCGGTGCCCTCGCCGAGGAGCAGCGCCGCCTCCCGGGCGCGTTCGATCTGCCGGATCGCCCCCTGGGTGAGCCCGGTGGCGGCCGCGACGCGCCGCTGCACCGACCGGGTCCCCACCCGTGCGATCCCGCCCCAGACCACCTCGTCCACGAGGGGGTCGCGGGAGATCACCCCCGCCCGCGCCAGCCGTGCCACCAGGGCCTCGGCGTCGTCGAAGCCCGGGACCTCCCACTCCCGGCCGCCCAGCACGAACGTGCGCTCTGTGACGTGCGGGCTCTCCACGGCCGAGTCGACCAGCCGCGGCAGGTGCGGCAGCACGGTCCCGTGCGCGAAGGTGATGCCCAGCGACTCCGAGTCGCCCGCCAGCTCCACGCTGGACGCGGCGGTCTCGGGCCCGCGGACGGCCGCGTGCCCGCGGCCCCCCTCCTCCCAGAACACGAGCTCCCAGGTGGACGTCGCGACCGAGGTCATGGCCTCGAACCCCGACGCCCGCCCCCGCCAGACGCACGCCACGTGGGGCGAGTCCGACATCCTGTGCAGGCTCTCGATCGCCATGGTCTCCTCCGGGTCCGGTCCGTGGTGCCATCATCGCCGCGGGCACCGACACGGGGCCACCGGCGACCGGGGATCCGCCCCTGGACGGTCCGGCGGCGCGGGGGCGCTGCGTGGTTCAGAGGGCGCCGCCCGCTCTCCGGCGGGTGGCCGCCGTGCAGCGGTCGGCCAGGCGGGCGCAGGCGTCCGCCAGTTCGTCCGGACCGACGACCTCGAACCCGGCGTCGAACCGGCCGACCGCCGCGGCCAGGCCCGTCCACGACCACGAGTACAGGACGAGCCGGCACCGGTCCGGGCCCGCCTCCTCGACGGTGCCGTCGCCGATGTAGGGGGCCGCCGCGGCCGCGGGCAGGTCGAGGAGCACCTCGCCGCGGCAGGGCGGGACGCCCGTCCCGTCCGCGCCCCGGAACCGGGCGGCGACGAAGGCCGCGGCGTCCCCGCCCGGCGGCTCGCGCGGGGAGAACCGGGGACCGGTGGGCGGGCGTGGTGTGATGCGGTCCGCCCGGAAGGTGCGCCAGTCGCCGCGGTCCAGGTCCCAGGCCAACAGGTACCAGCGCCCGCCCCGGGCCACCAGGTGGTGGGGCTCCACCCGGCGCGGCGGGGGCCCGAGGGGACCGTCGTCCCGACCCGGTGCGGCGTAGTCGAAGCGCAGCACCTCGCGGGCGTGCACGGCCGAGCCCAGCGCGGCCAAGACGCCGCCGCCGACCGGCGGCCGGGACCCGGGGTCCTCGGCCGCCGAGGCGTCCAGGGTGTCGATCCGGCGGCGCAGCCGGGCGGGCACGAGACCGCGGACGGTGTGCAGGGCGCGCACCGCGTCCTCCGCCAGGTCGGAGCCCTCGGGGTCGGCCGCCGCCAGCCGCAGCGCCAGGGCCAGGACGGTCGCCTGCCCGTCGTCGAACATCGGCGGGGGCCGATCGGCGCCCGCGTCCAGCCGGTAGCCGCCGTCGGGGCCCTTGGCGGACGCCACGGGGTAGCCGAGCTCGCGCAGCCTGTCGACGTCGCGGCGCACGGTGCGCGGGCTGACGTCCAGCCGCTCGGCCAGCAGGGGGCCCGGCCAGTCCCGGCGGACCTGGAGGAGCGAGAGCAGCTTCAGCAGCCGCACGGAGGTCTTCTGCACGCCCTGATCCTGCCGGGGGAAGAGGCCACCCCCTGTCCGCTTCCCCTGCGACCTTGTCCGCGGGGCCGCCGGACGGCGGCCCGGAACAAGGGAGCGACCATGTCCATCACCACGACGACCCATGCCAACTTCCGGGGCGACGCCCGCGCGGCGCTGGAGTTCTACCGGGACGTGTTCGGCGGCGACCTCGCCGTGACCACCTACCGGGACGCCGGCGGTGTCACCGACGAGGCCGAGGCCGACCAGGTCATGTGGGGGCAGGTGGAGTCCCCCGCGGGCTTCCGCCTGATGGCCTACGACGTGCCAGGGCACACCCCGTGGAGCCCGGGGGAGCGGCCCTACTTCGTGTCGGTGCGCGGCGACTCGGTCGAGGAGGTCGCCGGGTACTGGGAGAAGCTGAGCGAGGGCGCCGCCGTCGTGCAGCCCCTGGGGGAGTCCGCGTGGGCGCGGGCCTACGGCATGCTCCGGGACCGCTTCGGCCTGACCTGGGTCCTGGACGTCCCCGCGGCCCACGGCGCCTGACACACCGCGGGCCCGGTCGGGGACCGGGTCCGCGGCCCGCCGCCACCGCCGTCCCGCGGGCCGCCTTTTCCGTCCGAACCCCGTGCGAAGACTTGCCCTCGCTTTTCCACACCGCGCGCGAGGATGTTTCCGTGCCGTTTCCGGGGAGATGACTCCAGAACACGCTCGACCGAACGCGTACCGTCACCGGGAGTGGAAGGAGAGGCCCATGTTCTTCCTGCCGGGCCGCGGACCGCGGGGGCGCCGGACGCGGGCCGCGCGTCCGCTCGCGGCCGGAGCCGCCGCCCTGCTGATGGTCCTGTCGTCCGGGTGCGGCGCGCCGCCGGGGCAGGAGGGCGGAGGGGCCGGCCTGGCGGACGACCCCCGGATCGTCTGGGCCGTCACCGGCGCCGACCGGGCCGCCCACGAGCAGGTCGCCGCCCTGTGGAACGAGACCCACCCCGACCGCCAGGTGGAGGTCTTCTTCCTGGCGCCCACCGCCGACGAGCAGCGCCAGGCCATGTTCCAGGACCTCCAGAGCCGGGCGGGGCAGTTCGACGTCCTGGGGCTCGACGTGATCTGGACGGGCGAGTTCGCCGACTTCGGCTACATCGAGAGCCTGGAGGACCTGCGCCCGGAGGTCGAGGGGGTGAGCCTGCCCGGCGCCGTCGACACCGCCCAGTGGCGACAGGAGCTCTTCGCCCTCCCGTACTCCTCCAACGGGGCCTTCCTCTACTACCGCACCGACCTCATCGACGAGCCGCCCCGGACCTGGGAGGAGCTGTACGAGACCGGGACGGAGGCCGCCGAGGAGGCGGGGATCTCCGGCTTCGTCGGCCAGGGGGACCGCTACGAGGGGTTCGTCGTCAGCTACCTGGAGCTGTTCTGGGCCGCGGGGGGCGAGCTGTTCGACGAAGGGCAGACCCGGAGCACCTTCCTGGAGGGCGACGCCGCCTCCACCGCCCTGGACTTCATGACCCGGGCCCACGCCACCGGCTTCTACGCCGAGGGCTACGACTCCATGGTGGAGGACGACGCCCGGGCCCTGTTCCAGGCCGGTGAGGCGGTGTACATGCGCAACTGGCCCTACGCCGTGCCGCTGCTGTCGGGCGAGGCCGGAGAGGAGAGCGCGGTCGCGGACGACTTCGCCGTGGCCCCGCTGCCGACCTTCGACGGCGAGGGCACCACCAGCGCCCTGGGCGGGCTCAACAACGCCGTGAGCACTCTCAGCGACGAGAAGGAGGTGGCCCGCGAGTTCGTCCTGTGGGCGGCCACCGACCCCGGGGCCCAGGCCCTGCTGGCCGAGAACAGCCTGCCGCCCACCATGGAGTCGGTCTACGAGGACTCGGAGGACCCGAACTTCCGGATGCTCGGCGACATCCTGGCCGCGGCGCACGCCCGGCCCCCGGTCCCGGGGTACAACTCGCTCTCCCTGGCGATCCAGGACGAGCTCCACCCCGCCTTCCTGGGCCAGGCCGATCCCGGGCCCGCCCTGGAGGCCGTGGAACGCGCCGCGGACGACGCCCTCCGGCAGGAGTAGGACATGGCGACACGACAGAGCAGCGGACACACGGCGCAGGACCGCACGGGCCGGGTGCCCCGGCCGCGCGGGGGCGGGGACGGAGGAAGCGGGGGAGGCCGGACCTCCCGGGGCGGCGGCCGGGGGCCCCGCCGGAACCCGGGCCACGGCCTGGGCGAACGGGCCATGGGGAGGATCTTCCTGGCCCCCTCGTTCGCCTTCATGGCCGTCATCGCGCTCTTCCCGGTCTTCTACGCCGTCCTGATGAGCCTCTACGAGATCCGGGGCTTCAACCAGGACTTCACGGGGTTCGGCAACTACGCGCGGGCCCTCACCGACCCCGGCTTCTACAACGCGGCGCTCAACACCCTGGTCTTCACCGTGGCCTCGGTGACACTGGAGTTCGTGATCGGACTGGGCTTCGCGCTGATCATGCACCAGGCGTTCGTCGGCCGCGGCCTCACCCGGGCGGTGATCCTGGTGCCGTGGGTGATCCCCACCGCCGTCGCCGCCCAGGTGTGGCGGTACATGTTCGACCACAACCCGGGGTTCGTGAACGCGGTGCTCGGCACCGACGTCAACTGGCTGCGCGACCCGGCGTGGTCCATGGTCGGCATCATCGCCGCGGACGTGTGGAAGACCGCGCCGTTCGTGGCCCTGCTGCTGCTGGCCGGGCTCCAGACGATCCCCAAGGACTACTACGAGGCGGCCAAGATGGACGGCGCCGGGGTGCTCCAGCGCTTCCGGTCCGTCACGCTGCCGCTGCTGCGCCCCGCGATCGTGGTGGCGCTGCTGTTCCGCACGGTGGACGCGCTGCGCATGTTCGACTTCGCGTACGTGTTCGCCGGGTACTCCAACTCGCTGGCGACACTGTCGGTGTACGCGCAGCGCTTCCTCGTCGCCGAGCCCCGCCTCGGGTACGCGAGCGCGCTGTCCACCGTCACCTTCGTGATCGTCATGCTGGTCGGCCTCGCGTTCATCTCCCGGATGGGGCGGCACATGGTCGGCGACACGGCACGGGAGGTGAAGCGGTGACGATCTCGGAGCAGGACCGGGCCCGCGAGGCGGTGCGCGAGGCGCACCGGACACGGCGGGGGACACCGCCGGCCCTGGTCAACGCGCTCAAGCTGCTGGGCCTCGCGGTGGTGCTGCTGTGGTGCCTGTTCCCGTTCCTGTGGATGGCGATGACCAGCCTGCGCACCGGGTCGGTGGCGCTCACCGACCCCAACATCCTGCACGGGCCGTTCAGCCTGGACAACTACGGCCAGGTCTTCGACCTGGGGTTCCAGTTCGCGCTGCGCAACTCGCTGATCGTGGCGGCGCTGACCACGGTCATCTGCATCCCGGTGGCGGCGCTGGCGGGCTACGCCCTGGCCCGGCTGCCGCTGCGCGGGAGGTTCGTGCTGCTGGCCGTCACCCTGGTGGCGACCCTCTTCCCGCCGGTGGCGCTGGTCAACCCGCTGTACCAGATGTACCTGGAGCTCCAGTCGCTGACCGGGGTCAACCTGCTCAACAGCTACGCGGGCATGGTGATCCCGTACGTGGCGCTGACCCTGCCGCTGTCCATCTTCATCCTGGCCACGTTCTTCGCGGGCATCCCGCGCGAGGTCGAGGAGTCGGCGAAGGTGGACGGGGCCACGCCGTTCCAGGCGTTCTGGCGGGTGGTGGCGCCGCTGGCGGCGCCCGGGGTGGGCGCCGCGTCGATCCTGACCTTCGTGTACGCCACCAACGAGTTCCTGCTGGCGTTCTCGTTCGCGCCCCGCGACCTCAACGTGCAGACGGTCCCGGTGTTCATCGGCACCTTCCAGCGCGTCGGGTACGAGAACCCGATCGGCCAGGTCATGGCGGCGTCGGTGTTGGTCTCGGTCCCCCTGATCCTCTTCGCGCTGGTGCTCCAGCGCCGGATCGTGGCCGGGCTGACCTCCGGCGCGGTCAAGGGCTGAGCGCCGGGGTCACTCCAGGCAGGCGCGGACCACGGCGGCCATCCGCTCCCGGGGCTCGACGACCCCGGGGCGGGTGACCCCGCGCAGGATGAGCCCGTCGGCGTAGGCCATCAGGGTGCGCATCGCCGCCTGCGGGTCGGCCGCGCCCAGGTCGGCGAGGACGCGCGCGCCCCACTCCTGGATGAGGGCCGCGCCCCGGGACAGGGCGGCGGCGATCCGGGGGTCGTGGGTGGCCTCCACCGACAGCGCGTAACGGGCGACGGTGCGGACCCGGTCGGTGGTCACCGAGGCCTCGATGAACCGGGTGACGGCGTCCAGGAAGAGGTCGAGCGTCGGCTCCCCGGGCAGGTCCATCGCCGCCCAGTCGCGCCGGTCCAGCTCCTCCAGCCGTTCCACGACGGCGGTGACGAGCGCGTCGCGGGTGCGGAAGTGGTTGGAGGACGACCCCCTGGGCAGGCCCGCCGCGGCGTCCACCCGGCCGTGGGTGAGGGCGTGCACGCCGCCCGTGCCGAGCAGGGTGATGGCGGCGTCCAGGGCGCGTTCGCGAGTCTCCGACATGGGGGAACTATAAACGTAGTGAACGCATCGAACGCTGTCCGGCCTGCGGGAACACCAGGATACCGGGAACGCTGTCCGACCCATAGTGGGTCCGTGAAAACAGGGCCCGACGGTCGCACTATCAGGGAGAACGCCGGGGCGCCACGGTCGGTCGGCCTCTGGTCGGGGTCATCGAACGGGGGTACAGTGTTCCTGGGTTGCTTTCAGGCAAAGCACGAACGGGCCCTCAGCTTCGGCTGAGGGCCCGTCTCGTTGCCATGGTTACCGGCGCACGTCCGCCAGGAACGCGCTCCACTCGGACGAGGGGAACAGCAGGTGCCCCTGCTCCGGGTTCTGGCTGTCCCGGACGGCGTTGGCGCCAGGGGTGTCAGCGACCTCGACGCAGTCCTGCGTGGTCGGGCCGCTGTAGCTGCTCTTGCGGAACTTGAGGTGGGTTGTCTCAGGCATGGGTGCTTCCTATCGGTCCAGCAGGCCCCGGATGTAGTCCCGTGACTGGTCTACGGGCAAGGCCGCTGCCTGTACATGATCGTATAGGTGTTGGTAATGCGTGACCTGATGCGGTTTTTCGAGGTACAGCTCCTCGCTGAGGACCTCGATGTAGACCACCGGCGGGTCAGGGGCGGGGAACTCCAGGAGGACCATCTGCCCGGTCATGGCGGCGTGCAGGCCGTGACTCAGTGGCAGGACCTGGATGCCGATGTTCGGTTTCAGGCTCGCCTCGACGAGGTACTCCAGCTGGCTGTTCAGCTCACGCGGGATGCGGGCCAGGGCGGCCTCGTCGATGATCGCCCACAGGGTCGGGACGGGCTCGGTGTTGAAGATCGACTTCCGGAACATGCGGGCCTGGACCCGCAGGTTCAGCTCCGTCTCATCGGCCATGCCGCGCGTGGCGATCATCGCGCGGGCGTACTCGGGTGTCTGGAGCAGGCCGGGGATGGTCATGCACTGGTAGGTGCGGATCCGGCTGGCCTCGGACTCCAGGCCCACGAACTGGCCGGACCCGAGCGCGTCGCCGAAGCTCGCCCACCACCCGCGCTGGTTGCCCTCCCGGGCCAGGGTCAGCAGGTCCTGGCGCTCGTGCGGGTCGGTGATCTCGTAGATGTCGAGCAGCAGTTCCAGGTCGTCCAGGGCGAGGCGCTTCCAATCCGCTTTCTCCATGCGGATGAGCTTCGACAGCGACCAGCCGCGCGGCTTGCCGCTCCGCCGCTTGGCCTCGGCGGCGATCTCCTCGGCCGTGTACCCCCGCTGCTCCCTGATGTCCCGTAGCTGACGCGCGAGCCGCTTGCGTCGCAAGGTTGGGCTGCTCACGTCAGGGTCGCTCCTCGGGGCCTTTGTCGGTCGGCGACCCGATCCTATGGCTGCCCTGCCCGAATCTGGCATTTCGTGCAACCTCCACGTCGCAGCGGCATGTCAGGGAAGATTCTCGCATCCATTTAAAGATGGCATTGCAAATTTTGGTCACTCGGGGGCACTATGGAGACACCTGAAAGCGAGCCGGGCCACCCACCCGGCACCCTCACCCCCAGGAGGTCGCCCCGTGCGATACCTGCCCAGCTGTTCGGCGTATCTCGCCGAGCACCGCCCCCCGGCGCGCTGGCGCCGGCCCCGCACCGCGGGGCGCCCCCGCACCTACGTCACCCACCCCGCGGGTGACCTCGCCCCCCTGGCGCTGGCCGTCGTCCGCCTGCTCACCGCGAGGGGGCTGCGATGACGAAGCGCGACGAGATCCCGCAGGGCCTCGTGTTCGAGGTCCACGAGCTGCCGCTCGCCGACCTCCGCGCGTGGGCCGCCGCCCGCGGCGTCGAGGTCGACTACGCGGGCCCGTCCCTGGAGGGGCGCATGATGTACGCGGCCGTCTCCGGCCGCCAGATGCGCGTCACCCGCACCGCCACCCTCGACCCGCGCCGCACGCCGATCCTGTGGCACAGCCCGCTGTGCAGCCCCGGCCGCGAGCGGGAGCGGTGGTGACCGCCATGGGTATCGAGGACGCCCTTACCGCCCTGCTCCAGGGCAGGTGGACGCTCACCACCGAGACCGACGACGACGGCGTCGCCAAGATCGTCGCCTACCGCCCCGTCGGGTGGACCGGCCCCGGCGACCCGCACGAGCGCCTGGAAGCGGACGACACCCAAGGCATGTGGTCCCTGCTCGTCCGCCGCGAGGACCTCGACGCCCCCGAACCGCCCCGGCCCGAGGTCTCGCGCATGCGCGGGATCGGGAAGGACCTGCCGGGCCTGGGCTGGGCCGTCGGCGACTGACCCCCGCCCGTCCGGACCCCCTCGGCCGGGCGGGCGGGATCCAGACCGCGGCGCCCCACCCTGTGGCCGACACCTGGGGAGGGCAGGCGCCGCAGCCCGACCGGCATGGTGTGTCGGGCAGGGCGGGGCGTCCCCCTGGGCGCTCCGCCCTCTGAACCATCGCACCGAGGTGCGATCCGCGGTCCTCCTCTTCGTGGGGGCGAGGAGGACCACCACCGTCCGGTCTCTGCGAGCCGGACACCTGGGTTGGGTCCCCGTGATGGCCCTACCCACCAGGGGCCGCCGGATCTGGAGCCGGCGGCCCCTCCATGAGCCCCGCGCGCTCGGAACTTCGGCGACCCCTCCGTGCCGGGCGCGCGGGCCCCACCACGGCGGCCGGGCAGCCGGATAAGTGCCCGCGCGATGGCTCCGGGCTGATCGGGAGCCATGATCTGCAATCGCGCGGGCCGCCGCCCCACACGAAGAAGGCCCGGCCGGGTGCGTGAACACCCGGCCGGGCCGACCTCTTCCAGGACCACCAAGGACGCAGGAAGAAGCCATGAAGAAGATACACGGCCCTGAGGACGCCCCGTCGTCCCTGCCCTACTACGCGACGATCACCGGGAGCCTGGCCATCGCGGTCGGGCTGGTGGTCGTCAGCTACGGGCACATCAGGAAGTTCGCCGCTGCGGCCGGGGCGGCCGCCTGGGAGGCCGCGGTCATTGCTGCCACAGTGGACGCCCTGGTCGTGCTCTCCATCGCCGCCATCGGGCACGCTCGCGGCCGCGGCCACCAGCCGCCGGCCATGGCCAAGATCGCGCTCATCGTCGGCATCCTGGCCACGACGGGCGCGAACATCCACCACGGCCTCGACCACGGGTGGATGGGCATCGTCGTCAGCCTGTGGGTGCCCGTGGCCGCCGAGCTGGCCTACCAGCTCGCGATGGCCGCGGTGAAGATCGGCCCGCACGGCCACGGCCGCGACGGCCGCGCGGTCATCTGCGCGCGGCCGATCCCGGTGGCCGCGGTCACCGCCCGCGTGGACGGCCAGCGGCGGGCGGCCATGGCCGCCGTCGAGGAGGAGCGCCGCCGCCTGGCCGCGCGGCCGCGGGTGTGCGGCGCGGTCGTGACCGTGGCGGCGGCCATGGGGCGCGTGTCCGCCCAGCGGGCCGCGGTCGCTGCCGCGGCCGCCGAGCAGGACGCGGCCATGGCCGCGCGCCCGGCCATCTGCGGCGGGCGGCTCGTGGCCGCGGACACGCTGACCGCGCACCTGGCCGCGCCGGACCGGCCCGAGATCTGCGGGTCCTTCATCCCCGTGGCCGAGGTGACCGTCCCGGCCGTCGACGACCGGCCGGTCATCTGCGGCCGCCTGGTGACCGTGGCCGAGCTGCTCGCCCGCACCCCCGTGGCCGACCCGGCGGCCGCGGCCACGAAGGAGCGGGCGGCCGCGCCGAAGCCCCGGGCGGCCAAGGCCACGGCCACCGCGGCCCTGGTGGCCGCGCGCGAGGACGCGGTCATGGAGTGGCTGACCGACCCCGACGCGGGCGATGACCGCGTGGCCACGGCCACGGGCGCGGACATCGTCGGCCTCCTGGCCGAGCGCGACCTCGGCGAGGTGTCCGAGCGGACCGCGCGCCGCCTCCTGTCCGCGGCCAAGCGCGAGCTGTCCGGCCAGCCCCGCCTGGCCGCCGTGTAGACCCCGCGGCCACCGGGCAGCGCGCCCGACCCAGTGGCCGCGGACCCCCGGCCCGCGTGGCCGGGTCCGGCCGGTCGCCCGTTTCTTCCCCGCGGGCGGCCGGCCACCTCTATGCTCCGATCACCAGCTCGTGATCGGAGTCCCCCCATGTCGAAGAAGTGGATCATCGGCCTCAGCATCCTTGGCGTCCTCGTGGTCATCGCCGGGATCATGAACGCCACCGGGATGCTCGATGACGTCGACCCCGCCCCCGTTGAACCGGCCGCGGAGGCGCCGGCCACCCCGAGCCCGGAGGAGGAGGCCTCGGAGATCGACACCGAGGCGGCCGCAGACCTGGCCGAGCAGTCCGCCCTGTGGGACGAGTGGGAGGAAGCCGCCAAGGCCGAGGCCCACGTTGAGGCCGTCCGCGCGGTCGAGCCCGCGTTCGTCGCCGACGAGGACCTGATCGACCGCCAGGCTGGGCGCACGGTGAACACGTGCCAGGACATCCACGACGGCCTGGAGGGCGCCGAGCTGACCGACCGCGTGGTGCAGCGCATGTCCGGCGGCACCGCCACGATCGACGCCGCGCAGGCGGAACAGCTCATCAACGCGATGAAGGAGCACGTCTGCCCATGACCGGCGACCAGATCATCGCGACCGCAGCCGTCGCCGTGGCGCTCGTGTCCATCATCGCGAACGTGCTCATGTGGCTGGAGGCCCGGCGGTCTGCGGAAGCCTCCGAGCGTTCCGCCGCATCTTCCGAGAGTTCCGCGGCCGACAGTCGCCGCATGGCCCGCCTTGGGCTCGACCAGTACCACGACTACCTGCGGCCACGTGTGCCGGGGCGTGTGCAGACCGACACTGTGGAGGATCCGAACCGTCCGGGCCGGTACATGGTCCAAGCCCTCATCACTCTCGAAGCCGGGGAGGCGCCACCACGCGACTACCGCGTCTCTGTCACCGGGCACACGTTGAACAGCACCATGTGGCTCAGCGGGGCTTTCACGATGCGAACGGGCCGAGAGGAACGGTACTTCCTCGGGAGCATCTCGCCCGGCGATCCCATCAAGATCGTCGAGCTGTCGGTGAAGTTCTGGCCCAACGACGCCGTTAGCGGCGACTCTGGGCTTGACCCCTGGTCGTGCCCCTGCGGACTCGACGATCAGGACGCCGGGCACTGGCGCGCTCGTGTTCCCGTCGACTTCGACCCGAGCGCCATCGGCGATCCCAGGTATCTGCATTAGCGAACGCCTCGACAGGAAGGGAATCAGGCTTCGGGGCCGGCCTTCCGCGGCCGTCCTCCGCCGGCGCCCTTCCCCGGCCGGGCCCGAGCCCACTTGTCGATGGTCTCGGGCTCCCACACCGGGGAGCGCCCGAAGACTTGGTCGGGCGGCGGGAAGTCGCCGGGGCGCGGCGCGCCGTCACGGCGCCGCTTGGCGGCGTGACGGTGGTAGCCCTCCACAGTGGCCGCGGTGAGCGGTCCGCCGTCGCGGCCGGTGATCTGGTGGTGCTCGGCCAGGTAGGCGGGCAGCTCGGAGAGCTGCAAATACGTAGGCACATTCACCGTGCGTATGTTACACGCGGACGGTGCGCGTCGGAAGACGCGCGCGGCCGCAGGACCGGGATAGCGTGCCGCAGGCGCGCCCGCAGGAGGTCGCGAACACCGGCGAGATCCCGCCCGCCCGCACCAGCGACGGGGCGGGCCTTCCGGAGCCTGCCACGAGGCCCGCGCGGTCCCGGTGGGGCGAACACGAAAAGGCCCCCGGCGTCAGCCGGGGGCCTTCTTCGTCGCCCTACTGGGACTCGCCGTCCCGGTCCTGGTCGTCCTCGAAGAGGGCGGCCAGGGTGTCCGGGACGGTGATGGCGCGGGCCTCGTGGCAGGCGGCCAGCATGGCGGCGTCGATGGCCATCTCCGGCGCCAACCCAAGGGCCCGCCCCGTCGCGTAGGTGCGGAGCAGGGCGGACAGGATCTCGTTGGTGTTCATAGCGACCTCCTAGGGTGTGACAAGGTCGCGTCATCCCGGGACAAGGGCGCGCGCAACCCGCCCGAGGAACGAGGGCGGGTTACCCCTCCGCCGACGCCCCGCGTCCGCGCCCGGACGCGGCGACGCCCCGGGGGGTTGTCACACCCGATCCCCGGGGCGTCTGTCCCCTCGCGCGGGAGGTCGCACTACCGCACGGGGGAGTCCAGTCTACGAACCGCGTGTGCGGTCGTAGAGTGTGGCGACGTCTCCGATGTTGGCGGCCTCGTGGGCGCCGATCACCGCGCAGGCCTCGGTGAGCGCCTTGACGCGCTCCATCGCCAGGGCGAGGCCGTGCCGCCGGTGGGAGAAGTCGATGTTGGGCCAGACCTCGCCGGTCTCGGCCAGGATCTCCGCGACGGTCCCCCACTCGTTGAGCGCCAGCTCGACCATGCGCTCGCGCTCGCGTGCCGTGCTCATCCTCAGCTCTCCTCTCGCGAGCCGAACTCGTCGAGCCCGGCCTGCCGAAGGTGGACGTGCAGGTCGTCCGGGTCGGTGTCGCTGCGGGCGTGAGACCTCAGCCAGCCCCCGGCGGTCTCGGGCGCACCGCAGACGGTGAGGAGCGATGCGAGGTCCTCGGCCTCGGAGCAGGACAGCTGGGGGCCGATCTCGCCGACGAGGTCGGAGTCCGACCAGGTGTCGACGAACCGGTCCGCCAGCTCGGCGTCGAGCAGCAGGACGCGGCGCTCGGGGTAGGCGATGTGGACGGCCATCACCACGGCTCCTCTCGCAGTTCGGCGGCGTGGATGTCCACGGCCTCACCGCCCGGGATCTGGAGGAACAGGAGCTGGGTGGTGGGGCACGGCCACAGGTAGGCCTGCCCGGACTGCGGGGTGCGGCACCCGCTGCACTGGCCCGACTCGGTCGGGGAGTGCAGGTCCAGGACGGCGAGGGCGGCCTCGGCGAGGTGGTCGTGACCGGCGGCCCGGACCAGCTCCTCCAGCCGGTAGCGCGTGGACCCGATGAGGGCGTGCGGGCACTCGCCCCGTTCGGCGCGGCGCAGGTCGTGGCGGAACGCGGTGGACGTCAGGCGCTTGCGGGGCAGGGCGCGGGCGTGCTCGGCGGCCTCGCGCTGCGCCCACGCGCGCATCATGGCGGCGAAGTCCTCGTCGGAGGCGCCCGCCCAGTCGGAGTCGGACATCGGGATCCCCTTTCCGGGGCCCCGGCCGGAGCCGGGGCCCGCAGGTGTCAGGCGGCGAGACGGAAGGCGTCGAAGGCCTGGTGCTTCAGGCCGATGACGCGGGGCTGGATGAGGGTGCGCTCGGCGCGTGCGACCTCGGCGGTCACGCGGCCGTTGCGGACGGGCGCGTAGTGGTCCAGGTACTCCACGACGCTCTGGTATCCGGCCCACGCGGTGCCCCGGATGGCGGCCTGCGTGGGGGCCTCGGTGAACAGCCGCTCGGCCTCGGCGAGGATGGCCCGGCGGTTGGCGGTCTGGCGGTCGGTCGGGTCGGTGGGCTCGGGCCAGACCTCGGCGCGGAGGATGTCCATGAACCGCCCGTCGGTCAGGGTCTGGTCGATCATGCGCTCGGCCTCGGTCTGGAACCCCTCCAGGTAGGTGAAGGTCATCCCCAAGGCCTGTCGGGCTTCGGCGATCTTGGTGGTGGCGCCGGAGGTGTGGCGGATGGAGTACACCGACCGGGCGTCCCGCAGGGCGGCGGCCTGCGTGTTGGCGCACACGATGCGGACCGGGGAGACGATCAGGCGCATCGCGGCGGACCCGTCGTGGGCGTTCAGGGCGGCCACGTACAGGTCGAGTTCGTCGGTCCCGCCGACGCGCATGGTCTCGGGCAGGCGCATGGTCACGAAGATCTCGCGGCCGCCCCGCAGGGACCCGGCGGTCTCGAAGTGCGCGCCGGACTGGTCGATGATCGCTTCGAGGACGTCGGTCAGCTCCTCGTTCTGCACGGGGCGGTAGCGGTCGCCGACGACGCCGAGGACGTCGGGGAGGCCGGTCTCGGGGTGGGTGCGGACGGTGGCGTAGGCGTCGGGGACGGCCAGGGTGGTGCCGCCCTCGGTGATCTGGAGCGGGGTGGTGTGGACGTTCCAGCGGTCGAGTCGGGCGGTGCGCAGCGCGGTCGCGCCGCTGAAGGTGTCGGGGAGGACGGTGCCGAGCCGGTGCCAGGCGTCGACGCGGGCGGAGACGAAGGAGGTGGAGCCGTCGGAGAACCTCTCCAGCTGGTGGGCCATGGTGGGTGCGACCTCTCGTGAGGGTGGAACAGAAACCTTGACACGGTCACCGTGTCTATGTTTAGTATATGCGGTTGTGCCGACATTTGCCACGATCAGCGTGGCTAGGTTTTGGGTCCCGCGCGCCGGGACGGGCGGCGCGCGGGACCGGCTCTCAGGCCTCCGCGCCTGCGGTCGCGGAGTCGTAGGCCCGGCGGTAGCCCTGCGCTTCGAGCCGCTGCCGCGTGGCGGGAACGGCGCTGGTGGGGATGCGGCGGGAGGCGACCAGTGTGCGCGTGGCGCCGTCGGTGAAGTAGTGCCGCTCCTGCCAGCCGCCGGGCGGGACCGGCGTGAGGGTCACGGTGAAGGCCACGCCGTCCGCCTCGCGGGCGTAGGCCTCGGTGACGGGCTCGGCGGGGGCGGCCTTGGTGGCCAGGTTGCGGGTCAGGATGACCGCGAGCCGGTGGTAGCAGCGCAGCCCCTCACCGAGCACGTAGGCCGGGCAGGTGCACAGGTCGGGGGTGGTCATGTAGCTGGTCTCACCGTCCGTGGACAGCACCGAGTACACGTCCTCGTGGATGGGGTGGATGTTGCCCCGGTCCACCAGCAGCAGGGCCCGGGACTTCTGGTCGGTGGTCCAGGTGATCCGCGCGGTCCGAGTCATGGGGGCGACCTCCTTGTAAATCCTTGACACGTTCACCGTGTCTATGTTTAAGTGTACCCGGATGTGCCGACATTAACCACGTTGAGCGTGTCTAAGTTTCGTGTTTCCTGAACCCCCCGCGGCCCGTGCGGGCCGTCGTGTAGAAAGGTCGCCATGGGAGCCATCCAGGAACCGAGCCCCGCCATGGGCGGGTGGGGCGTCGAGTGCCGCAGCGAGTCCGCGTACCTGTCCGACGACATCCCCGAAGGCGACGGCCCCGGCCGGTTCACCGTCCGACCCGACGGCGTGGCCCTGCCCATCAAGCACCTGCACCACCTGCTCGCCTGCGTCGACCTGGCGTGGGACTGGTGGATCCGCAACGGCACCGGCGAGATCGGCGACGGGTGGACCACTCAGGTCACACGCGACGGCGACACCGTGGTGATCACCGGCATCCGGACCGCGCCGAGCCTGGCCTACGCCCACGAGCAGGGCCTGACCACCGTGCACATGCTGGAGCCCACCTACGCGGAGCTGCCCGACCTGCACCGGAAACTGAACGACGTGATCGCCACGGGCATGGACGCCTGACCCCGACACCACTCGCGCCACCCGCTCCGGCGCCTCGACTCCGAGAGAGATCCCCCATGAAGCGAGTGCACACCGTCACGTTGCTCCTCCTCGTTGCCGCGCTCACCTCCTGCGGCACCACCGAGGCCCCCGGAGCCGACGGCGCCGAACCCACCCCGGCCGAACAGGCCATCACCGTCGAGCTGGTCACCGACGACGGATCCATCGGCCAGAACCACGACGACGAGTACTGCGTCTGGCGCAACCCGGAGTACGTGCTCCGCGATGGCTCCGGCGACATCATCGCCACCGGCACCCTGGAGAGTGTCCTGCCCGGTGAGGCTGAGGCCGGCGGCGAGCCCGCACAGCTCGGCCAGGTGCACAGCACCGAGCCCTACGAATGCACCATGGCCGCCAACGTCACGGCGCCGGAGTCCGACTTCTACGAGCTGGAGGTCACCGCCACCGAGATCGCAGGAGTGACCTACGGTGAAGGCGGTGGCGCGGACTTCGAGCAGACCTCCGCCACGGTGACCTTCTCCCTGGAGGACGCACAGGAAGTGGTCGAGGTCGAGTTCTGAACGGTCACCCCCGATCGATGGCGGCGTGGCTTTCTGTGATCAGGCCAGGTCAGGCTTAGATTCGGTGCATGAATGGTGAACTCACCGATCTTCAGGTTCGCGCCCTTGCCTATATCGAGGAGGCCGGGGGCGGAACTGTATCTGGACAGACGGCCGCCGAAGCCCTCGGCGTGGAGAACGACGGGGCCTTCAAGGAGGCCATGGAAGACCTCAAGCACTTCGAGAGGGCCATTCTTCACGTCTACCCGATCGAAGTAGACCAGCTGCCGGACCCTGGGATTCTGAGCTTCGGCGGGTTGACCGAGAAGGGGCGCGCTTTGCTTGAGGAACATCGCTCCTGAGGCATGCGAAAGAGGCCCGGCACCCCACACGGGATGCCGGGCCTCGGTGCTGTCCGGGCGTCAGCCGAACATCTTCCTCCAGGTCTTCGGGCCGGTGAGCCCGTCGACGTCGCGGCCGGTGAACCCGGCGCGGCGCTGCCACGCGGCGACACCGTCCTTCGTCTTCGGCCCGTACCGGCCGTCCTTCTTCACGCCGACCTTGTCCTGGATCTTGCGGATCGCGGGCCGGTCCCGCTCCCAGAACCCGGAGTGGTTCCGCGGGTCGACGGACTCGGGCCCGTACCAGTGCCCCGCGGGCAACGGGTACGGTTCAGCGCCGCCGGTGCGCTTCAGGTACGCGGCCTCGGTGACCTTGCCCCACAGGCCGTCGACGGTGACGCCCAGCTCTTCCTGGAGCCACTCGACTCCGGCGAGGGTGAGCTTGCCGAACTTCCCGTCGACCTCCAGGCGGGGCGTGTACCCGAGGTCGTTGACGGCCTCCTGCTGGTCTCTGACCGGCCGGACGCTGGTCATGTGCGGGACTGTGCCCCCGCCTCCGCTCCCGCCGCCGGGGGCGGGCGTGCCCGACCCGGCGCCGGCCAGGGTGCCGTCGGCGATGAGCCGCTTCGTCGGCGTCCCCGGGCAGGACGTCGAGATGAACTGGTAGTGGCCGCGGATCGCGGAGGCTACCGCGCGCCGCTGCCGGATGTAGGTGCGGTAGTCCCGCCACGCCTGGATCATCTCGGGCGTGGGCTTCTCGTTGCCGCCGACCATCATCTGGATGGAGTACCAGGTGCTGTTGCCGCCGGGCTGCGCCGCCTGCTGCCGGTCGAGTCCGCGCATCTCGAACACGTACCCGTGCGGGCAGGCGAGCGCCGAGTATCCGCCTCCGGCCCAGCCCTGGTTGAGATGCTGCCGGTGGACCCTGCGGACGTAGTCGTAGCACGCGAGGTGGGGCTTGCCGATGAGTCCGATGGCGCCGCCGTTGTAATGGGCCACGCACCCCTTGGTGGGATTGGCGTAGCTGCCGATGCTCGCCGGGCCGCCCCACATCTTGCGGGTGATGAGCTTCATCGGTCAGCCCTGCTCGTCGTCGGCGACCATCTCGTCGCCGAGGTGCACGTCGAGGAACGCCGTGTCGGCGGCCTTGACGGTGCGGGGCGAGTACACGCTGGCCCGGCCGAGCAGGGTCACCAGGACGCCGACGATGCCCTCGACGTAGTGCTCGCCGAACACGCCGGTGAAGGACTGGCCGTTGACGAGCATCTCGTAGCCGACGAACCCCACGGCGACGAGGAACGCCAGGTAGGCGAGGGGCTCCTTGGTGGGTCGCAGGTGCTCGCGGATCGTGGCCAGGACGGTGGACAGGGACATGGTGGTCTCTCCTCAGAGGCGGGTCGCCCGGGGCTGGCCCGGACGTGAAGAAGCCCCGCGCTGGGGCGGGGCTCGGCGGCGCTCAGGCGCCGTGATCGTGGGGGTCGCGCGCCCGGCAGCGGACGCGCCGGTGCACGATCCAGGCCGTCGCGATGGTGACCGCGGCGGCGACGAAGATGACGAGGCGGGCGGCCTCGTGTCCGGGGAAGTCGCCGCCGAGGTTGCGGGCAACGACGAGGGTGAGGGTGATGGTCAGTACGGCCAGTCCGGCGACGAACAGCCGGCCGCCGCTGGAGCGGTACCAGGGGGCTCCGAGCAGGTAGTCGAGCAGGAACCCCCAGGTGAGCAGTGCGGACAGCACCGCCACCCACGTGCCCGCCTGGTACAGGTCAGGCATCACGGCCTCCCTCCAGGAAGTACAGGAACAGGTCGCCGAAGTGGTTCTCCTCCCTCAGGCGCCGGTGTCGGGCTACGACCTCCCGCGCCTCCGGGTCGCGCGCCTCGGCCTCGGCCAGGTCGGCCTCGGTGGCGTCGCGCATCGCCGCCAGCTCCTCCGGGGACAGGGGAGGGTCGGGGGTCCGGCGGCGTCGGCACAGGCGTGGGAGTCGGAGCCTCATCGGACATCGCCCTCCTCGGGCGTCTCGACGATGGTGCGCAGGGCATCCAGGCTCGCCGCGGCGGTGCGGGCGGCCTCGGTGCCGGCCGCGGCCTGGGTGGCGTACAGGTCGGCGCGCTTGCGCTCGGACTCGTACAGCTCCCGCATCTGCTTGAGCTGTTCGTCGCGTCCGGCGACGATCCGCTCGTGGGTGGCCGCGGGGATGAGGCGGCCGGTCGCGAGCAGGTACAGCCCGTACACGACGACGGCGAGCAGGGCGCCCGCGATGCCGACGTCCGCCCACGGGATGAGGCCGAGCAGGCTCGTCATGGTGGGGTCCACGGCCGCGAGGTCACGCGCCGCCCGCACCGCGGCCCCTTCTGCCGGGGCCGCTCACTGGGCCACGTCCGACTCGACCGCCAGCTTGAACTGGGCGTGGACGACCTTGCGCGCGACCGAGTCGTTGTGGCCTGCGAGGAAGGCGACGGGCGTGCCGGGGTGCACGAAGATCTCGTGGTGCTTGGTGAAGCACTGCATGCCCGGAGACGGGGGCCGGTGGTCGGTCGCCGTCGAGTCCGCGCCCGTGGTCAGGTCGAGGGGGTCGCGGACGAACCGGTCCCTCAGCTCCGAGTACCCGCCGGCCTCCCAGTGGATGTTCGCGGTCAGCGTCGCCCAGCCGGCCACCCGGGGCCAGATCAGCCCGGACCGGTCGTCGGAGTCCCAGGCCCCGATGGTGTACCCGTCGGGCTGGGCGACCTGGTGCATGGTGTGCGCGTCGTAGGACTCGGAGCTGCCGAACGGGAACCGGATGATGTGGTACCCGCCGTCGGCCGGGATGAGCTGGGGGGTGTCGCGGATCAGGGAGCACACGTACGTCGCCACGGTCAGACCTCCTCGGATTCCAGGGACGTGGTCTCGTAGAAGATCTGGCAGTGCATGAACGCACCGGTCGACGTGGCGGGCGCGGAATCGGACCAGTTCACGAGGTTGCCGCTGGCCTGGCCGGTGTCGAACCTGAAGCGGTCGATCTGCGCGCCGGTGCTCCCGGAGAAGATCATCGCGTGGCCCGCGTGCCGGGTCGTGTCGGCGGTCGAGGTCGCCAGCTGCGCGATGCCGAACCACCGGGTACCGACCTCCGCGGGGAGGTTCGTCGGCAAGCTCATCGCGTAAGGGCCCGAGCCCATGTTCGTCGTGGACCCGCGGGCCCACGTGAGGCGCAGCTCCACGACCCGGCCGGGCAACCTCCGGTACTTGCCGTTGAGGGTGCCGTTGCCGATGGACGGGTTGGTGCTGTCCGCGGTCCACAGCGGCGTGTACTCCTTGAACGGCCCGTGGTAGAGCAGCGTCTCCCACACCGAGCCGGTGTACAGCACCAGGGACTTGGTGTCGGTCTCGTAGATCATCTGCCCCTCGACGGGGTCCGGCGGGCGGGTGCCGGAGGTGACGACGGCGATGACCTGCTTGGCCAGGTAGGCGTTGACGTCGGCGGCCTTGAGGACCTCACCGACGAGCCACGTCTTGAACCCCACAGGGGCTCCTCTCAGAATCCGAGGGCGTTGTGGTCGAGCTGGCCGAGGATCGGCTCGTCGAGCACGAGGAACGCGGTGCGGGTGGCGGACTGGAGCGAGATGGTGGTCACCCAGTTGTCGGGGGTGATCTGGTGCTGCACACCCCGGACGATGCAGTCGCGGGAGATGACGTCGCCGCCGCCGGGCGGGCGCCGGCGGATCCGGATGCGGTCGCCGATCTCCAGGCCGAGCGCGAGCGGCATGGCCCGGCCCGGGTTCGAGCGGGGGGTGAGCACGAGCCGGTCGAACCGCACCTCGGGGTCGCGGGCCTGGTGCAGGACGAAGTGCGCCCACGCGCTGGCGGTCTCGTCGTCCTGCACGGGCAGGGTCGCCTCATACGTGCGGGGCTGGTACTGGGCCACGGACTGTTCGTCGCGGGCGACCTGCGGGGTGGTGCCCTCGCCCTCGCGGGTCGCGGCCACGATGTTGATGAGCTGGTCGTCGTCGGTGGTCAGCTCGACGTCACGGAACCGCACCTCGGGGTCGCGGTCGCCGAACACCGCCTGCGGGTGCACGGACCGGAAGTCCGTCGACAGGGCGGTGCGGCGGCGGAAGCGCAGCTTTCCGCCGCCGGTCATGTACAGCTCTCCCAGCTCGGCCTCGGCGGCGGCGCGCATCTGCTCCAGGCCGCCGCCCGCGAGGTCGGTGGCGATGAGGGTGGTGTCGCCGGTGTCGATGTCCCGGTCGACGTCCGGCCACTCCAGGGCGTCGAGGATGCGGTCGATGCGCGCCCCGGTGTCCTCCCCGGCGCCGACCGGGGTTTCGGCGGCGGTCAGGGTGTGGCCCTCGAAGACCTTGAAGGCGTCGGTGAACGTCACGCTGGTGGTGGATTCGTTGGGGTCGGACCAGGTGACCGGCCAGGCGTCGGAGTGGCCGCGGAGCAGGTCGTAGGTCATCTCCGGGGGCTGCCACGGGCGGAGCGGGCCCCGCTGCGCACTGAACGCCTGCGCGTAGGCGAGCACCGTGCCGAGCGGGATGGTGCCGTCGGTCCAGAGGCCGACCTGCATCCCGTACAGGACCCGGCCGGGCAGGACGGTGCCGGTCAGGGACACCCGGTGCCAGGCGTCTGGCTCGGGCGGGGCGGGCACGAAGCTGGAGGCGATGGCGTCCTCGGCGAACGTCCCGGACGCGCCCACCAGGGACACGCCGACGATGTGCTCGAACACCTCGGAGGGGATGTACAGGTACACCGAGAGGGTGACCTGCTCGCCCTCGCCGATGGACCCGCCGGTGAACCCCGCCACGATGGTGGCCGCGTTGTGCGCTTCGAACAGGTTCGAGCCGGTGCGGGTGATGGCCAGCGCGTAGGGGCCGAACAGCGGCGGCGGGTCCACGTCGGAGGCGACCGACAGGGATGTCTCCCCGTTGGAGGTCCACCCGGTGGTGGTGCCGTCGGCGAAGTGCGGGTTCGTGATGAGGTTGTCGCGGGTGCCGTACCGGGCTCGGATGCGCATCGGCCGGCCGGTGGTGACCTGGGAGCGCCCCGACACGACGTAGGGGCCGTCCAAGTTGGTGGGGTCGAAGCGCCGGTCCCGGTTGTCCAGGACCAGGGCGCACGTCCCGGCGTCGTAGGACACGATCGGGGACGACACCCGGTCTGAGCCGCGGGAGATGTCCGCGGACCGCACCAGGTGGGAGATGTCCTCGAACACCATGTCGCCGGCGAGGAGGTTGGTGTCCAGGCGGCCGCGGGTGGGGTCGTCGAGGTGGAAGATGAGCGGGTCCGTCGCCGACACGAACGACGCTTCGAGGATGAGGGTCGGCATGCCCTTGAGCGGTGAGGACTGGCCGACCTCCACGGCCACCCCGGACGAGGGCGGGGTCTGCTCGCCGCGCCGGTACTCCACGAGCAGCCACAGGGCGGTGACCCGCCGGTGCACGCTCGCGGAGGTGACGGTGGTGTACCCGATCTCCGCGTCGTCCAGGCGCGCCGGCGCCCACCGCTGGTCGGTGGCGTCCGGGTCGAGGTGGGAGGTGAGCGTGTACAGCGACACCGGGCCGACACCGTGGGTGGCCCACCCGGCGGTGGCGCAGTCCAGGGTGGACCCGGTCACGGTGGTGCCGTCCGGGGAGGTGAGGGTGAGCGCCAGGTCGCGGGTGCCGGTGGTGCCGATGGAGCCGACGCGGGCGCCCACCTGGAGGAGCATGATCGTGTCGGTGTCCAGCAGCATCGGCGGCCGCGCCGCCAACGCGAACCGGTCGGCGGCCGTACCGGAGGCGGACCGCCACGTGAACGACTCGGAGTCGTCCGGGGTGAGGTCGCGGATCTCCTGCCAGTTGTCCCCGGCCGGGGAGGACCACTGGGTGAGCGCCCCGGCGGCGTTCGGGCGCATGTGCACGATGTGGCCCTCGCCGGGCCAGGTCTGTGCGCCGTCGCCGTTGATCGCGATGTCGTCGAGGTACAGGTCGACGGTGGCGGGCGTGCACACCCCGAGGCGGAACCGGTTGATGTTCTCGCCGATGGTGATGGGGTCGGTGGTGTTGGCGAACAGGGTGCCGTCGAGGCGGGCGCCGACGCCGCCGTTCAGGGGGCCGACGCGCAGCTCGACGCGGTGCCACACCGACAGCGCCAGCGGGGCGGACGCGGATCCGATCTGCGCGCCGGCGACCTCGTCGTCGTCCCACAGCTGCAACTGTCCGGCCGCGGTCAGCCGGACCGAGGCGACGACGAGGTTGGCGTCGTCGACGGCCTGCACGACCGAGACCGTCTCAGCGGGGAGGGCGTCGACGCGCACGTACACCCGCAGGTACCACGGGGAGGTCTCGGTGGCGGCGACCTGGTGGGAGATGAACCCGACCTCGGTGGTGGTGGCGCAGCGCAGGGACGCCAGGCCCGAGCGGGCGATGTCCGTGGAGATCGCGATCTGGCCGTTGCCGCCGTCGAACTCGACCCCGTCCACCAGGCTTTGCAGCTCGAACCCACACGACCACGCCCGGTTCTGCGCCAGGACCGGTTCCGGGACGGGGCGGAGCAGGACCGCGGTGGCGGCCATGACCCCGGAGGTGTCGGCGGCGACCCGGTACTCGGGCGGGGCGCCGTCCGCGGCCAGGACCGCGTACCCGCTGATGATGGACCGGGGCAGGTCGGTGATGGTGGTCAGGCCCACGCTCAGGCGCTTGGGGGTCTCGTCCCAGTGGAACCCGAACACCATGAGGATGTCGTCGGCCAGGCCCGACAGGCTCGGCACGACGATCTCGGAGATGCCGCCGTTGTGGTCGTGGGCAGTGGACACCACCTCGACGTTGCGCCACACCTGGAGTTCGACGAAGTGCCAGTGGTCGCCGGAGAAGCTGAAGGTGTAGTTGGCCGGTTCGTCGTCGGCGCTGTGCTGGTACACCCAGTTCGCCACCGAGTTGCCCTCGAACTCCTGGGCGACGACCTCCGTCCACCCCGCGGGCGGGGTGATGGTCGACTGGTCGTTGCTGGTGACCAGCGCGAGCAGCAGGTCGCCGTCCTGGGTTTCGGGAGGCACGTCGACGACGACGTCGGTGACGAACCCCCCGGCGGTCGCGGACGCGATGTAGTGGTCAGTCACGCCGCCACCGCTTACCGTTGCGCTTCTCGTACTCCTGGATGGCCTCCACGGTGGCCTTGCCGACCGCGGCCTTGTCCGCGTTCGGCGGCACGACGACGGTGATGGTGTAGGTGCGGTGGTCGCCCATGTGCTCGGGGCGGCGCAGCTCCTCGGGGCCGCCGGTCCGGTTGTTCACCAGGTTCAGCCCCGGGGCGAGCACACCCCCGTTGTCGAACACCGCGGCCTCGCGGCCGCTGGAGCCGCCGGTGCCGCTGCCGCGGGTGCCGGCCACCTGGTCCCCGGCAACGGGAGCGAACCCGTACACGCTGGAGTAGAGGCGGTCGTGGGCGCCGCGGGCGTGCTTGCCGATGACGACGCCGGCCGACCCGCGCGACTCGACATTGACCCCCATCAGCGTGCCGCTGGTGTGCCCGACGCCGGCGTGGGTGATGCCGACCATGTACGGCGACTTCAGGCCCCGCACCCACCCGGCCGGGGCCGACCCGCCGCGGAAGGCGTGCGTCGAGTAGCGCCGGAAGTACGGGCCTACGCCGCGGATCGAGTTCTCGATCGCGCCGGTGAACCCCGAGCAGTCGTAGCCCCTGGGCCCGGCGCCGCCCCAGATGTACGGCTTCCCGGCCTGGTTGCGCGCCCACCGGGCGGCCCGCTGGAGCCGCTGGGAGGCGTTCTCCAGGCCCACCCACCCGGCGGCGCCGCCGGCCATGGAGGCGGCGTGGTCGGAGTCGGCCTTCTTGAACCGGTCGAGGATCTTGTCCCGCCAGGCGGCGAACATCTTGTAGGGGATGGCCTCGAAGTTGTTGCCGGTCGAGTAGTCGCCCTTGAGCCTGTCCCGCAGGGCGTTGAGGGGCTTGGTCGCCCACTCCTTGACCTTGCCGACGATGCCGTCCCACTTCGAGGACAGCCACTCGCCGACGATGCCGCCCCTCGCGTAGCCGTCCATGGAGTCCAGCGGGGGCTGGCCGCGCGCCACGTCCGAGGCGGACCGTGCCAACGGCACGTCCCGGAACTGCGACAGGTCCCGGCCGGACATGGCGGCCCGGTTGACGGCGTGCAGGCGGGCGCGCTCGTAGGGGTCCTTCATGGCCTCGCTCACGTACACGCCTTCGCCCTCGCGCATCGGCCGCAGATGGGTGTCGCCGCCCCGCCAGCTCGACCGGCCGGGCAGGATGCCGCCGCGGGAGAAGCCCTTGGGGAGCTTCATCTCCGACAGCTTCTTCAGGCCCGGGACCTTGTCGGCGACCTTGTTCCACAGCGGCACGACCCCGTCGTTGTAGACGGTGCGGATGACGAACTTGACGGGCTTCCGGGCGACCTCTTCGAGCTTGTCCCAGACCTTCTTGATGCCGTCCTTGGCGCGGGTGAACGCCGCGATCATCTTGTCCTTGAGCGTGGTCACCGCGGACACGATCCGATCCCGCAGGCGCAGCGCCTGGGCGATGTGCCAGGCGACGAACGCCGCGAAGATGGCGCGCACCCGGTCCCGCAGCGAGGTGATCCGGGCGACGAACCCGGACACGAGGGCGGCGATGGTCGCGACGATCCGCTGGTGGAAGCCGACGACCTTCGCGATCACCCAGGTGACCAGGGCCAGGAAGATCGCCTTGCCCATCGCCCACAGCCGCTGGAACCAGGAGACCACCCCGTTGACCAGGTCAGGGATGATGCTGTTGCCGACGATGCGGTTGTACAGGTCGACGATGGGCTGGATGATCGCCTGGTACAGGGCGAGGAGGATGCCCTTGATCAGGGTGACGGCGCCGTTGAAGATCGCGACGACCGCGGTCCACAGGCCCGAGAAGACGCCCTTGACGCCCTCCCACATCCGGCCCCAGTCGCCGGTGAAGAGCCCGATGAAGATGTCGAGGATGCCCGAGATGATCGACAGGGCGCCGGAGAAGACGCCGGAGATGATCTGCCACGCGGCGACGACCACGGACTTGACCAGGGTGAACGCGGCCTTGAGGCGGCCGACGACCGTGCTCATCAGGAAGCCGACGACGAGCATGACCTTGTCGCCGTGGTCGGCCCACAGCTCCGACAGCCAGCCCATGACGCCGCGGACGATCTCGGTGATCTGACCGAAGATCTTCTGCAACTTCGGGGTGATGGTGCCCCACCACTCGGTGACGGCGGCCCACGCCTCCAGGGCGGTCGCCTTGATCTGCGGCCACACCGAGGACCACCAGGCGAGGAGGGCGTCCAGGCCCGGCTTGAGGGCGCCGTGCCACAGCGCGTTCCAGCCCGCCTTGATGCCGTTCCACACCGCAGTGACGGCGTTGCGGAACCCCTCGAACTTCATCCACGCGAGCACGACGATCGCGATGAGGGCGACGATCGCCAGGACGATCCACGTGATGGGGTTGGCCAGCAGCGACGTGTTCAGCGCCCAACTGCCGGCGGTCCACGCCTGCCAGGCCTTGGTGACCAGGCCCACGGTGGTGACCAGCGGGCCGACCACGGTGGCGATGAGGATGAGGGTGCCGACCAGGGCCACACCGGCGGCGGTCAGGGCCAAGACCTTCTTGGGGTTGTCCGCCATCCAGGAGGCCAGGCCCCCCAGGGCGGGCATCAGCTCGGAGCTGATGACGCCGGTGATGGACCGCCACACCGCCCGGAACTGGGCGGCGGGGCTTTCGCGCATCGCCTGGTTCGCGGCGTCGGTGGCGCCGGCCACGTCGGTGAGGGACGCCGTCGCCGGGTCCATCGCGGAGATGACCTTTGGGCCGAGGTCCTCGAACATGGTCCCGAACAGGGCGACGCCGATGGCCTCCTGCTTCACGGGGTCGCCGACCCGGCCGATGGCCTGGATGATCTCGGACATGGCGGCGGAGGCCGTGGGGCCCCCGGCGGCGATCCTCTGCGCCATGGAGTCGGCGTCCATGCCGAGCAGCTCGAACGCCTCCGCAGAGGACTTCGAGCCGTCGATGGCCCGGATCGAGAACTCCTTGATGGCGTCCGCGGCCAGGTCCGAGTTGCGGGCCCCGGCGGCCACGGCCGCCGACACCATGCCCAGCGACTGGGACCCGGTCAGCCCGAGGGCGTTGAAGGAGGCGCTGTACTCCTCGATGGTGTCGAGCAGCTCGGACTGCATCTCGGCGGGCAATCGCTGAGCAGCCCTGGTGATGAGGTCGAACGCCTCCTGGCCGGAGGAGGCCAGGTCGTTGCGCAGCAGCTGCCCGACGCCGCGCGTCACCCGGGAGACGTCCTCACCCATGACGGAGGCGAGCCCGAGCGCGGACTGCGACATCGACGTCAGCTCGCGGTCGGTCAGCGACCCGAGGTCCTCGACGTTCGCGCCGATCCCGCGGATCGCGGCCTGGACCTCCTCCACGGAGGAGCCGTAGTTGTCGGCGTACAGGCGCCCGGCGATCTCTCCGGCGCGCGCGGCGTCCTTCGCCGACAGGTTGAGCTGCGCAGTGAGGGAGGCCTGCGCCCCCGACAGGTCGAGGGCGTCCTTGAAACCCACGGCCAGGGTCCCGGCCGCGGCGGCTCCGCCCGCGGCGGCGATCGGCGCCATGGACTCGCTGATCTCCTGGCCCTTGCGGATCGCCCGAGCAGCGAAGTTGTCCAGGTCCTTGCTCGCGGAGCCCAGGCCCTTCTTCAGCAGGTTCCGGGCGAAGAGGCTGAACCCGAGGGAGGTGATCGTGGCCACGCCGAAGAGCCCCCCTCGGGTTCAGATGGTGGTGGTGTCGTCCTCCTCGACGTCGTCGAAGAGGCCCTCCAGGTCGCCGTCGTCGGCGTCCTCTTCCGGGGGGTCGTCCTCACCCGGGGTGGTCCCGTCCGGGCGCATGTGGCGCTCCAGCTTCGGGATCTTGTGCTGGTCCTTCTTGTCGGTGTTCACCGCGATGAGCAGGATCTGGAGTTTGCGGATCTCCTCGACGAGGACCGCGGCGGTCTCGTCCCGCCAGGCCGGGCCGATGGGGCCGTACAGCTCCTCGTAGGCCAGCCATTCGGTGATCTCCCGGGCGGGGATCCGCTCCAGCAGCTCCGCGACGGTGTAGCCGAGAGCGAGCGCTAGTCGGAAGACGACGGCTCGTCCCGGTCGGCGCTGAAATCCTCGATCAGCTCCGCCAGGTCGTCGTCGCTCATGCCGGCCAGGCGGGTAGCGACCTTGAAGACACGCTCCAAGGCGGCCGCGGACTTCTTGCCGAGCGCGGCGACGTCCTCGATGGAGAAGAGCCGCCGCCCCTCCTCGTCCACGACGGTCATGACGACCAGGCGGGCGCGGGCGTTGGACAGCTTCGACGTCTGGCCGGTCTTCTTGTCGACCAGGGACGCCTCGAAGGAGTCGCGCTCCTTGCCGGTGATGCCGCGGACGCGGACGGAGCCGCCCCACTCGGGGACGTGCACCTCCTCGTACGCTTCGTCGTTGACGGCGAGGATCTGGTCAGCGGTGAGCAGGGCCACGGGGGCCTCCTTCTCCATCACGGGTTTCGCGGGTTGGGTAGTGAGTGGCCCGGCCGGGAACCCGCCGCCCGGCCGGGCCACGATCAGGGGGTCACCCGCCGGCGCGGCGGATCTCCTCGCGGGCCTCGTCGAGGATCTGGGTCATCCCGGCCTGGAACTCCGGCCGCATCTCGCCGAGCGGCCGGACGAACCAGTCGAAGCCGCCGCGCTGCTTGGCGGTGCGGTTCGGGAACTCCTTGGTCTTGAAGACCGGGTGCGACCACTCGTCGACGACGTCGAACGCGCGCGGCAGGAACGCCTGGGCCCGGGTCGGCATCGACGTGACGATGCGCAGCCCGACGCCCTTGCGGCCGCCGGTGGACGCCTGCACCTTCACCCCGGCGGCGATCG
Source organism: Nocardiopsis sp. NPDC057823 (assembly GCF_042797335.1). Taxonomy (NCBI): domain Bacteria; kingdom Bacillati; phylum Actinomycetota; class Actinomycetes; order Streptosporangiales; family Nocardiopsidaceae; genus Nocardiopsis; species Nocardiopsis sp. NPDC057823. The sequence continues at coordinate 356,231 of NZ_JBHVLR010000003.1, read as the reverse complement.
CACGCCGGGTCTGCTTGCGCTTGTGCGGGCGCTTGGTCGTGCCGCCCTTGACGCCCTTGGACGGGAGGTTGCGGGCCTTGGGCTTGACGACCTTGGCGCCCTGGCGGGCGACGGCGCGCATCTTGGAGCGGATCTTCGCCGGGGCCTTGGAGTCGACCTTGCGCATCGCGTCGACGACGCGCTTCAGCTCCTTGCCCGCAGCGACCTCGAACTCCTGCGAGGCCATGTCAGCTCGTCGACCGGGAGATGCCCTGCCGCTGGGACGGGAACGTCACGCTCGTCTCGCTGAGCGAGCCGACGTCGCCGGACAGCGGCTGGTACTCCAGGAGGATGCAGGTGCCCTCGTACTCCGGGTTGGAGGAGGACACCGCGGTCGACCGCGGCCGCACCACGACCTGGAACTCCACCTCGCCGTCCCACAGCGGGTACAAGGTGTCGTCCACACTGGAGGCGTCGTAGTCCTGCTGGAAGTTGATCGTGAACGAGTCGTCCTTCAGGCCGGCGACGCGCTCGCGCCCGGCGCCGCCGAAGTTCGTCGTCTCGACCTCGTCCTTGGTCAGCTGGATCTCCACGGACGAGGTGTGGGAGCTGAAGTCGACCCCGTTCACCTCGATGTAGCAGTCCTTCAGGACGACCTTGGCCATGGCCTACTCCTTCTTCTGGTCGGCCGCATCGGCCGGGTCCTGGGCAGCAGAAAGCCCCGCGCTCCGGCGGGGCTTCGTGGTCTTCTTCGCGGGTGCCGCCTCGGGGGGCGGGTCCTCCTCGGCGAGCACACCCACCGGGAGGGGGTCCTCCTCCGGGGCGTCCATGGGCAGGGGAGGCGCGGGCTCGGGCGGGTCGTCCGGCAGCAGCTCGATGTGCCCGGCCGCCACCAGCACCTCGGCCTGGTCGGCGGTGAGCAGGATCTCGCCCTCCTCGCCGCGGGCCATGCCCTTGACGCGGCGGGGTCCGATGACGCGCACACGGGTGAGCCGCGGCACGGGGTGGCCGGGGTCCAGCGAACGACGGGCCGTCACAGCTTCACCACCGCCCGGGTCACGCCTTCGGTCGCCGACCAGGTGATCTCGGCGACCCCGTCGACGTTGCGGTACTGGGCGATCAGCGGGATCCACAGCTCGCCGGTGTCGGCGGCCAGCGTGTACACGCGGTCGGGGAACGCCACCCCCGACGGCAGCGTCGCCTGACCGGCGATCGTCACCGTCCGGGAGGCGACGTTGGTGTTACGGCACACCAAGTAGGTGCGGCCGCCCGTCTCGGCGGTGTCGGCCGCGGCCGCCGCCCCGAAGGTGGGGGCGGTCCCGGCCGCGGTGACCGTGTGGGTGGGAATGAGAGCCACGGCTGTCTCCTAGGTGGCGCGGACTTCGACGAGCCACTCGCCGCCGAAGTAGGGGGCTCCGGACCACTCCATGGGTCCGGCGAAGAGCAGGGCGGGCACCTGCACGAAGTCGGCGATCATGACGCCTCCCTCGTCGACGAGGGGCTCGCTGTCCGCCTCCAGGGCGGCGACGACGCTGCGCTCGCCGACGGGGTCGATGTAGGCGTCGAGCTGGTGGACGGCCGACTCCTCGTGGGCGGCGCTGACGAGGACCCGCAGGGTGAAGATCATCGGGTTGCCGCCCCGGAACGTGGACCCGTAGTCGACGCCCGGGGTGGACGCGGACCCGCCGGGGACACCGAGGACGAGCATCGCGACGGGCGGCGCGGGCTGCAATCCGAAGGTGGGGCGCACCACCAGGCCCGGGATGCGGTCGAGGCGCCTGACGAGCGCCTCGCGGACAGCGGTCACGGTGGCCATGGGTCATCCCCCCAGGAGTCGGCGGTGCCGGTACGGTGCGAGCTTGGAAGCGGCCATGCGCGAGTCCCGCACCCGGGCGACCCCGTAGTCGTCGACGCCGACGATCCCCAGGGGCGCGGTGCGCAGGGTGAAGGTCTCAGCGCCGAGGATCTTCGCGGCCTGGATCACCGGGTCGGGGACGGCCTCCCACCCCCACCGGGCGGTCACGGTCAGCTCGGTCCGTCCGGCGCGGAAAGCGCGGCCGCGGGGGCGGATCTTGTAGAACGGCCACCCGGGCTGGCCGTTGACGACACCGTTGCGGGGCTCCAGCGCGTAGTCGCCGGGGTCCCACTCGGTGCCGTCCACGGACACCACCAGGCCGGCGGCGGTGTGGAAGTCGTCGACGTAGGTCCACCCGGAGAAGTCCGCCAGGTAGGTGCGCGGCGACGGCGACCCGGCGTCGTTGAACTGGCGGCCGCAGTGCGACTCGATCTCGCGGGAGACCGAGTCGACCGCGGCCTCGAACTCCTCGCTCTCCTCCGGGCGCTCCTTGGTGACCGACATGTAGTCCCGCAGCTCGTCGGCGGTGATGTACGGGGCACCGAGCGCCATGGTCAGCTCCGCGGGATCGGGGTGCGCCGGGCCTCGGACAGGACGATGAGCGCCCCGTACACGCCGCCGGTCACCGGGGAGCCCGCCACGGTGGTCACGGCCCGCAGGTACCGGGCGCCGCCGGTGTAGCCCTGCTCGTAGGTGCCCGCCGCGGTGCCGCTGTCGAGGCTGATCGCGGGGCCCTGGAGGTGGGCGGCGTCGACGTCCGACCAGTTCGACCCGTTGTCGGATTCCTGGAGCTTGAGGGCGTGGGTGCCGTCGGTGATGTCCCCGGCGACGACCACGAGCATCGCCGACCGGAAGTTCGACAGGTCCGGTTCGGACCTGTCCACGGTCGACCCGTTGGCGGTGGCACTGATGGTGTCGAGGCCGATACTGACCCGGGTGGTGGTCGAGTTGTAGACGCTGCGCTTCACTTCTGGCCTCCGCTCCTGCGGGTGCGGCGCCGGGCGGACGACGCGGCTTGGGTCTTCGGCTCCCCGTCGGAGGGGTCCGGGGTGTCGTCCTCGGTCTCGGCCGACTCGGGCTCCTGCACCGGGACAGTGGTGTCGTCGGACTCCCCGTCGGAGGGGTCCGGAGTGGTGTCGTCGGCGCCGGCCGACTCTTCCGGTGTCGGGGCCACGTCGCGCAGCTCGCCCGGTTCGGCGGTGGCCGCCTCGACACGGCGCGGCGGCCGGGTCGTGCGGTCCACGTAGTTGCCGACGTCCTCGAACCGGCCCGCGCGCTCGCGGTACCGGGGGTCGGATTCCTCCATGAGCGTGCCGGCCGGGACCACACGGACCCGCCCCTCGACGGGCACGGCGTAGGCCTTGCGGCTCCTCTTGATCGCCATCGTGTTCCTCGCGGATAGGGGCCCCGGCCGCCCCGGGCAGGGCGGCCGGGGCGGGTGGTCAGGTGACGTTGAGCAGCCGCATGCCGGCGTCGTTCACGCTGTCGGCGCCGACCCGGTAGTAGGCGTACCAGCCGCGCTGACCGGACGGCCGGTTGTTGCCGGTGTGGAACAGGTGCGGGATGAACTCGACCGACATGCCGATCCGGTCCGCGATCACGTAGTTGGACAGGTCGCCGTAGGCCAGCACGTAGTTGTCCTGGGTGGCGTTGATGGTGCCGTCCATGGCCTCCGCCTCCAGGGCGGGGCGGCCGAGCAGCTCACCGGGCATGCCGTTGCCGATGCGCTCCCACATCTGCGCACCGCCCGCGGTGTCGAACTGGCGCACCAGGTTGTAGATGCGCCGGTTGCCCAGCCAGGACGCCGACTCGCGGTATCGGGCCGCGAGCGAGTCGTCCATGGCGTAGACGTCCTCGTCGGCGAACACGTCCGTGGTCTCGCTGGCCACCACCGAGCTGGTGCCGGTCAGCGCGGTCACGATGCCGGTGGGCTGCCCGGAGCCGGAGCCGGTGATGAACGCCGCCGCCTCCAGGGTGTCCTTGCCCGCGGCCAGCAGGCGCCCGACCTCGGTGGTGACGTTCGCGGCGTCCTGCATCGCCTCGATGCTGATCGGTACGAACCCGTCCGCCTTGTGGACGGGCACGGTGGGCTGAGCCAGGGTCGGGGAGTTGTCCCCGGCCTCGGTGCCCTCACCGGCCCACCGCCAGGTGACCTCTCCCGCGGACACGCCGTGCCACACGTCGCCGGTCGCGACGACCTGCCGTGCGGCGCGGCGGATCTGGTTGAGGGACCCGTCGGAGGTGATGATGATCGTCGGGTCGAGCTGGAACGGCACCAGATAGCCACCCGCGTTGTCCGTGAGGGACATGGCGCGCTCCAGGGCGCGCTGCTCGTCCGGGGTGATCATGTGCTGCCGGTTCGTGGCCATCTTCGACCAGGCCCGCAGGTACACGGGGCTGGAGGTGGCCAGGCACAGCTTCGCGATGTTCGCGTCGGTGTCGTCCCAGCGCTCCAGGATGTCGGTGGCCGAGGAGCGGATCCGGTCGTTGGTGCCGGACATGCGCTCGACCGCGGACAGCGCCCGCGCGTGCAGCTCGCTGGCCAGCTCCTCCCGGGACCGCCCGAACGTGCGGATCTCGGACAGGTCCCACGGGTCCCTGAACCGGCGGTCCTCGACGCTGTCGGGGTTGAGGATCGGGTCGTGGTCGTACCCGTCGCTGCTGTTGACGGGGGTACCGCGCTCGGTGCGCAGGTGCAGGGCCGCCGGACCGCGGTCCACGGCCTGGGTGGCGGACCGCACCCGCTGGAGCGCTGCGGTGCGTTCCAGCTGGCGGCGGTGCGCGTCGACCTCGGCGAACTCACGGGTGAGTTCGTCGAAGGCCTGGTCGTCGGCCTCGGTCAGGTGCTCCAGCTCCTGGAGGCGGGCCAGTTCAGCCTCGATGTCCCGCAGGCGGATGCACGCCTGGCTGTGCGACAGTTCCATGCCGCTCACTCCGTTTCGATCTCGGCGAGGCGCGTGCGCATCAGGGCGCGGACCTCCGCGATGTTGCGGCGGGTGCGCTCGCTGTCGGTGGTGGGCGACGGGTGCCCTGGGGCGGGCGGCGCGTCGTTGTCGGTGGGTGCCGGTGTCTCCGGGTGCCCTGGGGCGGGCGGCGCGGTCCGGACATGGGAAAGCCCCGCGCTCCGGCGGGGCTCGGGGGACGGGTGCCCGGGTTCGGGCGGCGCGTCCGGGGGCGGCCCGAACAGCAGCTCCCTCGCCACGGCGAGGCGCGTGTCCGGGTCGCCCAAGTCGTCGATGGGCGGGGTCGTGCGGGCGTGGTCGCGGGCCAGGGAGGCGCGCACCTCGCGGGCCAGGGAGGCGTCGGAGCGCACCAGGTCGGCGACGGTGCGGGCCCGCACTCCGACGGACGTCTCGGCGTAAGCCGGGAAGACCACCGGGCCGACCTCGTGCAACTTCACCTCGGTGATGGTGCGGGTGATGGGCCCCCGGTCGCCGGGCATCCACAGCAACTCGTACAACTCGTCGTCCTTGATGAGCTTGCCGTCCTTGTCGCGCCACTCATCGCGCACGACCTGGAAGCGGAAGCTCATGCCGGTGACCGCGCCGTCGGCGATGGCGTCGCGGATCGGCTGGATCAGCCAGTTGTCAGACAGGCGCGCGGACAGCCACAGCCCGTGGTCGTCCTCCTTCAGTTCCTGCACGGACCCGAGCGGGATGGACCCGATGAGGGGGTGGCGGCCGTGGTCGAACTGCACCACCGGGGTTCTCTCCCGCAGGGACTTGCGGAAGGCGCCCTTGCGGATCTGCTCCAGGAAGGTGCCCTCCCAGGAGTCGATCTCGGTGAAGGTGTCGAAGACGGCGCCGTACCCCTCCAGGGTCCGGCCGTCACCCGCCTCGTCGTCGGTGTCGGCGGCGCGGAAGTCCACCGAGCGGATCAGGTCATCGCGCTGTAGTGTCGTCGCGCTCACGGTCACTCCTCACCCTCATCGGGCGTGTCGTCGTCGGGGTCGGGTGCGGGTTCACCGTCGTCCTCGTCGTCGGTGGCGGCGGCAGGGTCGGTCGGCTGGAGCTGGATGCTCAGGGCGCCGGTGTGCTCCAGCAGGGTCCAGTCGTGCGCCCGCACGGCGTTGACCACCGAGGCGGGGGTGAAGCCCTCCTTCACCAGCTCGGCGATCGTGGCGGCTTCGCGGCCCTGGATGTCCGCCTCGTCCTTGGTGTCCTCGCGCAGGAACGGGACGTGCCGGGCGTCGTACCACAGGCGCGCACCAGAAGGGCGGGGGAGCAGCGGGGCGAGGGACCCGACGGCGTTCTGCCACAAGGGATGCACGGTCCCATCGGCGAAACGCCTTCTGGCCTGCGCGTAGTTGCTGTAGGTCGCGGCCTGGAGCCCCTCGGACAGGCCCACGATCACCGGCGGAACCCCGCCCGCGGCCGCGATGCGGGTTTCGCCGTGGCCCTGCATCTGCTTGAAGTTCATGGCCTCGAAGCTGGCGCCGACCACGGTGACGTCGGCGCCGCCGCCCAAGTACATGGTCTTGTAGGCGTTCTCGATGCCGGTGTGGGAGGCGTCGAGGACCTCCATGAACTCCTTGAACTGGTCGACCGTCACCGTCTCCTTGAGGGAGACGGCGAGGTTCGGGGTGGCGGCGTTCGTGAAGAACTGGCTCTTGTGGTGGTTCATCTGGCCGTCGATGCGGATCTCCCGCAGGACGGGGGTGAGCCAGCTCATGCCGCGGTAGGTGGCCAGCGGGTCCGGGATGGGGGCGAACCGGGCGACCTCGTCGGGCAGCAGCGGGATGTAGTCGCCCTCGCCGCTCTCCTGGTACAGGTAGCCGATCAGCCGGTGCCCGAGCACCCCGCCGCGGAAGCGCCGCGGCTCCAGGACCATCGTCACCCAGTCCGGCCGCAGCCGGACGATCTCCCCATCCACGACGGTGGCGTAGAAGTTCCCCGCCAGGTCCACGTCGGTGATCATCCTGATCAGCAGGTCCTGGGTGGTGCCGCCGGACCAGGGGTTCTCCAGGATCTCCAGGTCCGCGGTCCCGAAGAGCCGCGACGGGCCCGAAGACGACAGGGACTGCCAGGTCAGCCGCACCCCGGAGAACACCATCATGCGCGCGAGCATGGTCGCGAAGATGACCCCGTTGGCGGCGTACGCCGACGTGGCGTAGCCCTCCAGGGAGTTCGTGATCCGCTCGGCCGGCGACCCGCTCAGGGTCTGCTGCACACCGAGGGTGGATCCCATGTGCGCCCACTGGGAGAGCTGGTGCACGTAGTCGTCGATGCTGGTGATCGACCGCTCCCCGGACGGCTCCGAGATGTACTCGACGGGGGGCTCTGCGACCGGGCCGGGGGCGGCCGCGGGCGCGGGGGACAGGAGCTGGCGGAGGAGGCTCACGATCCGGTGCCCTCCTCATCAGGGTCGGTGTCGGGGGTCGGCGCCGGTGCGCCGGCGGTGGGCAGCAGCAGGGCGGCCAGGATCACGACGGCGCCGACGGCGACCAGCGGCCACGCACCGAACAGCCACACCAGCCCGACGGTCATGACGACCAGGCCGACGACGACCGCCACCAGGGCTTCGGTCCGCGTCACCGGTACATCACCCACGGCGCGGACGTCTCCTGCGGCACGATGTGGCCCTTCTTCGAGTAGCCCCAGACGGCCAGGGTGCTGGCCTCCAGGGGCGAGATGTCGGTGACGGCGCCGCGCCGGTTCCACGCCTTCAGGTCCGCGAGGTCGCGCCAGGTGACCCCGGCGACGGCGGCGTTCAGCGGCGCCTGGTCGCGGTGGCGGAGGATGGGCGGGTTGCCCTCACGCGGCACCGCGCCCGAGTAGTAGGTCATGCAGGCGCCCGCGTACTCGCGTGTGGACGGGCTGAGGGTCTCCACACCCGCCTCCTCCAGGCGGGGGATGAGAGCCCCGGCCGGGCCGCCCCGGTCGACGACGAACGCGCACGGCCCCCAGGTGTCCTGGAGGTGCTTGGCGCGTTCGACCATCCACCCGATGCCGGGCCGGTGGTCGAGCTGCTCCTCGTCGGCCGAGGTGATCTCGGTGTGGAGCAGGCCGTCCTCGCGGGCCCCGGCGACGGCGATGCACCCGTAGGACAGGTCGGGTGTGCACGCCAGCGCGAAGCACACCGGGTCGAGGGGATCGGAGTCGAGGTCGGCGATGGCCTCCCAGTGCTCCTGGGAGATGACCAGCCAGCTCCGGCCGGTGCTGTGCCAGTTCCCCACACCGAGGCGCTCGCGGGCGAAGTCGGTCGGCGACAGCATCGCCTGCTCGTTCTCGACGGACTCGGGGTTGAGGCGGATGCCCAGGCCCGGGTTCGCGCGGCGCACCGACTCGGGGTCGTCGACGTCGTCGTGCTCGTCGCAGTCCGCCGGGCAGAAGTCGGTGTGCGGGTCGATGCTCCACTCGAAGTACGCCAGCCGTCCGGGGTTGTCGCCGAGCGCCCGCTCGCGGACCCGGGAGATGACCTCGCACGGCGCGAGGTTCTTGTCCGGGGAGCTGGTGGTGTACCAGGTCTGCGGGTTCTCGGCGGTGCCCAGGGTCGGGATGAGCGCGGCCATCCCGGCGTCGGTGAGGTTGTACGCCTCGTCCAGGATGACGACGTCGCCGCTGAACCCGCGGCCGCCGCCGCTGCTCCTCGTGGCGAAGAGGAGGCGACGCCCGTCCTTGAGGTGGACGCCCTCCTCGCCGTGGGAGAGGGCGAACCGGGCGACCCGCTTGGCCAGGTCGGGGGTGCGCTCGATCAGGCCCCGGATGCGCAGGAACGCCTCCTTGGAGGTCTTGAACTCGTGCGCGCTGTGGATGATCGTCTTCTCCCCGAAGAGGAACAGGCCGGCCAGCTCGCGCGCCTCCAGGATCGAGCCCTTGCCGTTCTGCCGGGGGACGACGACGGCGACACTGCTCGCCGCCCACGTCCCGTCGGCGCGCTCCCCGAGGGACTCGTCCAGGACCCAGGCCTCCCACGGGTCGAGGATCAGACCCGCGGTGGCCGCCAGCTCGACGGCCTCCTGCCCGGCGCTACTGATCCTCGGCGGCGCCGTCCACAGGCGGGGGCGCTGCTCGCCGACGAGCCCGGCGAGCGGCGAGGTCATCGACGCTGTCACCGCTCACCCCCGCTCCGAGTCGATCGAGTTCGTCCGTGATGATCCGCAGCTCGCGGCTGAGCGCGGGCGCCTCCTTCGGGGAGGCCTTCTGGAGTTGGCGCGCGAGGTGGTCGCGAAGACCGGCGAGCTGGGTGGCGCGGTCGCCGGAGGCGAGCGCCTGCTGGAGCTTGCTGACGGCCACGGGCCCACCCCCTCTGGGGAAAATCGCGCGGGGAGAAAAACGGTTTCGAGGGGCAGCGGGGTCAGCCGGACTTCCGGTTTCTCGCGGCCGGGGTACCCCCCACCCCTCCTCTGACCTGGGGGGATGCCGTGACCCCGTCCTCCAGGGGGGCGGAGGGGTTCCCTCCGGAGAGGACCTGGAGGGCGGGGCCGTTGTGGTCCCGGCGGCGGTGCGTGGGGGTCACCACCGCCGGGAGGCGTTGGGGCGTGGCCGCGGTTCGCGGTTGCCGCGCGCGGAGTTGCACCTGCGGTGGGCCTCGCGGGCGTTCGCAGGGTCGAGCGGGTCACCACCGCGACTGAGCGGCACACGATGGTCGAGCGTCCAAGCTTCGCGGTGGTTGGGGTCGGCGGCGGTGAGGACCATGTCGATCGGTCGGCCGCACAGCCAGCACGTGTTGGTGCCTTCGTCCTTGAGCCACGCCTTGAGGCGTTGGAGGGGGCGGCCGCTGCGGCCGCGCCGGTAGTCCAGGGCGGTGGGGTCGTCGGGAATCACCGGGGTCTCCCTGGGTGCGGGCCGGGGCGGGCCGGTGGTGTGCGGCGAACTGCAAGCCTGGGAGTTGCTTGCAGGTGGCTTGCAGTGGGGTGCGGGCGGCCAGCACCTGGTGGACGGGGTGGCGGGGCGGGTACCTGGCGGGGGTGCCCTGTGGGGCGGCAGGGGTCCCCGGATTGTGGGGGGCCTACCAGCGGCGTGAGGCCCCGGCCGGTTGTACGGGGGTGCGGTGGTCGGCGAAGTCCCCGCGAGCCTTGGCCGTGTACCACCGCGTCACCGCGGCGAGGTGGCCGGTGGTGCGCTCGGTGCGGCACCGTGCGGTGACGACGTCCTGCCCGGGGTCCATGACCACGAGGGTCGCACCGTCGCGCCGGTAGGCGGCGAGGTCGTGCGGGGCCGGGTGGGTGTGGATGAGGTAGACGTCCACGGCGGCGGCGTGCTTGAGGGCCTCGCGCAGGGCGGCCCGGCGGGCGACCATGGTGACCTCCTTCAGCACCTTGGGGTGCCGGTGGGTCGGGGCGCCGGTGCCGGCCAGGGCGACGGCGAGGCGGTCGTAGTCGATGACGATGTCGTGGGCGCCGGCGCGGTCGAGGACCCAGGTGGTCTTGCCGGACGCCGGGGGGCCGATGATGACGGTGAGGCTCATCGGACCCTGAGGATGCCGTGGATCAGGCCCTGCTCCTTGAGGCCGCGGATCCGGTCGGCGATGGCGGACCGGGAGGAGGCCGGGCGGTCCTCGAAGCTGTCCATGACGACCACGATGTGCGGGCCCCGCAGGCCTCGAAGGGTGCGGGCGTCGGTCACGTGGATGTGCTCGCGGTCCGGGGCGTACTGCTTGGCCCACTGGCGGGACTCGTCGGCGCTGCTGGAGCAGACCAGGTAGGTGGGGTCGCCGTGGGTGTGCATGGCGTCTCCTCGGGCTGGTGTGTTGGCGGAGCGCCCCGGACTGCCAGCCACAGTCAGTCCGGAGCACTCGACGCCGTCCCCGCCGCCGTGCGGGGAGCGAGGGGCCCGACGCGCCGCACGGGGTCCGAGGTGCGGCGGCGTCGGGCGGGCCGGGCCGGTGGAGGTGCCCCAGATGGTGTGTGCCGCGCGAAGGGCGGGCCTCACAGGTTTGGGTCTTACCTCTCCAGCTTCCCGGGGCATGCGAAACGCCCGGGGCCGTGGGGGCACTCCGGGCGTTGCGTGCAGAAGTTCGATCTTCGATCACCATAGGACACGCTAGGTCAAGCGGTCAATCTCGGGCCGGGTCGGCCGGCGCGTCGGCGGCGGCGCTGGGTGGCCTCGACCTCGAACAGCTCGTGGGCGTTGACGTACCGGCCGAGGCGAAGCGTGAGGTGGCCGTCGGCGATCCACCGGTTGATGGTGCGCACGGTCACCCCGGCCTCGGTGGCGGCCTGCTCCTTGGTGTACCAGCGGTGGCGCGGATCATCGGACATTAGGACCTCCCCATCCGGCTGGGGAGGTTACACGGTGCGGCGACGATCCACAGGCTTCCCGCGGAGGCAGGCGTTCCACCCAGTTTGCGGGCTATCGTTCTGCCATGCCGAACCCAGCCACAACCCTCGCTGACCTCCTCGACTCATGGCACCTGCCGGGCGGGAAGAACGTCCCCGCCGCCCGGGGCGGCAGCCCCGACCAGCTCGACTTCTGGCGGAGCCAGGTCCAGGCGGTCGAGCTGCTGGTCGAGGTCGACCGCGCCGTCGACGCCTTGGCGGCGATGGGCGACCCCGTCGAACACATCCGGGAAGACCTGCTTCCCCTGTACAAGGCCGTCTTCGGGTACGCACCCCCGTGGTACTTCCATTCGACCCCTGGACCCCAGCGCAAGGCGGAGCCTTCGGCGCCCGCCACTGCGATCCGGGCCCTGCGCACCCTCGGTGTGATGCTCAACCGGTACCTCTCCGAGGAGCTGCGGCCGGCGACCGCCGAGCGGCTCCTCGACCTCCTGAACGAGGCGATCCCGCTCGTCGGCGAACTTCCCGCTGACGACAAGACCAAGCACTACCTGTTCGACCTCATCTCCGACGCACGGCGGGGTGTCGAGGAGGCGCACCTGTTCGGTGCCGCTCGGGCCCGCGCCGCCTACGTGGCGTTGACGACCGAGTTGAACGGGCACGCCGCCACGGCCGACCAGCAGGGCAATACCACCTGGGCGAAGAAGGCCGCTGCGTGGGTCGGCGCGTCCATGGTGGCCATGAGCGTGGCCTTCGGGACGGGCATCGGGGAGAGAGCGTCCGACTGGGTCCTGGAGAAGGCGCCGGAGGTCGTCGCCATCGCGACTACGCCGGACGACTCCGAGATGGCCGATGCCGAGATCGTGGACGAGCAGCCCCCGGAAGACGCGAAGTGACTACGGCGCCGACTTCACGTCGGCGCCGTTCCTGTTCCGCCCCGTCAGGGCCCCGGGCTCTGGCCCGTTGTGGAGGCCTACCCGTCCCCGAGGTCGACGAGCCGGTGCTCCCACTCCTCCGCGGCCAAGTAGACCTCACCCGCGGGCCCGGCGTACTCGTAGATCGTGACCTCGGAGTCGGCCCCGAGGCGCCGGTAGGCGGCCATGGGTCTCCGCGGGAGCCCCAGGGTCTGCGGGTGGCCGAAGTCGACGGGGTCGACCATCTCGGGCTCCCGGTAGTAGACGATGTCCGGGGTCTGGTCGGCGTTCATCGTCTCGGCCTCCAGGGGGCCGCCGACGAAGCGGACCGGCGTGACGGCCTCCCAGGGTGCGGCGCCCGCGATGTGCTTCACGGCTGGTCACCTTCCTGTCGGCCGCGTTCCTGATGCGCCCACTCGCGCACGGCCGTGGAACACTGCGAGCACAGGTCCACCCACCGCGGAGCGGGTAGGCCAGCCTCCGGGGATGGGCCGAGGAGGAATGCGACCTGCGCCCTGCTACCGCATCGGACGCAGTCGTGCAGCTCGTCCCGGGTGCGCCGGTCGATGTCGGTGTGGGTGGCCTCGGGCAGGGTGTGCACGTCCTGTGCGAGGGCCTCGGCGAGGCGGGCGGTGAGGAACGCGGCGATGGTCACGGTCTGTGCTCCTTCGTGGCCTCGACCCGTTCGACGGCCTGCTGTAGATACCCGATCAGCTCGCGTGTGGCCTCGGGCGTGAGAAGCAGGTGCGCCCAGATTTCCTTGCCGGGCGCGTTGGGGCGCTGATCGCGGTGGATCCTGATGGACACGTTGTCGTGCCATGAGGTGGCGGTGGCGATGCCCACGTGGATGTCGCGTTCGCCTTCGGCGCGGTAGTGCGCGGCGTCGTCCCGGTCGGCGTCCAGGGCGAGGAGGTCATGATCCCAGGGGCCGACGGTGCTCCAGATGCTCACGACATGTGCCCCTCCCCGGCGGGGTCGCCCTTGGCGTCGCGGATCTTCTTCGGCCAGCTCACGACGAACCCCAGGACTCCGAACAGGGCGACGGCTCCGGCCGTGATTGCTCCGGCCCACCACCACCCTCCCATGGTGGCGAGCCAGGCGGCGGTGGCCGCGGCCGGGATGGTGATGAGCCCGGCGACGGCGATCCCGACCGGGTCGCGGGTGGGTGTCGGGACGTCCTCGTCCTCCAGGTAGTCGGCCGGGGCGGCGGCCATACGGGCGAGCGCGTCACGGAGGCCGTACAGGGTGGTGCCGGGGCGGCGGGCCTCGTCGAGGGCGATCTCCAGGCCGCGGCGGGCGCCGGCCTCGAACGCGCGGGCCTGCGCGCCGGCGTCGGCCGGGCCGTCCTGCGCGGTGTGGACGTCGGCGGCGGTGCGCGGGTCGAGCCAGGCGTCCTCGGGGTGGATGCCGGCCTGGTTGAGGGCGCGGACCGCCCGGTTGCGGGTGGGCTCGTCAGCGTTGTAGACGATGATGTGCAGGTTCACGGTCGGGCCCCCAGAGTGTCGGCGTGGGCGTCGTACTCGGCCGGAGTCATGACCCGGCCGCAGTCGGGGTTCTCGCAGCGGACGAGGCCGCGGTCCTCCTCGTAGATGAGGGTGCGCCGGTCGCACCGCGGGCACGGGGCGGCCCGGCGGCGGCGTTCGGGCTGGGTCTTCGTCATCCGCTGGAGGAGGCGCTGCCACTTCAGGACGGACGTGCCGAACCCGGTCGACCCGGGGTCGGCGAGGATGTCGTCGAGGTGGCGGCCGAGCCAGGCGATGACTGTGGTGAGGGCGCCGGCGCCGCGGGACCGGGCGGGCCGGGACCCGTAGTCGCGGGCCTGGCGCCACTGGCCCTCGATGGTGGACAGGTACCCGTAGAGCTGGTCGAGGACGTCGGCGATCGGCGACGGCGACGGGGCCTCGGCGGAGGCGGTGACGCGGTCGCGGTCGTCGCCCTGGCCGCGGTGCCCGTCGGCGGTGGCGGCGAGGAGCGCGGCGAGGTTGTCGAGGTCGGCCAGGGCCGCGCGGATGGCTCCCGTGCAGCGCGGGCACCACACCGGGTCGCCGGGCACGGGTGCGATGGTGGGTGCGGCCGGGGGGTCGGGGCGGTCGCCGCGGGTGGCCGGGGCGGCGCCCTCCCAGTCGGCGAGGGCGCCCTTGAACGCCTCCAGGGCGTAGGCGTGTTCGTCGCGGGCCCGGCGCCAGGCCCGGTTGCAGGGACCCTCGCAGAGGTGTGTCGTCATCAGTCTCCGATCCCGAGGTCGCGCTCCAGCTTGCGGATGTACGCCTTCTGCTCGCGGAGGCGCTTGGCCTGCTCTCGGGGATCGCCTTCGGTCACGGCGCGTTCGAGGCCACCGTTGATCGCGCGGGCGGGCAGGACCAGGGGCCAGAACACCACGGTCGCGAACATCTGCTCCTTGACGCTGCTCAAGGCGAAGTCTTCCGACCTGCCCCACTTCTTGCGGGCGACCGACCACGCGCGGGGCAGGTCGCGTTTCGCGAGCCACCATCCGGCTCCGAAGTACGCGGCCAGGTACGCGGAGAGTACGAGAAGAACGGTCGCAAACGTCACGACTTGCCTCCGTTCTCGTCGTCGTTGGGGGTCTCCGGTGCGCGAAGCATGCACGCCGTCAGGTACAGGGCCTGCCGCGGAGTGAACCCGGCCTCCAGGAAGCTCGTGTAGGCCTCGTGGAGGCCGATGGCCTGCTCCCGGAGAGTCATCATGGGCTGGTCGTCGCTCACTGGACACGCTCCCGGATGAGGAAGCCGCCCTTGTAGTCGAGGCCGCACTCGTACCGGCCCGGCGGGCGCGGGGTGGCCGCCAGCGCGGCCAGGTCGCGTTCGGCCGCCCGGTTGACCGCGCACTCGAACAGGCGCGGGCGGCAGGCCATCTCGTGCTGGATGGTCCACCCGTCCTCGCGCAGGTCGATGATGTGCTGCTCGCGTTCGACGGTGTAGGTCGCCGAGATCCCGTAGTGGGCGTGGATCGCGGCCGTGAAGACCGGCCCGGCCTTCTCGGCGGCCTCCTCGGTGGCGAACCCGGAGACGGTCAGGGCCCCGGCGGGCAGGCCTCCGGCGTTCAGGGTCAGGGTGTAGCTCACGGTCGCCTCCCGGCGCGTCGCGGGACGATGGTCGCGGACACGGTCCGCGGGTCGGGGCCGCGGCGGTGGTGGCGCCGCGGCTGGTGTTGGGGTCCGGCGGTGTAGGCCGTCCACGGGCGGGGCCGCCGGTCGCGCCAGTCCAGGAGGACCTCGCGCGAGGCGTTGGTGATCTCCACGGTGCGTGGGTCGACGGGCGCGCCGGGGTCCCAGCCGGGGACGAGGGCGAAGTCGCTGCGGTGGGCGGCGTACACGTGGCGGACCGCGCGGGTGGCGGTTGCGAAGGCGGGGGCGAGCCGCTCGAAGCCCTCCGATACCCGTTCGGCTGCCTCGCCGAAGGCGGCCTGGAGGTTCGCCCGGAAGGCCTCGGCGTGGTTCGGGTTGACCGTGAAGGTCATGCGCCCCGTGGCGTGCCCGCGGTCGTCGAGGACCCGCTGGAGCTGGCGGACCGCGTCCGGGGTGAAGCGCGCGGTCTCGTCGAACGTGCACATGACGTGGTGGGCGCCGATGCCGCGGATGCCGGCGCCCTCCCGCAGGGGCGTGACGACGCCGGCCAGCGTTATCCCCTCTTCCCCGTCGTGCTCACCGAGCACCGCCTCGGGCTCGGGGCCGAGCATGAGCGGCCCCGACGTGTCGACGCCGGGGGAGTAGTCCCGGGTCCTGATGATCATCGGCCTGGTGGGCCGGTCGATGTGGATCTCCTGGATCATCGGCCGGATGTGGTGGCCGTCCTCCTCATCCCAGGCGTCCGTGGGTGCCTCGTAGCGGACGGTGCGGACGTTGCGGTCACGGATCACCGTCACCGATTCGATGTCGCCGACCTGCTCGCGCTCCCACGCCAAGAAGCCGGGGTCGGACCAGTGCAGGTCCTCGGAGCGGCGCAGGGTCTCGCCGATGCGGTCGAGGGTGGTGGCCGCGTCGGCGGCCGGGCTGGTGGCCCGGTCGCCGACGGGTGCGGTGCGGGTGGTCACCGGGTGCCCTCCCTGGCGCACGCCGGGTACTGGTCGCCGGTGTGGCAGCGGTCGTACTCGTCCTCGGGGACGCGGCGCCACCCGGCGTCGTCGCCGGCCTCCAGGCGCAGCGCGTACCGGTCGGGCTCGTACCGGGTGACCGGTGTGCAGGTGCGCACGGACTGGCCGGACGGTTGGAGGATGGTGGTGCACTGCTGGTCGACCCAGGAGTGCGCCGGCGTGTAGCGGCGGTCGGTGACCTGCCCGGCCTCCGGGGCGCACCCGGCGGCCGCGAGGGCGGCCAGGGCGGCCGCGGCCAGCAGGGCCTGGCGTCCGCGGCGGATCACGGTGCGCCTCCCGTCGCGTCGGCGCGGGTGACGCGGACCCCGGGCCGGAGCTGGAGCCGGGTCTCGTAGGGCAGGTACACCCGGATGTGGATGTCCGACCCGTCGGGGCCCTGGGTGACGTCGAGGACCTCGGCGTCGTAGGGATCGGTGTCGGGCTCGGTCACGGTGATGCGGTCGCCGACCGCGAATCGGCTCATGGCCTGGTCGCCTCCTCAGGTGGCTGGTGCTGGAGCTGCGGACCGCCGGGGAAGATACCGTCCCTGGGAGGCTGCGCAGCGACTTTTTCGGGCCGGTACACGGCGAGCTGGTCGGCGCCGATGATGACGATGTCGACGTCGGGCAGTAGGGCCTTCGCCTCGGCGCCGATCTGCCGGGCCGCCTCCGTGCCGTTGTCCGGGTCGATGCGGATGATGAGCGTGTCGCCGGGGCGGATCACCAGGGCCTCGCCGAGGACCACCGGCGGGCGGCCGCCGCCGGAGGCTCCGGCCGGGCCGGGCGGCGGGGGCGGCGGCTCGGCGGCGGGCCCGTCGTTGCGCGCGCCGGGTGCGAGGTAGGGGTCGGTGCTCACGGGGTGCCTCCTGCGGTGCGGGCGTAGATGAACGGGGCGATCACCCCGGCGGAGTGGTGGGCGGCCGCGGCCAGGGCGAGCTTGAGCCGTCGCCGCGGCTTGAGGTCCATGCCGCGGGTGGTGTGCAGGGAGCCGAGGGCGAGGTCGGCGCCGCAGCCCACGGCGGCGTACCCGTCGGCGGACTCGCCGATCTGGTAGTCGCTGTCCACGATGAACAGCCGGTCGCGGACCCCGACGAGGAACTGGCCGGTCTCCTCGACGCCGGAGTCCGAGCGGGCCCACCCGGCGTCCTTGAAGGTCGTGCGCAGCTCGTCGACGAAGGTCGTGCACATGAACCGGTGCACGTCCTCGCCGTCGGCGAGCACCGGCGGCACGAAGGCGTACTGCAACACCTGACCCATGCGGAACGAGGTGGTGTACCCCATGGCCCAGAAGCCGGCGATCTCCTCGCGGCCGGGCGCCCGCTGGGGGTGCGTGAACACCTTGACGTCCTTGCGGACGGTCAGGTCGTAGCCGCCCACACCGGCGGAGTCCCCGCCGATGTGGACGCGCCCGTCGTGGACGACGGCGGCGATGGCCGTCACCGGCCCACCTCTTCCTCGAAGGCGGACGCGGCGGCCTGCGCCATGCTGGCGACGAAGGTCTGGGTGCCGGTGGCGGTGACCCGCAGGGGGCCGTCGTCGGAGCCGACCCGGGTGAAGGTGACCTCCAGGTGGTAGGTCGGCAGGACGGGGTCGAGGGCGACGAGGTCGTCGGGGTTCATCGGGTTCCTCCGGTCAGGGTGGTCAGGGCGGCGCGCCATCGGCCCCACCAGGGGCGGGGGCGGGGCGTCGGGGTGGGCAGGGTTGCGCCGGGTGTGCGGTGCGGCAGGGGTGTGGCGGCCTCCAGCCCGGGGGCCGCGGGCGGCGGCGCTGCGGCGCGCCGCCACGTCGCGGGGGCGATCCACGGGTCGGCCGCCGGGTCAGGGGTCGGCGCGGCCTCGACCGGGGCGGCGGTTTTCCGGCGGCCCCACGGTGACGGGGCGTGGACGAGGTCGGAGCTGCTGTCGCACCAGGGGTGGTATCCGGCGAGGGCCTGGTAGGCCAGGCCGTCACGGGCGCCGTGGGCGCTTCGGGGCTGGCGGCAGACCCAGCAGGTCGGATCATCCATTGAGGTCCTCCAGGGTGATGAGGGGCTCCTGTCCGGCCGGGGCCGGGCGGGGGCGCGGTGGGGTGGTGGCCGCCGGGGCCGGGGCGGGCGGGTCGGCCTCGGCGGTGTCGATGGGCCCCGTCTTGGGGCAGGGGCACCGGCACAGCCAGGTGCACACCGGGTTGTCGTCGGGGCGGAGCAGCGGGGCCAGGTGGCGGCCGTCCAGGGCGTGGACGATGTCGGGGTGGGAGTCGGTATCCGGGCCGCCCTTCTGGCGGTGCACGCAGATGTCGCACCGGCCGTTGATGCAGTTCCAGCACGACCCGCGCTCACAGTTGGACCACCGCCAGTACCCCCACGGGTACGGGTCGTCGATGACCCGTATCCAGCGGGGCCAGACGTGCTCTCGCACCCACGCCCCGGCCTCCTCCGGCATCGGGGAAGGGTTCGGGACGGGATCCACAAGGCCCAAGATCAGGGCCTTGTGCAGGGTCAGCGCAGGGGTGTCCCGGACGTGCTCCCATTCCTCCTCGGTGAGGATGCGCTGCGGCCGCTTCATAGCGCCTCCGTCTCATCGGTGTCCGACGTGGGCAGGCGGCGGCGCATGTGCTCCAGGTAGCCGCGGACCTGCTCGGGGGTGGCCCGGTCCTGCCCGGCCCGGCGGGCGGTGGGCGGGACCGGGCGCACGGCGGGCACGTACCGGTACCCGAGGCCGGCCAGCTCGGCGAGGAGGGAGGCGGCGAACGGTTCGGCATCCGGCCGGTCCGGGAGCGGGAGCCGGTCCCGCTCGGTGATCCTCCGCGCCAGCAGCTCGACGGCCGCGACGCGGGCCTGCTCGCGGGTCACGTCTCCCTCACCGGCCCCAGGTTGGCGGCGGTCAGGTCGATGCCGACCCAGTCGTCGCCGTCGTCGCCGAGCATCAGGTCGACGTCGGTCGGCTCGTACACGGCGCCGGTGCCGTCGGCGTCGGTGTCGGTGAGCACGACGGGCAGGTGCCCGCGCCCCTCGGTGAGGACCACGCCGAGCCGCTCGTACAGCTCCTCGGCGGTCATCGGGTCTCACCGTCCCCGGGGCCCTCGGGCAGGTCGCGGGCGCGGGTGCCGAAGATCCGGTCGAGGGCCTCCTCGTCACCGGACAGGGCGCGCTCGAACAGCGTCGGCTTCCGGTCCGGCGGGTCGGGCTGCACGGGCAGGACGCGGGACTCCCAGATCCCGCACTTCGCGCAGAACCCGGCACCGTTGGTGTAGCCGCGGGCCTCGTAGGGGCCGTGGCCCTGGCCGGAGCCGTCGCAGTCCCGCCAGACGAGGAACTGCTTCCAGCAGGCGTCTTCGGCGTCAGCGACGGTCGCCCCCTGACCACGCAGGAACGCGGTGCCGGGGAACGCCTCCACGAACGCGGTCCGGTACGGGCCGCCGTCGGCCTCGTCGCGGAACACGATCCCGCTGGTGCCGCCCTGGAGCAGGATGTCCTCGGGCCAGGGGTGGCGGGCCTCGTGGGTGGTGTTGCGGATGATCATGCGGTGGTGTCCTTCCTGGTGTGGCTGGTGTCGTCGTTGACGGGGGCGCCCTTGCCGGGCGGGATGCCGAGCCGGTCGCAGCACGCCGTGCACCGGTCCCGGTAGAGGCGGGAGATGATCCCGGGCCACCACCAGGTGTCGGTGGTCTCGCACACGGCCGCGGCCGTGATGCCCTCGCTGCGGAATGCCTCGACGGTGTCCGGGTTGTCGGGGTCGACGGCGGTGGTCGGCATGGCGTGCAGTTCGCTGTACTCGGGGGCGGCGTACACCCACCAGTGGCCGAAGTTCTCGGCGATGGGCCGGGCGGTCATGCGGCGTCTCCTCCTTGGTCGAGCTGGGTCTCGGCGTGCTTCAGGGCCGCGCGGGTGATGGCGGGCGCCATCAGGTGGATGTAGTGGCGCACCGGCCCGGACAGCGGGGTGATCCGCACGTCGGGGCACTGCGGCCACGGGACGTGGGTGCGCTCGAAGCGGCCGATGACCCGGGACAGGTCGGGGGCGCAGTCAGGGCCGGTGGCGTACGCCTGGAGGGCGCGCAGGCGGGCCGCCTCCGCTTTCAGGTCGGCGACCTCCGCTTCCAGGTCGCGGATGCGGGCGCGGGCCGCATCGGCCGCCCGCTGTGCCCGCTGCGACTGCTGGACCCCCCGCGCGTACGCCGCCTCGGCCCGCCGGTCCCACCCGGCCAGCACCGGCTCCAGGGCGTCCAACACCCGGTCGCACTGGCTGGCGTCGATCATGTGCCGCCGTATGAACCGGCGGATGTAGATCCGGCTGGGCATCGCTCACCCCTCCGTTCCGGTGGCGTGGCCGGCCACCGGCGGCGGCTCCCAGCCGATGTCGAGCATCCGGCCGACGATGCGGCGGGCGATGCTCTCGCTGGTCGGCGTCGCCCCGTAGCCGGGGCACGCCGCGGGGTCCGTCAGCCGGCCGACGGTGACGACGTCGGCGACCTCGATCTCGATCGCGGCCCGGCGCACCGCGTGCTCGATGGGGTCCTCGCCCCGGTCGTAGGCGGCCAAGGCCAGCTCGTCGTCGACGCGGCTCATGCGGTGGCCTCCATCGCTTCCTTCGCGGCCTCCAGGCGGGCCGGGTGGTAGCCGGTCGGCACCTCTCGGCGCCCGGCGCCGACGACACGGCACGGGCGCCCGGTCTCCCGGCCGCAGCCCTCCAGCGGGCAGGGCACTGCCAGGGCCAGGCGGCGGGCCAGGTAGCCGGGGCCGCGGGCGGCGACGTACTCCGCGGTGGGAGCGGTCGCCCGGCGGCGCGGCGCCTCGATGGCGGTGGCGACCGAACGGTCGTCGGCGGCGCGGGCGAGCAGCTTCTTCAGCTGCGGCCCGTAGTCCACGGCGTCGGGGTCGGCGGGCGGGAGGACCTGGTCGATCCCGCGGAGCCGGTCGGCGCGGGTGCGCTCGACGATCGCCCGGATGTGCCCGGGGCGGAGATAGTCGGTCGCGGTGGCGTAGTGCTCGACCACGGCCTCCAGGGCGTCCTCGACGGGCAGGTCGCCGATGGCCTCCAGCCAGGCCGCGGCGGCCGCGGCGTCGGGGCGGCGGTTGTCGAACGCCGAGGCCTTGGCCAGCACCGTGAGGATGTGCTGCTCGGTCATGCGGCGGGGCCGCTGGTGCTTGTGCCGGGTTCGTCGGTCCATTCGGTGCCCTCCAGTTCGATGACGTTGGGTGCGGGCGGGGCCTCGGGGGCCCCGGCCAGGTCGAGCCAGCCCTGGACTCGGTCGGTCGTGGTGGTCTGCTGCGGGGCGGGGCGCCGGGCGCGGTGCTGCTCGACCTCGCGGCGCTCCTGCTCCTTGCGCATCCAGGACTTCCAGGTGCGGACCCAGTCGAGCTTCCGGCCCTTGGCGCCGGGGGTCGACAGCCAGTAGTCCATGAACGCCTCGTGGTCCCGGAGCCCGCACAGGGGCGCCTTCTCGCGGGCCCACGCCTTCATCTCGGTGGTGGGGGTGAAGTCCTCGGGGACGCGGGTGCCCCTGGTGGACGTCTTGGGCGGCTTCGCGTCCGCGTCCGTCCGGTCCGACGCGCCAGCGTCGGCGTTCCCCCCTGCACCCCCAGCAGACGGAGAAGGTGACTGCGTACCTTCACCACCCAGGGACGGGCCGGGCCGGGACGGGGCGTCGTTAGTAACGCCGTTACTGCGCGCGTTACCGCCCCCGTTACTCCGGGCGTGATCCGGGGCGTTACCCCCGGTGTTACCGAAGTCGTTACCTTCGGGTGCGGGGTGGCCTTCACCTGCGGCCTCGGCCTTCTGGCGGTCGCGGAAACGCTTCTGCCGCTCAGCGTTGGCGCGCCTCTCGGCGACGACCTTCTTCTTGGTCGGCTGGTAATGGTGGTAGTCGTGGACGACCCACCCGTCGGTCTGGGTGCCGTCGGCCGGGCAGTCCTCGGAGTCGCACTCGTAGCCGGCCTCGTGGAACAGGCCCCGTCGCAACAGCTCAGGCAGGAACTTCGTCGGGTTGCGCACCTGCGCGCACACCTGGTCGAGATCGTCCTCGGGCACCCAACCGTCGGTGAGGTTGCGTGCGCACCAGAAGATCGCCGCCGAGTGCAGGCGATACGCCGCGTCCGACAGAGCCGCCACCTTGCGGTGGATCGGGTACTGGTCATCGAAGCGGACCCAGGGCATGCGGCCCCTCTCTGGTCAAGGGCCGCCCGGGAGCGGGACCCGGGCGGCGGCGGGGTCAGAACGTCGAGCGCGGGATGCGGCGCTGTGCGCGCACCAGGGCGGCAGCATCCGCCACCGCGGCCCTGTCGGCGCCGGTGACCTCGATGTGCACGCCTTCGGCGGCCCGCATCGAAGTGGGCACCGTGCTGGTGGCCATGACGGCGGCGGCCAGGGCGAGGGTGGCGTGCACCTGCCCTTCGGCGGCCATGGCCGCGCCGGTGGTGGGGTCGGCGCCGTCGCCGTAGGTGTAGTGGTGCGCGCGGCCGGTCAGGCGCTCGGCCTCGGCGACGTGGCGCCGGTAGTCGTCGACGTGCTTCTCGCGCTCGGTGGGCGTGAGCCTCTTGGTCTTGGGCTTGGCCATGGTTCTCCTCAGGCGGCGTTGTCGGACAGGTACCGGAGCAGGCGGTGGATGCGGCTGTTCAAGCGGCGCCGCCGGATGTACGCCGATGCCTCGCAGGTGCTCAGCTCGTGGTTCAGGCGGGCGAGGATCACCCGCACCGTGGCGATGCGGTCGAGGCGGCCCTCCAGGTAGGCGGCGGCCGCGGCGGCCTCGGGGTTCTCCGGGATGCGGATGCTCACCGGGCGGCCCTCCTCGCGCCGGCCATCGAGGAGCGGGCCCGGCCGAGCGCGTGCTGCGCGTCGGTGAGCACCCCCTGGATGGCGTCGATGGCGGCCGGGTTGTGGAGGTGGCCGCGCTCGTCGCTGTGGGCGGTGACGGCCTGCGCGGCCTCCAGGATGAGGCGACCGGTGATGCCCAGCTCGGCGACGGCGCGCTGGGCCGGGGTCTGGCCGGGCGGCCGCCACGGGTCCGGCGGCATCTCCTCGCGGGCCTGCTCGCGGGCCTCCTCGATGGCGGCCATGGCCTCCATGGCGACGTCCATGGAGACGCTCGACCAGGAGGCGTTGCGCGCCCACGCCACGAGGCGGGCGAGGGGTCCGGGCTGTCGGTGCTTCACGGCTCCTCCAGGGCGGGCCGGTCGGGGCCGAGCAGCAGCGGCCCGTGGGTGGTGTGCTCGGGCTCGGGGTACTGGTAGGCGCAGACGCGCATCGGCCGACGGAACTCGACGTCCGCCTCCGTCTCCGTCGCGCCCCCGGCGTCGCACTGGCACCAGTGGTGGTCGTTGTAGAGGTGGATGACGGTGTTCACCCGGACGGTGTCGTTGACCTCCAGCCCCACGAGGTGGGCGTCGGCGCTGGACAGCCAGTGGGCGGGGCCGGGCCCGTGGGAGGTGAACCGCAGGTTCTTGCTGGGGATCTCGTAGACGTACGGATCCCCGGCGACCTGGCCGGCCTCCCAGGCCAGGAACTCCGGGTCGTGCCAGAGCTGCCGGTCGGTGAGCCGCAGGGTCGCGTCGATCCGGGAGAGCGTGTCGGGCGCGTCGGTGTGCTTCACGGTCAGTCCTCCTTGTGGGCGTCGCGGGTGTAGCCCTCGAACTCGGTGCCGACGCCCTCGTCGTCCACCAGGTCCTCGTTGTCGAGCGCGTCGGCCAGGGCCCGCAGGGCGGCGGCGCGGGTGGCGGCGCGCACGCTGGTGCGGGTGTCGATGTCGGTGAGCACGACCTCGTCGCCCTCCATGGCGGCGGCGATGACGGAGGTCGGCGGGGTCTGGCCCTTCAGCTCGGCGGCGGCCGCCATGGCCAGGTCCGCCAACTTGATGAGGGCCTCGACGCGCTCGACGGTCGCGTCGTCGGAGAAAGAGGAGACGGAGATGAGCACCTGGCCGACCACCAGGCTGTCGAGGCGGCCGTTGAGGTGGCGGAACGGCTCGATGTCGTCGGCGGTCAGGTCGTTGACGACGGTGCGAGTGAAGGCCATGGGGAACCCCTCGGGGTCTGGCGCCCCGGCGGGGCGGTGTGGCATCATCATGTCACCAAAATTTAAAGATTTGCAAGTGTGGTGAGAATGGAAAGAGTGACGATGTCTTACAATCTGGCCATGGCCACGACCGATCAGGAACCCGAGATCGCCCCCGACGGCGTCCAGGAGGTTCCGCTCACCATCGCCCGCCCGCTGCTGACCCGCATGATCGAGCAGGCCCGCGAGGACGACCTGGTGAGCGCCCTCACGGTGCGCGGCCGCCGGCGCGCGTACCTCGTGACCCCCGACTTCTACGAGCGTGCGATCGCGGCCCTCGGAGAGCAGACAACCGAAGGCTGATCGAGCGCACCCCGAGCCGACCCGCGGCGTGCGGGTCGGCTCGTTCGTGTGCGCGCGGCCGGACACGGTCAGTCCCCGGTCGGCCGGTCGAGGTGGGTGACGGTACCGTCGGCGCCCCAGGTCCACCCGCCGTCGGCAGGGTTGTGGTGGTCTCCGTCGTGGCCGGCCCCTCCGGCGCACCGCATCTCGATCCGGACCACCTCGTTGAAGGCCGTCGACGGACACGAGGCCGGGGCGGCCTGCACGGTAGGCGGGGAGAGCCGGTCCTCGACGGCGGACAGGGCCTCGCGCAGTTCGGCGGTGGTGCGCTCCAGTTCGGCGAAGCGCTCGTCCACGCCGACCGCCAGGGCGCTGACCTCCTTGCCCTGCTGCTGGATCAGCTCGCCGAGGTCACGGACGGCGTCGGCGACCTTGTGGGCGTCCTCGTAGGCGAGGTCGGCGCGGGCTCGGGCGGCCTGCACCGCGGAGGCGTCGGGAAGGGGCGCGTCGTCGGTGGGCAGTGAGGCGAGAGGGCCGTAGTACTGCTCGACCATCTCCCGAGGCAGGACCTGCCCCAGGGTCTCGGCCCGGTCCGGGGCGACGGCGATGAGTTCGAGGGTGCCGTTGCCCCGATCCTCCCAGGTGTCGGCTCGGCGGTCCCGGTAACGGTCGGTGCGGGATGCCGCAACGGTGTCGTCCTCGTCGGGCACCAGCGGCAGCGCCAGGATCGTCTCGGCGGCGGCCGCCGGGGAGTCGGCGTGCTCGGCGATCAGGGCCGCGCGCTGGCGCATGGCCACGACGGCGTTCTGAGCACCGACGAGGTCGGCCTCGTGGACGACCCGGTGCGCGGAGTCCTCGGCGGCGGCCAGGATCGCGCGGGCCAGAGCGACGGCGTCGTCCCCGGTGGGGGCGTGCACGGTCGCTCGGTGCGTCTTGCCGTTGAAGGTCTCCCGGACCTGGATGCACAGGCGGCCGCTCAGGGTGCCGACTTCGAGTATGTCGTTGTGGCGGTCGAGGTAGATGTGCGGCAGCTTGGGCTGGTCGGTGGTCATGCGGCATCGCTCCCGGATGCGGGCAGCGCGAGCTGGCGGACCGCGCCGAGGCGGCGGTGCAGCTCGTGCAGGCCCTTGATGGTGATGCGGATCTGGGGGGTGCCCACGACCCGCTCCTCGGTCTTGGGGTGGGTGTAGGTCTGCGGCAGCTCGGTGAGGCGGCCGGTGTCCACGGCGGACTGGTACGCGCGCCACCGCCCGTCACCCTTGGCCCGGTACACCCACCGCTCCTGTGCCATGTGCTCGAACAACCGGCCCTGGCCCATGGAGATCGCGGGGTCGCGGCTGAGGACCTTGGCGGCGTCGGCGACGGACAGGTCTCCCTCGGCAGAGGCCAGGTACTCCCAGGACTCCGCCTTGGGCAGGGCGGCGGCCAGCTCGGCCTCCGCCCGCTCCCGGGCCTCCGCGGCGTCGGCCGCAGCACGAAGCGCCTGGGCGTAGGTCCGCGGGACGACTTGGTACCGGCCGGTCCTTCGGATCTCCGGCAGCACCTCGTGGGTCACCCACCGCTTGAAGGCGCGGGCGGCCGGAACCCGGCTGCGCAGGATCGCGGAGTACAGACCGGCCTCAGAGATGACCGTCACGGTCTGACCGCCACCGGGGGTCCCCAGATTGTGGGGACCCTTCTCGTCGTCGTCGAGGCCCCGGGTCAGGTGGTAGGCCTCGCGGAAGCCGAGGATGGCCGCGACGTCTCCGGCGACGAACCACGGCTCGTCGTCCCGGGTGATGACCCGGACCTCGGATCCGGTGTCGGGAAAGATGAAGGGCTGAAGGTTGGCCATGTCCGCGGGTCCTCCTCGGTCGGCGGCGGGCGGTCGTGGGAGTCAGCGGCCCACGGTGAGGGTGAGCAGCGGCTCGGGGGCGAGCCACAGCAGCAGGGCGGCCAGCGTCACCAGGTAGGCGGCGACGCCGGCCATGACGGCCTGGCCCCACGTGGGGGACCAGCGGCGGGTCGGGGGTTTCATCGGGCTCCTGTCGTTCGGGGTGGCCGGGGCGCGGTGGTGCGCCCCGGGGGTGGGTCAGGCGGCGTTCTGCTTGCGGGCCCGGTACCGGGCGGTGCGCTCGCGGGCGGCCGCCCGCTGGGCCTCGGCGCAGGCCGGGTCGACTGGCTCACCGAGACGCGTGTGACGCTGGGCGGCCGCGTCGGTGCCGCACCTGGGTACCGGCCGAGGCCGGGCCCGGGTGGCCCGGTACCGATCCCGTGTGTAGGCGTTGTTCGCGTCGGAGCAGGCCGGGCACGGACTCTCGTTGCGGGAGGTGTGCAGCTGGTAGCCCTTGCGGGTCCCGCACTCAGGGCGGAACTGCGGGGGGAAGCGGTCGTCGGTCACCGTCCACCCCCGGCGCCACCGTGGGGCGGGCTGGCCAGGCCGAGGAGGGCGCCTTGGAACGCTCCCGGCGCGGGACCAGCGGCCGGGTCGTAGTGTCCGCGGTGCCCGCCGCACGCGGGCGGGCACGGGTTCGTGCGCAGCCACCCGGCGCGAACGTGCTCCTGTTCGTGGTCGGGAAGCACGTAACCGGTTTCGGCGAGCAGGGCATCCAGGTGCTCGCGGACCTCGGCGTCGGTGGCGCCGCGGACGAGAGCCATGGGGCCGTCCTCGGTGAGGAGGACTCGCGCGGTCGGGTGTGCGGTCATGAGGCCTCCAGGGCGAAGAGGGTGGGCTGGTGCCACTCCGCGTCCGGGGCGGCGGCCGCCGTGTGGCAGGAGCAGGGGCACACCCACCGGCACGGCCGCCCGGCGGGCCAGGCCTCGATCGGCTGGCCCGTGGCGGGGTCGACGACGCAGGCGCCGTCGGCGTAGGTCAGGTACGTCTCGGCGTGCAGCTCGGCGACCCCAGCCCGGCACGAGCTGTGGTTGCCGTTGCGGCAGTGGCCGGTGGACCCCCATTGGCACGCGCACGCCGTCATCTGGGCCGGGTGGCCGGCGCCGCTGCGGCTGCGGATCCGGCGCGGCCGGGCGCGCGGGCCGTCACCGGGCAGGTAGACGTTCACGGCGGACCTCCTCGGCAACGACGAGGAGTACGGTGCGGATATCCGGTTCACAGCCCCACCTCCTCGTCGGGGACGTAGGGGGCGACCAGCTCCGCCATCTGCCGGAGCACGAAGTAGGTGACCTGCCACTGCACCCCTTGGCCGGCGGCCGTCTGGCACAGGGCGACGGCGCTGTCCAGGTCGTCGTTGAGGAAGGCGGCCGCGAGGCGTCCGGCGAGCAGGTCGACGCGGCCGTGCAGTTCCTCGACCGGCACCAGGCGCCCGGTCCGCACGTTCTCGACGGTCGGCATCGCGAAGTCCCCGCTGGAGGGGTGGTAGTGCTTCACGAACCCGGCCCACCCGCCCATGTGGACGACCATGTTCGAGCCCGCCAGGAGCCTCAGGCCGTGCGGGACCTCGCCGGTCGCCGCCTGGTCGCCCTTGGCGGCTCGGATCGCCGCCAGGAACGTCGCGTGGGAGATGCGCAGGCGCTCCTCCGATTCGGCTTCACGCGGCATCGCGTCCACCCCCCTGCGCCTCGGCCGGGACCGGGATGGGCATGGTGTCGGGCATGCGCCGGTGCGCCCCCGGCCGCCGGACGGGCGGGACCGTGACGACGACGTGCGAGTCGGGGTCGTGCTCGTCGGGGACGACCATCTCGGTGGGCAGCAGCACGGCGTCGAGCAGCTCGGCGCGCTGGGCCGCGGTGAGGTGCAGCTCGGCGGGCCGGTCGCCGACCGTCAGGTAGACGACCGCGGTCCCGTCGGGGTAGAGGGTGCCGAGGGTCCGGCCGAGGTCGCCGACGACGCCGAGGGTGACCTGGCGGGTCTGCCCGAGCATGGCGGGCCAGGTGACGCCGGGGCCCGCGTGGTGGTCGCCGCGGTGCCCCAGCTCCCGGCCGCACACGTGGACCTCACCGGAGCGGGTGTGTTCGGCGGCGCACGCCGTGACGCGGCCCATCACCGCTCACCCCCCGCCTCGTCGCCCATGTCGTCGCGGGCGTGGTCGAGGGCGGTGGTCAGGCCGTTCGCGATGGCGTCGAGTTCGTGGCGGACCTCGGAGAGGGTCAGCTCGGGCTGGCCGTTGACGCGGCGCGCGTAGGTGGCCCAGTGCCGCAGGGCGGCGGTCAGCCGGGCGGTCTCGATGACGTGCAGCATCCCGGCGGTCAGCTCCAGGGTGCGCTCGTCGAGCTGCATGAAGCCGTCCTCGTCGAGGGTGCCGCGGGCGGTCCTCTGGAGGTAGAGGGCCCGCTGCGCCTCCCGGAGGGCGTCGTTCTGCTCGGGGGAGGCGACCTCCAGCGAGGCGATGCGGGCCTTCACCCACAGGCCCGCGTCGGAGTCGGGCGGCGGCGCGTTCTTGTCCTCCTGCTTGATCTCCACGATCGCCATGAGCCTCAGGCCCTGCATGTCGTAGAGCTTGCCGATGTAGGGCTCCAGGGCCTTCTCGGCGGCGGGGCCGATCTTGGTGTCGAGCTTGAGCTTCATGCGGCGGTCCTCTCAGCGGCGGGTTCCAGGACGACGCGCACGCCCATGACGGTCGCGTAGTCGGTCAGGACGTCGAGGTTGGGGACGGTTCGGCCCGCCTCCCACGACTGGATGGTCGGGGCGGCGTAGCCGAGCGCCCGGGACAGGGCGTTGATGCTGAGCCCCCGTTCCGTGCGCAGGGTGCGCAGCTCGGCGATCAGCGGGTGCGGTGCGGACACGGGGCCTCCTCGGGGACGGCGCGGATGATGACGGGGCGGCCGCCGATGCGGCCGGTCAGAGTGGTGGTGGCGAGCCCGCCCCGGTACCGGTGGGTGCGGTGCGGGGGCTCGTCGAGGTACACCACCCATTCGGCGAGGCGGTCGCGCACCCACCGCAGGGGCGGGGGACCGCCCCCGTACAGGGCGGCCTCGATGAGGTCGCGCTCGGGCGCGCCGTGCGCGTAGGTGTAGGTGACGGTCGTGGCCTCGCCGTCGACGGTGACCTCGCCCTCGGCGAGGGCGGGCCGGTGCTCCAGGACCACCTCGACGGTGCGGTCGGCCGGCGGCCCGGCGAGGGGGCCTCCCATGAGGGCCTCCAGGGCGGTGATGAGGTCGGCGGCGCGCTCGGCTATCTCCTGGTAGGCGCCGGGGCGGAGCCCGGTGGCGGGCTCGGGCCCGTGCGGGCACCCGTCGTGGTCGCGCACACACCAGTGCAGGCCGAAAGCGTCGACGACGCCGTTGAGGTGGACGGCGGCGGCCAGGCCGCGGGCGAGAGCGTTGAACCCCTCGGCGGCGGTCCGGCGCCCGGCCGGGCCCTGCGCGGGGAACTGGAGGGCATCGCCGCGGTGCCCGAAGGCGGTCCCGCTGTTGGAGGCGATGACGAGCAGTTCGGCCCGGGAGCGGCCGTACAGGGTGAGGATGTGCAGCGGCACGGCCATGCGCAGGCCCTCGACGAGCGCGGTGTCCACGGTGGTGCTCATGCGGCGGCCGCCTCTCGGTCGAGCCAGCGGCGCCGGTAGGAGCGGCGGGCGGTGGCGGTGCGCCCGGCCCGGATGCCGACGATGTCGGAGGGCTGGGTGCGGGTGATGTCGTCGAGCAGGCACAGGTCGGCGACCGGGCACCGGTCGCACACCGCGATGGCGCGGGCCTCACGGGCGCGGGTCTGGTCGGCGCGCTCCCCCTCAGAGCCGTAGAAAAGCCACAGCGGGATGCCCTTGCAGGCGGCCCGGCGGCGCCAGGACTGGTCGGGGCCGGTCACGAGGCGGCCCTCCGGAGCACGCCCTGCGGGCGGGCCGCAGGGTTGTCGAGGTCGGTGTCGTCCCACGCGAGCGCGCTGACCCAGCCGTGCTGGGCGGCGTACTCGCGGACCCGGGCCACCACGGCGGCCTCCTGGGTGGTGCGCTGCGGCGGGGTGGCGGCCCACAGCCGGTCGTACAGGTCCCGGACCGCGATGAAGTACTCCGCGGTGATCGGGCGCCCATGAGCCCACCGCTCAATGGACGACTTGGACACCCCCAGCTCCCGGGCCAGGTGGCGCAGAGACCACCCCAGGGCGACGAGGGCCTGGAGGCGGCGGGCCGCCCCGACGCAGTGGAGCATGCAGACCCCGGGGTCGAGCAGGTCGACGACGTCCACCTGCTCGACCTCCAGGGCGAGCAGGGCCGCGGCGGTGGTGGACCGCACCGTGCGCGAGGGGGCGCGGCCGCTGCGGCCGTACAGCAGCACACTCACGGTGCCCCGGGGCACGTCGCACAGCCGGGCGAACATGATCCAGCCGATGCCTTTTTCCATGTGGGCGCGCACGTGGGCGCGGGCCGGTTCGGCGTCGACGTAGGGGCGCCACTGCTCGTAGGCGATGAGGCGGGTCCGGCGGTTGTAGCAGGTGCGGTTCCCTTCCGTGCACACCTCGCACCGGCAGCCCTCGACCTTGTACCGGACGTACCCGTGCGGCCTACCCATCGGTCCCACCGCCGGGGGCGTCCGACCCGGCCGGGGGCGGCGTCCACCCCAGGGACAGCAGCAGGTTCACGGTGTCGTCGGGCAGGATCACCTCCGCCTGGCCGACCAGTCGCCTGGTGTGGGCCGCGTCGATGCGCAGGGTCAGGGTGGTGTACTCGCCGGGGGCGGCCTCCAGGGTGAACCCGGAGACGGCGTTGCTGATCTCGCGGCCTTCCAGGGTGATGACGCCGCGGCCGGTCGGGCCGACCTCGGCGGTGAACTCACGCTGCATCAGGGGACTCCTCGTGTTCGGGGTGGTAGCCGTTCGCGGCGATGCACGGCGGGCACGGGCTGGTGCGTTCCATCAGGTGGTTCTGGTAGCCGCGGAGGGTGCCGTGCTTGGGCTCGGCCTGGCGCGGCCGGGGCGCCCGGCGGCCGGACACGGCCGCGAGCAGCTCGGGCAGGGACGGCTCGTCCGGCGTGGCCTCGACGAACAGGTAGTCGAGGACCTCGCGGGCGGCGGCGACGTCGGCGGCGTGCGCGACCGGGTCGGGGCACGTCTCCTCCGTGCAGCCGTGGCGGTTGGCGAGGCGGAGCACCATCCGACGCGCGGCCTCGCGCTCCTCCTCGGTCGTCTCCGGGTTCGCGCACAGGTGCCGGGTGCGCCCGGCCAGGTCGTCGGGCCGGACCCCGGCCTTGGGCGTGTGGTCGGCGCGGGCGATCTGGGACGGCAGAGCCATGGTCAGTACCCCCAGTGGCGGATGGACAGGCGGACGGCGGCGGTGTCGAACAGGTCGAACGCGATGTCGTCGAACTCGGTCTGGTCGTCGAGCGGCAGGTCGCGGACCTGCTCGGGGTGGTCGGGCATCTCCTCGATGGGAGCGGTGTGCAGCAGGCGCCGGCGGGCGCGGGCGGCGGCCCGGTGCACGGCCCGTTCAGTGCGGCCCCAGCGGGTCTCCTTCATCACCGGCCCCCCTCCGAGACCCGGCACGGCCACGCCTGGCCGCACTGGCGGCAGCGGGCGGCGTGCCGCAGGTGCCACCACCGGCGGGCGGTGGGCTTGTGCAGGGTGCGCTCGATGTCGTCGGCGACCAGCGAGCCGATGTTCGCCATCGCCGGGCTGAGCTGATGGATCAGGGCGATCGTGGAGAGCAGGCCGCAGAGCATGAGGGTGACGTCGACGATGTCCTCGGGGTCGACGTTCAGGTCCTCGATGAGCGCCTCGGCGACGGCCGCGACGTGGGGGTCCATGCAGGCTGCGGCGTGCGACCGGTGCCGGGCGCGGTTCTCCCGGGTGACGTCGAGGGCGCGCTGCCGACTCCAGGTGGTGCTGTCCAGGGCGACGACGCCCGCGGCGGCCACCTTGGCGCGCATCCGCTGATCGAAGTCGTCCATCACCGCTCCGTCCGGGCCGGGGCGGGCAGGGCCCGCGAGGTGCCGCAGTGGCCGCACCGCACGGACAGGCGGGCGTTCACCTCGCGGAGGCGGATGACCTCGCGGCGGGCGTGGAAGTCGCCGATCTCGGCCTCGTCCGCGCGGCGGGCGTGGACCAGGTGGACGGCGGTCCCGGTGAGGGCGGAGCAGACGACGACGCCGATGATGGTGGGGATCACGACATGTCTCCGATCGGGCCGGACGCGAACGTGTCGGTGGTGTCGGCGGGCCCGTCCCTGTCGGTGCCGGCCTCCAGGGCGGGCACCAGGGACGTGCCGACCCCGGCCAGCTCGCCGCGGTGCCACGCCTCCAGCACGGCCTCCTGCGCGCGAGTGTTCGGGGCGTAGGTGAAGGCGCCGGTGACCGGCGTGTACTCGACCGTGGCGACGGTGACGACCTCGCCGCTGGTGCGGTCGATCAGGGTGCCCTCGTCGGACACCAGCTCGGCGAACGCCTTGCGGGTGGCGGGCTTCACGGTCCGGCGGACCAGGTCGGGCCGGGCCTCACGGAGCAGCTCCAGGAGGTCGCGGTCCTCCAGGGCGGCCGGGTCGATCTCCTCGTCGATCTCCTGCGGCGAGACCCGCTCGACCAGGTCGAGCAGGGCGTCCTCGTTCCAGGCGATCTTGCGGCGCGAGGACCGGATGGTGACGGTCCCGGCGGACTCCCCGGAGGGCATCCGCACGTCCATGGACTTGACGCCCATCTCCTCGGAGAGGGCCTTGAAGTGCGGTTCGGCGTCGGCGCGGGCTTCCTCGTACTCGGCGGTGACACGGTCCGCCAGGACCTTGAGTGCGGCGACGCGGGCGGGGCGGGACAGGTCAGGCACGGCGGCCTCCTCGGTGGTGGTGGCTGGGGACGTCCTGCGGCGCTTCGGCGGCGGCGTCCTGTGCGGCGGCGATCTGGTCCGGGGTGGGCTCGCGGGTGAGGTTCACGAGCCGGAGCTTCAGGGCGCCCTTCAGCTCGTCGACCCACTCGGGGGCGAGCCCGGCGCGGGCCTCCTCGTTCACCCGGCGGGAGATCTCGTTGAGCGTCGCGGGGTCGCGGGCCTCCGCGATCGCACGGAACAGGGCGTCCACGAGGAGGGAGTCCTCCTCGTTGGTGGGGACATCGACGGGCCCGGTCTGTTCGGTGACCCTCATGTCCTTGGGCGGGTGCGCCACCGACCAGATGACCGAGGCCTGCGCTTTCAGGTCGTCGGGGCCCTTGCGGTACAGGCTGATCCCGAACTGGTCACCCAAGTTGACGGCGCACCGCTTGAGCGCCCCGGTGAGGGCGGCCTTCACCGCGAGGTCGTGGGCCGCGCCGTGCGTGACCTGCTTGGACGCCTCCTCAACGGCCGCGTCGTCGTAGAAGGCGAGGGTGCGCCCGTCGATGGTGCGGACGGTGAGGCGGACCTGCGCGAGGTAAGTCGCCCAGAAGCGGGTGCCGCCCTCGCTCTTCTCAGTCGCAGGGACCATGCGGGCGAAGTCCCGCAGGCAGGTGAGCTGGAGGGTCTGCGGCGACCAGCCGCCGAACCCGAAGATGCGGGTCAGGGACCGGCGCACGTCCCACCCCTGGAGGTGGGCGTTGCCCCTGTGGAGCGCGACGCGGGCCGGGTCGATCGGCTTGAACAGCTGCCCGAGCTGGTGCTCGGTGAGGCTGCTCGGGCCCGCGGCGATGAGGGGGGTGGCCGGACCGGGGCCGGGGTGGACGGCGGCCTCCGGTCCGGCCTGGGGACCGGACGCAGGGAGGGTCTTCGGGCGGGTCTCCCCCAGGAGGCCCTCTCCTCCCTTGGCTCCCGGCGCACCGGGTGACTTTGACGTCCGGGACATGGTCTAGTTCTCCTTCTGGGTGATGAGGTCAAGGGCGGCGCGGAGGGCGCCGGTGGCGACGGTGCGGACCCTCAGCGGCTGCTGCGGCCAGGCCAGGGCGATGCCGTCCTGGGTGAGGGCGAGCCGGTAGTCCGTGGTGGTCGCGGCCAGCACCTTGAAGAAGGTGTCGGCGGGGCGGCCCGCGCGGACCGTCGAGTCCGGCGACGGCAGGAAGCTGCATCCGCAGTCGGGGTCGGGACAGCTCCGCCCGGACATGTCGACCGGGTGCTTGCGGTAGTGGTCCATGGCGCCCGTGAGCATCGGGCAGGCCTTCACCGAGTAGGCGGCGCACTCGGGGTGCATGCCGGGCTCGACGACGTAGCCGCGGGCTTCGTCGGAGGCACGCCCCAGCAGGACGTACCGGTCGAGGTACAGGGCCTCGCCGCAGATCTGGCACAGGCGGCCCCGGAGGGCGGCCACCCGGCGGCCCTCGGACACCTGCCCGAGGTGGTGGCCCCGGTCCGATTCCAGGGACACCCACGGGACCACCAGCCCGCCCACCGTCGGTCGGTGGGCGAGCCGGGTCGGGACGGCCGGGGCGCTCACAGCGTCCCGCCGACGAACCGCATGGTGGGCGCGGGCATGGTCGGCACCTTCTCGGCGAAGGCGCGGATGTCCCGGGCCCACTGGGACGGGTGGATGGCTCCGTCGGGGTCGGGGTCGATGCCGAGCGCGAGCCGCACGGCCTCGCACACGTTCTCGATGCGCTCGGTGTCGAGGTCGACGACCTCGCGCTCGGCGGTCAGGTCCCACCCGGTGATGACGACGGTCCCGGCGTAGGGCCTGACGGCCGCGCCGAGGGCGACCAGCACGCACGATCCGAAGACGTTGCGCGGGAAGTCCTCGGGCCGGACGTGACCCATGTCGTTGACCCACCCGGCGGAGGAGAAGTCGCGCCGCAGGGTGATCCGGTTGTGCCCTTCCGGGCCCACCAGGGTCAACGGGTCGACGTCGTCGTCCCGCGCCAGCCAGTGGCCTTCGGTGTTGGGCTCGATGGTGATGTACTCCACGGCTACTCCTCCTCCGGGTAGCAGGCGAGCACGAAGGCGTCCGGGGTCGGCAGGTCCGACAGGGGGAAGGAGGTGAACAGGGCGGCCGGGTACGCCTCGGCGTCCTCCGGGCGGGGCCGGGAGGCGAAGCGGCCCTTGTCGTGGGGTTCGTACTGGAAGCCCATGTAGACCTCGAAGACCCCGGCGTCGAAGTCGGCGATGTAGCCCCACTCACACGAGACGACGTCGAAGGGGAAGTCGCTGGCGTCCGCGACGACCCCGGCGGCCAGCGTCGCGGCCGGTCGCCCCTGGGTGCCCCGCAGGAGGCCGTACCAGTCCGTCTCGACCTCGTCGCCGATGCTGGTGTCGGTGTGCTCGCGCAGCCGCTCGATGTCGGCGGCGGTCGGCGTCGACTCGGGGTCGACGACGCGGACCTCGGTGATGCGCTGGCGGGCGGCGGCGTGGTCGGTGTTCACCAGCCAGGCCAGGATGTCCAGCCCGAGCCCCTCGGGCTCGGACGACCAGTGGTTGTAGGCGATGACCTCGCGGCCGCCGCTCACCCACCCCATGAATCCTCGCGTGGCCATGGTCAGCCCCTCTCAGCGGTGAGGTCGATGCGAGCCCAGACGCGGAGGGTGACGCTGCCCCGGCAGGCCTCGGCGGAGACGGTCGCCCACTGGCCGTCGCGGGACGGCGTCTCGGTGACCTCGGTCTCCAGGGCGCGCGCCCACGCGGCGACGGCGGCGCGGTCCCGCGTGTTGGAGCGGGTGTGCACGTGGCCGTCGGCGCAGTCGGGCGAGACGTCGGAGACCGTCCACGACACGGGCGGCAGCTCGGTC
The DNA here is from genome assembly GCF_042797335.1 of Nocardiopsis sp. NPDC057823. Classification (NCBI taxonomy): domain Bacteria; kingdom Bacillati; phylum Actinomycetota; class Actinomycetes; order Streptosporangiales; family Nocardiopsidaceae; genus Nocardiopsis; species Nocardiopsis sp. NPDC057823. The sequence continues at coordinate 320,335 of NZ_JBHVLR010000003.1, read as the reverse complement.
TCGGAGGCGATGACGCTCACGGCGGCGACGAGCGCGCGGGCCTGCCGCTGCGCGGTGGTGGGCCCGCCGGGGTCGGCCGGTGCGGGCCGGAGCGGCAGGGGCTTGTCGAGGCGGTTCTCGATGGCGGCGCCGAGGGTGATGACACCTCGGTACGCCAGCTTCCAGATGGTTTGCATGGGGACCCCCAGGGCCCGCGCGGACGGGCCGGATCGTGGCTGGTGGGGAGGTCAGGCGGCGGTGCGCTTGGCCCGGCGGGCCGCGCCGGAGCGGCGGCCCATCTCGACGTAATGGGCGGTGCGGCGGGCCTCGGCGGCCTTGCGGCGGGCCGTCGGCTTCATGGACCCGTCGGGGTCGACCAGGCGCTCCCACCGCTCCCAGGAGTCGGAGGCGCGTCGGGCCGGTCGGGTGCGGGCGGCGCGGTCGGCGGTGCGCGCCCACGAGTGGATGGAGGCGTAGCGGGCGTTCGCGGCCCGGCGGTCGGGGTCGGCGGCGGCCATTACGCGGCCTCCCCGTCGTCGTCGAGCCGGTCGTCTATCTCCTCGCGGAGGGCGTCCATCTCCACGTGCAGCGCTCCGCACAGGAGCTTGTACGTGGGCGGGCTGATGTCTGAGTTTCCGGTCTCCAGATTGCGGACGTGACCTGCGGTGACGCCGATCATGGTCGCGACCTGGCGGGTGGTGAGACCGATCTCTTCGCGGCGTCGGCGCGCCTTTGCGCCGAGGAAGCGGTAGGTCTTCATGTATCCAATATAGATGCGCGTAGATGCGCGTGCAAGCGCACGCATACACCTATCTATACGGCCACGGTCACGTCACTTTCAGCGACGTGTTGATCCAGTCAGTGCTACAGTGCATGCGTTTAGATGCATTCACATGCGCGCGCCATGAAGGCCGCACCAAGGAAGGGAGGTGTCGTGACCGAGCATTCGGACCGCCTGTGGACCCTCACGCAGCACCGTGCCGACGAACTCGGGCTCGATCTCCAAGAGGTGGCGAGCACCGCCAACGTCTCGCCGCAGACCCTCTACAAGTGGCGCAAAGGCGGGCGGGTCACCGCCAAGCTCGACCGGCGCATCCACGCCGCGTTCGAGTGGGAGTACGGATCCCAGCAGCAGGTCCTCGACGGGGGAGACCCCACGCCCGTCGTCCGCAGCGGTCCCCCCTCGCCGCCGGCGGTCTTCGACGATCCGCGCGAGCAAGCCATCTGGTCCCTCTCGGCCCTCACCGAGGAGGAGAAGATCTACCTGATCGGCGCTTTGCGCCAGCGCGACCTGATCGCCCGGGATTCCGCCACTGGATAACGGGCAGGTAAAAAAAGCGTAGATCGTGCACAAAATACGGGTACGGCGTCTCATCCCGAGACAGGATGACTCTACGGAGGGGTCCGTAATGGGGAGTCGCCGATGTTCCCTGTGTTCCTGCTCGCCCTCGCAGGCCTGATCGCGCTGGCAATGGCGCTCGCGATCGCGGTCCTGCTCGTCTCCAACCGGCGCATGAAGCGCCGGATCCGCGCCATCACCAGCCGTATCGAACGCATCGACGCCACCGCCAAGGCCGCCCACACGCAGGCCGAACGCGCGCGCGCCGAGCAGCTCCTGGCCTCGCCCCCCGCCACTCCTCGGCGAGGGCACGGCCCCAAGGCCGGACGCCCCGGACGACGGCGCAACGGCGGCCCCCACCTCCGCGTGATCCGCGGCGGAGGGGGCAGCTTCGCACTGGTCGCCGTGGCCGGCATCGCCCGCCACGGCGAGGCAGGCGTCCTCGCGGCCGTCGTCCTGGCGGCCGGAGCCACCTTCACCCCGCCCACCCCCCAGTCGCCGCCCCCGCTCCCGGCGGCAGAAGCGACCACCACGCACACGATCGCCGCCGCGCCCGCCCAAGGGAATACCGAGGTGGCCTCGCCGGTGCAGCCGTCCGCACCTACTTCCCCGAGCGCCGACACCGGCGCCTCCGACGCCCCGGCGGCCCCCGCCGCCGAGTCGACGCCGCGCCCCCCGCGCACCCCGGACGCCACCCAGCGAGTCCCCGAGCCCTCCGGGCCGGAGCGCATCCACGACCGTGAGCCGTCACCATCACCGTCGCCGACCCTGCCCCCGTCCACCCCGCCAGCAGAGACGCTGGCACCCGACCACCAGGAAACCTCCGACCCCTCCCCGGCCGCCTCCTGACGCCGACACGCAAGGGCGCCCCGACCACGGTCCGGTCGGGGCGCCCTTCGCGCGCGTCAGTACCGGTCGGCGATCCGGTGCTTCTGGGACTCCTCCCACGCCAGCGCGTCGGCGGCCTCGGAGGCGTACAGGTCGATCATGGTGGACGACTTCCACCCCAGCCGCCGCATGATGGTCCGGTCGGAGATCTCGTTGCGCAGATGGTCCACGGCCACGGTGCGCCTCCATTTGTGCGGGTGCGAGCGCAGCTCGGGATACCCGGCGTCGTCGGTGCGGCGCCGCACGAGGGCGCGCACGCCCCGCGTGCCGAGCGCGGACAGCCCGTCCCGCGACAGCCACAGGTTCGGCAGGCCGGCGCCCGGGGCCTTGGCGCGCTCGCGCAGGTAGCGGTCGAGGGCGACCGCGGTCTTGCTGCCGATGTCGACGAAGATGACGCGGCCGCCCTTCATGCGCAGGCGCACCAGCGGCACCGGCTCGTCCAGGAAGACATCGTTCTTCCCGGGGTTGTCGGCCCGGGGGAAGTCGGGGTCGTAGCGCATGGCGACCAGGCCGCCGACACGCACCCCCGTGTCGAGGAACATCCGCAGGATGGCGTGGTCGCGCCGCGGCAGGAACCCCGGCCGGTCGGAGGCCTTGAGGATGGCCTTGATCTGGTCGGCCCGGTACGGGGTCCGGTCGACCTGCCCCGGCGGGAAGGCCTTCACCGAGTTCATCGGGTTCTTGTGGAGGAGTTCCTCCTCGTGGATCGCCCACTGATAGAACGCCGTGAGGTTGCGGTGGTGGTGGTTGGCGTTGTTCGCGGAGGACTCCCGGCGGAGCTTGCCCAGCCACCCGGCGATGTCCTGGCGGGTGACCGCGGCGACCTCGATCAGGCCCGTCGCGCCGGGCTCCTCACCGACCAGACCCTCGGCGGCGAGGTGGTCGCCCAGGCGCCGGATGGTCGAGGTGTAGTTGCGGATCGTGAAGTCGCTCTTGGGCTCGCCGGCGCTGTTCACGTCGGCGCGGAGCCAGCGGGCCCACGAGTCGATGAGGAGATGGAACTCGGTTTTTCGTGGCTGGGTCATGTCGCACTACTCCTGCTGGGGAGCCGGTCGGACAGCGCGAGATAGTACGACCCACGAACGCTATCCGACCGATCAGATTTCGTCCGGTCGGCGTTTCCGCAGGTGAGAGCGTCGTATGAGGCGAAGGGGGGAGTCGGGCCCGGGGTGACTATAAACGTAGTGACGGGCTACTATGATCGTAGTAGCGTGGGGCCATGAACGGTAGAGCACTCATCGTCGGAGGCGGTATCGCCGGACTCGCCGCCGCCCGCGGCCTGCTGGACCGGGGCTGGGAGGTCGAGGTGCGCGAACGCCACGCCGGCCCGCCCGACATCGGCGGGGCGCTGGGCATGTGGCCGCCCGCCCTGGAGGCCCTGGACCGGCTCGGTCTGGGGGCGGCGGTCCGCGCCGCCGGGAGCGTCCCCACCGCCGCGCGGCTGGCCGACCCCGCCGGACGGACCCTCGTGCGCCTGGACCGGCGCGCCCCCGCCGCCCGCCTGGTCGCCCGTTCCGCGCTGCTGGAGATCCTGGTCGGCGCCCTGCCCGCGGGAACGGTCCGCTGGAACACCCCCGTCACCCCGGAGGAGGCCGCCGCCGGAGTGGGCGGATTCGACGTGGTCGTCGGGGCCGACGGCCTCAACGGCGCCGTCCGCCGCGGCGCCTTCCCCGCCGCGCCCGCCTCCCGGGGGCTGGGCACCGTCGCCTACCGGGGAGCCGTGCCCGGCCATGTCGCGACCTTCACCGAGACCTGGGGGAGCGGCCGCCTCTTCGGCGTCACCCCCATGGACGGCCGCGCCGCCAACTGGTACGCGGCCGTGCGCGCCGACCTGGCGCCCGACCGCGGGGCGGACCCCCTCGTCCTGCTGCGCCGGCTGTACGGCGGCTGGCACGCGGGGGTCACCCGGGTCCTGGACGCCCTGCCCGGCACCGCCGTCGACCGGCGCACCCTCTACGACCTGCCCGCCCCGGCCTCCTACGTGCACGGGCGCCGCGTCCTCATCGGCGACGCCGCCCACGCCATGGCGCCCAACCTGGGGCGGGGCGCCTGCGAGTCCCTGGTGGACGCGGCCGCCCTGGCCCGGGCGCTGGGCGAGGCCCCCGCCGTCGACCAGGGGCTGGCCCGCTACGACCGGGAGCGCCGCCGCCCGGCCGCCCGCCTCGTGCGCGCCTCCCGGGCGATGAGCGAGCTCGCCACCGCCACCCGCCTCACCGGTCTGCGCGACGGGACCCTGCGCACCGTCGGGGCGCTCCTGGGATAACCGCTTTACCCGGGCGCGGCCGCACGGTTGGCTGGGGGCATGAGCGGATCACAGACCGACGTACTGCCCCTGACCACCGACGTGCGCGAACACCCCGCCGTGTTCGCCAGCGCCTTCAACTCCGGCGACCCCGACCTGGTGGAACGCGTCTACGAGGAGGACGGGATCCTCGTCCTGGACCCGGCCGCCCCGCTGACCGGGGCCGCGCGGCGCGAGGGCAACGCCCGGTTCATGTCCCTGGGCGTGCCGATCGCGGTCAGCCCCCGGCACGTCCACCAGGCGGGCGACATCGCCTTCCTCATCGTCGACTGGGAGGTGCGCGGCACCGGCCCCGACGGGCGGGAGGTCGACATCCGCGGCACCGCCACCGACGTGGCCCGGCGCGGGGCCGACGGGCTGTGGCGGTACGTCATCGACAACCCGTTCGGCGTGGCCGGGGCGCCCGCCGCGCCCTGACCGGCCCGGACACGGGACCGCCCCGGCCCGGGGACCCCGGGCCGGGGCGGCGCGGCCGAACGCACCCGCGGCTCAGCCGGCCGCGGTCGGCTCCGGCACCTCGGCCCCGACCTCGGCGATGTGCAGCGCCGCGACCAGGTCGCGGTACAGCTCGTCGCGTTCCAGCAGCTCGGTGTGCGTCCCCTGGGCGCGCACCCCGCCCTCCTCCATGAGGATGATCCGGTCGGCGTGGATCACCGTCGACAACCGGTGCGCCACCGTCACCACGGCCGCCCGGTCGGCGTGCCGCCGCACGCTCTCGGTGATCGCCGCCTCGGTGATGGCGTCCACCTGCGAGGTCGCCTCGTCCAGCAGCAGCACGTCCGGCGAACGCAGCAGCGCCCGGGCCAGGGCCACCCGCTGGCGCTGGCCGCCCGAGAACGCAGTGGCGTCCAGCGGGGTGTCCAGGCCCTCCTCCAGGGCGTCGATCTTGTCGGCCAGGCGGACGTCCCCGACCACCCGGCGGATCTCCTCCTCGGTCGCCTCCGGGCGGCTGAACAGCAGGTTGTCCCGCAGGGTGCCCGGCACCACCGGGGTGTCCTGCTCCACGTAGGCGAAGTGCGCGCGCACCTGCTCGGGGGTCAGCTCCCGGTAGGGGGTGCCGCCCACCCGCAGTTCGCCGCCCTCCGGCTCCAGGAAGCGCAGCAGCAGCGACAGCACCGTGGTCTTGCCCGCCCCCGACGGGCCCACGATCGCGGTGTGCCCCCGCCGGGGGATCACCAGGTCCACGTCCCGGAGCGCGGGCGCGGCGCCCGGGGCGTAGCGGGCGGTCACCCCCCGCAGCTCCAGCAGGGCGTCCGGGCCGTGCCCGTTGGCGGAGGCGGGGCGGCCGCCGAGCGGAGCCGGCGCCGGACCCGCGGGCGCCTCGGCGGCCGGCTCCAGCGGGATCGCCTCCACCTCGCGGATCCGCTTGGCCGCGGCGATGCCCGACTGCAGCGTGCTCACGCTCTGGGACAGCTCCATGACCGGGTTCAGCAGCGTGAACGCGTACAGCAGGAACGCGATCAGGGTGGACACGCCGATGTCGCCGGAGGCCACCCGCAGGGCGCCCACGCCGAGGATGGCGATGATCGCCAGCTGGATGCCGCTGAACGCGATCGTCCAGGCCACCGCCTCCCGGCGGACCGCCCGCACGCCGTGCTCGGCGGCCTCGCGGGCGTGGACGAGGATCGTGTCGCCCAGGCGCTCCTCGGCGCGGCTCACCTTGACGGTGCGGATCGCCCGCAGCGCCCCGTCCAGCACGCCGCCCATCAGGCCCAGGGAGTTCTGTGCCTTCTCCTGTGCCTTGGCCAGGGCGGGCATCAGGGTGAGGAACAGGACCGTCACGATGAGCACCGCGGCCGCGGTGACGGCGACCAGGACCAGGTCCAGGACCGCCATCATCACCAGCGTGCCGACCAGCAGCACGGCGCCGTTGATGAGGCTGATGACGCTCGTGGACGCGGCCTCGCGCAGCAGCACGGTGTCGGAGGTGGCCCGGGTGACCAGCTCGCCGGAGGAGCGGCGGGACAGCGGGATCAGCGCGGCCCGGAAGTAGCGGCGCACCAGCGAGGTGCGCGCGTCCAGCACGACCTTCTCGGCGACGGTGCCCATCAGGATCCAGTGGTACATGCCCAGCACCGCGCCGACGGCGAACAGGCCCAGCAGCAGGACGATGGGCAGCGTCAGCCCGCCCCCCTCGGCCAGGGTGTCCAGGACGAGTTTGACCACCATGGGGTTGGCCAGCTCCAGCCCGGAGCCGAGCAGCGCCAGGACCAGGCCCAGCAGGAGCTTGCGGCGGTGCGGGCGCACGAACGACCACAGCACCTTCATCTGGGCGAAGCGCGGCTCCTCCCCGGGCGGGGACTCCGCCGGGATCGGGGCATCGTTTGTCTCAATGCGATCAGCCATGCTTGAAATTAGGTCATATGTGACCGATTATTGTCAACCAAATACCCGCAAGCCTAGGATGAGCGCATGGTGAAGAGCGCAACCTCAGAGGAAGAGACGAGGACCCGTGCCCGCACCCGCCGCGCCATCCTGGACGCGGCCGTGCAGGTCCTCGGAGACAACCCCGCCGCACCCCTGTCCCAGGTGGCCAGAGCCGCCGGGGTCGCCCGCAGCACGCTGCAGCGCTACTTCGCCGAACGGGCCGACCTCATCGAAGCCCTGCGCGACTACGCGGACGAGCTCTCCAACGAGGCCTGCGAGCGGGCGCGCACCACCGAGGGGACCGCCATCGAGGCGTTCACCCGGCTCGTCGCCGAGTACTTCACGCTGCGCAAGGTCATCATGCTGGCGTTCGGCTCCGACGACCTCGCCGAGGACGCCCGCGACCAGGACGAGTGCAGCGCCGCCGACCTGGCCCTGCAGGCGCTCATCGTCCGGGGGCACGAGGACGGCACCATCGACCCCAGGATCACCCCGCTGTGGGCCGAACAGCTGCTGTGGTCCGGGCTGTACGCCGGCTGGACCTACGTCACCACGGCCAGGGTCCCCGCCTACGAAGCGCTCACCCTGTGCCTGCACTCGCTCGTCAAAGCGGTGGAGCGGCGGCCCGGGCGGGACGACTGACCCGATACGGAGCGGACCTCCGGGAGCCCGCGGGCCCCGGAGGCGACGGGTGCTACAGGTACAGGCCGGTACCCCGCTCCGGGGCCTCCTTGGCGATCGCGTGCACGTCCCGCTCGCGCAGGATGATGTACCGCTCGCCGTTCAGTTCGACCTCGCCCTGCTCCTCCGGGTCGAACAGGACCCGGTCCCCGGTCTTGACATGGCGGGCGCCGGTGCCGGCGCCCACGACCTCACCCCAGGCGAGCCGCGTCGCCAGCTTCACCGTGTCCGGGATGACCAGACCCGCGCTGCTGCGCCGCTCGCTCTTGTCGGGGACCGTCTTCACCAGCAGGCGGTCGTGGAGCATCTGGATTTCAAGCTTTGATTCGGGCACACCCCCAGGGTATTCGCCCCCGGCCCGGGCCGTCCGCCGCCACCACCGGCCACGGGACCGCCCCCCTGGCTCAACCACCTCTTAACCTTCGGTACAGTAATTCCATCGCCGACCGGGGTAACCGAGCGGCGCACCAGGGGCTATGGCGCAGTTGGTAGCGCGCCTCCATGGCATGGAGGAGGTCTGGGGTTCGAATCCCCATAGCTCCACTCGACTCTCAGACGACCCTGCTCGCGCGTTGGACGCGCTCGCAGGGTCGTCTTCGTCGTGCCTGCCGGGGGGAGACCCCCCGAACCCCCCGAGGTGACCCCCTGCGGCGGGGGCCGCGTGCATCGTGGGCCTCGGCGGTGCCTGGTCTTACATCGTGTGCGGGCTGCGCCCGCGGCGTGCTTTCCAAGGTGATCCCCGGCAGGGGAGTGGCGGACCTCACATGTGTGCGGGGGTGGCTCAGGTCGGGGTGAGGGCCGCGTAGTAGGCCTGCTGGGACGGGAAGTAGGAGTCGAAGGCGGGCAGCGGCTCCCCCTCGCGGGAGGCCGCCAGCGCGTCGAGGTAGTACTCCCAGCCCGGCCCGATCGACCCGAGGTCGGTGTCCGGATCCAGGTGGTGGACGAACGTCAGCGTCGTCGTTCCCGCCTCGGCCGACAGCAGGGCCTCCAGCCGCCAGGAGCCGTACTCGTCCTCGCTGCTCACCGCCAGTCGCCGGGGCGGCTCGCAGGCGTCGATGCGCAGGTCGCCCTCCGGGGCGCCCTCCTCCAGGGTGAGGCGGTAGCGGACCGTCCGGCCCGGCCCGGGCTCACCGGTCCACGACGCGAACCACAGCGCGGTCCTGTCGGGGTCGGTGACGCTCGCCCACACGTCCTCGATCGGTGCCCTGAAGGTGCGGGTCAGTACCAGGTCGCGGCCCGTGTCGGTCGCCGCCAGCCGCCCTGTCGGTCGTGGTCCCATGGGCCGACCCTAACCGGCGGGGGTGACGGAATCGAGGGTGCGGCCGAGCGGTCCGGTACCGGACGATTCCCCGGAATTTCCCCGGACGTTCGAACGGTGTGCGGGCGGTGAACGGTCGGCGGCCGGTTTCGGACACGCGAATGGAGAGAGGGGACAATTCACCTGCGGATCTCCCGCGAAGAATGGAGGAATCGCAGCTCACGCGGCCTCCACCACTTTCGTCGGTAGTGCCACCACCACCCGCGGGGTGGGCGTGGGTGGACGGTGAATCGGGAGTCGGCACCATCGAATGCGGCGACCCGCGCATCTAACGTCGAAACCGTTAGAGAATCCCTCGATCCGACGGAGGATCATGATCACGGCGGGCCCCCGGACCGCGCCGCCCCTGGCGCCTCTGCACTACGAGGAGCAGGAGTGGAACGGCCTTCGACTGCTGGCTTACGACGAGTCCGGCGACGGGCGCATCGTCGAGGCCCTGGGTGATCCGGCGACCGCCGATCACATCATCGTCCTCGTCCCCGGAAACGACAATTACCTGGGGAATTACTTCGACCCGAGCCGTCCCACCCGCCCCCGGGTGAACGGCGCGACCCTGTTGCGGACCATGGGCGAGATCGCCACGGGGGAGAGTTTCGCCGTCGTGGTGTGGATGGGCTACGACACCCCCCGCGGATTCTTCGAGGGCGCGATGCGCGGACCGGCCCGGCGGGCCGCCCCCGACCTCGTCCGGCTCACCCATTACCTGCCCGGCGACGCCCACATCACCCTGGTCGGGCACAGCTACGGGACCGTCGTGTGCGGCCTGGCGCTGGCCGAGGGCCGCGTCGACGACTGCATCGCCCTGGGCAGCCCCGGCATGGGCGGCTCCTCCACCGCCGACCTGCGCTACTCCGGGAACCTCTGGGTCGCCCAGGGACGCGACGACTGGATCCGCCGCTTCCCGCGCGGCCGCCTCGGCGACATCGGCCACGGACCCACCCCGCTGCGCCCCGGCTTCGGGGGCCTGCGCATCGAGACCGGCGACATCCCCGGCCACTGCGCCTACTACACCGAGGGCAGCGAGTCGGTGCGCAACATGGCCCGGATCGCCCTGGGCCGCTACGAGGAGGTCACCCTGGTCGACCCGGTGGCCCGCACCCCGCTGCCCCGACCGGTCGCCCCGGCCCGGTCCGCCGCCCTGCCCGCGCAGCGGGCGGCCGCCGTCCCGGGGGAGAGGATCACCCGGTGACCGCCGACGGACCGGTGATCCTCGCCGAGGGGGTCCGCAAGACCTATCCGTCCAGGAGCCGGCCCTCCCTGGACGGGTTCGACCTGGTCGTGCGCCCGGGCACGGTGCACGCCCTGCTCGGGCCCAACGGCGCGGGCAAGACCACCGCGGTCCGGGTGATGTCCACCCTGGTCCGGTTCGACGAGGGCAGCGTCCGGGTGGCCGGGCACGACGTGGCCTCCCAGAGCCGCCGGGTGCGCGAGCGCATCGGCCTGACCGGCCAGTACGCCGCCCTGGACGAGGTGCTCAGCGGCCGGCGCAACCTGGAGATGTTCGCCCGCCTGCACCACCTGCGGCCCAGGGAGGCCAAGGCCAGGGCCGCGGAGCTGCTGGAGCGGTTCGGCCTCACCGACGCCGCCGAGCGCTCGGTCCGCCACTACTCCGGCGGCATGCGCCGCCGCCTGGACCTGGCGGCCAGCCTCATCCTGGACCCGCAGGTGCTGTTCCTGGACGAGCCCACCACCGGCCTGGACCCGCGCAGCCGCGCCGAGGTGTGGCGGGCGGTGCGCGACCTCGTCGACCGGGGGACCACCGTGCTGCTCACCACCCAGTACCTGGAGGAGGCCGACCGGCTGGCCGACACGGTGTCGGTGATGGAGGCCGGCCGGGTCATCGCCGAGGGCGCCCCCGACGAGCTCAAGCGGCGGGTCGGCGGCAGCCGCGTGGAGGTGGTGGTCACCGACCCCTCCGAGGTCGACAAGGCCGTGGAGGTGCTGGGCCGGGTGTGCGGCGCCCCGCTCGACGTCGACCCCGACACCCAGACGGTGCGCGCACCCGTGGGCGGGCGTGGCAGTGAGCTGGCCAAGGTGGTGCGGGCCCTGGACGAGGCCGGGCTGGAGGTGGAGGACATCGCGCTGCGCAGGCCCAGCCTGGACGAGGTGTTCCTCAGCCTGACCGGCCGCCGCACCGGAGAGGACGCGACCACCGGGGAGGGTCCGCGATGACCGTGATGGCCAGGCGCCTGGGATGGGCGCTGTCCGATACCGGGGTGGTGGCCCGCCGCTACCTGTCCCACCTGGTGCACAAGCCCGACGAGCTGATCGGCACCCTGCTCATCCCGGTGCTGGCGGTGCTGCTGTTCGGGTTCGTGTTCGGCGAGACCATGGGCGCCGCCGCCGGGGTGGACGACTACCGGGACTTCCTGATGCCGGGCCTCTTCGCGCTCACCATGGCCTTCGGCATCGGCAACACCACCATCGCCGTGGTCACCGACGCCGGGAGGGGCGTCATCGACCGGTTCCGCACCCTGCCGATGGCGCCGTCGGCGCTGCTGGCCGGGCGCAGCGTCTCCGACGTGGTCTCCGGGGTGGTGGACCTGGCCGTGCTGGCCGGGATGGGCCTGCTCATCGGGTGGCGCTGGAACGAGGGCTGGCTCTCGGCGCTGGCCGCCCTGGGGCTGCTGCTGTGGCTGCGGCTCGCCTTCACCTGGATCGGCATCTACCTGGGGCTGGTGGTGCGCAGCCCCGAGGCCGCCATGAAGTTCTTCTCGCTGGTCTTCCCGCTGGCCATGGTCGCGGACACGTTCGTGCCCACGTCGAGCATGCCCGGCTGGCTGGCCCCGCTGGCGGAGTGGAACCCGCTGTCGGCGACGGTGATCGCCGCCCGCGACCTGTTCGGCTCGCCCGGGGTGGTGTCCGACTCCTGGGTGGCGCAGAACGCCCTGCTCATGGCGCTGGTGTGGCCGCTGGTGCTGCTGGCGGTGTTCGTCCCGCTGGCGGTGCACCGCTACCGGGCGGCCGCCCGGTAGCGGGGGCAGCGCGGTGGTGGGGACCGGGGTCCGCGGGGGCGGCCGCGGTCCTCACCCGTGCGCGTCCACGAAGGCCAGCAGGCCGGGATCGCCCGAGATCAGGCGCTCCGCCTCCTCGCCGCCGTCGCACCGGCACAGCGACACCGTCACCTCGGAGTCCGTGCGCGCGACCACCCGCCACACACCCCCGTGCTCCTCCCAGCGCCGCAGGACGTCGACCGGATCCGTCATGGCGTACCCCCTCCTCGCCGCTGCCCGGGCGGTGCGGTGGAATCGCGCACCACCAGTTCCGGCGCCAGCACCTCGTGCCGGTCCCCGGTGCGGCCGCCCATGCGCTCCCACAGCAGTTCGGTGGCCAGCCTCCCCATGATCGCGCGCGGCTGGTCCACACTGGTCAGCCGGGGGCGGGTCACCTCCGCCAGGGACGTGTTGTCGTAGCCCACCACGGACACCTCCGGCGGGGCGTGGTCCAGCACCGCCAGCGCCGCCAGGTCGTTGACCGCGAACACCGCGCCGGGCCCACGCGCCAGCAGCTCCGCGGCCGCGCGCTCCCGGTCGCCGCCCACCGGGCGCACCAGCACCTCCCCGGCCAGCCCCGCCTCCCGCATGGTCTCCCGGTACCCGGCCTCGCGCGAGCGCGACGACGGGCTGCCGCTGCCGGACAGGTGCCCGATCCGCGTGTGGCCCAGCTCCAGCAGGTGCCGGACCGCCGCCCGCGCCCCCGCCTCGTCGTCGTTGGCGACCGTGTCCACCCCCGGGGCGAACTCCCGCGGCCGTCCCACCATCACCACCGGCACCCTGCGTGCCGCGTCGGCCAGGGCCGCGGCGCCCACCCAGGAGCTCACCACCACGACCCCGTCCACGTTGAGCTGGAGTAAGGAGTCCAGCTGGTGCTCCAGCCGCCCCCGGTCGCGGCGGCCGTGCGCCAGCAGCACCGTGAACCCGCGGCCCTCCGCGGCCTCCTCCACGCCCGCCACGACCTCCGTGTGGTACGGGTTGGCCAGGTCGGTGAGCAGCACGCCCAGGATCATCGTGCGCCCCTGCACCAGCCCGCGGGCCAGGCGGTTGGAGCGGTAGCCGAGCCGGTCGGCGGCGGCCAGGATGCGCGCCCCCGTCTCCTCGCTCACACCGGGATCCCCGCGCAGCGCCAGCGACACCAGGGATTTGGACACCCCGGCGGCCGCGGCGACATCGACGATGGTGGGACGGCGCCCGGGTCTGGTTCCTGTCACAACGACCATTGTGTCCCGGATCGGAGCGCCTCACCCGCCACCGACTGGAACGTTCCAGACCCGTTTCCCGACCGGCCACCGAAAGTCCTTCCCCCGGCTCCGGCCCCTGTTTACCGTCACCGGTGAACGCACTCTCCGGGCCGCCGCGGCGGGCCCCGACCGGCAGGAGACACCTTGGACCCGATCCCCGCCCTGCGCCGACGCCCCGACGCCCTGCTGCTGGACTTCGGCGGGGTCGTCTTCCAGACCCGCAAACCGCCCGAGGGCCGCGCCGCCGTCGCCCTGCACCTGCGCGAGACCCTGCTGCGCGCCGGGCACGACGTGCCCGCCGCCGAACTGCGGGCCTCCCTGGACGCGGGCCTGGCGGCGCTCAAGGACTGGAAGAACGCCGCCGGCCGCCGACGCACCCCGCGCGAGCTGACCCACCGCGAGATCTGGACCGACTTCCTCGCCTCCGACCTGCCCGACCCGGTGCGGGAGACCCTCGCCGGCAGCGCGGGCCCGCTGCTGGCCGACATGTCCACCCTGCTCTCCGAGCACCGCCTCCGCCCCGGCATCCGCGACCTGCTGCACGCCGCCCGCACCCTGGGCGTGCGCGTGGGCATCGTCTCCAACGCCCACTCCGGCCGCGCCCACCGGTCACTGCTGCGCGAAGCCGGGCTGGAGGACGCCATCGGCGTGCAGGTGTACTCCGACGAGGTCGGTATCCGCAAGCCCCACCCGGAGATGATCGCCCTGGCCGCCCGCGCCCTGGGCACCGATCCCGGGCACTGCTGGTACGTCGGCGACACCCAGGACCGCGACGTGGTCGCCGGGCGCAGGGCCGGGGCGGCCGCCGTCGTCCTCACCCGCCACCACCACACCGACACCCCGCCCTACCCGGTACGGGAGAGCGCCGACGCGGTCTTCGACACCCCCGAGGGGCTGGTGGACCCGCTCTGGCACAGCGTCCCGGCCCAGGCGGCCGACGCCGCCCCGGCACGGACCGCCGGAGAGGACACGGAACAGGACCCGGTCCGGGTGGTCCGGCCCCGGGCGCACGGCCCCGCCGCGGCGCGCCGCGCCCCGGACCCCGGGGAGCCCGGCGCGCTCCTGCTCGACCAGGGCGGGGTCATCGCCGTCTCCAGCGCCACCCCCGACGTCCAGCGCGACTTCGCCGCCTCCCTGGCCCGCCGCCTGGAACGCGTCGGCTACGCCGCCACCACCGAGGACATGCTGGCCCTGGTGCGCGCCGGCCGCGACCGCTACCGCGACTGGAAGGCGGGGCACGACGAGGACGGGCCGATCCCCGAGATCACCCCGCGCGCGTTCTGGCACGACATGGTCGGCCGCGACCTGCCCGAACGCGTCCGCGCCTTCCTGTACGCCGAATCCGCGCAGCTCACCCTGGAGTACGCCGACTCCAAGAGCCTGGCCCGGATGCGCGCCGGCGTCCGCGAGGTCCTGGAGCACTGCGCCGAACGGGGCATCCCCGTCGCGGTCGTCTCCAACACCGTCTGCGGGCGCGCCGTCCGCGACGAACTCGACCGGTTCGGCATCGCCCACCTCATCGGCGCCCACGTCTACTCCGACGAGCTGGGCCACCGCAAACCCGACCCCGCCACCGTCCGCTCCGCCCTCACCGCCCTGGACGCCGATCCGGCGCGCGCGTGGTTCGTGGGAGACAAGCCCTGGCGCGACACCGCCGCCGCCCGCCGGGCCGGAGTCGGGACCGCGGTCATCGTGCGCGGCGGCTCCGCCTCCGACGAGCGCATCGACGCCGCGCGCACCGGCCGGGACCCGCTGCTGCGCCCCGACCACGTCATCGACGAGACGGGCGACCTGCTCCGGCTGTGGACGGGCACCCCGGTGCCCCTCGCCACCTGAGAGACCCTCCTTCCCCCTCCCCCCGAAAGGTCACCCACCATGGCCACCCCCGCCCCCCGGCCCCCCGACGTCCGGGAGCCGTCCCGGCCGCCCGCGCTCAACTCCGGACAGAAGCTCATGGTCTTCGTCCTGAGCATGACGCTGTTCGGCCTGGCCAACATCATCACCGAGGTCCTGCCCGAGGTCAGGCTCGGCCCGGTCGAGCTGTCCGTGTCCTACCTGGCCTTCGTCCCGGTCGTCATGGCCTCCCTGTTCCACCCCCTCTACGCGGCCCTGGGCGCCCCGCTCGGCGAGATCGTCTTCGTCGACCTGCTCATGGGCGACTTCTCCGGCATCGGGGAGCTGGAGGGGTACCTCCAGATGTTCCTGGGCGTGTACATCGCGGGCTGCCTGGTCCGCGACCCGCGCCGCCGCGGGCAGCTGTTCCTGGCCGGGGTCACCGTCGTGTTCGTCGACAAGCTCCTGTCGGCCGTCGTCGACATCGGCAAGGTCATGGTCGGCGTCGAGGACGCCGAGTTCGTGCCCGGCCTGCCCGAGTCGATCCTGCTGCTGGAGGCGGTCGGGTTCACCACCGAACTGGTCATCAGCGGCATCCTCTTCGGCGCCCTGCCCGCTATGGCGCTGGCGCCCCGGCTGTACGGCAGGATCGAGCCCCTGCTCGGACTGGCCCCGCGCGACCCCGCCCGGCCCCACGCGCTGGCCGAGCGCGGCACCGGCGCGTTCCTGCTGCTGGCCCTGGTGCTGGCGTTCGTGTCGATGATCGCGGCGTTCACCTCCGAGATCTTCGACAACTTCGGGGTGTGGCAGCCCGACTTCATCGACCGGTACGGGCAGCGGTTCCTGTGGATCGGGGCGTCGGCCGCGGCCATCGTGCTGGCCGCCGCGGTCATGGCGGTCCGGTTCGTCGTCCACTCCCGGCGCGAGCGCGCCGCCCAGGACGTCCGGGACGGGGAGGGGCCGCGGTGAGCGGCGGCGACCCCGCCGCACCCGCCGTCGAGGTCCGAGGGCTGCGCTTCCGCTACCCGGGCGCCGCCCGGGACACCCTCACCGGCGTGGACCTGCGCGTCGAACGCGGCGACATCACCGCCGTCATCGGCGGCAACGGCTCCGGCAAGACCACCCTGTGCAAGACCTTCAACGGGCTCGTCCCGCACTACTGGTCCGGCGACTTCGACGGGACCGTGCGCGTGTGCGGCACCGACACCCGCACCGCCTCCGTCGCCGCCCTGTCCCACCTGGTCGGCTACGTCTACCAGGACTTCGGCAACCAGCTGGTGCGGCCCACCGTCCGCGACGAGGTGTCCTTCGCTCCCGTCAACTTCGGGCTCGCCGACCACGCCGAGCGCACCGAGGAGGCCATGGAGCTGCTCGGCCTCGCCCACCTCGCCGACCGGTTCACCTGGCAGCTGTCCGGCGGGCAGCAGCACCTGGTGGCGCTCGCCTCCGTGCTGGCGCTGCGGCCCGAGGTCGTCGTGGTGGACGAGCCCGTCGCCGAACTCGACCCGGTCCGCGCGGAACGGATCTACGAGGCGCTCACCGACCTCAACGCCCGGCGGGGGACCACCGTCGTCGTCATCGAGCACCACGCCGAGTTCGTCGCCCGGTACGCCCGCTCGGTGGTCCTCATGGCCGAGGGCGCACCGGTGTGGCACCTGCCGGTGCGCGAGGCCCTGGAACGGCACGACGAACTCGACCGGCACGGCATCCCGGCGCCGCAGATCGCCCGTGCGGTGCGGGTCCTGGCCCCCGGGGCGCCGGTCCCGCTCACCGTCCCCGAGGCCGCGCGGGCGCTGCGCGGGGTGCCCCTGGGCGGGGCCGCCCCGGCGCCGCCGGCGCCGCCGCCGGGGGAGGCCGTGGCCGAGCTCTCCGGCGTCCACCACGGGTACCGCGAGGTCGGCGGCGGGCTCACGCAAGTGCTGCGCGGCGTCGACCTCACCCTGGGCGCCGGCGAGCGCGTCGCCCTGGTCGGCGGGAACGGGGCGGGCAAGTCCACCCTGCTGCGCCTGCTCACCGGCCTCAAGGTGCCCCGCGCCGGGACCGTGCGCGTCGAGGGCGTCGACACCCGCACCGTGCGGCCCGCCGACCTCGCCCACCGGGTCTGCCACCTGTACCAGCGGCCCGAGCAGATGTTCCTCAAGGACAGCGTGCGCGAGGACATCGCCATGTTCCCCGCCGCGCACGGGGTCCCCGACACCGACGCGCTGGTGGACACCATCCTGGAGCGCATCCGGCTCACCGGCCTCGCCGACCGCGACGGGCGCCTGCTCTCCGGCGGCCAGCAGCGCCGCGCCACCCTCGGCATCGGGCTGGGCGTGCGGCCCGCCCTCCTGCTGCTGGACGAGCCCACCTCCAGCCTCGACACCGCCAGCCGCGACGCCGTCATCGCCATGCTCGACGCGCTCGCCGACACCATCCGCTGCACCGTCGTCGCCACCCACGACATGCACCTGGTCGCCACCTGGGCGCAGCGGGTCGTCGTCCTGGACGGCGGCCGGATCGCCGCCGACACCACCCCGGCGGCGCTGTTCTCCGACCCGGGGCTCATGGCCGCCGCCGGGCTCGTCCCGCCCCAGGTCGTCCGGCTCGGCCTGGAACTGGGGCTGGAGCCGCCGCCCCTGTCCGTGGCCGACCTCCTCGGCCGCCGCCCGATCACCGAGGGGACCGCCGATGGCCACCGCTGAACGCCACCGCAGGGAACGGGACACCCTCTCCGTCGAGTGGGTCAAACTCGAACTCCTGCGGACCGCCTACGCCACCCGCGGCGGACTGCTCGCCTCCCGGGACCCCCGGTTCGTCATCGGGTGGTACCTGGTCTTCGCCGTGGTGCCCTGGCTCACCCACGACCTGACCGTGCTCGCCGGGCTGTTCCTGGTGTGCGCGGCCGCCGTCGTGCTCAGCCGGGTCGGGCCGCTCATCCTCGGGCTGTTCCTCATCGGGTTCGTGCTGGAGAGCGTGTACCTGCTGGTCGCGTCCTGGTTCTTCGGCGGGGACCTGGGCACCGTGCTGGCGCTGTCCGAGCTCACGCTCAAGCTCGCCACCGTCAGCCTGGCCAGCATGGCGGCGTTCGTGTCCCTGGACCCGGAGAAGCTGTCCGACGCGCTGCTGGCCCTGCACGCGCCCGCCATGGTCGCGTTCGGGGTGAGCTACGGGTACCGGATGCTGCCGGTGCTGATGGAGGAGTTCCACACCGTCGTCGACGGGTACCGGCTGCGCGCGGCACCGCCGCCCCCGCCCGGGTTCCTGGGGTGGCGGGCCGCCGTGCGGCTGGCCACCACCGTGGTGGCGGCGTTCTACCCCCTGATGCTCAACACCGCCAAGCGCACCCGCACCACCGTGGAGGCGCTGGAGACCAAGGGGTTCACCTACGCCGCCGAACACCCGGCGGGGCGCCGCATCCGCCTCTCCCACCTCAGGGCCGACCGGTGGGACGTACTGCTCATCGCCGTGACCGCACTGCTCGTCGCCGGCTGCTTCGGCCTCGGGCAGGCCTACCCGATGCCCGTCCAGGTCCGCTGACCGCCGCCGGTGCCGGGCGGTGTGGGCCGCCCGACACCCGGCCGGGTCACGGCACCCCCCGCGATCCGATAGACTCGACCATGTCGCCGGGGAGACCCGGACGGCACCCGCACGGGGCTATGGCGCAGTTGGTAGCGCGCCTCCATGGCATGGAGGAGGTCTGGGGTTCGAATCCCCATAGCTCCACTCCACTCCGGAACGACCTGCTCGGGGGACTCCGTCCACCTCGCCGGGTCGTTCCGTCGTTTCTCCCGGGGGACGACCCCCGGACCCCCGATGTGGGGCTTCGCCCCACGAGGGCGGGTCGCAGTCACGTTTTCCAGGGTCCGCTTCGCTCCGGAACGACCTTGCCCGGTGGACTTCGTCCGCCTCGCCGGGTCGTTCCGTCGTTTCCGCCGGGAGCCACCCCCGGACCCCCGATGTGGGGCCTCGCCCCACGAGGGCGGGTGACGTCCCGCCGGACCCGTTCGACTCCGAGACGACCCTGCCCGCGCGTTCCACGCGCCGGCAGGGCCGTCTCGTCGTTTCCGCCGGGTCACCCCCGGCCGCGGCTCAGCGGGCGACCGGCTCGGGCGCCTCGGCGGCCGGTGCGGACCGGGGGAGCAGGCGCACGGCCAGCACGGCCAGCCCCAGGGCCAGCAACCCGCCCACGGCGACGGTGACGTGCAGGCCCGTCACGAACGCCTCCCGGGCCTGGTCCGCGGCGGCGGCCGTCAGCCCCGGAGTCCGGAGCGTCTCGTCCAGGGTGCCCGCCGTGCCCGGCCCCAGCAGCCGGAACACGAACGCCGCCAGCGACCCCAGCAGGGCGATCCCGAGCGCGTGCCCGATCTCGTTCCCGGTCTCGGCCATGGCGGCCGCGGCGCCCGCCCGCTCCCGGGGCGCCGCCGACACCGCGATGTCGGCGACCAGGCTGAACGAGATCCCGTACCCCACGCCCGCGACCATCGTCGCCGCGACGTACGGCACCACCCCGCCGTCCGATGCCAGCGCCAGCAGCAGGAGCAGGCCCGCGCCCATGCTCGCGTGCGCCAGGACCAGGGCCGGGCGGGCTCCGATCCACCGGACCAGCACCGGTGTCCCGATGGAGCTCAGGGTCAGCACCGCCGCCCCCGGCAGGGCGAACAGCGCCGCCGTCAGCACCGGCAGCCCCAGCACCGACTGGAGGTACACACCGGTCAGGTAGATCGACGCCGCCCACACCACCAGCGTCGACACGCTCGTGAGGATGGCGAGGGCGAACACCCGGTCCCGGAACAGTCCCAGGTCCACCAGGGGGTGGTCCAGGGTGCGCTGGCGCCGCACGAACCACACCAGCAGCGCCGCCCCCGCGACCCCGGTCGCCACCGTCACGGCCGAGACCCCGTGCGCCGCGATCCCCTTGACCGCGTACACCGCCAGCAGCAGCCCGCCCGCCGACAGCACCACGCTCGCCGCGTCCACCCGGCCGGGCCGCCCGGCGCGCACCTCGCGCAGCACCAGCGGTGCCAGGACCAGGAAGGCCACCACGACCGGCGCGTTGATCAGGAACACCGACCCCCAGTCGAACCGGCTGAGCAGCATCCCGCCCACCACCGGCCCGACGGCGAACCCGGCCGCGAACGTCGCCGCGAACACCCCGATCGCCTGCGCCCGGCGCCGCGGGTCGGTGAACAGCTCGCCGATCACCGCCAGCGAGGACGGCAGCAGCGTCGCCCCGCCCAGCCCCATGAGCACCCGGAACCCGATGAGGGCCTCCGGCGTGGGGGACAGCGCCGCCCCCACCGAGCCGGCGCCGAACACCGCGGCCCCGATCATCAGCAGCCGCAGCCGCCCGTACCTGTCCCCCAGGTTGCCGAACGCGATGAGCAGCGAGCCCACCACGAAGCTGTAGGAGTCCAGGATCCACAGGGCCTGGTCCGCCCCCGGCTCCAGGTCCGCGATCACCCGCGGCATCGCCAGGTACAGCACCGAGGCGTCCATGGCCACCAGCAGCACCGGCCCCAGCACGACCAGCAGGCCGAACCAGGTCCGTGCGCTCGTTCGTTCTCGATTCGTTCCCATGGCGGCAACAGTGCCGCCGCCCCGCCGCCGCGACCAGACACCCGCCGTGGGTACACCCGGCAGGTGCAGGCACGCCAGCCCGCCCGCCGCCTACGCTCAGGGGCATGAGAACGGACAGCCTCGGAGCCTTCCTCAAGACCCGGCGGGACCGCGTCACCCCCGACGACGTGGGCCTGCGCACCTACGGCACCGCCCGGCGCGTCCCGGGCCTGCGCCGCGAGGAGCTGGCCCAGCTGGCGGGGGTCAGCGCCGGCTACTACACCCGCCTCGAACAGGACCAGGCGGGCACCGCCTCGGCCCAGGTCCTGGACGCCCTGGCCCGGGTCCTGATGCTGGACGCCGACGAGACGGCCCACCTGCACAACCTCGCCCGCCGCCCCGCCGCCCTGCGCATGGTCCGCCCGCGGCCGGAGCGCCCGGACGCCCGGGTGCTCACCCTGCTGCGGTCGCTGGGCGAGAGCGTTCCGGCGATCGTGTGGGGCCGCCGCGGCGACGTGCTGGCGTGGAACCGCACCGGGCACGCCCTGTTCGCCGAACACGTCGACTTCGGCGCCCCCGACGAGCCGTCCCGGCGCCCCACCAACGCGCGGCTGTTCTTCCTGGACCCGCACACCCGGGACCTGTACCGCAACCGGGAGGAGCTGGCCCGCGCCCACGTCGCCTACCTTCGCCTGGCCAGCGGCCGGTACCCCACGGACGGCCGGCTGGCGGAGCTGATCGGCGAGCTGATGATGCACAGCGCGGAGTTCGCGTCCCTGTGGGCGCGGGTCGAGGTCGCCGACTGCACGACGGGGCCGATGAACCTGCGCCACCCGGTGCTGGGCGACGTGGACGTGGACTACCAGGTGTGGATCCAGCCGGACAGTCCCGACCACCGGCTGGAGATCTACACCCCGCAGGACGCCGCCTCCGCCGACGCCCTGAGCCTGCTCGCCGCCGGAACGGCCGGGGCGGCCGCCCCTGTGGGCGCCCCGCCCGCCGGTCGCTCCGGAACGCGGCCCCCTTCCCTCCCCGCCGGTTCCCCCTCGGCGTGAAGGGCCATCGGGACCCCTTTCGAGATTTTGCCGGGAGGAGACCGTACCGCTCCCCGTTCTGTCGGTGCCGGATGCGATGATCAACACATCGGTTGATCAACAAGGAGGTTGAATACACGGATGGCGGACGACCCGTTGAGTCTCACCTTCGCCGCTCTGGCCGACCCGACGCGGCGGGCCCTGCTCGCCCGGCTGGCCGAGGGCGAGGCGACCGTCAACGAACTCGCGGAACCGTTCCCCATCAGCCTCCAGGCGATCTCGCGACACCTGAAGGTCCTTGAACGCGCCGGGCTCATCACCCGGGGCAGGGAGGCCCAGTGGCGCCCCTGCCGGCTGGAGACCGCGCCGCTGCGCGAGGTCTCCGACTGGCTCGGCCGCTACCGCGGCCGCTGGGAGGACCGCTTCGGGAGGCTGGACGCCGAGATCAGCAGGATCAGGGAACAGACAGCGAAGAACCAGGGAGAAGGACAATGAGCGACCTCGAGATCATCGCCGAGCCCGGCCGGCAGGACATCGTCATCAAGCGCAGCTTCGACGCCCCCCGCGAGCTGGTGTTCCGGGCCATGACCGAGCCCGAGCACCTGGCCGCCTGGTGGGGGCTGCCCACCTCCGAGACCGTCATCGACCACGCCGAGCCCCGCACCGGGGGCAGCTGGCGGTTCGTCGAGAGGGCCGAGGGCGAGGAGTACGCCTTCCGCGGCGTCTACCACGAGGTCACCGCGCCCGAGCGGGTCGTGCAGACCTTCGAGTTCGAGGGCATGCCCGGCCACGTGGCCATGGAGACCATGACCCTGGAGGACGCCGGGGACGGCCGCACCCTCTACACCAACGTCTCCATCTACCAGAGCGTCGAGGACCGGGACGGCATGATCGCCTCCGGCATGGAGGACGGCCTCGGCCAGTCCATGGACGCCCTGGACGAGCTGCTCCGCGAGCTCGGGTGACCCGCGGCGGGCCGGGCCTGTGGACAGGGCCCGGTCCGTCCCCGGCGGCCGGTACTGTCGATCCGTGGCAGATCTCCCCGACGTCCCGACCCTGCTCGACACCGCCGTGGCCGCCCTGGGCGGCCGCCGCCGCGACGGCCAGTCCGCGATGGCGGCGGCCGTCGCCGACGCCGTCGACAGACGCGAGCACCTCGTCGTCCAGGCGGGCACCGGCACCGGCAAGTCCCTGGCCTACCTCGTCCCGGCCATCCGGCGCGCGATGGAGAAGGACACCTCCGTCGTGGTCTCCACCGCCACCATCGCCCTGCAGAACCAGCTCATCGACCGCGACCTGCCGCGGCTGGCCGGGGCGCTCAAGCCCCTGCTGCGCCGCGAGCCCACGTTCGCCGTCCTCAAGGGCCGCCGCAACTACCTGTGCCGCAACCGCCTGCACACCGCGGCCGACGACTCCGACGAGGCCGAGCTGTTCGACCCCCGCCAGCTGTCCTCCCTGGGCAAGCAGGTGGCCCGCCTGCACGAGTGGGCGGAGGAGACCGCCACCGGCGACCGCGACGAGCTGGTCCCGGGCGTCACCGACCTGGCCTGGCGGCAGGTCTCGGTGTCCGCCAACGAGTGCATGGGCGCCCGAATCTGCCCCTTCGGGCAGGAGTGCTTCGCCGAGTTCGCCCGCGAGGAGGCCAAGGGCGTCGACGTGGTGGTCACCAACCACGCGATGCTGTCCATCGACATGACCCAGGGCAACCACATCCTGCCCGAGCACGACACGATCATGATCGACGAGGCCCACGAGCTGGTCGACCGGGCCACCTCCGTGGCCACCGGCACCCTGGCCGAGCGCACCGTCACCATCGCCGCCAAACGCGCCGGCCGCCTCATCGAGCCCATGGTCGCCGAGCGGCTGACCGAGGCCGGCGAGGGCCTGGCGCTGATGTTCGCCGACGCCCCCGAGGGGCGCATCGACCACCTCGACGAGGGGCTGGCCGGGGCGGTCGCGGTCGTCCGCGACGCCGCCGCGGCGTGCGTCACCGCCATCGGGCCCTCGCCCGGCGAGCAGGAGGCCGAGGCCGCCAGCGAGCGCCGCCTGGCCCTGGCCGCCCTCACCGAGGTCCACGACACCGCGGTGCGCGTCCTGGAGTCCTTCGAGCCCGCGCTGCGCGACCGCACCGACGTCGTGTGGCTCACCAAGGCCCCGGGGCGCCGTCCCGCGCTGAGCGTCGCCCCGCTGGCCGTGGGCGGGCTGCTGCGCGAGAAGCTCTTCGGCGACCGCACCGTGGTCCTCACCTCCGCCACCCTCACCCTGGGGGGCTCCTTCTCCTCGCTGGCCCGCCAGTGGGGGCTGGGCCGGGAGGTCGGCCAGGAGCGGGCGGAGGCCGAGCGCGCCGCCGCGACCGGCGGGGGCGACGCCGAGGACGGCCCGCACCGCGCCGCGGGCGAGCCCCGGTGGCGGGCGCTGGACGTCGGCTCCCCGTTCGACCACGCCCGCAGCGGCATCCTCTACGTCGCCGCCCACCTGCCACCGCCCGGCCGGGACGGGCTCTCCCCGGCGTACCTGGACGAGATCACCGAGCTCATCGAGGCCGCCGACGGCCGCGCCCTGGGGCTGTTCTCCTCGATGCGCGCCGCCCAGCAGGCCGCCGACGAACTGCGCGAGCGCCTGGACCACCCGCTGCTGTGCCAGGGGGAGGACTCCACCGGCCAGCTGGTCCGCCGGTTCTCCGAGGACGAGAACGCCTGCCTGTTCGGCACCCTGTCGCTGTGGCAGGGAGTGGACGTGCCGGGACCGTCGCTGTCGCTGGTGATCGTGGACCGCATCCCGTTCCCGCGCCCGGACGACCCGCTGGCCTCGGCCCGCCAGCGCTCCGTGGCCGCCCACGGCGGCAACGGCTTCCTGTCGGTGGCGGCCACCCACGCCGCCCTGCTGCTGGCCCAGGGCACGGGGCGCCTGCTGCGCTCCACTGAGGACAGGGGCGTCATCGCGGTCCTGGACCCGAGGCTGGCCACCGCCCGCTACGGCGGATTCCTGCGCGCCTCGCTGCCGCCGTACTGGGGCACCACCGACCCGCAGGTGGCCCGGTCGGCGCTGCGCCGGCTCTCGGGCCGCGCCGCCCCGGCGGCCTGACCGGCCCCGGACACGGCGACGGCCGGGCGCCCTCGGGGCGCCCCGCCGGCGCACGTCCGGGTCAGCCCCGGGGGCGGGATCCCAATAGCCCGTCCGCCGACCCCGGGGCGTGG
>NZ_JBHVLR010000003.1:68621-295612 GCF_042797335.1 Nocardiopsis sp. NPDC057823 | reverse complement strand
ACACCCCCCCCCTTGTGGCGGTGGGGGCTGTTTCTTGTGCCCCCGGGCCCCCCCCCCGCCGCCGGCGCCCCCCCCCGGCCGGGCGGGGCGGGGGGGCGCGCCGGCCCCGCCCCCCCCCCCCACGTCCGTGTCAGCCGCGGGTGCGGTAGCCGAAGAGCCGGACCGCGTACCCGGGGGAGTCGTTCTCGGCCTCCTGGATGAACCAGCGGTCGTCGTGCTCTCCCACCAGGAGCTCGTTCCACATCATGTCGATGAGCTTGAGCCGGGAGACCACCGACGCCTCGGGGTCCAGCACGATCGAGTAGGCCCGGTCGGTCAGCCGCTGCGTCACCATGCCCACGGACTGCCCGTCCCAGATGGCGGGGACGGGGGCGTGGCCGACCTCGACCCCGCACAGCCGCAGCTGCTCGACCTCTTCGTCCAGGGCCTCCGCGGCCAGCGCGCCGTCCAGGCGCAGGGCGTCCTCCAGCTCGTCGCGGTCCTCGTCGGCGCGCAGGTAGGCGTGGTACGTGCGACGGTTGCAGGTGCGGCACTTGCGCCAGACGACGCACCGGGCCAGTCCGTAGGCGGACTGGGCCTCGCCGACACTCTGGTAGTCGCTCACCTCGCGAATCGTGCCGCATTCGCAGCACAGGGCCGTGAGATCCTGCTTCATCAGAGTCCCCCCTCCCAGGTGAGTATGCGACGGATGCGGGTCGTTAGGGAACCCGTTCGGTGAGGAAGTCGCGGCAAGGACTCGTCATCAATGCCCAAAATGACCCGGTGACGGGTTTCGCGTGGGCAGGTCCCGGTTCTCGACGTGTCCGTTCTCACCTCCTTCGTCCGGGCGCGTCCCCGTCCGCAGGGGAGGGCGGGGGCGCCGAGTACGCATACAAGGTGACCTACGTCTCATGGATCCGGTCGGGGGAAGGGGGGATCGGGACGCGCCGGGATCAGTCCAGGGTCCGACCGTTCTTGTTGCGGGCGCTCCAGTCCCGCATCCGCTGGGGGTAGCCCATGATCTGCACGTCGTACACCGGGATGCCCCGCTTGGACGCCACCTTGCGGATGACCGCGGGGGAGCCGCAGCGGCGCCGGATCCACTCGCCGTCGGTGGCCACCGCCACCGCCGTGGTCTGGGTCGCGAAGGTCTCCGGCTCGACGAAGAACTCCACGCCCACCCTGCTCTGCGCGAACTCGATCAGAGCCTTGATGTCACCGTCCTCGGTGGCGCGGTCGAACCGGGCCTTGCCGGAACGATTGGCCTTGCGCAAGCCGAAGCGGTCTCGCCATCCCATCGGTGTCCTTGTCCCCTAACAGAGGTAGTGCGGTCGGGTGGCCCCGAGTCTATCGATGCGACTTTCATGATCAGAGGCCTCGACCGCCTGTCCTGCACCGGTTTCACGCGTTTTCCGGACAGGCCCGCACACCGGCTGCTACGTTCTGTTCCCACGGCACTACAGGGGGAGACGATGATGCCGATGTGGACGTGGGCGGGGGAGACCGCACGCCGACTCGCCAACGCAGGACAGGCCGAGCTGGCCGAGGCCGTCGTCGGCCTGCCCGAACTGGCGGAGGCGGGTGACGCCGTCCAAGTGGAGGCGGTCGCCCGCTCCGCACTGCGCACCGCCCGCCGCCTGGTGGCCGAGGCGGGCGCCGAGAACGCCGAGGTGCCCGGGGTGTTCGGCCCCGCCACCCTCTTCTTCCTGGCCCACTGGCCGCTGGCGGTCCGGGTCTCGGCCCTGGCCGAGGGCGGCCGGGCGCTGCCCCGCGCGGTGGCCGCCGCCGAGGACGCGCCGGGCCCGCACACCCACGGGCCGCTGCCGGTCTCCGCGCTGGAGACCCTGGTCCGCTGCCACGCCAACGTCGACGCCGCGGGCACCGTCGGCCTGCGCCGCGAACTGCTGTCGTCGCGCAACCTCGCCGGGTGGGAGCGTACCCCCGCCTGGCCGGCCTTCACCCTGGCCCGGGTGCACCTGCTCATCGACGAGGGCGACCCGGAGCGCGCCGAGGCCGAGCTGCGCCGCTACGAGCACACCGCCACCGGCCCCGCCCTGCTCGGCGCCGACGGCATCTTCACCCTGGTCCGCGCCCTGCGCCACCGCGACGCGCACACCCAGGCACTGGAGGTGCTGGACCGGATGGAGGCCGAGCTCGCGCTGGAGCCGAACAACCCGCGAAGGCCCGCCCTGCGCCGCCGGATCCGGTTCGAGCGCGCCCGGCTGCTGTCCTGGGTGGCCCGCCTGGGCCAGTGCCCGGCCCGCGACGCCGTGGCGCCCCTGCCCACCGTGGAGGAGGCCGAGGCCCACCCGGCCCTGCGGCCGGCCTGGGTGGAGGCGGTGGAGAACCTGGTCTGCCAGGGCATCGTCCGCAACGACTGGCGGCTGGGCGTGCGCGTCACCACCTGGTCCCGCTACTTCGAGCGCGTGGGCGCGCCCCGGCGCGGCGCCGAACTCGCCCTGGCCGCGGCCCGCCTGGCCGTGGGGCGCGGCGCCCTGTGGGTGGCGGGCTGCTCCGCCCGCCGCGCCGAACGCCTCATGGGCGACCTCGCCAACACGGGGGAGATCCGCGGCGACCTCGCCGAGGTGCACGCCATGATCGCCGCCATGCCGGCCGTGCGCCCCCTGGCCCCGCCCGACCGCATCCTGGACTTCCTGCGCGCCCAGCCCGCCGAGGAGGTCGACCCGGAGAACCAGGCCGAGCAGGTCAACGCCGCGCTGGAGCACCGGCCGCACGACACCCTGCTGCTCACCGCGCTGGGCCAGGTCGGCCGCACCCTGATGCTCTCCGACGCCGCCACCGAGCCCCAGTGGCGCCACGTCCGCGAACGGCCCGGCGACCAGCGCGCCGCGCTGTCCCTGCTGGAGACCCTGCTGCACGACAACGACACCGCGGGCGTGCGCGACCTGGTCCGCACCCTGGCCGCCGGCGCCCTGCCCGCGCACTCCGGCGACGTCCTGGCCGCCGACCGCGCCGCCGTGCTCGCCCCGCACAGCTGACCCGCCGACACCGACCCGCCGCGGACCCCGCCCCGTCCGCGGCAGGGCCCGTTCGCGCTAACGGGCGGGAGAGGGCTCCCCGGCGGCCAGTGCCCGGCCGGCCGGATAGGCCAGGGCGGCCGCGGGCAGGCGCGCCGGGCGGCCGCTGGCCAGCACCCGCACCCGGCCCCCGCCGACCGCTGCGGTCCCGGCGGCCCCGGCGTCTTCGGCGGCACCGATACGGCGCAGCGTCTGCGCGGCCACGGCGTCCGCCGCGGTGAACAGCTCCACCCCGGCCGCGGCGCCCGACCGGGCCCGCAGGGCCTCCGTGATCGCCTCACCGACCAGGTCGTAGTGCGTGCACCCCAGCACGATCCCGCGCACCCGGCCCGGCGTGCGCTCCGCCGCGTAGGCGACCGCGTCGGCGATCCGTCCCGGGTCGGCCGACTCCACCGCCTCCGCCAGCCCGACGCACGCCACCGGCGTCACGTCCACGCCCCGGGCGAAGGTCTCCACCAGCCGCCGCTGGTACTCGCTGCGCGTCGTCGCCTCGGTCGACCACACGGCGATCGGCGTGCCCGCGGCCGCCGCGGGCTTGATCGCCGGGACCGTCCCCACCACCGGCACACCCGGCTCGAACCGCTCCCGTAGCTCCGCCAGCCCGTGCACCGACGCCGTGTTGCACGGCACCACCACGGCGTCCACATCGCCCCCCGCCGCGTCCACGGCGGCCCGGGCGCCGGCCAGGGCGCGCTCGACGATCTCGTCGTGGGTGCGCGGCCCCCACGGCATGTGGTCCGGATCCATGGACAGGTACAGCTCGGCGTCCGGCCGGGCGGCGAACAGCGCCGCGGCGGTGGACAGCATGCCGATTCCGGAATCTACGACAGCGATGCGCATGAACCCCGATCCTATCCGCGGGCCCCCGTCCCCCACCCGACCCACCGCCCTGACCGGCGGCGCGGCCCCGGGGCGGGCCGTTTCCACCGCGACACGACATAAATGGGGTGGTCTCCTTCGTTACCGATAGGTAGAACTGAGGGGATCGGTCACTTCCGGCCCACCGCGACCGGATCCGACCGTTCCACGCTGTGCCTCACTCGCGCGCGCCACGACCGGGAACGGGATCAGGGATGAGTCCTCAACGGCAGGGAACGAACAGCGACACCGCCTCCGGCGGCGACACCGGGCTGGCCCGGCACATCGCAGCGGTCAACCGCCTGCGCCGCGACTACCGGTCCCTGCCCTCCGACGCGCCGGTCCGGCTGGCCAAGCCCACCTCCAACCTCTTCCGGTTCCGCGAGCCCACCTCCGCGCCCACCCTCGACGTCTCCGCCTTCACCGGCGTCATCTCCATCGACCCCGTCGAGCGCCTGGCCGACGTCGGCGGCATGACCACCTACGAGGACCTGGTCGCCGCCACGCTCCCGCACGGGCTCATGCCCACCGTCGTCCCCCAGCTGCGCACCATCACCCTGGGCGGCGCCGTCACCGGGATGGGCATCGAGTCCTCCTCCTTCCGCAACGGCCTGCCGCACGAGGCCGTCCAGGAGATGGAGATCCTCACCGGGTCCGGCGACATCGTCACCGCCACCCGCGACAACGCCCACGCCGACCTCTTCCACGGCTTCCCCAACTCCTACGGCACCCTCGGCTACAGCCTGCGCCTGCGCATCGAGCTGGAACCCGTCTCCCCGTACGTGCACCTGCGCCACCTGCGCTTCCACGACGCGGCCGAGGCCATGGACGCCCTGGCCCGCATCTGCGCCGACCGCACCCACGACGGACAGCCGGTCGACTTCGTCGACGGCGTCGCCTTCTCCCGCGACGAGCTGTACCTGACGGTGGCCCGCTTCACCGACCGGGCCCCCTGGGCGAGCGACTACACCGGGCAGGAGATCTACTACCGCTCCATCCAGGCCAACGCCGACAACGGCCCGGGCGACTACCTCACCGTCCACGACTACC
Organism: Nocardiopsis sp. NPDC057823; assembly: GCF_042797335.1. Taxonomy (NCBI): domain Bacteria; kingdom Bacillati; phylum Actinomycetota; class Actinomycetes; order Streptosporangiales; family Nocardiopsidaceae; genus Nocardiopsis; species Nocardiopsis sp. NPDC057823. Next base: position 290,687 of record NZ_JBHVLR010000003.1, on the reverse strand, counting down.
TGTGGCGCTGGGATACCGACTGGTTCTGGTGCTCGCGCGCCTTCGGCGTGCAGAACCCGGTGGTGCGCTCCCTGTGGCCGCGCTCCCTCAAGCGCTCCGACGTCTACCGCAGGCTGGTGGCCTGGGACCGGCGCACCGCCTTCTCCCGGCTGCTCAACCACTATCGGGGCCGCCGCCCCCAGGAACCCCTCATCCAGGACATCGAGGTGGGCGTGGAGCGCGGGGCCGAGTTCCTCGACTTCTTCCACGGGGAGATCGGCATGACCCCGGTGTGGATGTGCCCGCTGCGCCTGAAGGAGCCGCGCCGGGCCGGCCTGGAGCCCGGCGGCCACGTGTGGCCGCTCTACCCGCTGGAGAACGACCGCCTCTACGTCAACTTCGGCTTCTGGGGCATGGTCGACATGAAGCCCGGCCAGCGCCGCGCCCACCACAACCGGCGGGTGGAGGAGCGCGTCGCCGAGCTCGACGGCCACAAGTCGCTGTACTCCGACTCCTTCTACACCGAGGAGGAGTTCTGGCGCCTCTACAACGGCTCCGCCTACGCCGACCTCAAGGAGACCTACGACCCGCGGGGGAGGCTGCTCGACCTGTACGCCAAGTGCGTACGCAATGGATGACACCGCACGGAAACGGGAGGCGACCCGTGGAGCGGGCCGCGTCCGCGAGAGGAAGGGAAAGAAGAACATGCGGCTCGCCGAGATCTTCGAGCGCGTCGTGGGACCCGACGCGCCCATCCGCTTCACGGCCTACGACGGCAGTGCCTCCGGAGACCCGGACAGCGACGTCCACCTGCACGTGCGCACCCCGGTCGCGGTCAACTACCTGGCCCAGTCGCCCAACGCGCTGGGCCTGACCCGCGCCTACGTCTCCGGGCACCTGGAGGTGGAGGGCGACATGTACACGATCCTCCGGCGGATGTCCGACTTCGTCTTCGCGGAGGGGTTCAACGTGTCCGCCCGCGACCTGGCGGCCATCGCCCGCTCCGTGGGCTGGGTCAAGTTCGTCAACCGGGTCGCCCCGCCGCCCCAGGAGGTGACGCGCGGCCGCCTGGCCGGGCTGGGCTGGCGCCACTCCAAGCAGCGCGACGCCGAGGCCATCCACCACCACTACGACGTCTCCAACGCCTTCTACGAGCTGGTGCTGGGCCCGTCCATGACCTACACCTGCGCGGTCTTCGACGACGCCGACGGGGTCCTGGACCGGGTGGAGGCGGACGACGGCGCCCTGGAGAGCGCCCAGTTCCGCAAGTACGAACTGGTCGCGAACAAGCTCGGCCTGGAGCCGGGCATGCGCCTGCTCGACGTGGGCTGCGGCTGGGGCGGCATGGTCATGCACGCGGCCCGCGAGCACAAGGTCAAGGCCCTGGGCGTCACCCTGTCCAAGGAGCAGGCCGAGTGGGCGGCCAAGCGCATCGCCCAGGAGGGGCTGTCCGACCTGGCCGAGGTCCGCCACATGGACTACCGGGACGTCCCCGACGGCGGCTTCGACCGGATCAGCTCCATCGGCCTGACCGAGCACATCGGCGCCCGCAACCTCCCCTCCTACTTCTCGTCGCTGAACGACAAGCTGGTGCCGGGCGGCCGGCTGCTCAACCACTGCATCACCCGGCCCCGCAACGACCTGCCCCCGATGGACACCGACGGGGTCATCAACCGCTACGTGTTCCCCGACGGCGAGCTGGAGGGGCCCGGGCAGATCCAGACGGCCATGAACGACGCCGGGTTCGAGATCCGGCACCAGGAGAACCTGCGCGAGCACTACGCGCTCACCCTGCGCCACTGGGGCGCCAACCTGGAGCGGAACTGGGACGCGGCGGTCGCCGAGGTCGGCGAGGGCACCGCCCGGGTCTGGCGGCTGTACATGGCCGGGTGCGTGCTCGGCTTCGAGCGGAACGTGGTGCAGCTCCACCAGATCCTGGGCGTCAAGCTCGACGGCACCGACGCCCACATGCCGTTGCGCCCGCGGTTCCAGTAGGGGGCGGGGCCGGGAACGCCGTTCGCCCGCGGCGATCCCGGCCTGTCCGCGCCCCGCCGCGGCCCGCGGCACGGCATCATGGACGCGAGACCCTACGAGGAGTGCCCGTGACCGAGAACGCCGGGGGGGAAGGCCCCCTCGTCCCGGACCAGCCGGACCACGTCAAGCGCACCGCGATCGACCTGATCGCGGCCTACGCCGACCGCAACCGGGACGAGCTGGAGCGGGTGATCCCGCGGGCGGCCGACGACGCCGGGGCGGTGCAGTCGGAGCTGCGCGTCATCTCCGCGTTCCTGGGCCGCCGGGTCCAGGAGACCGGAGTGGTGTGGAAGCCCGCCGACTCCCGGGAGGCCGTGGCCCGCACCGTCGCGGAGATGCTCCCGCCGGAGCTGGAGTTCGCGGTCTCCACCGCCTGGGAGGCCCACACGGTGGGCGAGGAGGAGGCCGCCGAGCGCTTCACCCGCGGCGACCCCATGGTCTACGTCCACATGCTCGCCGCCTTCTCCGCCGCCATCGGCCTGGCGGTGTACAAGCGCGCCGAGCTCATCTCCACCCTGCGCCAGGTGACCGGCCTCTCCGAGTAGGGGGCACGGGGCCCCGGGGCGGGGCCGGGGGAGGCGGGCCCTCCTCCGGCACGCCTCTCCGGAGCCCCGGAAACCCCTGCGGCACCGGGGTTCCCGGGCATGGCCGGCGGCGTCCCCTAACAGCTCAGACACAAAATGGAGTGGTTTACTTCACTCCGAGCCGTTCTTTACGTAGGTTTCCTACCAACCCCGAGGGGACCCACGACAGGAACGGGAGGCGAGCCCATGGCCCGCAGACGAACCCGAAAGCACGTTCCGCTCCCCGCAGCCGCACTCGCCCTGACCCTGGCCGCGACCGCGTGCGCGGGAGGCGGCGGCGACGGCGGCGGTGACACCGACAGCCTCACCGTGTGGATCATGGAGGGCACCAACCCCGACGCCACCGGCTTCTTCGACGAGGTCAACGCCGCCTTCACCGAGGAGACCGGCATCGAGGTGGTGGTCGAGTTCGTCCCGTGGGACGGCGCCCAGGACAAGATCTCCACCGCCATCGCCGGCGGCACCATGCCCGACGTCATCGAACTCGGCAACACCTTCGTCCCCGGCTTCGCCGACTCCGGGGCCCTGCACGACCTGTCCGCCTACGGGGTCGACACCTCCCTCTACGTGCCGGGCCTCATGGAGATGGGGGCCCTGGACGAAGGGGTCTACGGCGTCCCCTGGTACGCCTCCATCCGCTCCATGGTCTACCGCACCGACGTGTTCGAGGAGCACGACCTGGAGGTGCCCCGGACCTGGGACGAGCTCCGCGAGACCGCCCTGGAGATCAAGGAGGCCGAGCCGGACATGGTCGCCCTGCCGGTGCCGGGCGACGCCCAGTACTCGGTCATGCCGTGGATCTGGGGCGGCGGGGCCGAGATCGCCGTCCAGGAGGACGACGGCACGTGGGTGTCCGGGGTGGACTCCCCCGAGGCGCGCGAGGGCATCGCGTTCTTCACCGGCCTGGCCCTGGAGGACGGCACCTCCACCACCGGCGCCGTCAACTGGAACGAGATCAACATCATGGAGTCGTTCTCCGAGGGCGACGCCGCCATCGCGCTGCTCGGCAGCGCCAACCCCAAGGCCATCGTCGAGAACAACCCCGAGCTGGAGGGCCGGCTGGGCTCCTTCCCCATCCCGGGGCGGGAGGCCGGGACCTACACGCCGTCGTTCGCCGGGGGCTCGCTGCTGTCGGTGTTCGAGGGCACCGGCAACGAGGAGGCCGCCTGGAGCTACGTGGAGCACCTCACCGGCGAGGACAACATGATGCTCTGGGCCGAGCAGACCGGGTTCTTCCCCGGCCTCACCGGGAGCGTCGACGCGTTCACCGCCTCGGCCGACCCCGTCCTGGAGGCCTACGCCGTCCAGTTGGGGGAGGCGAGCAAGGGCGTGCCCACCGCACCCGCCTGGAGCCAGGTGGAGGCCGAGAAGGTCCTGGTCGGCATGCAGCAGTCCATCCTCAACGGCACCTCGGTGGAGGACGCCACCGCCCAGGCCGCCGACGACATCGAACGCATCCTCAACGGAGGTTGACACGTGGGAACACCGGTCGGGCAGGCGGTCGGCGGCACGGGCCCGGGGCTCCGGGCGCCGGCCGGCCCGCCCGGCCGGGGGCGGCGAGCTCCCGCCCTCGGCCTGAGGCGGCGCGGCGCACTGCTGCCCTGGGTGCTGCTCGCCCCCGCCCTGGCGGTCATCGCCGCCCTGCTGCTCTTCCCCCTCGCCCGGATCGTGTGGCTGTCGTTCCGCGAGTACCGGCTGCGCAACCTGGTGTCGGGGGAGTCGGACTTCATCGGCCCGGCCAACTACGTCACCCTGTTCACCGACTCCTACCTGTGGCGGGTCGCCCTGCCCAACACGGTGGGGTTCGCCGTGGTCGCGGTCGTCTCCACCGTGGTGCTGGGCACCCTCGTGGCCCTGCTGCTGTCCCGGCTGCGCCCGGTCACCCGGGTCGTCGTGGTCTCCTGCATCATGGTCGCCTGGGCCATGCCCGCCGTCAGCGGCACCTACGTGTGGCTGTGGATCTTCGACGTCGACGGCGGCGTCGTCGCCCAGGCCCTCAAGGGCGCCGGCCTGCTGGGCCCCGAGGGGTACAACTGGTTCGCCGACCGGCTGTTCTTCTATGCGGTCGTCGTGCTCAACGTGGTCCACGGCGGGTTCCCCTTCGTGGCCGTCACCGTCCTGGCCGGGCTGCTCACCGTGCCCCGTGAACTGCACGAGGCCGCCCTGCTGGACGGCGCCGGGGCGTGGAAGCGGTTCTGGCACGTCACCTTCCCGGTCCTGCGCCCGGTGTTCGCCGTCGTCACCATCCTGTCCACCATCTGGGACTTCAAGGTCTTCGCGCAGGTCTACCTGATGCCCGGCGGCGGGGTCGGCGGCTCGGAGATGCTCAACCTGGGCGTGTGGACCTACGTGAGCTCCTTCGGCCAGAGGGACTACGGAATGGGATCTGCCATCGCCGTGGTCCTCACCCTGCTCCTGCTGGCGGTCACCGCGGTCTACCTGCGGGCCCTGTTCCGAGAGGACGAACTGCGTTGAGCGCCCGGGCCGACACCGCCGCGGCCGCCGCCTGGGAGAGCCGGGTCCGCCGGGCCCGCCGCCGCGGCGGCGCCCTGCGCCTGACCCGGCTCGCCGGGCGGGCCGCCGGGGTGGCCGCGATCCTGCTGTTCACCCTGTTCCCCGTCTACTTCATGCTCGCCAGCGCGTTCTCCGACCGGATGACCTCCGCCGTCGGGACGCTGGTGCCCCGCGACCCCACCCTGGACAACTTCGTCCACGTCCTGACCGAGGGCGCCTTCGGGACGTACATGCTCAACTCGCTGGCGGTCGCCTGCATCACCGTCGCCGGGGCGTGCGTGCTGTCGCTGCTGGCGGCCGTGGCCGTGGCGCGCTTCCGGTTCCGGTTCCGCACCGCGATCCTGGTGATGATCCTCGTCGTCCAGATGGTGCCGCTGGAGGCCCTGGTCATCCCGCTCTTCCTCCAGGTCCGCGACCTCCGGCTGCTCAACACCGTGCTGGGCCTGGGCATCGTCTACATCGCCCTGTCGCTGCCGCTGGCGGTGTGGATGATGCGCGGGTTCGTGGCCGCGGTCCCCAAGGAGGTGGAGGAGGCCGCCTACATCGACGGCGCCTCGTGGCCGGTCATGTTCTGGAAGGTGCTGTTCCCGCTGGTCGCGCCCGGCCTGGTGGCGACCGCGATCTTCGCGTTCATCATCGCCTGGAACGAGTTCGTGCTCGCCCTGACGTTCATGCAGCAGAGCGACAAGTACACGGTCGCCGTGGGCCTGCGGCAGTTCTTCGGCGAGTACGCCAACGAGTGGGGGCACGTCATGGCCGCGTCCACCCTCATCACCCTGCCGGTCATGGTCTTCTTCGTCCTCGTGCAGCGCTGGCTGGCCTCCGGGCTGGTCCAGGGCGCCGTCAAGGGCTGAGCGGGCCCGGCGGCGGGCCGGGGGCGGGCCGGGGGCGAAGGGAAGGGGCGGGACCCGGCCGGGTCCCGCCCCTCGTCCGCACTGCGGGGTCAGTCGCGCAGCTCGCGCTTGAGGATCTTGCCGGTGGCGGTCATCGGCAGGCTCTCCCGGAACTCGATCTCTCGCGGGTACTTGTACGCCGCCAGGCGCTCCCTGGCCCACCCGGTCAGCTCCTCGGCGGTGAGCCCGGCGCCCTCCTTGAGGATCACGAACGCCTTGATCTCCTCGCCGTGGGTGTCGTGCGGGACGCCGACGACCGCCGCGAGGCTGACCGCCTCGTGCCCCATCAGGACCTCCTCGACCTCGCGCGGGTACACGTTGTACCCGCCGCGGATGATCATGTCCTTGGAGCGGTCGATGATGAAGTAGAAGCCCTCGTCGTCGCGGCGGGCGATGTCGCCGGTGCGGAACCAGCCGTCCCTGATCACCTCGGCGTTGACCTCGGGCCGGTTGTGGTAGCCCTTCATCACCAGGTGGCCGCGGATGGCGATCTCGCCGACCGGGTCCTCGTCGCCTGTCTTGACGACCTCGTTCCACTCCGGGTCGATCAGCTTCATCTCCACACCCCACACCGGCTTGCCGATCGAGCCGGTCTTGGCCTTGACGTTGGGGTTGTTGAAGGACGCCACCGGGGAGGTCTCGGACAGGCCGTAGCCCTCCTTGATGCCGACGCCGAAGGTGTCCTGGAAGTCCTGGGCGAGCTGGGCGGGCAGCGCCGCGCCGCCGGAGACCGCGTCGACGATGTTGTCCGCGATCGCCTTGATGTCGTACTTCCCCTCGCCGGCGGAGCGCACGGCGTTGAGCAGGCCCCAGTACATGGTGGGCACGCCCGCGAAGCCGGTGACGCCCTCCTTCTCCATTAGGCGCAGGGCCTCGTCGCCGTCGAACCGCGGCATCAGCACCAGGGTCGCGTGCCGGTAGAGGGCCGCGTTGAGCATGACGGTCTGGCCGAAGATGTGGAACAGCGGCAGCACCACCAGGGCCACGTCGCGGCCGTCCGGGTGGGGGTTGACCAGGCTGGAGGAGACGACCGCGTTCATCATCAGGTTGTTGTGGCTCAGCTCGGCGCCCTTGGGCTTGCCGGTGGTGCCGCTGGTGTAGATGATGACGGCCGTGTCGTCGGAGCTGGCCTGGACGGTCTCGAACTCGCCGGGCTGCCCCTCCAGGGCCTTCCACAGGGTCTGGGCGCCCTCGATGGCGGACTCGGTCGCCCCCGGGACGGCGGGCAGGTCGATGTAGGTCTCGCAGGTGTCCACCTGGCCGAACGCCTCGAAGGCGCGCTCGCCCAGCGGCAGCTCCGGGGTGCCGGTGAACGCGAAGATCGCCTTGGCGCCGGAGTCCTCCAAGTGGTAGGCGATCTCACGCGGCGTGAGCAGGACGTTGAGGGGGACGACCACCGCGCCCGCCTTGAGCGCTCCGTAGTAGACGAAGGGGAAGTACGGCACGTTGGGGCTGGCCAGGGCCACCCGGTCGCCGGGCCGGATGCCCCGGGAGACGAGGAGGTTGGCCACCTGGTTGGCGATCATGTTGGTGATCGCGTAGTTCAGGCGCAGATCGCCGAAGACCAGGCAGTCCTTCTCCGGGACGGATCTGGCACCGTCCTCCAGGACCACGGACAGGTTGAGCATGGGGCCTCCCGCAGGCAGATGTGTCCAGGGACGACAAGGGAACGGGACCCGGGTGTGATCCGGGTCGCGTGTTCTGCGCCACTCTCACGACTGAGTTGACGGAAGAGTAACAAACCGGACAGTCGGTGTGGAGGGGAAGGAGGTCCGTAATCTCACGCAATGTCAGGTGACGCACCGTGACGAACGCGGGGTGCCGCGGCCGGTCCGGGGGCGCCGTCCACAGGCGGGGAAACCCGTCCGCGTCCCGGTCCCCCAGCCGATAACCTGAGGGGGAACGGATCTCGCATGTTGGTCCGCGGATCCCATGTACGACCGAACCCGAGGGAACAAGCAGCGATGACAGCGGTAGACGGCGACCAGACGACGGGCGACACCTACGACGCCCGCGCCCTCCAGGACAAGTGGCAGGCGCGCTGGGCCGCCGAGCTCCCGTTCCAGGCCGACGAGGACCCCGGCGACACCCGCCCCCGCTCCTACATCGTCGACATGTTCGCCTACCCCTCCGGCGACCTGCACATGGGCCACGCCGAGGCCTACGCCATCGGCGACGTGATCGGCCGCTACCGCTTCCAGCGCGGCGACAACGTGCTGCACCCCGTCGGCTGGGACTCCTTCGGCCTGCCCGCCGAGAACGCCGCCATCAAGAACGACTCGCACCCCGCCGCGTGGACCTACGCCAACATCGAGACCCAGGCGGCCTCCTTCCGCCGCTACGGCATCGCCGTCGACTGGTCCCGGCGCATCCACACCAGCGACCCCGAGTACTACAAGTGGAACCAGTGGCTGTTCACCCGGTTCTTCGACCGCGGGCTGGCCTACCGCAAGGACGGCCAGGTCAACTGGTGCCCCAAGGACCAGACCGTGCTGGCCAACGAGCAGGTCGTCCAGGGGCGCTGTGAGCGCTGCGGCACCGAGGTCGTGCGCCGCAGCCTGAACCAGTGGTACTTCAAGATCACCGACTACGCGCAGCGCCTGCTGGACGACATGGACCAGCTGGAGGGCGGCAACTGGCCGGACGAGATCCTGGCCATGCAGCGCAACTGGATCGGCCGCTCCACCGGCGCGGACGTCGACTTCGCCATCGAGGGGCGGGAGGAGCCGGTCACCGTCTTCACGACCCGGCCCGACACCCTGTACGGCGCCACCTTCTTCGTGGTGGCCGCCGACGCCGACCTGGCCGACGAGCTGTGCGCCCCCGAGCAGCGCGAGGCCTTCGAGGCCTACCGCTCCGAGGTCGCCAAGCTCTCCGACATCGAGCGCCAGACCACCGAGCGCCCCAAGACCGGCGTCTTCCTGGGCCGCTACGCGGTGAACCCGGTCAACGGCGAGCGCATGCCCGTCTGGGCCGCCGACTACGTCCTGGCCGACTACGGCCACGGCGCCATCATGGCCGTCCCCGCCCACGACCAGCGCGACCTGGACTTCGCCCTGGCCTTCGGCCTGCCCGTGCGCGTCGTGGTCGAGACCGGCGAGCCCGACCCCGCAGAGACCGGCGTCGCCACCACCGGCGAGGGCAGCCTGCGCGACTCCGGCCCCCTGGACGGCCTGTCCAAGGCCGAGGCCATCGAGCGCATCATCGGCGTCCTGGAGGAGCGCGGCACCGGCCGCGGCACCGTCAACTACCGCCTGCGCGACTGGCTGCTGTCCCGCCAGCGCTACTGGGGCACGCCCATCCCGATCATCCACTGCCCCGCCTGCGGCCAGGTGCCCGTCCCCGACGAGCAGCTGCCCGTCACCCTGCCCGAGCTCAAGGGCGCCGAGCTGGCCCCCAAGGGCGTGTCCCCGCTGGCCTCCGCCACCGACTGGGTCAACGTCGACTGCCCGTCCTGCGGCGGCCCCGCCCAGCGCGACACCGACACCATGGACACCTTCGTGGACTCGTCCTGGTACTTCCTGCGCTACATCTCGCCGCACCTGGACACCGCGCCCTTCGACTCCGACCTGGTCAACGAGTGGGGCCCCGTCGACCACTACATCGGCGGCAAGGAGCACGCGACGCTGCACCTGATGTACGCGCGCTTCTTCACCAAGGTCCTGCACGACATGGGCATGGTGTCCTTCACCGAGCCGTTCCGCCGCCTGACCAACCAGGGCCAGGTCATCAACCAGGGCCGGGCCATGTCCAAGTCCCTGGGCAACGGCGTCGACCTGGGCAAGGAGATCGACGCCTACGGCGTCGACGCGGTCCGGCTGACCATGCTGTTCGCCAGCCCGCCAGAGGAGGACGTCGACTGGGCCGACGTGTCCGTCGTCGCCGCCCAGAAGTTCCTCAACCGGGCCTACCGGGTGATGAACGAGGCCGGTGCCGCCTCCAAGCCCGGCGCCGACCCGGCCGCCGGCGACATCGAGCTGCGCCGCGCCACCCACCACGCCATCGACCAGGTCACCAACCTGATCGAGGCCAAGCGGTTCAACGTGGCCATCGCCCGCGTCATGGAACTGGTCTCCGCCGCCCGCAAGGCCATCGACTCCGGCCCCGGCGCCGCCGACCCGGCGGTGCGCGAGGCCGCGGAGTTCGTGGCCGTCGCCCTGTCCCTGTTCGCCCCCTACGTGGCGGAGGAGGGCTGGGAGCGGCTGGGCCACACCGGCACCGTCGCCGTCGGGAACTGGCCCGAGGCCGACCCCTCCCTGCTGGTCCAGGAGACCGTGACCTGTGTCGTGCAGGTGCAGAGCAAGGTCCGTGACAAGCTGTCCGTTGCGCCCGACATCGACCCGGCCGAACTGGAAAGGCTCGCGCTGGCGTCAGAGAAGGCGCAGGGCTTCATCGGCGACAAGCAGATCCGCAAGGTGATCGTGCGCGCGCCGAAACTGGTGAACATCGTCGTCGGCTGACCACCGCGACGGCGGCCGCGACCCGCGGCCGCCGTCGCACCTCGGTCGATCGGCGGCCGGACAGGGAGGCGGTGACCGGTTGGGTCCCCTCGCACGGGCGGGTGTGATCGCGGCGGGCGCGGTGGTGGTGTCCGCGTTGGCGATCGGCGGCGGCCTGTGGGCCGCACAGGACGACCCGGACCGACCCCACCCCGGGGACGTCCACACCGCCGCGCCCGACTGCGGCGACCTCGGAGAACTGCTCGACGAGCACCTGCCCGGCGCGGTCCGCGACCTCGCCGAGCGCGGGCCGCTCACCGGAGGCGAGGGCACCGTGTGCCGGTGGACCTCCGCCGGGACCTCCGACACCCCCCGCCAGGGCGTCCTGCGGGTGGAGTACTCCGCCCTGTTCACGGACTCCACCGCCGAGGAGCCCGTCTCCGGTGAGGACCGGGTGAGCGCGGCCGCCGCCGCGCTGGCCCCCGACGCCGCCGAGACCGTGGACCTGTCCACCGGCCGGGGCCTGGTGTGGCGCGGCGGCTCCGGCGGCACCGAGCTCGCCTTCTGGGCCGACAACCTGCTGGTCCGGGTCTCCTACACGGCCGTCACCGGCGGCGAACCCGTCTCCCCCGACGAGGGCCGGGCCACCGCGGTCGCCTTCGCCGAACGGATCGGAGCCTCCCTGTGATGCCCCCCGGGCAGCCGCCCGAGACCGTGCCCTCCAGCCAGCCGCAGAGCCGGGGCTGCGCCACCGCCGGCGTGGTCGCCCTCGCCCTCCTGCTGCTCTCCGCCGCGGGCGGCGCCGCCTGGTACGTGCTGACCCGCGAGGACCCCGAGACCGGCGTGTACGACGCGGCCCCCGGCTGCGAGGTCGGCGAGACCGAGGCCCTGGACGCCCGGGTGCCCGAGCGCGAGCTCACCCTGGAGGAGCCCGTCGGCGGCGCCGCCGACCCCTTCGGCCAGGGCTGGCAGTGCCGCTGGGCCACACCCGGCGGCGACGGCGACTCCGTCCCCGCCACCGCCACCCTCGTCATGGTGGCCGCGCCCAACCCGGGCGGGGTGGTCACCGCGCGGGAGAACTTCGCCGAGACCACCGGGGCCCAGAGCACCTCCCCGGTCGACGACCTGGGGGAGGAGGCGGTGACCTGGCTCGACGAGACCGGTTACACCACCTCCTGCGTGGCGGTGCGGGTGTCCAACCTCTACCTGGAGAACTGCTACTCGGCCGCCGCCGGGTACGACGGCCGCGAACCCGCCGACGAGGAGCGCCTCTCCGCCGGCGCCGAGGAGATCGCCCGCGCCACCGTGGACGCCCTTCCCGAGGAGATCACCGCCGAGGGCGACTGACCCCGCCCCGGCGGATCGGGCCGCGGCGACGGACGCGCCGTCACCGCGGTCCGCCGCCGGTCACCAGGCGGTGTCGACGAACTCCGCCAGCGCCGGGGCGACCTGCGGGGCGAAGGGGCGCTCGGCGTCCAGCACCGTCGCCCCCGGCCCGTCCTCGTAGACGCGGAAGATGTGGTCGGCGTCGGGGATGTCCACCCGTTCGGCCTCGGGCAGGCCGGTCATCAGCCGGTCCACCTCCTCGCCGGTGATCTGGGCGTCGGCCTCGCCCCACAGCACCAGGACGGGGGTGTCCTCGGGCAGTTCCGCGGCCAGCTCCACCGGGTCCATCCGGTCCATCCGGGCCAGGAACCCGGTGTTCTGCGGCGAGTACAGGGTGCCGACGACGCCGGTGAGGTCGTCGGGGACCTCCCGGCCGCCGCGCACCGCGGCCCGACCGGCGCGGGCGTCGGAGAGCATGGTCACCGCCTCCGTCTCGGTGAGCTGCCCCGCCGCCTCGACCGCGCGCACCTGCTCGGTGAGCTGGCGGTCCAGCACGTCCAGGTAGCGGTCGCCCACCGGGGCGGCCAGCACCAGGGCCGGTGCGGCGTCCACCAGGGTGTGGGCGCGCAGCGCGTAGAGGGAGCCCTCGCTGTGCCCGACCACCGCGGTGCGGGCCGGGTCCACCTCGCTCTGCTCCACCAGCGCCTCGTAGGCCGCGGCCATCTGGGCGTCGAACACGTCCGGGTCCACCGGGGCGTCCGGGTCGAGGCCGCCCAGTCCGGTCTCGCCGCTGCCGAGCTTGTCGTAGCGCAGGGAGGCCACCCCCGACTCGGCCAGGAGGCGGGCGAAGTTGAGGTTGGTGTTCGCGTCGGGGCGCATGTCGGCGTTGCCGTCGCGGTCGGTGGGGCCGCTGCCCGAGACGATCAGCGCGCCCGGTACCGGGCCGGACGTGTCCGCGGGCAGGGTGAGGGTGGCGAACACCTCGATCCCGTCCACGGTGAAGCTCAGCTCCCGCTCGGAACCCGCCACCCCGGGCGGCGGGGCGGCCTCCTCCTCGGCCGGAGCGCAGGCGGAGGTCGACAGCAGGGCCGCGGCCGCGGCGACCGCCACGGCGCGCCCTCGGACACGCGGGAAGACGAGGGAAGCGAACACCCCCATAGCCTAGGCGCCCGGGAGGACGCCCGATGCCCCGGGCGGCCCGGAGCGGCGGGGGCCGCCACCCGTGTCCGGGACGGCCACCGGCCGCCGCCGCGGCGGCCCGCCGGTCGCACCCGTGGCCCCGCACGGGTGCGACATGTCCCGTACCGCCCGCGGACCCGCGCCCGGCGCCGCCCGGCGGGGCGGACCGGCCGGGGGACGACCGGGGGCGTATCGCTCAGACGCGGCGCATCACGGTGACGACCTTGCCCAGGATGGTGGCCGCGTCGCCGTTGATCGGCTCGTAGGCGTCGTTGCGCGGCATCAGCCACACGTGCCCGTCCTCGGTGCGGCGCAGCACCTTGACCGTGGCCTCCTCGTCCAGCAGCGCCGCGACGATGTCCCCGTTCTCGGCGTCCGGCTGCTGGCGGACCACCACCATGTCCCCGTCGGTGATGGCGGCGTCGGTCATCGAGTCGCCGACCACGGTGAGCATGAACAGCCGGCCCTCGCCGACCAGCTGCCGCGGCAGGGACAGCACGTCCTCCACCGACTCCTCGGCCAGGATGGGACCGCCCGCGGCGATCCGCCCCACCAGGGGCACCCGGGCGGCGTGCGCCGGGTCGGACTCCTCGGCGGCGACCAGCGCGCGCACCCCGGGGCGGCCCGGCTGGCGCAGCTCCACGGCCCGCGGCCGGTTCTGGTCGCGGTACAGGTAGCCCTTGCGCTGGAGCACCTTGAGCTGGTGCGCGACGCTGGAGGGGCTGGACAGGCCGACCGACTCCCCGATCTCCCTGATCGACGGCGGGTAGCCGCGCTCGCGCAGGTACCGCTGGATACAGTTCAGGACGCTCTGCTGGCGGGCGGTGAGCTTGGGCGCCTCCTCGGGCGCGCCCGCCTCGCCCACGGGCGCGAGAACGGTGGTGGTTGCGGAATCCAGGGGTCCGGGATTCTCCTCCGGCACGGCCGGCCTCCTCGGCATCGGTTCGGTCAGGGCCTGCTTGCACGACTGGCCACCACCGGTCTGCGACCGCTCCGGACCCTGTGTCCACGTGATGGCGAAACCGGCGTGAAATCAAGGCCAACGTTAGTCGTTGCGCACGGTGATATCAAACAAGCGTTCGAGGCCTGTGGACAATTGCCGAGAGGATTTTCCGCGGCGCTTTTCCGGCCTCACTTACGTGTGTACACGTGTTCACGTCGCGTCGCCCCCGGAATGGCGGAAGATGTGCCGACGGGTTCGAGAACGGGGGGATGCGGGGCGGATCACCCCCGGGCAAGGGCTCGACCGAAAACCCCGAGCCGCGCCGTGGAAGGGGATTCGCGGCGATATCCTGGGCGGCGCGCGGCTGTGACACGCGGGGCGCGCGAAAGTTGCGGTTCGTCCGACCCTCCGACTAGGTTCGACCACAACATCTGGTGTCGCTGTTTGAGGCGTCGGCCCAGGAGTTGTGGTTAAGTAGACCCAGGGTTGTCAGTTCGGCGAGGGAAGCAGGTGAGCCGGGATGCACTGTCCGTTCTGCCGCCATCCGGACACCCGGGTGATCGACAGCAGGTCCACCGACGACGGCGCGGCCATCCGCCGCCGCCGTTCCTGTCCTGCCTGCGAACGCCGTTTCACCACACAGGAGACCGTCCTGCTGATGGTCGCCAAGCGCTCCGGCGTCACCGAGCCCTTCAGCCGGACCAAGATCATCGCCGGGGTCCGCCGGGCCTGCCAGGGCCGCCCGGTCTCCGAGGACGCGCTGGCCAAGCTCGGCCAGCAGGTCGAGGAGGAGATCCGCGGCCGCGGCGTCGCGGAGGTCCCGGCCCACGAGATCGGCCTGGCCATCCTGGGCCCCATGCGCGACCTCGACGAGGTCGCCTACCTGCACTTCGCCAGTGTCTACCGCGGTTTCGAGAGCCTCGCCGACTTCGAGGCCGAGATCGCCAGCCTGCGCAGCGACCGCGAGGCCGAGGCCCGGGCCAAGGAAGAGGCCGACACCACGGCCTGACGCACCGCTCCCCGGGGGCGCCGAGGGAACGCCCCCGAGCGACGGTTCCGCGCGCGGGCCGCGCCCGCGCCCTATCTTCGGGGGACTCCGCCATGACGGAAACCACCAGCGGATCGACGGGACGCAAGGGCAAGGGGAGGCGCAAGGGGCTGAAGATCCCGCGGATCTTCACCACCGAAGGCGTTCATCCCTACGACACCCTGGAATGGGAGCGCCGGGACGTCGTCATGACGAACTGGCGCGACGGAACGGTGAACTTCGAACAGCGCGGGGTCGAGTTCCCCTCGACCTGGTCGATGAACGCCACACAGATCGTCGCCGGGAAATACTTCCGGGGCGCGCTCGGCACCCCGGAACGGGAGTGGAGCCTCAAGCAGCTCATCGACCGGGTCGTCGGCGTCTACACCCGCACCGGCCGCGAGCACGGGTACTTCGCAGGCGAGGCCGACGCCGAGGTCTTCGACCACGAACTCAAGTACGCGCTCGCCCACCAGCTCTTCAGCTTCAACTCACCCGTCTGGTTCAATGTCGGAACCCGCGCGAAGGCCCAGGTGAGCGCCTGCTTCATCCTGTCGGTCGACGACACCATGGAGTCGATCCTCGACTGGTACAAGGAGGAGGGGATCATCTTCAAGGGCGGCTCGGGGGCGGGGGTCAACCTCTCCCGGATCCGCTCCAGCAGGGAACTGCTCTCCTCCGGGGGCAGCGCCTCGGGGCCCGTGTCGTTCATGCGCGGCGCCGACGCCTCCGCGGGCACCATCAAGTCCGGCGGGGCCACCCGGCGGGCCGCCAAGATGGTGGTGCTCGACGTCGACCACCCCGACATCGGGGAGTTCATCGACACCAAGGCGCACGAGGAGCGCAAGATCCGGGCGCTGCGCGACGCCGGGTTCGACATGGACCTGGGCGGCGCCGACATGGCCAGCGTCCAGTACCAGAACGCCAACAACTCGGTGCGGGTCTCCGACGCGTTCATGCGCGCCGTCGAGGACGGCGGGCGCTTCGGCCTGGTCGCCCGCACCACCGGCGAGGTCGTCGACGAGGTCGACGCCAAGGCCCTGTTCCACCGCATGGCCGAGGCCGCCTGGGAGTGCGCCGACCCGGGCGTCCAGTACGACGACACCATCCAGGACTGGCACACCACCCCCGAGTCCGGACGCATCACCGCCAGCAACCCGTGCTCGGAATACCTCCATTTGGACGATTCGTCCTGCAACCTGGCGTCGGTCAACCTGCTCGCGTTCCTGCGCGAGGACGGCACGTTCGACGTCGAGGGGTTCACCCGGCTGACGGAGCTGGTCATCACCGCGATGGACATCTCCGTGACCTTCGCCGACTTCCCCACCGAGAAGATCGCCGAGACCACCCGCGCCTACCGCCAGCTCGGCATCGGCTACGCCAACCTCGGCGCCCTGCTCATGGCCACCGGCCACGCCTACGACTCCGAGGGCGGGCGCGCCGTCGCCGCCGCGATCACCTCGCTGATGACCGGCGTCGCCTACCGGCGCAGCGCCGAGCTGGCCGGTGTGGTGGGCCCCTACGAGGGCTACCGGCGCAACGAGGCGTCCCACATCCGGGTCATGCGCAAGCACGCCGCCGCCAACGGCGCACTGCGCACCGTCGGCGCCCTGGAGGAGCCGATCCACGCCGCCGCCACCCGCGCCTGGGCCGACTGCCTGGAGGCCGGCGAACGCCACGGCTGGCGCAACGCCCAGGCGAGCCTCCTCGCGCCCACGGGGTGCCTGACCGGGGACACCCTGGTCACCACCGACCGGGGGCTGACCCGGCTGACCGAGCTGGGCGATGTGCACGGCCCCCGTTGGCAGGACCTGTCCGCCACCGTCTCCACGGACGAGGGACCGAGGCGGGCCACGAAGTTCTACGTCAACGGCGAGGCGCCCACCCGCCGCATCGTCACCGAGGGCGGCTACCGGCTCCAGGGAACGCACACCCACCGGATCAAGGTGGTGGACGCGGACGGGGCCTGGAGGTGGAAGCGCTTCGCGGACATCGCCGAGGGCGACCTCGTCCCGCTGCAGCTGGGAACCCTCGTCGGCGTCCCGCGGAACGTGGCGCTGCCGGTCCTGGACCAGGCCTACTACACGGGCGACCGGGGGGTCACCGTCCCCGACACGGTCGATGAGGAGCTGGCCGAACTCGTCGGCTACTTCATGGGGGACGGCAGCCTGCACGCCGAGGGGATCCGGCTCTGCGTCGCCGACACCGACGAGGACGTCGTCGAACGCCTGGCCGTCCTGGCCAAAGGCTGCTTCGGGCTGGTCCCGAAGGTGACGCGCAGGCAGGGCTACCTGGAGGTCCTGCTCTCCTCGGTCCGGCTGGCCCGGTGGTGGAAGGCGGCCGGGTTCGCCAAGGGATCGCCCGGACAGGACCACACGGGCAAGGGGTGGACGCCCCGGGTGCCCCCGGCGGTCCTGGAGGCCAACGACCCCGCCGTGTACGCGGCCTTCCTGCGGGGCCTCTTCGAGGCCGACGGCACAGTGCTCGAAGGGGTCCCGAGCCTGTCCACCGCACACGACGCCTTCGCCGGGGAGGTGCGCACCCTGCTGCTGGCCCTGGGCATGGCGACCACCACCCGGAC
The DNA here is from genome assembly GCF_042797335.1 of Nocardiopsis sp. NPDC057823. Taxonomy (NCBI): domain Bacteria; kingdom Bacillati; phylum Actinomycetota; class Actinomycetes; order Streptosporangiales; family Nocardiopsidaceae; genus Nocardiopsis; species Nocardiopsis sp. NPDC057823. Next base: position 273,188 of record NZ_JBHVLR010000003.1, on the reverse strand, counting down.
GACCCGCAGCGGCCTGGGCGGGGACCTGTACATCCTCCGGCTGCGCAACCTCGACCACGCCCTGCGCTTCGACGAGGCGGTCGGCTTCCTGGGCGACCGCAAGAACCGGCTCGTGGCGGACCTGGAACCTGACCGCGCGCCGAAGCGGGACCGGATCGTGCTGCCGCGTGCGGTCTGGGACGACCTGGTCCCGCCGGGGCACCCGCTCCGCGGCGACGTCCTGCAGGCCCTGCGCAAGTACGCGGGTGTGCCCCGCCGCACCGCCTCGCTGGTCCACGCCGAGACGCCGGACACCCGTCTGGGGCGCGCCCTCGGGTACCTCTTCGAGCGGGTGGCGGCCAACGAGGACGGGGGCGTGCAGCCCACCTACGACCTCTCGGTCCCCGACAACGTCACCTATGTGGCCAACGGGCTTGTCAGCCACAACACCATCGGGTTCATGATGGACTGCGACACGACGGGGATCGAGCCGGACTTCTCGCTGGTGAAGTTCAAGAAGCTGGTCGGCGGCGGGTCCATGCAGATCGTCAACCGCTCGGTGTCGCGGGCCCTGGAGCACCTCGGGTACCAGCCCGAGCAGGTCGAGGCGGTCGTCGAGTACATCGCCGAGCAGGGCCACGTGGTCGACGCCCCCGGCCTGCGCGAGGAGCACTACCCGGTCTTCGACTGCGCCATGGGCCGCCGGTTCATCGAGCCCATGGGCCACGTGCGCATGATGGCCGCCGTGCAGCCGTTCCTGTCCGGGGCGATCTCCAAGACGGTGAACGTGCCGGAGGAGGCCACCGTCGAGGACTTCGAGCACATCTACTTCCAGGGCTGGAAGCTCGGCCTGAAGGCGCTCGCCGTCTACCGGGACAACTGCAAGGTCGGGCAGCCCCTGTCCACCGCGAAGAAGGAGCCGCAGGAGGCCGAGGCGCCGGCGCGGCCGGTGCGGCGGCGGCTGCCCAAGAAGCGCCCCAGCGAGACCACGTCGTTCTCGGTGGGCGGCGCCGAGGGGTACATCACCGCGGGGTCCTACCCCGACGACGGGCTGGGCGAGGTGTTCATGAAGCTCGGCAAGCAGGGGTCCACCCTGGCCGGGGTCATGGACGCGTTCTCGATCGCGATCTCCATCGCCCTGCAGTACGGCGTCCCCCTGGACACGTACGTGGAGAAGTTCACCAACATGCGGTTCGACCCCGCCGGGATGACCGACGACCCCGACATCCGCATGGCGCAGTCGGTGATGGACTACATCTTCCGCCGCCTGGCGCTGGACCACCTGCCCTACGAGGAGCGGGCGGCCCTGGGGGTGTTCTCCGCGGCCGAGCGGCAGGCGCAGCTGGCGGGGGAGGACCCGGCGCAGGTCGCGGCGCAGGTGGAGTCCTACGCCCAGTCGGCGCCGACCGGCGAGCGGGAGCCGCGGGTCGCGCCGTCCGCGCGGGCTGACGACGCGCACTCCACCACGGAGGTGGTCGAGCGCGCGCAGGGGTTCGTCGCCGACGCCCCGCTGTGCGTCACCTGCGGGACCAAGATGCGCCCGGCGGGGAGCTGCTACGTCTGCGAGGGCTGCGGCTCCACCAGCGGCTGCAGCTGAACCCGGGGTGCCCCCTCCGCTACGCTCGCGGTGAGCGGAGGGAGCACCCATGGCGCGCACCGCCCACCACGCGCGGATCCACCGGGAGGGCAGGCCGCTGGCCGCCCTGCGGTACGCCCGCGGCCGCCCTCCGGAACGCGTGGTCCGCCGGGTGCGGGTCCACGAACTCGCCCGGGTCCTCGTCCGGGACGGGTCCCTGGCCGTGGAGGCGGCCGTCGCCGAGCGCCGCGAGCGACGCCGCGCCCGCCGGGCCGCCGGCCTGGCCCGGCACGCGGCCACCGCCGACGGGCGCCTCGTCCCCGACGCCGCCGAGGCGGTCCTGTGGCCCCCCGGCCGCCACCGCCGCGGCGCCCTCTGGTCCGTCTGAGCCCTTCTACGTACGCGACGTACGCGACGTACGTATAATGGGCCAGGGTTCGCCGACATCACCGGAGGTCTTCATGGGCGCGGTCCACTACGACAGCTACACCGAGGCCCGGGACCACCTGAAGCTCCTGCTGGACGCCGCGGAGCGCGGCCGGGTCGCCACCGTGCGCAGGCACTCGGCCAGAGCGGCCGTCGTCGATGTCGAGCGGCTGCGCCGGTACCTGACCGCGGTCACCCCGTGGCGGGCCGAGGTGGTGGCCGAGGGCGGCGGATTCTCGGTGTTCATTCCCGGGGTGCCGGTCGCGGCCGAGGGGGCCACACTGGAAGAGGCGGCCGCGGAGATGGTCGACGCCCTGCGCGAGTACGCGGAGGACTGGCAGGACCGCCTCCTCGATGCCCCCAACCACCGGGACAACTGGGCCCTGGTCCAGCTCGTCGAGTTCAGCGACGACCGCCAGCTGCGCGCCTGGATCCTCGGGGAGGCGCCGTGACCTGGCCGCCCCCCACACGTGACGACCACGAGCGGTTCTGCAAGGCGGAAGGGTGGGCGCCGGTCAGGGACTCCCGCGGCCGGACCGGTACCCACCACGTCACCTATGAGCTGGTGCTGCCCGACGGGCGGGTGCTGCGGACCCGCATCTCCCGCCCCGTGGACCGCACCGACTACGGCAGGAGCATGTGGGTGCACATCCTGCGGGACCAGCTGGGGGTGACCGAGGCGGTGTTCTGGGCGTGCGTCCGCGACGGAACGCCGCCCGACCGCGGATTCCCCGCCCCGGCCGCGGAGCCGCTGCCCGCCGAGCTGGTCCACCTCCTCATCACCCGGGTCGGCGTCCCCGAGGGGGAGATCGCCGGAATGAGCAAGGACGAGGCGGTGGCGCGCATGCAGAGGTACTGGACCGAGGGCACCTGAACCACGTCCGAACGCCTTGTGCGGGGCGGGGAGGCGTGGGAGCATTCCCCGCATGACCAACGGAAGCGAGTCCACGAACGCGTGGTGAGCCCGGCGCCCGGTGCCGGGATCCCCTTGTACGAGCACGCCCTGCGCCTGCACGCCCGCATCCCCGATCGTCCTCTGGAGCCGCAGAACGACCCCTTCCCCGAGGGGGCGATGAACCTGCGCCACGCACAACGCGGCCGGATCGGGATCGACGCCGCCGAGGCCGTGCGCGCCCACCTGGCCTGGCCGGACCTGCACCCTTGCTACCTGGGGTGGGCGGTGCGCGAGGTGGCCGTGCCGATCTTCCGGGACGAGCGGATCGCCGAGGCCGTGCGCGAGGCTGACCCGGCGCACGCCCGCCGGACGGGCCGCTGGCTGGTCCGCCGCGCCACCGACGTCAACTCCGTCCTCATCGGTCTGGCTCTGCTGCTGGAGAGCGCCGAACCCGCCGACATTCCGCTGGTACAGACGATCGCGCTGTACCCGGAGACCTTCGGCCCGCTGGCCTACCGGATCCTGGAGCGGCTGCCGGCCGCGACGGACTCCCTGCTCTGGGCGGCCGAGCGCTCCCAGGGGTGGGGGCTGGTGTACGCCGTGAAGGCGCTGCTGCGCCAGGACACGGAGGAGGCGCGGCAGTGGCTGCTGCGCCGCCCGGCGGACGGCGACATCGCCCAGGGGTACTTCGCGCACGCGGTCCTGGCCGGGACCCGGGCGCACGAGGAGGTGGCCCGGCCCGACGCCGACCCCGCCCTGGTGGACAACACCGGCCTGTTCCTGCTCACGCTCACCCACTGCCGGGGGATGGGCACCGACCTGCTCGGCTACGCGCACGCGCGGGTCGCCGTCACGGCGTTCTTCGAGCACGTGTCCCGGCTGGGGCCCACGTCCGCGAGGTTCCGCGCGGTGCAGGAGCTCACCCGCCACCTCCACGCGAACACGCCGGAGAGACTGGGCTGGGACCCGCGGCGGGCGCGCCGCCTGGGGCGCGCCCTGCTGGCGGCATGGGCGGGCCCCACCGAGCCCGTCCCGTGGGGCGGACACCGGTGGTTGGGCGCGCGGGGCGGCGGGTAGCCCTTCAACAGCGACACGCCCGCGGAAGGTGGACCCCATGCTGATCGCCGCGATCCTCCGGACCAAGGGACCCGACGTGGTGCGCGTCCCGCCCGACGCGACCGTCGCGCTGCTGCTCACCGAGCTCGCCCGGCACAACATCGGCGCCGTCGTCGTCACCGACGGCGACCGCCTGCTGGGCATCGCCTCCGAACGCGACGTGGTGCGCGGCCTGGAGCGGCACGGCGCCGACCTCCTGGCCGCGCCGGTCTCCTCGATCATGACCGCGGACGTGGTCACCTGCACACCGCGCGACACCGTCGAGGAGATCGGCGAGACCATGACCCGGCGCCGGTTCCGGCACGTCCCGGTGGTGGAGGGCGGCCGGCTGGCGGGCATCGTCAGCATCGGCGACGTCGTCAAGAGCCGGGTGCGGGGCCTGGAGTACGACCGCGCCCAGCTGGAGGCCTACATCCACGGCCGCTGACGCCCCGCCCGCGGTCAGTCGCGTTCGGCGGCGACCGCGACGGCGGCGGTGGCCGCGGTCACGCCCAGTACGGCCGGCCAGGAGCCGATCTTCTTGGCCAGCGGGTGGGACAGCCCGAACGCCGCCACGTAGACGCCGGTGAGGGCGACGGCGGTGCCCAGCCCGGGGCCGCGGCGCCAGGTCTCGAACGCGGCCGCGCCGAACCCGGCCAGGACGGCGCCGCCCAGCGGCCGGTTCCCGGTGGCCCTGGCCACGGTGTAGCCGCCGATGAGCCCGGCGGTGGTCAGGACGGCGCTCGGTACGGCGGCCATGGGAGCTCCTCGTGTTCGGGGACGGTACGCGCGAACGACGTTATCGCCCGCGTCCCGGGGGTGCCATTCGGCACGCTCCCGACGCGGGGTGATCACCGTACGGCCACGCTCCGGGGGCACCTCTGGGTTCCGGGCATCACATATGCGAAGGTCGGAACCATCCGCTATGGCATTCGCCCCACAGGAACCGCCGTCGACCTGGAACCGGTCCCCGATACGCGGCGTCGAAGCGGATAGTTCCCAGACATCTCCGAACCTAGGAGTTCCCGCCCATGTCGTTCGCGCAGACGGTGCGCGGCGCTGCCGCGGCGGTCGCCCAGGGAGGCGACCCGCGGCAGGCCGTGACCGACGCCCTGCAACAGACCTCCAGGCAGGTCACCGAAGGTGGTGGACTCGACCCGAGCGACTTCGTCGCCGCCCGCGACCAGGGCGGTTCCGTGGGCACTCGGATCGAGCAGAAGACCGCCTCGCTCAACAACGCCGGCGAGGCCATCAACCGCAGCAGTTACGAGCGCGGCCCCAACGGCCCGGTGCACGTGGTCTGCCCGATGGTCATCCCCCGGGGCCGCACGTTCGTCACCATGCTCCCGGCCGTCGCGCTCATCGCGCTGGGCCTGGTGGGCGCCCTCCTCGTCCTCCTGCCGTACTCCCTGGCCGGCGGCAACGCGCTGCTCAACCCGTTCTTCGGCCTCCACTACTGGATCATCACCATCGCGATCACCGCCTTCATGTGGTGGCGCCAGGGCATGGTCATGGTGCCGGAGGGCTGCGTCGCCATCGTCACCCACTTCGGGCGGATGGAGCGCATCTACCCGCCGGGCCTGGTGACCCTGTTCAACCCGTGGAAGCGGGTGTCCTACATCGTGAACGTGGTGCGCGAGTACCCGTTCAACGCGCCCATCCGCTCGGCCCCCACCAAGAGCGGGGTGCAGGCGTCGGTCGACCTGTTCGTCCAGTTCCAGATCAAGAACCCGGAGGGGTTCGTCTACACGCTGGGCGGCGTGCACGGCTTCCAGGAGAAGCTCAACAACGCGATCAGCGAGACCACCCGCAGCCTCATCTACGAGCAGGAGGCCTCGGCGATCTACGACCTGGTCGGGGAGAGCACCCAGGGGCTGCTGGCCCAGCTCAACCGCCAGTTCAGTGACATCGTCGTGCTGACCAGCGCCAACATCACCCACGCCGAGCCCTCCAGCCAGGAGTACCGGATGGACCTGGCGGCGTCGGAGATGGTGCGGGTCGCCAAGGACGCCTACACGTTCGAGTACGAGCTGCAGCTGCGCAAGGAGCAGAACGAGGGCGACCTGAACAAGGAGCTGGCCACCCTCAACGAGACGCTGTCGGCGATCCAGGCCGACATCGCCCAGTACCAGGCGCAGATGGACACCGCCCTGGAGCGGGAGACCAACCGCGCCCGCGCACTGGCCCGCCAGCGCTTCGTGGAGGCCGAGTCCGAGGCCAACGCCAACGCGGCCCTGCTGCAGGCCCAGGCCCTGGACATCCGCGCGGTCAGCGCGGCCGAGGCCCCGGAGATCCTCAACTACCGGTTCCGCGAGAGCCTGCTGGACAAGCTCTCGGAGGTCGCCGACAGCCTGCCCCAGGTCCTGCGGATCGGCTCGGGGGACGCGGCCAGCGTCGACTACCTGCGCATCGCGCAGGAGATCATCGGCCAGGCCGACGCCGCCCTGTTCTCCCAGGAGGACATGGAGGCGATCCGCTCCCGCCTGGGCGAGATCAACGCCCGCATCTCCGAGCGCCAGGGCGAGATCGACGCCCTGCTGCGCGAGGACGGCGCCGGACGGGAGCAGGCCGCGGCGGACGCGCAGGCCCCCGGCGAGGACCTGGTCGAGGAGATCCGCCAGTCGGTGTCCGACCAGGCCATCGACGAGCGGCTGGCCGAGGCGCGCGAGGCCGAGTCGGCGCCGCAGGAGCCGGCACCGGACGCCCCGCCCGCGGCCGAGCCCTACGCCGACCCGCAGGACCCGCCGCTGCCGCCGTGGTCCCAGGGACCCGACACGTTCGAGGGAGGCCGCTAGATGAGCCAGCAGGTCAATGTCAGGAGCGGCTCCAGCATCAAGGAGTCCCTCTCCTCCTGGAGCGATCTCGCCGGGCTGCTGCGCGGCGGCGACCAGGGCGCCGTGGTGCCCGTGGTCATCCCCAAGGACAACCGCGGCCTGCGGTGGATGGTCCTGGTGTGGATCGGGCTGTTCGCCCTCACCTCCGGCCTGGTCATGTCCATCAACGTGGCGATCGAGGGCGCGATGTCCGCGCCGATCAACGCGGTGCTGGCGCTGCCCGCCCTGTTCGTCGGCGTCATCTCCATCGTGGTGGCGGTGCTGTGGTGGTGGCGCAGCTCGATCATCGAGATCGAGCACGGCACCCAGGGCATCCTCACCAAGTACGGCAAGGTGCAGAAGGTCATCGCCCCGGGCCGCCACTACCTGTGGCACCCGTGGAAGCGCGTGGACTACGTGGTGGACACCAGCACGGAGATCCCGTACACCGCACCCGTGGTGGCCTGCCCGACCCGTGAGAACGTGCCGCTGAAGTCGATCGAGTTCTTCCTGAAGTTCCGCATCCACGACCCGCAGCGGTTCGTGCTGTCGATCGGCGCCAGCAACTTCGACCTGGTGCTGTCCAGCGCGGTGCAGGACGCCATCCGCCAGCGCAGCCGCCTGGTGCGCACCGAGGCCGCCTACGACCTGCGCGGGTCCAACGTCGAGGACATGCGCACCCTGCTCAACCAGCAGCTGGAGAAGTACGGTGTGGTCATCACCGGCTGCAACATCCCCGACGTGCAGCTGCCCAACCAGTACCAGCAGCACCTGGCCACCCGGGAGCGGGTGTCCAAGGAGCTGGTGGCCTACGAGCAGGAGTGGGAGCTGACCCGCAAGCGCCGCATCGACACCCTGCTGATGGACATCGAGCGGTCCAAGAAGGTCCGGGACGCCAAGATCGTCGAGGTCAACGCGTCCCTGAACAAGGCCCGCAAGGACGTCGCGCAGATGCTCCAGGAGCAGGAGACCGAGGCGCAGCGGGTGCGCTACGAGATCGAGACGCGCGGCCGGGCCGACCTGGTCGCCGCCGAGAACGAGGCCAAGGCCCAGCAGCGCCTGGCCACCGCCTACCGGGACAACCGGGCGGTGCTGGAGTACGAGCTGGCCCGCCGCCGCCTGGACGTGGGCGCGACCCTGGCCGAGCGCGCCCCGCGCCCGGTCGTGGTGCAGACCGAGGCCGGGTCGGGGGACTCCTCGGCGCTGTCGACGCTGCTCACCGCGCAACTGCTGCCGCAGGTGCTGGGCAACGGCGCGCGGGCCGCGAGCGCGACGGCCAAGGCGGTCGAGGGCCTGGAGTCCGCGCGCGGCGCGGTCGCCGCCGCTGCCGCCCGCCAGCAGCAGCTGGCGGACGAGTACCAGGAGCAGCAGGACATCGCCATGCGGCACCAGTTCGAGAACGGGGAGGGGTTCGGCGGCCGCCGCTGACCCGTACCCCCTGAGAGCGGAAGGGCTCCGCGACCGTCGTGGTCGCGGAGCCCTTCTCCGTTCCGGTCAGCCGCGGGGGGAGAGGTCGGCGTAGCCCGTTCCGATGTCGATGCCGTTGCGGGCGGCCAGTTCCACCAGGTCCTCGATCTCCCCGGCCTGGCCGAGGGCCAGGTCGTCGTCGCCCCGGGCGTGGGCCCGGCGCAGCGCAGTGATCGAGTCGTGGATGCGCAGGTGAAGGGTGAGCGTGAACTCGCGCATGAATCCTCTCCTCAGGGTCCGCCGTCGGGCCGGGGTCAGGGGGACCCCTCCCGGGCACCTCCCTGTCTACACGGCAAAGGTGAGAACCACGTTGGAGGAGCACAAGCCCCGGCAAAGGCACGGAGAAGGCCCGGCGGCCTGCGCCGCCGGGCCCTCGTCCGGATGTCGCGGTGCGCGGCTCCCCGGGGAGGGCCCCCGGCCGCGCGGCCCCGCCGCTAGTGCTCCACCCACACGTACCAGTCGTCGGTGACGTGCTCGTAGATGCGCGTGCCCTGCCCGCTGACGAACACGCCCTCGGGGAGGTCCCCGTCGCTGTGCGCCAGCCCGGAGCGGCCCACCAGCCCGGCGCCCTCCACCTCGTAGTGGAGCACCCCCTCGGTCACGCTGAGACTGCGCAGCGAGTACAGCCCGGCCCGCTCCCCGTTGAGGGGGATGGCGGAGGACTCGTCGGCCCGGTCGGCCATGGCCAGCAGGTCCTCGGCGGAGGCCTGCACCCGGGCGCTCAGCGGCACGTCGGCCGCGGAGACCCCGATGGCCAGGGCGGCGATCAGCGGCGCGGAGATCCAGCGCAGCCAGTAGTGGCGGATCATCGGCCGGGCGACGGCCAGGGCGATGCCCAGGCGCAGCGCGCCCATCCCGGCCAGCAGCATGCCGCCGACCAGGCCCACCACGAAGGTGGGCAGGTGGCCGGAGGGGACGCTGTCCTCGAAGAGGATGAGCAGGGCCACCACCGTGCAGGAAGGGATGTAGAGCCGCCCCGGGGGCCGGGAGGCCCAGCTGATGAGCCGCCGGCCCAGGGTGGGCTTCTCGGCGATCTCGATCAGTTTGGCCACGGACCCGTCAGGGGTCGGGCCGGAACCTACGGCGGACATGGTGTTCCCCCCACCGAATCCATGCTGGTGACGGACGCGGTCCCGGGAGGGCGTGAGAAGGAGGAGCCGGAACGGGCCGCGTCACAGTTGAGACGGCCGACGTACAGCGGCCTGTCCCACAGGATAGAGCAGCGGCGGAGCGTGTTCGGGGCGACGCGTGGAAATAGCGGGAGGTTTCCCCTCCGCCCGGTCCGGGCGGGGACGGGCCGCCCTGCGCCGTTCGGGGTGCTCGGCGGGTTCGGGGGCCAGGACGAGGTGGTCCCAGGACCACCGCCCGCCGTTGACCGCCATGAGCAGGCACACCGCCGTGACCAGCGCCGTCACCGGCCAGGAGTCGAACGGGGAGAGCCCGGGGGAGGCGGGGGAGAGGGTGCCCAGCACCGCGCACAGGGCGAGCAGGGGGCCTGCGAGCCATGTGAGCAGGCCCACGGCGAAGGACAGCGAGGTGGCGACCATGAGGGCGGGCAGCAGGTGGACCGCGAGGGAGGGCAGGGGCGTCCCGGACTCGGCCAGGTGGGCGGCCAGTCGCGCCTCCTGGCCGCGCAGGGCGAGGCCGTGGTCGGCGAACACCCAGCCGACGCCGATCCGGGTCAGCGCGGCCCCGATGTCGTACAGGCCGCGGCGGCGCAGGCGGACGCGCGACCGGGGGCGTGGCCTCTGGCTCCGGGGATGCCGGGTGGGGCGCTGCATGTCCATTCCTCCGGGTCACACCTGTGCGCGGTCCTGACAAGCGGAAACTACCGAAAGTCATGAGCCATGACGCGGTGTGATAAACGGCGAGTCGTGCAAAGACCCGTCCCGGACGCCCGTTCCCGGCGTTCGTCCGCTCCGCGGGCGCCCTGGCGGCGGCCCGCGGCCGGCCCGCGGTCGTCGCGGAGCCGCCCGGCCCCCGTGTCAGTCGGACGCGGCGCGCACCCCCGGTCGCCGCGAGGGCCTGTGGGCCTTCGGCGCGGCGGCCCTGCTCGTCGCGGGCTGCCTGCTGCTGGCCTCGGGGCCCGCCCTGCCCCTGGCCGCCCTGGCCCTGGCGCTGAGCGGGCTCCCGGTGGCCGCGCTGCTGGGCCTGCGCTCGCACATGATCGACCTCGCCGTCCCGCCGGGGCAGCGCGCCGGGTACTTCTCCTGGGCCTTCGCCGCCCAGAACGTCGGCTTCGCCGCCGGCAGCGCGGCCCTGGCCGTGGTCGGGCAGCCCGTGCTCCTCACAGCCGCCTCCCTGGCCACCCTGGCCTCACTGGTCGTGGCCGTGGGCCTGTCCCGGTCCTTGCGCGAACCGGCGGCGGAGCCCGCCGCCGCCCTTTAGGCTGGGGGCGTGTCGATCTCCGAGCCCGCCGCCAAGGCACCCGCCGCGGCCCCCGCCGCGCCCACCTACGAGGTGGAGGAGCAGCTCCGCGCCGCCGGGGCGCGCGTCGTCGCGGGAATGGACGAGGTGGGGCGCGGGGCCTGGGCCGGGCCGCTGCTGGTCTGCGCCGCCGTCCCCGGCGAGGGCGAGCCGCCCGCGGGCCTGACCGACTCCAAGCGCCTCACCCCCGCGCGCCGCCGCGACCTGGCCGCCCGGCTGGAACCCTGGGTGGCCGACCACGCCTTCGGCTGGGCCGAGGCGGCCGAGATCGACGAGGTCGGCATGACCGAGTCCCTGCGCCGCGCCGCCCGCCGGGCCCTGGCGGGGCTCACCGTCCGCCCGGACGCCGTCCTGCTGGACGGCTCCCACGACTTCATCGGCCGCCCCTGGCGGGTCCGCACCCAGGTCAAGGGCGACCTCACCTGCGTCAGCGTCGCCGCCGCCGCGATCCTGGCCAAGGTCCGCCGCGACGCGCACATGGCCGAGCTCGCCGAGCTGCACCCCGGCTACGCCTTCGAGCGGGCCGCCGGGTACCCCTCGCCCGTCCACCGCGCCCACCTGGCCGAACACGGCCCCACCCCGCAGCACCGGATGAGCTGGTCCTACCTCGACGACCTGCCCCGGTGGAGCCACCTGCGCAGGCCCCGGCCCGGCCCCGGGGGCCAGATCCCCCTGCTGTGACCGCCCGCGCCCCCGCGGTGCGCGGTGCGACACGCCGCCCCGCACTGGACAACCGGGGGCGGTTGGGGCAAGGCTGAAGGCGTGGCGTCGACCCCTCGACCCCCCTCCGGCCAGCGACCCCCGGCCGGAGGCCCGCCTCCGGACCCCCACGCAGGAAGGGGCACCGATGACGCGCGACACGCGCCCCGGTACCGAGGTCCCCGGACCTTCCGGGCTGGAACGCCTGCGCACCAGGTACCGGGCCGTCCCCCCGGCCAGACGGCTGGTCGCCGGGGTGGCCGTGCTCGCCGTCGTCGCGCTCGCCGCCCTGGTCGCCTCGGTGCCCGTGGTCACCGCGGTCTCGGTCGCGCTGGCCCTGATCCTGCTCTTCGCCGCGCTGATGCGCTCGGCCGACGCCCTGGTCACCGTGGTCGTCTGCCTGATCTGGACCGCGGTCGCCTTCCCGCTCTTCCAGCTCCCGCTGGCCGGGGAGCCGGTCACCCTGCTCGTCCTGCTGCTGCCGCTGCCGGTCGTGGCGGCGGCCGCCGCCGTGCGCGAGTTCCCGGTCTGGCACACCGCCGCGCTGTCCCTGACCGCGGGCCTCGTCTTCGGCTTCTCCCTGGCCCTGGTCGGCATGGTCGCCCCCACGCCGCCCTCCTCCTGGGGGATCGGGGCGCTCTACGCCGCCGCCGGCGCCTGCCTGCTGTGGCGGCTGTCCGCGTCCCGGCAGATCCGCAAGGAGTCCGAGGCCGCCCGGGAGAGCGCCCAGGCCGACACCCGCCCGGTCTCCCGCGGCGCCCGCCCCGAACGTGTGAAGGGCCGCGCCGACGCCTCCCGGCCCGCGGCACCCGCCCGCGGGCGCGCGGCGGCCGAGGGGGGAGGCGAGCCGGTGCCGGTCGACGAGGCCCTGGCCGAGCTGGAGGCGATGATCGGCCTGGACCCGGTCAAGCAGCAGGTCCGCGGGCTGGCCGCGTCCATCGAGGCGGCCCGGCTGCGCGCCGACGCCGGGTTCCCGGTCGAGCGGCCGCTGCGCCACCTGGTCTTCTCCGGCCCGCCCGGCACCGGCAAGACCAGTGTGGCCCGCACCCTGGCCACCATCTTCCACTCCTTCGGGCTGCTGCCCACGGCCCGCGTGGTGGAGGCCCAGCGCGCCGACCTGGTGGGGGAGTACCTGGGGGCCACCGCCATCAAGACCAACGCGCTCATCGACGGGGCCCTGGGCGGGGTGCTGTTCATCGACGAGGCGTACTCCCTGGTCAACGAGGGTGACGGACAGAGCGACCGGTTCGGCAACGAGGCGGTGCAGACCCTCCTCAAGCGCGCCGAGGACGACCGGGAGAACCTGGTCATCGTGCTGGCCGGGTACGAGAAGGAGATGGACGCCTTCCTGTCGTCCAACCCGGGCCTGGCCTCGCGCTTCTCCACCCGGATCACCTTCCCCAGCTACACCGCCGACGAGCTGTTCCGCATCGCCGGGAGCCTGGTCGCCCAGCGCGGCGACGTCCTGGACGCCGAGGCCGAGCGGACCCTGCGGCGAAGACTCGACCAGGCCGTGCAGCGCGAGGCCGTCGACGAGCTGGGCAACGGCCGGTTCGCCCGCTCCCTGGTGGAGAAGGCGGCCCAGGCCCGCGACGTGCGGGTGGTCACCTCCGGGGTGGCGGGCGACCGGCCCGCGCCCCGGCCCGAGGCCGAGGAGCTCATCACCCTGCGGTCCGCCGACGTGATCACCGCCTACGACGAGCTGACCGCGCACCTGCCCGGGTTCGGCGAGGCGCCGGGCATCGAGGAGGCCCTGGCCGAGCTCGACGCCATGATCGGGCTGGAGCCGGTCAAGGCCCAGGTCCGCTCGCTGGTCGCCCAGCTGCGGGTGGCCCGGCTGCGCGAGGAGCAGGGGCTGCTCAACCACGCGCCCATGCGGAACTTCGTCTTCACGGGGCCGCCGGGCACCGGCAAGACCACCGTCGCCCGCGTGCTGGGCCGGGTCTTCGCGGCCCTGGGCATGCTGGCCCGCGCCGACGTGGTGGAGGCCCAGCGCGCCGACCTGGTGGGCGAGCACCTGGGCGCCACCGCCATCAAGACCAACCGGCTGGTGGACCGGGCCCTGGGCGGGGTGCTGTTCATCGACGAGGCGTACTCGCTGATCAACCCGGGGTACGGCGGCGGGGACGCCTTCGGTGCCGAGGCGGTGCAGACCCTGCTCAAGCGCGCGGAGGACGACCGCTCCCGCCTGGCGGTGGTGCTGGCGGGCTATCCGGCGGAGATGGAGCGGTTCCTGGCCTCCAACTCGGGGCTGGCCTCGCGGTTCAACGTCCGGGTCCGCTTCCCGTCCTACAGCGCCGACGAGCTCACCGCGATCGCGGAGGCGCTGGCCGCCCGCACCGGCGACGCCTTCGACGACACCGCCGTGGAGGACCTGCGCAGCATCTTCTCCCACGTGTGCGCCGAGGGGTGGATCGACGAGCTGGGCAACGGGCGCTTCGCCCGATCCCTGTTCGAGAAGGCGTGCTCCCAGCGGGACCTGCGGGTCTCCCAGGAGGTCGGCGACGCGGCGACCGCCGCCGAACTGACCGTCCTCACCAGTGCCGACGTCCGCTCCGCCTACGCCGAGGCCACCCAGCAGAGCTGATCCGGCGGGCGCCGGTGGCGTACCGGCCACCGGATTCCGCGTACTGCTAGTGTCCGGGCATGACCGCTTCACCCTCAACCTCCGCGGCGCCCGTCACCCAGGCCCTGATCCTGGCCGGCGGGCAGGCCACCCGGCTGCGGCCCTACACCGACACCCGCCCCAAGGCGATGGTGGAGGTGGCCGGACGGCCCATCATCGACTACCAACTCGAATGGCTGACGGGCCACGGCGTCGAGCACGTCGTGGTCTCCTGCGGGTACAAGGCCGAGGTATTGCGCGAGTACCTGGCCTCCCGCGACGGCGGCCCCGAGATCACCCTCCTGGTCGAGGACGAACCCCTCGGCCGGGGCGGCGCCCTGCGTTACGCCTCCCAGGGGCTACCCGCGCAGGACGCGCCCTACTTCGCACTCAACGGGGACGTCCTCACCTGGTTCCCCCTGGACGAGATGACCGCCCACCACCGGGCCAAGGGCGGCCTGGCCACCCTGGCGCTGGCCCAGTTCCGCACCACCTGGGGCATCGTCGACGTCGACGGCCAGGACCGGATCGAGGGGTTCACCCAGAGCCCGCTGCTGCCGGTGTGGATCAACGCCGGCGTGTACCTGTTCGAACCCGGCATCACCCCGCTGCTGCCGGTCAAGGGCGACCACGAGTCGTCCACCTTCCCCGACCTGGCCGGGCAGGGGCGGCTCACCGCCTACCGCATCAGCGGGTTCTGGCGCGGGGTGGACACCGCCAAGGACGTCAAGGAGGCGGGGGAGGAGATCACCGCCATGCGGCAGGGGGCCTGACCCCGAACCGGGCTCGGGGCGCCGGGGAGGCGGTCGGTATCGTCGCCTTCGTGACGAACAACGGTTTCATCCTCTCCAGCGCCCCCAACTTCCGCGATCTCGGCGGCCACAGGACCGCCGGGGGAGGCACGGTCCGCCACGGCCTGCTGTACCGCTCCGACGCCCTGCACACCATCTCCGAGCCGGACCTGCCGGTCTACAACGGCCTGGGCATCCGCCAGCTCATCGACCTGCGCACCGCCCACGAGCGGGAGAGCCTGCCGGACATCACCCCCGAGGGCGCCGCCTACACCGCCATCTCGGTGCAGGACCCGACCGCGGCCGGGGCCAACTTCTCCCAGGCCCTGCTGGACCGTGAGCGAGCCCGGGCCATGTTCGCCGACGGCGCCGCCGAGCGCTTCATGTTCGGCGTCTACCGCGAGCTGGTCACCGACGGGGCCGCCCTGACCGGCTACCGCGACCTGGTCGAGCGCGCCGCCGAGGGCCCGACGGCCCTGGTCTTCCACTGCAGCGCCGGCAAGGACCGCACCGGGTGGGGCGCGGCCCTGCTGCTCACCCTGCTGGGCGTGGACCGGGCCGCGGTGGTCGCCGACTACCTGGCCAGCAACGAGCGCCAAGAGAACACCGACAAGTGGATGCGCATGCTGTCGGAGCACAGCGGCCTGGAGTGGGAGGAGGTCGTGCCGATGACCAGGGTGCGCGCCGAGTACCTCCAGACCTCGTTCTCCCACATCGACGAGGTGTACGGCTCCTTCGACGGCTACGTCTTCGACGGGCTGGGCCTGTCCCGGGCCACGGTGGACGCCCTGCGCGCCCGCATGGTCGCCTGACCCGCGCCTACAGGGCGTCGAGGCGGCGGCGCAGGTCGGCGCCGTCGGTGGCGGCGTCGAGCACGTCGCCCAGCTCGGCCAGGACCGAGGCCCGGTCGCGACCCCGGTCGAGCAGCCGCCGCGCGGCCGACCACAGTTCGGCGGGGCGCCCGGACCACAGCCGCTCGGCCAGCCGCTCGTGCCGGTCCAGTGCCCGCTCCCGGTCCGGGTCGTCGCCGGTCACCGGGCGGTACCAGTGGTCCTGTCCGGTGGAGTGGCGGCCGCTGGGCGGGGTGGCCGCCTCGTACTCGCCGAAGTGGTCCAGCCGCAGCAGCGCCCGGCGGCCCCGGGGGGTCGCCGGGTCGAACTCCTCGGGGGCCCACGAGATCAGGTCGCTGGCCAGCAGCGGGAACGCGAACATGCGCCGGGCCAGCGCCGAGAAGTCGCCGTCGGGCAGCAGTCTGCGCACCGCCTCCTGGCGCAGTCCCAGCGGTCGGGCGGGGTCCCGGTAGACCCTGGTGAACTCGGCGGTGGACTCCCACACCGCGTCCAGGGTCGCCCCGACGGCGACCTCGGGCAGGCCGGTGCGCGGACCGGCCCAGCGCACCCAGGCCGCCAGCACGTGGGGCATGGCCTCCTGCTCCTCGGGCAGCAGCACCACCCGGCCGGGCAGCCAGCGCAGCAGGAACGCCTCCACCTTGCGGGGGCTCACCCGCGTCGGCCGGCCGGCGTCCACGTCGCAGCCGTAGGCGATGATGTGGTCGACGCAGCGGCTCGCGGTGTAGGAGTCCGACAGCTCGGCGGCCTCGTCGGAGGACAGGAAGCGGGCGGCCAGCACCGCCCGTCGGTCGCGCCGCCACACCGGGACGCCGTCCTGCGCGTCCCGGCCGCAGGGCTCCGGCAGTGTCCGCACCCGGGCGTTGGCCAGGGCGAAGTGCGCGGCCAGGGAACCGCCCGCCAGGTCGGCGGCGGTGGGGCCGGCCGGCAGCGGGGCGGCGTCGGCGCCCCCGCCCGCGATCACCCGTTCGGTCACGCGCAGGGCGCGGACCAGGCGGCTGCGGGCCTGGGCGGGGTCCAGTTCGGCGAACCGGGTGAACTCGTCGGCGGCGGCCCGCTCCCGGCACCCCTGGAGGAGCTTCTCGACCTTGGTGGTGACCCAGGCGTCGCGCAGCACCCCGCCGGCGTTGTGGTCCACCACCAGGATGAGCGCGTGCTCGGGGACGGCCGCGGCTTCGCCCTCCCCGCGGCCGAACACGCACACCACGTCGTCGGTGTCCCCGAACAGGTCGCTGTTGACGTAGGCGCCCAGCGGTACGACCCGGCCCAGCTGGGACGCCCACTCGGGGACCTGGAGCCCCTGCCCGCGCAGCGCGATCATGCCCTGCTCGGCGAGGCGGCGCAGGCCGGGCGTGGTGCCCAGGGCGGCGACCGCGGCCAGCACGCCCAGTCCGGCGGGTTTGCCGGAGGCGGCGGCGTGGGTGATCAGGCCCTCGCCGAGCACCCGCTCGACGTCGAGCCCGGGCACGCGCTCGCCCCACCAGGTGCCGAGCAGCTCGCTGAAGGCGAGCTCGGCGTCGAGGGGGTGCCGCATGGCGAGCATCGCCCTGGCGGCGCGCAGCATCTCGTCGAAGGCGGCGCCGGGAACCGGTTCGGGGTTCGCGGATGAGGGAGGTGTAGGGGAGGGCACGGTCCGAGCGTATGACAGCCGGGGGCCCGTGATTCACGGTCCGGGGGTTTCACCCGGTTCCTCCCGGTGCGTCCGCCGCTCCGGAAAGGGGAGCGGGGCGTGCCCGGACGGGCACGCCCCGCTCGCCGCGGGTCGGGCGGATCACCGTGGCCGGGGCACCACCCGGTGGCCGGCGAACAGGGTCGGCCCCTGGGCCCGGGCGGCAGCTTTGGCCGCTTTGCGCGCGCCCTGGGAGGGCGGCACCGAGTTGACCATCGCCTCCAGGTGCTCGCGGGCGATGCGTTCGACGAGGTGCGGCGTGACCGCGATGCCCAGGTGTTCGGCGCAGTTCCAGGCGTCGCTGACGCACCGTTCGACGCAGCGGTGGGACAGACCGTTGAACTCGTCGTGCAGACGAGCCGAGATCCGTCGGAGATCCTGGACCGGGAAGGTCTGGAGCATTCTCGCTCACACTCCTGGTTGGTGATGGCCTGGACGGTGACCTCCACCCATTCCACTTGTTCTGAGCGGGCTGTCAACCCCTCTCCCGGCACGCTGTTGATAAAACCTGAGGTGGGCATCGTTTACTCGGACACCACCATCACCCCAGGTCAACAAGGCGAAAAGGACGTTTCGGGCATATAACGGAGCTGTTTCCAAGCTATGATCCCAAAGCGGACAAGTATCCCGATGCCTGGGAATTCGGGAGAAACCTCCTGTGGAAAACCAATGGTCTCCTCGTACGAGGTCCGCCGGTGGCCTACTATTTACCTCCCCGTCCGTGCGGGGCCCGCTCCCCGCGGGCCGTTGCGCCCGGACGGGCGTGTCCTATGCTTGAGCCGTGACAGCGGCCGAGAGGAGTCGTGGGAGTGACTCCCGAGGGCCGTGGAGCCCCCCGATCCCCTTTCGGCACCGCGCCGCGGATTCACATCACCCCCGCGCGGTCCGGTCCCCGGGACGAGGGGTCCGTGTGCTCGGTCGGTCGGGTCGGGAAATCCGAGGGTTCAGCGGAGGTGTCGAGCAGGTGAGCGCCGAGACGTCCATTCCTCCGCCCCGTTCCGACGGCGACGCCGTTCCGGACGACGCGGTCCGCGCACTTCTGGACGATTCCCCCATCGGATTCGCCCTGATGGATTCCACCGGGCGGATCATCGCCGCGAACCGCCTGGTCGCCGAGGTGCTCGGCCGCGCCCCCGAGCTGTGCCCGGGGCACGAGCCCGTCGAGCTGATGCGCGCCTGCGGCGTCCCGGCCGCCGGGTCGGCGGTCGCCGAACGCGCCGAGGACCGGGTGGTCCGCGTCCGCCACCGCACCGACGACGGCCGGCTGTGGGACCTCACCTGGTTCCCCGTCGTCGACCCCGTCACCGGTGACCCCCGGCTCGCCCTCATCGCGATCCGCGACGGCGGCGGCGTGCACCGCGACGAGCAGCGCCTGCGCGCCCTGCTCCAGATCGGCAACCAGGTCGTCTGGACCGCCGACGCCCGGGGCGAGGTCCACGAGGACAGCCCGCAGTGGCGCAACATCACCGGCCAGAGCACGCAGGACTACCTCGGCCGCGGCTGGCTCGACGCCCTGCACCCCGACGACCGGGCCTCCGTCGAGCGCGCCTGGGACGACGCCGTCCTGGACGGCACCCCGTTCGACGCGCTGTTCCGGGTGCGCACCCGCTCCGGCGGCTACGACCACTTCCGGGCCCGGGCCAAGCCCGTGACCGAGGGCGGAGCGCCCGTCGAGTGGGTGGGCAGCCTCGTGGACGTCACCACCGAGCGCGAGGCCGACGAGCTGCGCCGCCGGCTCAACCAGCAGCTCAGCGAGGCGGCCATGCGCACCGCCCGCCTCCAGCAGGCCACCTCCGACCTGGCCGAGGCCCTCACCGTCGACGAGGTCGTCGCCGCCATGTCCGAGATCGGCCGCTCCGGCGTGGGCGCCGACCACATCAGCGTGGTCCTGCTCGACCGCAACGGGGCGCGGCTGGACACCGTCGTCGCCGCCGGGGCCCACCCGCTGCCCCGCGCGTCGTTCCCGCTGGGCCACCCCGAGATCAGCGCGCTCGCCATCGCCGAGCGCGCCCCCCGCACCGCCGCCGACCCGGCCGGGCTCGCCGCCCTCCTGGAGGACGCGTCCGCGGTCGAGGAGCTGGTCCGCCTCACCCCCGAGCGGGCCTGGGCCGCGCTGCCCATGATGGTGGCGGGCCGCCCCATCGGGGCGCTGCGCCTGGCCTTCACCGCGCCGCGCGAGATCGGCGACGAGGAGCGCGTGTTCCTGGAGGCCCTGGCCGGGCAGTGCGCCCTGGCCATCGGCCGGGCCGCGCTCTACGAGCAGGAGCACAACACCGCGGAGGAGCTCCAGCGCAGCCTGCTCCCCGAGGAGCTGCCCGACGTGCGCGGGGTGCGCCTGGCCGCGTACTACCGGTCCGGCTCCCGCCACGTCCAGGTGGGCGGCGACTGGTACGACGCCTTCCCGCTGCCCGACGGGCGCATCGCCGGAGTGCTGGGCGACGTCATGGGCAAGGGCATCCCGGCCGCCGCGGGAATGAGCCGCATCCGCAATGCGTTGCGCGCACTGGCGTTCTCCATGCCGGAGCCCGCCGACGTCCTCACCGGGCTGGACCGCATGTTCAGCGCCACCGAGGCCATGGACCAGGTCACCACCCTGGTGTACTTCGTCCTGGACCCGGTCACCGGCCAGCTCGACCTCAGCAACGCGGGGCACCTGCCGCCGCTGGTCGTGGCGGGCGGGACCCGGCCCTCACTGCTGGACACCGACCCCGACACACCGCTGGGGATCACCTCTGTGCGAGGACACCACAAATTCTTCGTTCAACCCGGTAACACCGTCGCCCTCTACTCCGATGGACTGGTCGAGAACCGCAAACGGTCCGTCGACTCCGGGCTCGAGGAGCTCGTCGACGTGGCGTCCTCGGCTCCACCGGAAGTGGTGGGCGATCCACAGCAGATGCTGGAGTACCTTGTTGAGAGCATGCTCGAAGGGTATGAGCAGGACGATGACGTCACTCTGCTCGCCGTCCAGCTCCCGGTGATCGAGTCCGTCGCCGACCGTTGAGTCGCGTACGGAGGAGGACACCGTGGGGAGGAGCGGTGGACCGTACGAACAAGTCCATTCCTTTGCCTACAGTGAAGAAGCCGTTCCGCCCCGCACGGGGGTGATTCCGCGCAGCCGCCCGGAGAGCCGACCGCTCACCGTGCGTCTCCTGCGGGGAATGATCTCCGAGAGCGCATACGCTTGAAAGACAAACGGCTTCCCCGCCCCGGCGGGGACGATCCCAGGCCGCAGGTGGGAGAGGGCGCGGTGCCCGGTCCCGGCCAGGCGGACCACCGGGTCCGACAATCTCGCCACACGTCCGTTCGAGAGGTGTTTGTGTCATCTGCCAGTTCGACTCGCTCGAAGCAGTCCGAGTCACTGCAAGAGCCCGTCATTCAGCAGCTGATCGAGCGTGGGCGGTCCCAGGGCTATCTTGAGCCCGAGGACGTGCGCCGTGCCTTCGAAGAGGCCGAAATCCCGATGTCGCAGGCGCAGTCCGTGCTCCGCAGCCTCGCGAAGGAGGGCGTGACCGTACTCGTCCCCGAGTCCGCGTCCTCCCGGCGCAAGACCACGCGGCGCAAGACGACGGCCACGCGGTCCACCACCTCGACCAGGTCCACCAAGGTCACCACGACCTCCACCACGGCCCGGACCGCCAAGCCGGTGCGCGCCGCGGCCGCCCAGGAGCAGCCGGAGACGGTCACCGCCGTCGTCGACTCCGCCGAGGCCGCCGCCGACAAGAAGGCGCCCGTCCGCAAGGCCGCCGCCAAGAAGGCGACGACCGCGAAGAAGCCCACCGCGGCCGCCGCCAAGAAGACGGCCGCGCCCAAGAAGGCCGCCGTCGCCAAGGACCCCGCCGCGGCCAAGAAGACCGCCGGCCGCAAGACCGCGGGCAAGAAGGACCTGGAGCTCGCCCCGGAGGCGGACGCGGACGCGGAGGACTTCGACGAGGACGACCTCGACGACCTCGAGCACACCGGCGCCGAGCTGGAGCTGGTCGAGGACACCGCCGAGGAGGTGCCGGAGAAGGACCTCAAGCCGGCCCGCCCCGAGGCCGTCGGCGCCCCGGTCAAGACCGGGAACGAGGACGAGTCCTTCGTCCTGTACGACGATGACGACGACGCCCCCGCCGCGCAGGTGGTGGCCGCCGGCGCCACCGCCGACCCGGTCAAGGACTACCTCAAGCAGATCGGCAAGGTGCCGCTCCTCAACGCCGAGCAGGAGGTCGAGCTCGCCAAGCGGATCGAGGCCGGCCTGTTCGCCGAGGAGAAGCTCGCCGAGGAGGCCGACGGCCTCTCCTTCGAGCTGCGCGACGAGCTGGAGTGGATCGCCGAGGACGGCGGCCGCGCCAAGAAGCACCTGCTGGAGGCCAACCTCCGCCTGGTCGTCTCGCTCGCCAAGCGCTACACCGGCCGCGGCATGCTCTTCCTGGACCTGATCCAGGAGGGCAACCTGGGCCTGATCCGCGCGGTGGAGAAGTTCGACTACACCAAGGGCTTCAAGTTCTCCACGTACGCCACGTGGTGGATCCGCCAGGCGATCACCCGCGCGATGGCCGACCAGGCCCGCACCATCCGCATCCCGGTGCACATGGTCGAGGTCATCAACAAGCTGGCCCGCGTCCAGCGCCAGATGCTCCAGGACCTGGGCCGCGAGCCCACCCCGGAGGAGCTGGCCAAGGAACTCGACATGACCCCCGAGAAGGTCGTCGAGGTGCAGAAGTACGGCCGCGAGCCGATCTCCCTGCACACCCCGCTGGGCGAGGACGGCGACAGCGAGTTCGGCGACCTCATCGAGGACTCCGAGGCCATCCAGCCGGGCGAGGCGGTCAGCTTCACCCTGCTCCAGGAGCAGCTGCACTCGGTGCTGGACACCCTGTCCGAGCGCGAGGCCGGCGTGGTCTCCATGCGCTTCGGCCTGACCGACGGCCAGCCGAAGACTTTAGACGAGATCGGCAAGGTCTACGGGGTCACCCGCGAGCGCATCCGGCAGATCGAGAGCAAGACGATGTCCAAGCTCCGCCACCCGTCGCGCTCCCAGGTGCTCCGCGACTACCTGGACTAGGCCGTCCGGAGTACATCGCGGCCTGAGACGGCCTGAACCCGTGTGCCCTTCCGTTCGCTGAACGGGAGGGCACACGGGTTCCGCGGTGCCTTCGTCGGTCGACGGGTGTGGCGACGCCCGCGTTCCCGCACCATCGGCCGGCGCGTTCCCACACGCTCCGACCTGACCGGGTACCGCCCGGCCGCGGTGGATTCGATCCCAGGTGTTCCGTCGTCCATCCGACACCGACCATGCTCGCGCAGTGCCTGTAGGTGCGGGATAAAGTCGCGATGCCGGTTCGTTATCTCACGCAGAGCGACGGGGCGGTCTCCGGTCCTCCCGGTCCCTCCGGCTCAGTCGCGCACGACGACGTCGAGGACCCGCGGGGCCCCGGCCTTGGCCTCGGGCGTCTCCACCGTGTGCCCCAGGTCCCGCAGCGCCGCGGCCAGCTCCGCCACGCCGGCCGCCTCGACCCCCTCGGCCAGCAGCGACCGGGCGATGTCGCCGCGGGTGGCCTTGGCCATGTGGCTGACCACCGAGCGCCGGACCTCCGAGCCGACGACCCGCTCGCGCAGCACCCGCACCGACACCAGCCGCTCGGCCGCGGCGCCCCGGGGCTTGAACGCGGCGGCGTAGGTCGCCGACCGGCAGTCCACGAGCAGCCGGTCCCCGGCCAGTTCCCCCAGCGGGCCGGCCATGGCCCTGCGCCAGTAGGCGCCCAGTCCGCCCAGCGGCGGCAGCTTCACACCCATCGACAGCCGGTAGGGCGGCAGCGCGTCGTCGGGGCCGACCACGCCCCACAGCCCGGAGAAGACCAGGACCCGCTCCCGGACGCGGCCGGGGTGCTCCCGGAGCAGTTCGGGCAGGCCCAGGCGGTCGTAGAGGACGCCGGTGTACAGGTCGGCGGCGCGCAGGGTCGGCGCGGTGGCCGCGTCCAGGTCGCGCTTGACCGCGTCGGCCTGCCCCGGGGTGAGTCCCAGCACCTCCAGAGCGGTGTCCTCCGGACCCGAGCACAGCTCCTCCAGCGCCGCCAGCACCTCCCGGCGGGCGGGGGCCAGTGCGGGCAGCACCAGGGACTCCGGGTCCACGGCGGGACCGGTGCCGGAGGTGGCCTTGCCCTCGGACGGCGGCAGCAGGATGAGCATGGTCGAACGGTCTCCAGGTTCGATCGGGGTGGACGGTCCACATGCTAGGGCGTGACGGGCGCCCCGGCGGCCGGGGCGGGCCCGCGGCCCGCTAGGATCGCCGCTTCCGGAGAGAGGGAGGCGGCGGGCGTGCACGAGTGGGCGGCGCGGGTGGCGCGGGACTGGCCGGCGTTCGAGGTCGTCGAACGGGGCGGCTGGCGGTTCGGCACCGCGGAGGGGGTGACCAAGCGCGCCAACAGCGCCGTGCTCCTGGCGCCCGGTGCGGACCCGGCCGAGGTCACCGCGTTCTACCGGGAGCGGGGGCTCACCCCCTGCGCCCAGGTGTGGCCGGGGCAGGAGGAGGCGGACGCGCGCCTGGAACGCCACGGGTACGCGGTGGTGGAGCCCACACTGGTCCTGGCCCGGGAGCCGCTCGGGCGCCCGCCGGCCCCGGGCACCACGGCGGTCGCCGCCGCGCCCGGCGCCGACTGGCTCGCCCACGGCCCGGCCCGGGTGGACGTGGTCGCCCGCATCCTGGGCGGGACCACCGCGCTGTACGGGACCGCCCCCGGCGGCGCCGGCCGGGGCTGCGCGGTGCTGTCGGGGCGCTCGGCGGCGGTCTGCGCCATGGTCACCGCCCCCGGGGCCCGGCGCCGGGGCGTCGCCTCGGGGATCCTGGCCGACCTGTTGGCCGCGGCCCATGACAAGGGCGCGACCGACGCCTACCTGTGCGTGGTGACGGAGAACACGGCGGCGCGCCGCCTCTACGAGGGCTTCGGGTTCACCGAGGTGTCCGCGTACCACAACCGCGTCCTGGCCTGAGGCCGCTCCGCGGGCCGGGCACACGACGGGCGGCGGTCCCCTGTCGGGGGCCGCCGCCCGTGTCCGTGCGGTGCGACCGGCGCTACTTGTCGTCGTTGAGCTTGTCGGTCTCGTCGTGGATGTCCGAAGCGATCTTCCGGAGGGAATCGTCGTGCTTGCGCATGTGGTGCGCGCAGAACAGCAGCTCGCCACCGGAGTTCAGCAGCACCCGGACGTAAGCCTGTGCACCACAGCGGTCGCAACGGTCAGCAGCCGTCAGCGGCTGGGTGGGGGCAAGGGTTCCAGTCACTTCGCCATCCTCAATACTCGGCGTCGGTCACCTCAGACAACATCTAACCCGACCCAGACGTTCCCAACCCGGGGCCGTGTACGCCGACAGCGGAATCCGCCTGATTGGTGCCTGGAGATCTCCCTTTGGGGCCTTTGTGGCCGCTCGTCGTTTCTACTCCTTGGTGTACCCCCTGAACGCCCGACGCATCCCCGGAAAAGGGGAGTATCCAGGTCGCATCCACCGGAGGTGGTAGTCTCGCGCGGGGCAGGACCGTTCCGGCCGCCGCCGACCCCGCTCCCCGCGGTGTTCCCGGTCGCCGCCGACCCGCCCCGGGCGACCGTCCGGCACCGCCGCCGGACCCGTACGAACCCGCCCGAACCCTCCCCGGCGTACGAGGTGAACCGACCCGTACGCCGTGGCCTGGCCCTTTTCGTCGGTGCGGCGCGGTACAAAGGGCACGCACCGCATCCGAGCCCCGATGGCCCTCAAGACGCAGGAGATGTCCGAGTGACCGCCTTGACCGCAGCCGTCCACGACCCCGAGGACTATTCCGCCCGGCACCTGTCGGTCCTCGAAGGTCTTGAGGCGGTGCGCAAACGGCCGGGCATGTACATCGGCTCCACCGACAGCCGCGGCCTCACCCACTGCATGTGGGAGATCATCGACAACTCCGTCGACGAGGCCCTGGGCGGCTTCTGCACGCGTATCGACGTCGTCCTGCACAACGACGGCTCGGTGTCGGTGGCCGACGACGGCCGCGGGATCCCCGTCGACATCGAGCCCAAGAGCGGGCTCTCCGGTGTGGAGCTGGTCATGACCAAGCTGCACGCCGGCGGCAAGTTCGGCTCCGGCTCCTACACCGCCTCCGGCGGCCTGCACGGTGTCGGCGCCTCCGTGGTCAACGCCCTGTCCGCCCGCGTCGACGTGGAGGTCGACCGCCAGGGCCACACCCACGGCCTCTCCTTCCGCCGCGGCATCCCCGGCCGCTTCGCGGGGGCCGGGCCCGACGCCGAGTTCACCGCCGTCTCGGGGCTGGAGCAGTTCCGCAAGATCGCCAAGAAGCTCACCGGCACCCGCATCCGGTTCTGGCCGGACATGCAGATCTTCATCAAGGGCGCCGAGATCGCCCGGGAGTCCCTGCTGGAGCGGGCCCGCCAGACCGCCTTCCTGGTGCCCGGGCTCACCATCTCCGTCCGCGACGAGCGCGTGGAGGGCGAGGAGCAGCCCTTCGAGGAGGAGTTCCGCTTCGACGGCGGGATCAGCGAGTTCTGCACCTTCCTGGCACCCGACGACGCGGTCAGCGACGTGCTGCGCATCCAGGGCAGCGGCAACTTCACCGAGACCGTCCCCGTGCTCGACGACGCCGGGCACATGGTCCCCGCCGACGTGGAGCGCCGGCTGGACGTGGACGTCGCGCTGCGCTGGGGCACCGGCTACGACACCACGGTCCGCTCCTTCGTCAACGTCATCGCCACCCCCAAGGGCGGCACCCACATCACCGGGTTCGAGCGCGCCCTGGTCCGGGTCATCAACGACCAGCTGCGCGCCGTCAAGCTGCTCAAGAACAGCGACGACCCGGTCACCAAGGACGACACCCAGGAGGGGCTCACCGCGGTCGTCACCGTCCGCCTGCCCGAGCCCCAGTTCGAGGGCCAGACCAAGGAGATCCTGGGCACCTCCGCGGCCGCCCGCATCGTCTCCCAGGTGGTCGGCCGGGAGCTGCGCGAATTCCTCACCTCCACCAACAAGGCGGACAAGGCCAAGGCCCGCACCGTCATGGAGAAGGTGGTCAACGCCGCCAAGGCCCGCCTGGCCGCCCGCCAGCAGCGCGAGACCCAGCGGCGCAAGAACGCCCTGGAGAACTCGGCGCTGCCCGCCAAGCTGGTGGACTGCCGCAGCGAGGGGCTGGACCGCAGCGAGCTGTTCATCGTCGAGGGGGACTCGGCGCTGGGCACCGCCAAGCTGGCCCGCGACTCGGAGTTCCAGGCGCTGCTGCCCATCCGCGGCAAGATCCTCAACGTGCAGAAGTCGTCGGTCGCCGACATGCTCAAGAACGCCGAGTGCGCCGCCATCATCCAGGTGATCGGCGCCGGGTCCGGCCGCAGCTTCGACCTCGACGCCGCCCGCTACGGCCGGGTCATCCTCATGGCCGACGCCGACGTGGACGGCGCGCACATCCGGTGCCTGCTGCTCACCCTCATCTACCGCTACATGCGGCCGATGCTGGAGGCGGGCCGGGTGTTCGCCGCGGTCCCGCCGCTGCACCGCATCGAGCTCACCAACACCCGCCGCAAGCGGGGGGCCAAGCCCGAGGACAAGTACATCTACACCTACTCCGACGCCGAGCTGACCCGCACCCTCCTGGACCTGGAGAAGCGCGGCATCGCCTGGAAGGAGCCGGTGCAGCGCTACAAGGGCCTGGGCGAGATGGACGCCGACCAGCTGGCCGAGACCACCATGGACCCGCGGTACCGCACCCTGCGCCGCATCCGGGTGGAGCAGGCCGAGGAGGCCGCGAACGTGTTCAACCTGCTCATGGGCAACGAGGTCGCGCCGCGCCGCCGGTTCATCCAGCAGGGTGCCCAGGAGCTCGACGTCGCCCGCATCGACGCCTAGCCCCTGCGGCCGCCCCCGCCCGCCACGGCCCCCTCGGCCCCGGTCCCGGACACTCCGGGGCCGGGGCCGTCGGGGTCAGGCGGGCGGGGTCCAGACGCCCTCGCCGAGGAAGCGGTCGATGGCGTCCCGGTACGGGGCGGGGTCCAGCCCGCGCTCGGCCACCCAGGCGTCGTTGTAGTAGCTGTGCCGGTAGCGCTCGCCGCCGTCGCAGATCAGGGTCACCACGCTGCCCCGGCGCCCTTCGTCGAGCATCCGGGCCACCAGGTGCCACACGCCCCACAGGTTGGTCCCGGTGGAGCCGCCCGCCGACAGGCCGGTCCGGTCGTACAGGTGGCGCATGGCGGCGATGCTCGCGGCGTCGGGCACCGGCATCATCAGGTCGATCACCGACGGAACGAAGCTCGGCTCCATGCGCGGGCGGCCGATCCCCTCGATGCGCGAGGGCATCCCCGTGCCGTAGTCCGCGGCGCCGGTCACCCATCCCGGGAAGAACGCCGAGTTCTCCGGGTCCACCACCGCCAGCCGTGTGTGCAGCCGCTTGTAGCGCAGGTAACGGCCGATCGTCGCCGAGGTGCCGCCGGTGCCGGCGCCCACCACGATCCAGTCGGGGCACGGGTGCCGCTCCATCGACAGCTGCTCGAAGATCGACTCGGCGATGTTGTTGTTGCCGCGCCAGTCCGTCGCCCGTTCGGCGTAGGTGAACTGGTCCATGTAGTGGCCGCCGCTCTCCGCGGCCAGCCGCTCCGCCTCGGAGTACATGTCCGGCGGGGAGTCCACGAAGTGGCAGCGGCCCCCGTAGCGCTCGATCAGGGCGATCTTCTCCGGGCTCGTCCTGCGGGGGATCACCGTGACGAAGTCCAGGCCCAGCAGCCGTGCGAAGTACGCCTCCGACACCGCGGTGGAGCCGGAGCTGGCCTCCACGATCGTGGTGCCCTCGTCGATCCACCCGTTGGCCAGCCCGTACAGGAACAGGGACCGGGCGAGCCGGTGCTTGAGGCTGCCGGTCGGGTGGACCGACTCGTCCTTGAGGTAGAGGTCGATGCCCCATTCGGGGGGCAGCGGGAACACGTGCAGGTGCGTGTCGGCCGAGCGGTTCGCGTCCGCGATCACCTTGCGGACCGCCTCGTCGGCCCAGGAGCGCCGCGAGTCGCTGCATCGGTCCACCCAGGGGGTGCCGTCGGGGTCTGTCGGAGGTGCCATGACCAGCAGGGTAGCGGGCGGACACGGTGAGGCCCCCGGGACTTCGCGTCCCGGGGGCCCTCGGCGGGGTGCGGCCCTCAGTCGAGCGAGCCGCCCGACATCACCGCGTGCATGCGGCGGTAGGTGGCCGCCTCCTCGTGCCTGCTCTGGCGTTCCAGGGTGCGGGCGAGCGCGATGTGCGCCCAGTGGTCCACCGGGTCGAGCTCGATGATCCGGCGGAACGTCCGCTCCGCCTTGTTCAGCTGCGCGGAGTGGAAGTAGGCGCGGCCCAGGAGCTCCAGCAGGGAACGGCTCTCGGGCTCGTCCTCCACGGCCGGCTCCAGGGTTCTGGCCGCGTAGATGGGGTCGCCCAGCTCCATGAACATGCGGGCGCGGTTGAAGATGTCGTACGTGCTCTCTTCCACGAGTGCTCCTCCCGGCGGCACGGGGGCCGTCGTCGGGTCGAACGGTCGGGGGGACGACCGCATTCCCCTGATTGATCCCCGGTCACCGGGGGCGCACACGCCCGCGGGTCCCCCTCAGAAGTCGACGGGGGAGATCCGGCCGGTGTCCACGTCGTAGACCGCCCCCGCCACCGGCAGTCCGGCGGGCAGCAGCGGGTGGTGGCGGATGCGCTCCAGGTCGTGCCGCAGCGCCCCCAGCTGGTCGTTGTCGGTGTGGAAGTCCAGGCTGCGGGTGTCCACCCCGTACTCCTCCATGATGGTGTCGTGCACAGCGTCGTCGCTGGGGACGGACGCCATCTTGCACCTGGTGTGCGGCATGACCAGCACCCGCTCCACTCCCAGCAGGTACACGGCCAGCACCAGGGTCCGCAGGGTGTCATCGGTCACCCGGGCGCCCGCGTTGCGCATGATCTTGGCGTCGCCGGGCTTGAGGCCCAGCAGGTCCAGCGGCTCGATCCTGGAGTCCATACAGGTCACCAGGGCCAGGCCGCGCGCGGCGACGGGCTTGAGCCCGGCCAGCGAATACCGGGCCGCGTAGTCCTCGTTGGCGGCGATGACGTCGTCGAACGCGCCGCCCGCCGGGCCGCTCGTGCTGTCGTTGCTCATGAGATCCCCCTCAGTCCGTACCCAAGACGATGCCGTGCACATCGAACCAGGTCGGTGTGCACGGCATGTTGCGACTTCCTCAGGCCCCGGAACCCGGGGCCGTGATACCGAAGTCGGTCCGTCCACTCCCTACCGTAACGATCGCGCGCGGCAGAGCCTCACCCGACCCGTCCCGGCGCTCGGTCGTGTCGGGCAGGCGCACCGGCTTGCCGTCGGCGCGGGCGGCCCGCGCGGGGCTCCGGCCGATCCACGCCATGAGCAGGGTGTCCTCGCCCTTGAGGTAGCGGTGGCAGCGCACACCGCCGGTGGCGCGGCCCTTGGCCGGGTACGCGGAGAACGGGGTGACCTTGGCCGCTCCGGCCTGGGTGCCCTCCAGGGCGCTGCTCGCACCGGACACGGTCACCACGACCGAGTCCTCGGGGCTGCTCACCGCGCCGAACCACAGCACGCGGGCCTCCTCCGGCAGCCGTACGCCCGCCACACCGCCGGCCGGGCGGCCCTGCGGGCGCACCGCGGAGGCGGAGAAGCGCAGCAGCTGCGCCTCGGAGGTGACGAACGCCAGGTCTTCCTCGCCCGTGGACAGCTGGGAGACGCCGATGACGCGGTCGTCGTCCTTGAGGGTGATGACCTCGAAGTCGTCCTTGTTGGGCGGGTAGTCCGGGGCGACCCGCTTGACCACGCCGGCGACGGTGCCCAGCACGAAACCGGGCCCGGAGGCGTCCATGGACACCACCGAGACGACTCGTTCGTCCCCGTCCAGCTGGACGAACTCGGTGACCGGAAGGCCCGACGCCAGCGGCGGGGCCTCCTCGCCCTCGTCGGGCAGCTCGGGCAGCTCCACCACCGGTACGCGGATCATCCGCCCCAGGTCGGTGACCAGGCCGACGTCCGAACGGGAGGTGGTGGGCACCGACACGGCGATCGCGTCGTGCCGCACGCGCAGCCCCTCGAACATGGGCGGCGGGACGGCCCCCCGGCTGCGGCCGATCCGCCCGTCCACGTCCATGAGCACGTGGCAGGGCTGGTCGGCCATCTCCAGCGGGATCACCGCGGCGCGGGAGACGCCGTCGCTCTCGCGCAGCTGCGTGCGGCGCGGGGTGGCGAACTTCTTGGAGACGTCGCCCAGCTCCTTGGAGACGACCCGGCGCAGCTTCTTGTCCGACTCCAGGATCGACGTGAGCTCGTCGATCTCGCTGTTGAGCTGGTCGCGCTCGGTCTCCAGCTCCAGCCGGTCGAACCTGGTCAGGCGGCGCAGCGGGGTGTCCAGGATGTAGCGGGCCTGGATGTCCGACAGGTCGTAGGCCGACATCAGCGACTCGCGGGCCGCGGTGGAGTCATCGGCCTCGCGGATGAGCGCGATGACGCGGTCGATGTCGAGCAGGGCCACCAGCAGGCCGTCCACCAGGTGCAGCCGCTCGCGGCGCTTGCGGCGGCGGAACTCGCTGCGGCGGCGCACGACCTCCAGGCGGTGGCCGACGTAGACCTGGAGGAGCTCGCGCAGGCCCAGGGTCTGGGGCTGGCCGTCGACCAGGGCGACGTTGTTGATGCCGAAGGACTCCTCCATCGGCGTCAGCCGGTAGAGCTCCTCCAGGACGGCCTCGGGGTTGAAGCCGTTCTTGAGCTCGATGACCAGTCGCAGCCCCTGGTTGCGGTCGGTCAGGTCCTTCAGGTCGGAGATGCCCTGGAGCTTCTTGGACTGCACCAGCTCCTTGATGCGGGCGACGACCTTCTCGGGGCCCACGTTGTAGGGCAGCTCGGTGACGATCAGGCCGGTGCGCCGGGCGCTGACCTTCTCGATGGCGACGGTGGCGCGGGTCTTGAACGTGCCCCGCCCGGTCCGGTAGGCGTCGCGGATGCCGTCCAGTCCGACGATGGTGCCGCCGGTGGGCAGGTCCGGGCCCGGGACGAACTCGGTGAGCTCCTCCAGGGTGGCCTCGGGGTGGGCGATGAGGTGGCGGGCCGCCGCGATGACCTCGCCAAGGTTGTGCGGGGCCATGTTGGTGGCCATGCCGACCGCGATGCCGGCGGCGCCGTTGACCAGCAGGTTCGGGAAGGCCGCGGGCAGGACCTCGGGCTCGGTCTCCTGGCCGTCGTAGTTGGGCTTGAAGTCGACGACGTCCTCGTCGATGCCCGACACCAGCAGCTCGGCGGCCCGGTCCAGGCGGGCCTCGGTGTACCGCATGGCGGCGGGGGCGTCGTCGCCGCCCAGGGAGCCGAAGTTGCCGTGGCCGTCCACCAGGGGGACGCGCATGGCGAAGGGCTGGCTCAGGCGCACCAGCGCGTCGTAGATGGCGGAGTCGCCGTGGGGGTGCAGGCGGCCCATCACCTCACCGACCACGCGGGCGCACTTGACGTGCCCGCGCTCCGGGCGCAGCCCCATTTCGTTCATCTGGTACAGGATGCGGCGCTGGACGGGCTTCATGCCGTCCCGCGCGTCGGGCAGGGCGCGCTGGTAGATCACCGAGTAGGCGTACTCGAGGAAGCTGCCGCGCATCTCCTCGGAGACGTCGATGTCGATGATCTTCTCTGCGAGATCCTCGGGGGGGTGGGAAGTTGTACGGGCCATGTCCGTAATTCTGGCCCGAACCAGAGACTGAAACGTACGTGTGCGCGTGGTCGGGCGTGTGTGAGTCGCGCGACTGGCGGGTTTCGTCCGTGGCGGTGGCGCTTTATGACCTTCCCACTGAGGGGCGGCCCCGCTCCGGGAGCGAATCGGAGCGGGGCCGCCGGGGTGTCGTCGCGCGGGTCAGCCGCCGAAGGGGACGGTCAGGGTGGCACCCCCGTCCGCGCCGGTCCGCACGCTGGAGTCGGCCGTGCCCAGGGCGCTCCAGATCTTCAGGCGCACGGTCCCGCCGTCGAGGTCGGCGAAGCCGCCGGAGACGGAGGAGGGGCCCCGGCCCTGCGTGTAAGACTCCCACCCGGCGACGTCGTCGGTGGCGAAGTAGGGGTAGGTCTCGGTCCGGTCGACGGTCCCGTCGCCGTCGAAGTCGTACTCGACGCGCACCTGGACGGCGTTGGCGACCGAGGCCCCGGAGTCCACCGGCAGGGAGAAGGCGGTCTCCCCGCCGTCGAAGGAACCGCTCACACCCTCCAGTTCGAGGACCACGGCGTCCGCGGGCGGGTCGCCGTCGCGGTTGGCGCCCCCGGCGTCGGGGACCGTGATGACGCCCGCGGTGCCGGGGGGCTCGGCCGACAGGTCCGACCCGTTCGGGTACAGCACGCCGTCGCCCAGGTCGCCGCCCCCGGGGTCGGGGTCGGGCGACGGGTCGGGGCCGCCCGGGTCGCCCCCGCCGCCCTCGCCGACGGTGGAGGCCAGGGTGCTGGGGGCCACCTCCAGTTCGGTGCCGTCGGAGAAGGTGACCGTGATCGGCGAGCCGCCGGGGTTGAACGCGGTGTAGGCGCGCCCGTCGACGTCGGAGAACACCGCGTAGTGGGCGGTGTCGGCCGTGACGGACGTGTCCACGGTGCCGACCTCGGCCAGGGTGGAGATCCACTGGTAGGTGTGCGGCTTGGAGCCGCCCGCCTCCGGCTCGTAGGTCTGCCACTGCGCCTCGAACATGTCCAGGGCGGCGTCGCCGTCCGACAGCGCCCGGTGCGCCCAGTGGATGTCGCGCCAGATCTCGGGCTCGCGGCCCAGGCGGTCCACGAGGGACTCGTACATCGCCCCGGCGTGCGCCGGGTCGTGGCCCAGGTAGAGGGAGCCCGCGGTGATCGGCAGGTAGTTGATGCCGTAGTGCTCCTCGTCGCCGCCGTCCCACCAGATGCGGTAGTCGCCGCCGTCGCCCCAGACCATGCCGACCACGTCGTGGCCGAACCCGTCGGGGAAGGCCTCCCCGCCGTGGTCCTGCCAGTAGCGGGTGACGGTGGAGGCCTGGGTGGTGTGCAGGAAGACGCCCAGGTCGCGCAGCTCCTCGTCGCCGGTCAACGCGCCGAAGAGCGCGGTGGAGGAGGCGAAGTGCATGCCCTCGGAGGACGACTCCTGGTTGTTGCCCGCGGCGAACCCGGCGTGGCCGGAGGCCCAGCCGTGCCCGGCGTAGGGCGAGAAGGATCGCAGGCGGGGGAAGAGGCCGGCCTCGGTGGCGGCCACGTCGTCGATGACCATGCGCACCATGCCGCCCCAGGCGTTCTCGGCCGCCCAGTCACGGTCGTAGCGGGCGATGGTGGCGGCGGCCGAGACCAGGTAGCCGTAGTGGAAGTCGTGGTCGTTGAGCTCGGTGGTGGCGCCGAAGCTGTCCGGGTAGCCCAGGAGGGTCCCCCAGTCGGCCTCGTAGTGCAGGCCGCGGCCGCCCCCGGCGGTCAGCCAGTCCTCGACGCGCCCCTTGAGCAGGCCCAGGAGCTCGTCGCGGGCCTCGGTGTACCCGATGGAGTCCGCGATGGGCACCAGCTGGGCCAGGCGGCCCATGGCCTTGCCGTCCCAGTAGGTGTCCCCGGGGGAGGGGAAGTGCGCGTCCTCGGCGAGGACCTCGTCGATGAGCAGGCGCAGCCGGTCGTGGTCGGCGGAGTCGACGGTGGGCAGGCTCGGCAGGATGCCCTGTGTGGTCAGCTCCGTGGTGAAGGAGCCGCCCAGCGCCACGCGCATCTCCCCGCGCGGGGAGGCGTAGGACAGGCCGGCGACCTCGTCGTCGCTGTTGCCCCAGTGGTGGGGGTACATCGCCAGGACGGTGCCCTCGGCGCCGCCCTCCAGTGCCTCGGTCTCCACCCGGTAGGTGCTGGTGAGGGTGGCGGCCGCCTCGTCGTAGTCGTACTCGACGACGGAGCCGGTGACGGCGGAGTGGGCGTAGGGGGCGAAGTCGTCCAGCGCGTCCGGCGAGGGCAGCAGGGCGACGGAGTAGTGCCCGCCGTCCCCGGTGGGCGCGGTGAAGGTGTCCCCCGAGCGGGTCCAGGGGGACCCGGTGGGGGAGAAGAGGGCGTAGTGGTTGCCGTTGACGGTGGCGCCGACCGTCGAGCCCTCCTCGTGCCAGACGTCCGGCGAACCGGTGAAGGCCACCTCGGCGTCGCCGCCGTCGGTGCGGGCGTGCGCGAAGGGCAGGCCCTGGCCGATGGTGACGTCCAGGGTGGGGCCGCCCGACCAGCGGGCGGTCACGGTCCAGTCGCCGCTGTCGGCGACCCGGGTGTCGGGGGAGTCCAGGCCGACGGCGCCCAGGGAGAGGTCGGCGGTGTGCGGGAACTCGTACTTGAGGCCGTCCGCGACCAGCCGGGGTTCGCGGGGGTGGCCCATCTCCAGGCCCCCGGCGTGGGGCCGGTAGGTGGCCGGGTGGGCGTAGAGGTTCTCGCCGTAGGGGTTGTCCGGGTAGCGCTGGAAGATGAGTGAGGACCACCACTCGTTGGTGGGTGCCGGTCCTTCGAAATCCTCGGTGACCTTGGGGTCGACCGGCGCCCCGTTGAGGTCGGAGGGGCCGGTGGCGCCGGCGGGGAGGGCGTCGTCGTAGCTCCCGGCGCCGACCGGGACCAGGGCCGCGGCCGCGGCGGGGGCCGCGTTCGGGCCGGCGGTGAGGGCGGTGGTGGTGAGGGCGGTCGCGCCGCCGATCGCGAGCGCCGCCAGGACGGCGGCGGTGCCGCGGCCGGGGGACCGTCGGGAGGGGGCGGGGGGCGGGTGGTTGTCGTCCATCGGTTCGCCTCTCTGGGTTCAGCGGGGGGTTCGCGTATGGGAGCGCTCCCATGCGTGAGGAACCGTGCTCAGAGTGTGCTCAGGCGAAGATGTGAGCGCAATGGAGGAAACTTCGAAAGTTTCTGTTTTGTTACCGTCGTCGGCTCCCGTGGCCGGCGGGAACCGGAGCGACCCGCGAACCGGGCGGCGCGCGAGGGACGGGGGAGGTGCTTCGGGGGTACCGCTCGGCGGCGGTGGCGGGCGACGGGCAGGGGGGCCGCGCCGGAGGTGTCCGTTGAGGGCGGTGGTGGGCGACGGGCGGGAGTGGACGACGCCCCGGGCGTCGGCCCGCTCTGATACGAAGGGATCATGGCCACCACCCCTGACCCCACCCTCACCACCGACCCCGCCGACGGGGACCTGCGCGAGCGCGCCGAGGCGCACCTGCGCGCCCTGGCCGGGGACTCCGCCCGGCTGCGCGAGGACCAGTGGACCGCGATCCACGCCCTGGTCGCCGAGCGGCGCCGGGCCC
The DNA here is from genome assembly GCF_042797335.1 of Nocardiopsis sp. NPDC057823. Taxonomy (NCBI): domain Bacteria; kingdom Bacillati; phylum Actinomycetota; class Actinomycetes; order Streptosporangiales; family Nocardiopsidaceae; genus Nocardiopsis; species Nocardiopsis sp. NPDC057823. Next base: position 237,671 of record NZ_JBHVLR010000003.1, on the reverse strand, counting down.
TGGTCGTCCAGCGCACCGGCTGGGGCAAGTCGGCGGTGTACTTCGTGGCCACCGCCCTGCTGCGGGCCCGGGGCGCGGGGCCCACCGTCATCGTCTCGCCGCTGCTGGCCCTCATGCGCAACCAGATCTCCGCCGCCGAGCGCGCGGGCATCCGCGCCCGCACCGTCAACAGCGCCAACACCACCGACTGGCAGGCCGTCTACGCCGACGTGGAGGCGGGCGGGGTCGACGTGCTGCTGGTCAGCCCCGAGCGCCTCAACAACCCGGAGTTCCGCGACCGGGTGCTGCCCGAGCTGGCCGCCGGGGCCGGGCTGGTCGTCGTCGACGAGGCCCACTGCGTCTCCGACTGGGGCCACGACTTCCGTCCCGACTACCGGCGCATCCGCTCCCTGCTGCTGGACCTGCCCGACGGCGTCCCGGTGCTGGCCACCACCGCCACCGCCAACGAGCGCGTCACCCGCGACGTCGCCGAGCAGCTGCGGGCCGGGGCCGACCGGGACGAGACGCTCGTGCTGCGCGGGCCCCTGGACCGGGAGAGCCTGCACCTGTCGGTGGTGGACCTGCCCGAGCCCACCGACCGGCTGGCCTGGCTGGCCGAGCAGCTGCCCCGCATCCCCGGCTCCGGGATCGTCTACACCCTCACCGTCGCGGCGGCCGAGGAGACCGCCCGGTTCCTGGCCGAGCAGGGCATGGAGGTGCGCTCCTACACCGGGCAGACCGACCCCGACGAGCGCCGCGCCGCCGAGGACGACCTGCTGGCCGACCGGGTCAAGGCGCTGGTGGCCACCAGCGCCCTGGGCATGGGCTTCGACAAGCCCGACCTGGGGTTCGTCGTGCACCTGGGCGCGCCCTCCTCGCCGATCTCCTACTACCAGCAGGTCGGCCGTGCCGGGCGCGGGGTCGAGCGGGCCGAGGTGGTGCTGCTTCCCGGGCGCGAGGACACCCGCATCTGGGAGTACTTCGCGAGCCTGTCCTTCCCGCCGGAGGAGACCGTGCGCCGCACCCTGGACGCGCTGGCCGAGGGCGGGCCGCTGTCCGTCGCCCGCCTGGAGACCCGGGTGGACCTGCGCCGCAGCCGTCTGGAGCAGATGCTCAAGGTCCTGGACGTCGACGGGGCGGTGCGCCGGGTGCGCGGCGGCTGGGAGGCCACCGGGCGGGCCTGGTCCTACGACGCCGAACGCTACGAGGCGGTCGCCAAGGCACGGGAGACCGAGCAGCGGGCGATGCTGGACTACACCGCCCTGGACACCTGCCGGATGGAGTTCCTGCGCCGCCAGCTGGACGACCCGGAGGCGACCGCCTGCGGGCGCTGCGACAACTGCACCGGCCGCACCTGGGAGACCGGGGTCGACCCCGGCCGCCGGGAGGCGGCCGCCGCCCACCTGGACCGGCCGGGCGTGCTCATCGAGCCGCGCCGCCAGTGGCCCACCGGCATGGACACCCTGGGGGTGCCGCTGTCGGGGCGCATCAAGCCCGAGCTCCAGGCCGCGCCGGGCCGCGCCCTGGGCCGGTTCACCGACATCGGCTGGGGGGCCGAGCTGCGCGCCCTGCTCGCCGAGGACGCCCCCGAGGCCCCGGTGAGCGACCGCGTCCTCCAGGGGCTGGTGCGCGTCCTGGCCGCCTGGGACTGGGAGCAGAGGCCGGTGGGCGTCGTGGCCATGCCCTCGCTCACCCGGCCGCGGATGATCAACGACCTGGCCGGGCGCCTGTGCGCCCTGGGCCGCCTCGCCCCGGTGGGCTCCCTGGCCTACGCCACCCCGGAGGGCCCGGGGGAGCGGCGGCACAACAGCGCCATGCGCCTGGCCCAGGTGCACCGGGCCCTGGTCCCGGCCCCCGGCCTGGCCGAGGCCCTGGACGGCCTCCAGGCCGAGACGCCGGGGCCGGTGCTGCTCGTCGACGACCACACCGACACCGGATGGAGCCTCACCGTCGGCGCCGCGATCCTGCGCGAACTCGGCGCGCCCGCGGTCCTGCCCCTCACCCTCGCCACCACCGGCGGCTGACCCCCGCCCGGACGCGGTGTTCGCCGGCGCGTGCGCTCCCTTGCCTGCCGCGAACGGTCTTCGGCCGCCGCATCCCGGGTGTGCGGAGCCCCCGCCGGGCCGTGGTCGGTCCGACGGCCGGTCCTGGGGCACTCCGAAAACGCGGACGGGGCCCGGCCGAAGCCGGGCCCCGTCGCGGGACGTCATGGGGGTGCGGGTCAGCGGATGCGCTGGCCGCGCGGGGCGCCGCGCCGCACCGGCTGGCCGTTGCCCAGGTCCGGGCGGGCGCCCGGCTGGTGCAGGGCGCGCGCCGCCAGGCGGTGCGCCCGGGCCAGGGCCTCCTTGGGGTGGCGGCCCGCCAGCCACGCGGGCAGGAAGCCCGCGATGAACGCGTCGCCCGCGCCCACCGAGCCCGGCGAGGGGTCCACCTGGTCGGCCGGGGCCCACACCACGTCGTCGCGGGTCTTGGACGCCCACAGGCCGCCCTCCTCGCCCAGCTTCAGCACCACGTTCGGGAACCAGGCGGTGAGCACCTTGGCCGCCGCCTCCGGGTCCTCCCGGCCGGTCAGCACCTTGGCCTGGGCCAGGTTCGCGAACAGCAGGCGGGCGCCCTGCGTCCAGTCCAGGAAGTTCTCCGCGCCGGCGCGCTCCAGCGGGGCGTGCGAGCCGCCGTCCACCGAGATGGACATGCCGCTCTCGCGCGCCATCCGCAGCGCCACCCGCGCCGCCCGGCGCGAGTCCGCGTTGATCAGCGTGTAGCCCGACACGTGCAGGTGCCCGTCCGGGCCGAACACGTCGCGCGGCAGGTCCTCGGGCTGGAGGCGGGCGTTGGCGCCCGGGTCGCTCAGCATCGTCCGGTCGCCCCGGTGGGTGATCATCACCACGCAGGTCCCGGTCGCGACCTCGGGGTCCATCACCATCCGGGAGTCGAGCCCGTAGCCCATCAGCTCCATCTCGCGGGTGCGCCCGGTGATGTCGGATCCGCGCCGGCCCACGAACGTGGTCTCGGTGCCCTCCACGGCCAGCCAGGAGGCGATGTTGGCCCCCGAGCCGCCTCCGTACATCACCACCGACGCCGGGGTGTCGCTGCCGCGGGCCAACGGGTGGAACGCGCGCGCGACGGCGTCGGTCATCAGATCACCGATCACGACCACTCGTGTCATATCGCCAGCCACCACCGAGTCATGAGAATTCGTGCCCGCTCGACGTTAACAGGTGAATCGTCAGCGGTGTGTAACGAAGTGACGGCACCCCGGACACACGCCGATTCGGGGCCCTCGTCCCGGAGCCGAGCCCCGTGGACAAGCGTATCCGGCCATAGGGTGCTCGGTCCCGGATCGGGACCTCCGGCCCCCGGGGACGGGACGTACCGCGGGTGTTTTCGCGCCGACCGCATCGACTTTCCCCGGAATCGACCGATTGTCGTCTAGTCTCGCAGTCGTGCAGTCCTACCCGAACCACTGGGAAGCCGACGTCGTCCTCACCGACGGAGGCACCGCCCACCTGCGCCCCATCACCCCGGACGACGCCGACCTGCTGCGCGAGTTCCACGGCAGACTCTCCCCGGAGACGATCTACTACCGGTTCTTCGCGCCCTACCCCCGCCTCTCCGACCGCGACGTGAGACGTTTCACCACGGTCGACTACGAGGACCGGGTGGCCCTGGTCGCCACCATCTCCGACGCCCTCGTCGCGGTGGTGCGCTACGACAAGGTCGCCCCGGAGGAGGCCGAGGTCGCCTTCGTCGTGGAGGACGCCCACCAGGGGCGCGGGCTGGCCTCCGTCCTGCTGGAGCACATCGGCGCGGCCGCCCGCGAACGCGGCATCCGCCGGTTCATCGCCGACGTGCTCCCGGAGAACCGGCGGATGATCAACGTCTTCCGCGAGGCCGGGTACACCGCCCAGCAGACCTTCGACGAGGGGGTCATCCGGCTCACCCTCGACATCCAGCCCACCGACGACTCCACCGAGGTCATGCGGGCCCGCGAGCAGCGCGCCGAGTCGCGCTCCATCGCCCGGCTGCTGTTCCCGGAGTCCGTCGCGGTCATCGGCGCCAGCCGCACCGCCCACACCATCGGCCAGACCGCCCTGCGCAACCTCCTCGACAGCGAGTTCCAGGGCCCCGTCTACCCGGTCCACCCCGAGGCCAAGGCCGTCGTGGGCGTGCGCGCCTACCCCTCCGTGCTGGACATCCCCGACCAGGTGGACCTGGCCGTGGTCGCCGTGCGCGCCGACGCGGTCGCGGACGTGGTGGAGCAGTGCGCCGAGAAGGGCGTGCACGGCCTGATCGTGGTCAGCTCCGGCTTCGGCGAGACCGGTCCCGAGGGGCGCGCCCGCCAGGACGAGCTGGTGCGCACCGCCCGCGCCGCCGGGATGCGCGTGGTCGGCCCCAACTGCCTGGGCGTCGCCAACACCGACCCCTCGGTGTCCCTCAACGCCACCCTGTCGCCCGACCTGCCCCGCAGCGGTCCCATCGGGTTCTTCTCCCAGTCCGGCGCCCTGGGCCGGGCCATCCTTCAGCGCGTCGCCGACCGGGGCATGGGCCTGTCCACGTTCGTCTCCGCGGGCAACCGCGCCGACGTGTCCGGCAACGACCTCATGCAGTACTGGCAGGAGGACCCCTCCACCGAGGTCGTCCTCCAGTACCTGGAGTCCCTGGGCAACCCGCGCAAGTTCACCCGCCTGGCCCGGCGCCTGGCCAAGCTGAAGCCGGTCGTGGCGGTGCGCAGCGGCGGGTCCGCGCAGACCACCCCCACGGGGCACGCGGCGGGCGGGCTGGCGCTGCCCGACTACGCCGTCACCTCGCTGTTCCAGCAGGCCGGCGTGGTCCGGGTCGACGACATCACGCAGATGTTCGACGCGGCCCAGGTGTTCGCCTACCAGCCCCTCCCCAAGGGCCCCCGGGTCGGCGTCATCGGCAACTCCGACTCCCTGGAGCTGCTGGTCAAGGACGCCGCGGTCCGCCAGGGCCTCAAGCCGCACGACCCCGTCAACCTGGGCCCGCAGGCCACCGCGGACGACTTCGACCGGGCCCTGGAGGCGGCGCTGGCCGACGACGAGGTCCACTCCGTCGTGGTCGTGTTCGTCCCCGCCCTGCACCCCATCTCCGACGACGTCGCCCGGGTGCTGCGGGCCCGCTCGCTGGGCTCGGACAAGCCCATCGTCACCACCTACCTGGCCCGCCAGGGCGTCCCCGAGGAGCTGCGCCACGTGGGCGAGCGCGGGGAGACCCTGCGCGGCTCGGTGCCCTCCTACCCCGCGCCCGAGGACGCCGTGCGCGCCCTGGCCTACGCCACCCGGTACACCCAGTGGCGCGACCGCAAGCCCGGCCGCCACCCCGAGCTGCCCGACATCGACGGCGCCCGGGCCCGCGCCACCATCACCCGGGCGCTCAAGAACGCCCCGGGGGAGGAGGTCTGGTTCGGCGGCGAGCGCCGCTACGACGAGGACACCGCGGTCTCCGCCGAGGACACCCGCGAACTCCTCTCCTGCTACGGCATCACCGCCTACCCCGACATCCCCGTGTCCTCCGCCGACGAGGCCGTGGTGGCCGCCGGGCGGCTGGGCTACCCCGTGGTGGTCAAGGCCGACTCGCCCGACCTGCGGGTGCGGGCCGGGGGCACCTTCGTCCGCGCCGACCTGCGCACCCCCGACGACGTGCGCAGCGCCTACCTGTCGCTGGCCGACCGGTTCGGCGCGGAGGCCGACCTGGTCGTGCAGCGCATGGTCGCCCCCGGGGTGCCCACCGTGGTGCGCGCGGGCGACAACCGGTCGTTCGGCTCGGTGGTCTCCTTCGGCCTGGCCGACGTCACCGCCGAACTCCTCGACGACCGGGCGTTCCGGCTGGCCCCGCTCACCGACATGGACGCCGCCGACCTCATCCACGCCGTGCGCGCCGCGCCGCTGCTGTTCGGGCTGCCCGCCGGGGCCACCTCCCTGGCCGAGCAGCCCAACGTGGAGGCGCTGGAGGAGCTCCTCATCCGTGTCTCGCGCCTGGTGGAGGCGTTCCCCGAGATCGGCTACATCGACCTGGACCCGGTGCTGGTCAACGCCACCGGCGCGCACGTGCTCGGCGCCCGCATGTGGCTGCGCGAGGCCCCCGAGGTCCGGCCCGACGCCGGCCCCCGGCGGCTGCGCGGGGTGACGTTCTGATGCGGCGGCCCGCGCCCGGGTCCGGGCGAGGGGTGGCGTCCTGATCAGGCACTGGGCATCCCGTTTCTCCCAGCGGTCGCGAAGTGCCGCGGGGAGGAGGCAGGATAGGGATATGAGGAAAACACGCGCCGTGTCCACGGACTGGCGGCTGGAGATCGAACGCAGCGGCTACTATCCCGCGCTGGTGATCGACGCCGTCGCCACGGCCCTGGGCGACGAGAGCGCCGAGGCGTTCGTCGTGCACCACGAGGCGACCTTCGACCCGGCGATGGAGATGCGGCGGCACATCACCGTCATGCTGCTCACCGCCACCCGGCTCGTGGTGTGCCACACCGACGAGCACCCGCCCACCGAGCCCGGCGGCACCTCGCACGCGTCCACCACCACCGACAGCATCCAGCTCGGCAACATCCAGTCGGTCGCCCTCACCAGGGTCGTGCCCAACCCCGCGCAGTACACGCCCGGGAGCATGCCCAGCGAGCTGGTCCTCAGCGTCAACCTCTCCGTCAACTGGGGCGCGGTCGCCCACATCGACCTGGAGCCGGCCTCCTGCGCCGACGAGAGCTGCGAGCTCGACCACGGCTACACCGGCGCCATCACCGCCGAGCCGCTCACCCTGCGGGTGAGCGAGGCGGCCGACGGGGCCGAGGCCGTCGCCACCATGCTGAACTTCGCGAACGCGCTGTCGGCGGCCACCCGCTGACACCGGGACCCTGCGGGGCCGGGGACCGCCGCGGTCCCCGGCCCCGCCGCGTTTCACGCGTTCGCCCCCCGGCCGTGACACGGACTTAACGAACACGGTTCACCCGGCCGTGGTGCCCCGGCGACCCGTCCGTCTAGGGTGGAACCGGATTCGTGCATTCCGCCACAAGAGAGGCGCGTCCGGTCACAAACCAGGCGTTTCCGTGCACGCCGTACCCCGACGGCGCGCCCGCTCTCACACACTCCCCGCACCCGCGGAGATGATGGACCCGGAGAAAGGTCGGTCTGCGATGACGCAGCACTCGTCCCCGACGCCCAAGGACGACACGCCCCTGGTACGCCTCGACGTGGACAGGGGGGTGGCCACGGTCACCCTCGACTCCCCCCGCAACCGCAACGCGCTGTCCGCGCGGCTGCGGTCGGAGCTCTCCAAGGCGCTGTCCGACGCCATGGCCGACGACGAGGTGCGCGCCGTCGTCCTCACCGGCACCGGGCCCGTGTTCTGCGCCGGGGCCGACCTCAAGGAGGTCGCCGCCGCGCTGGCCGGGGAGCCCGTCGAGCCCGCCCCGGAGCTGCCGGAGGTCTTCGAGCAGATCATGGGCGCCCCCAAGCCCGTCATCGCCGTCCTCAACGGCGCCGCCCGCGCCGGCGGCATCGGCCTGGTCGCCGCCGCCGACATCGCCCTGGCCCCCAAGAGCGCCACCTTCGCGTTCACGGAGGTGCGCATCGGCGTGGTGCCCGCGATCATCTCCGTCCCCGTGTCCGCCCGGATGCACTCGCGCCAGCTCAGCCGCTACTTCCTCACCGGCGAGCTCTTCGACGCCTCCGCCGCCGCCAAGGCCGGGCTCATCACCCAGGCGGTGCCCGACCGCGACATGGCGCACGCCCTCGACGCCGTCCTCCAGGGCATCCGCGGCTCCGCGCCCAAGGCGCTCTCGCGCACCAAGGAACTGCTCGGCGAACTCGGCGCCGGGGCGCTGGCCGCCCCCGAGCGGCGGGCCGAGGCGTTCGCCCGCATGGGGGAGCTGTCCGCCGAGTTCTTCGCCGGCGAGGACGCCGCCGAGGGCCGGCTGTCCTTCTTCGAGAAGCGCCCGCCGCGCTGGGCCAGGTGACCGCGGCCGGACGCCCCTCCTTTCGGGGCGTCCGGTGCGTCCGCTCCTGCGCAGAGGTCACAATGGTCGGGTGAGCTACTCCGGAGATACCAGGGTCGGCGGCCCCGCCGACCTGCGACGACTACCGCATCTGACCATCACCAAGATCAGCGTCGGCCCCATGGAGAACAACGCCTACCTGTTGCGTTGCCGCTCCACCGGCGAGGCCGCCCTCATCGACGCCGCCGCCGAGCCCGACCGCATCCTCGAACTCATCGGCGCCGACGGCCTCGACCGGGTGATCACCACCCACCGCCACCAGGACCACTGGCAGGCCCTGGCCGAGGTGGTCGGCGAGACCGGCGCCCGCACCGTGGCCCACCCCGAGGACGGCGAGGAACTGCCCGTCTCCGTCGACGAGCCCGTCGTCCACGGCTCGCGGATCTCCGTGGGGGACTGCCACCTCACCGTCATCCACCTGCGCGGCCACACGCCCGGGTCGATCGCGCTGCGCTACGACGACCCCGAGGGGCACGTCCACCTGTTCACCGGCGACAGCCTCTTCCCTGGAGGGGTCGGCCGCACCTGGTCCGACGAGGACTTCCGAACCCTTCTCGGCGACGTCGAGGAGCGCGTGTTCGGGGTCCTGCCCGACGACACCTGGGTCTACCCCGGCCACGGGCGCGACACCACTCTGGGAGTGGAGCGCCCCCACCTGGACGAGTGGCGCGAACGGGGCTGGTGAGTCAGGCCCCCAGACACACGAAGCCGTGCCGCCCCAGGTGGGCGGCCACCGCCTCGGGCGGGGCGGCGCCCGCCGCCAGCGCCCGGTGGAAACCGGCCACGGCCCGCCCGGTCCCGGCATCGCGTACCGGGGCCGGGCTGGCCACCACGGCGCGCACCCCCGCCTCCAGCAGTGCCCCGGCGAAGCGCCCGGCCCCGCACGAGGTCAGCACCACCACCTCCGGAGGCGCCGCCGACACCAGGTCCAGGGCCAGCAGCGGGCCGTCGGCCAGGGCGACCGACGACAGCAGCGGGGAGCGCTCGGCCACCCGGCCGTGCCCGGACAGGTGCACCAGGTCGCAGCCCGCGGCGCCCGCCGCCACCTCGCCGACCCGCACGGCCCTGTGCGCCCGGGAGTGGACCCTGCCCAGGTCGGCGACCTCGCGGACGGCGCCCCGCGGCGCCGGGCCCGCCGCCAGCAGCACCCGCCGCCACCGGGGGAGCGGCCGCACCACCCGGTCCGCCCACGCCCGCGCCGACGGCACCACCGCGACGGGCCGGCCGCGCAGCCCGGGCAGCGCGCCCCACGGCGGGTGGCCCAGCCGCGGGTCGGCGGCGACCACCAGCGGCCGGTCGTCCACCAGCTCCAGCACGGGGGCCAGCGCCGCGCCGAACTCCCGCGCCACCCGCGCGGGCGGGCCCAGCGACCGGGCGTGCACCCGGCCGTCGACCACGACCAGCGCCACCACGTCGCCCACGACCACCAGGCGCACGAACGCCCGGCCGCCCAGCAGCCCGGCCAGCCGGGCGCCCACCGGAGCGCACTCCCGCGCGGCCGCACCCTGCGCGTACCGCGCCCGCTCCCACCGCCGCGCGTACACCAGGCAGTGCCGGTCCCGTCCGTTCGCCAGCGCCTCCCGGTACCGCTCGACCACCGGGTCGCACCGCCCCGCCGGCACCCGCGGCGCCGGGGGCACGGTGAACTCGGCCCACTCCAGCGCACCGCGCAGGTCGCCCCGCGCCAGCGACACCTCCACCCCGGCCCGCGCCACCTGCGGGTCCCCGAGCACCCGGGGGTCCGCTTCGGCGGGCCCCGCGAAGGCGGTCCACGGGCCGCGGACCTCCTGTGACTCACGGGTCAGCCGCGAACCGGGGGCCGCCCGCCGGCCCCCGGCCCCCCGCGCACCGCCGGCCGGCCGGTGACCGGCGGATCCCTCGGGGAACCGGAGCGCCCGCGGTTCCGGGGGCGGCTGTTCGGTGCGGGCCGCCCGTGCGCCATCGGCCTTCCGCGGGGCCGGGGGCCACGGGGGGAGCTGCACGTCCACCGCCCGGTGCGCCGCGACCAGGCGGGGAACGGGCTCGGAGGCGCTCACCGGCCGCCGCAGTTCCAGTGCGGCGTGCGCCCGCTCCTGCGGCGACGCGGACGACCAGTCCAGCGGGGCCGCGCACACCCGTTCGGCCATCTCCTCCAGCCGCACGGCCAGGCGGTACCACAGCGACCCCGGGCCGTGGGTCTCCCGAACCCGGCGGGCCAGCTCCCGCGCCCGGTGGCGGTCGCCGCGCAGCAGCCGCAGTTTGGCCTCCACCAGCAGGGTGACCGGCTGCGCCGACCGGCCGTGCGCCCACGGGCCGTCCGCCAGGGTGAGCGCGGCCTCCTCCAGGTGTCCCTCGGCCAGCAGGGCCTCCGCCAGGTCGGCGCACAGCGCCTCGCGCCGGTCGGTCGGCAGCCGGTGCGCCAGGCCCGTGAACGTGGCGATCGCCCCGGCGGCGTCGCCCCTGCGCAGTGCCAGGCAGCCCAGGTTCTGCCGGGTGACCAGCTCCAACAGGTGCAGGTCCCGCTCCAACGCCAGGGAACGGGCCTCCTCCAGGTGGTCCTCGGCCGCGCCGAACCCTCCGCACAGGATCCGGGCCAGCCCCAGGTTGGCGAGGAACCCGGGCAGGACGGGCGCGGCCTCCTCCGCCAACGGGTGCCGCCGCAGCCGGACGTGGGTGTCGTCGAGGATCTCCACGGTCCGGTCGAACAGCCCGCGCTCGGCCAGGGCGACACCGAGGACCACCCGTTGGAGGAGGAGGCGGCCGGACCTTTCCACCCGCCCGTCCCGGCCTGTTCGCCAACGGACGGAGGGGGTCGAGGAACGGGGTGCGGGACGGGACGGGGGCAAGGTCCGGCCGCCTTTCTCCGAGGGGGAGGAGCACCTCTAGGAATAGCAGCGGGTGACGGTCCGTGTGGAGGTGAGAACATGAAGTCACCTCGGAGCCGGCCGCCCAAAAGCGGACAAGGGGGTGCGAAGGCCGACGAGCGCGCGGGGGTTCCCGGCGGGATGCAATGGCAATTCGGAACCGCCCCTTCTGTGACCGTCCGGCCCTGTCTGCGGACGGCGGTCAGAGGGTGAACCACTCCGTGCTGAGCGGGGCCTCGGCGTCGCGGCGGAGGGTGAGCCGGATCGGCCCGCGGCGCAGGTCCGGCAGGGCGAACTCGCCGGTCTCCTCGACGGAGGCGACGTCCTCGCCGCCGCCCGGCCGGTGGGCCTCCAGCAGGGCGTACTCGAAATCGCCCCGGACCGTCCCCGACAGGGTGCGGGAGGGGCCGCGGGCGTGCAGGGCCAGGTCGATGCGCACGTCCCCGAACTCGAAGGACAGCTCCCCGACGACCGGGTCGTCCACCGAGCGCACCTCCTCGGTGCGGGGGCCCCGCTCGGCCACGAGGACGGCGAGGTCCACGGCGTCCACGCTCCGGTCGAAGGCCGCCAGCGCGGCCTCCCGGCCCTCGAGGCCCTCCCGCTCCTCCCGGCTGCTCATATCTCGTCCTCCAGGGTGTTGCGCAGCCGGCGGACCATGCGGCGGCGCTCGTTGAACGCGGCCCGGCGGTCCTGCGGCGGCGGGGTGGAACCGGGTTCGAGGATGCGCAGCGCGGCCCGGCGCTCGGCGGGGTCGCGCAGGCGGTCGACCGCCCGGTGCAGCGCCTCGTCGCGCTCCTTGCGCAGGTACTCGGCCTCCGGGTCCGGGGCGTTCCCGCCGACGCGGGCGAACTCCTCCGGGTCGGTCGGGTACTGGCGGGCGTCGCGCCCGCGCTGGCGCAGGCACTTGTCGCGGGTGACCCGGGACAGCCAGGCTCGCAGGCGGTGCGGCTCGCGGAGCCGGGGCAGGTGCAGGTTGAGGGTCAGCCACACCGTCTGGACGACGTCCTCGCGGTCCGGCGCGGACAGCCCGAAGGAGCGGGCGATGCCGTTGACCATCGGCAGGTGGCGGTCGACGATGTCCCGCCAGGCCTCGCGGCTGCCATTCGCGGCCCGGCGCACGAGTTCGGCGTCGTCAAGGCCGAGTCCGCTTGTGGCCAATGTCGAGGGGTGTTCGTGCCGTAGGTCGCTGGAAAGTACGGTTTCAGGGTCCTCGTGCGACTGGTCTGGCAAACGCGCCCCCACTATGATCGGATTCCCCCATAGCACCTTCGGGGCACACGTTACTCCGGAGGGGCGGGGGATACTGGGAGATCCCAGAAGATCGCTGGTCCTCAGGGTGCCCTTCGGGCACAATGGGGCAAAGGCATTCAGGCGGGTATGCAACCTTCTCGTGGTACGAGGGCGTCGGGGAAGCGCACTCGTTCGTATCAGGAGGTTCGGTGTCCGCACGTGGCGTCTTGTACGTCCACTCCGCGCCCGCGGCGCTGTGCCCACACGTCGAGTGGGCGGTCGCGGGTGTCGTAGGAGTGCCCGTGAAACTCGATTGGGTCGCCCAGCCGGCGGCACCCGGCAACCACCGCGCCGAGCTGAACTGGCAGGGGCGGCCGGGGACCGCGGGGCAGGTGGCCTCGGCGCTGAACACGTGGCAGCGCCTGCGGTTCGAGGTGACCGAGGAGGGGTCGCCCGGCTGCGACGGCGTGCGCTACAGCTACACGCCGTCCCTCGGTATGTTCACCGCGGTCACCAGCGCCGCCGGGGAGGTCCTGGTACCGGAGGGCAGGCTGCGCCTGGCCGTGGAGGAGGCCGCCGGCGGCGGTTCCGACCTGGCCGCGGCGATCGACCGCCTCACCGGCCGCGCCTGGGACGAGGAGCTGGAGCCCTTCCGCTACGCCGGAGACGGCGCCCCCGTCCGCTGGCTCCACGCCGTGGGCTGAGTCTCCTCTGCCACTGGGGTTCGTGAGGCGCCCGATGGGGTTCTGGAGGCCCCGGAGGAGCGGTTCCCGAGGGAGGCCTGTGGCCGCAGGCCGTCCGTCGAGGACCTTCCGCCACTCGCCGGGCGGGCGAGGACCGCTCCGGAGGGGCCGAGGGTTCCCCTCCCTCAGGGGGCGCCGGGCGAGGTGGCCGGGCTGCGGCCGCAGGCCGTCCGTCGAGGGCGGTGGCGGGCGCCGGGCGGGCCGAGGCGCGGCGGAGGTTCAAAGAACCCGGCCTAGAGGGGTTCGCCCTCGTCGGGCCAGATGAGGGAGGCCAGCAGCACCGCCGCCCAGATCCCCAGGGGGACGAGCGGCCAGTACGGCACGGGTTCGCCGCCGATGAGGACCGCCGCGCCCCACACCCCCGTGAGGAGCACGGCGATGCCCAGCCACCACCGCCACTCGTCGGCGTGCTCCCACCGGGGTTCCTCCCGGGCGGACGGCACGAGCGGCGGCGGGGCGGGCGCGGGCAGGTCGGCGATGAGCCGGTCGAGCTCGCCGATCAGCACCGCGCTCAGTGCCGACTCCACCCGGCGCTCGTACTCGACCAGGTCCAGGCGGCCCTCCACGAACGCCGTGGTGAGCCGCTCGACGATCTGCTCGCGCTCGTCGTCGGAGGCGCGTGTGCGGTACCTGTTCTCCACTTCCCACCCCCCGGGGCGCGGTGCGGTGCCCACACGATACGCGTGACCCCCGGGACGGGGGAAGGGTCATCGGGCGGTGAGCCAGCGCGCGACCGTGCGGCAGGTCGCCGGGTCGGCTCCGCCGACCAAGCCGGTGTGCTCGTACCCTCCCCGGTAGGGGAAGGGCGTACCGTCCAGCCGGGTGAGCAGGCCCCCGGTCTCGGCCAGGACCAGGCCGGGCGCGGCCACGTCCCAGTCGCGCACGGGCACGTCCTTGACGAACAGGTGGGCGGTCCCCTCGGCGATCAGGCACAGTTTCAGGGAGATGCTGCCGCTCTCCAGGTAGCCGCCGTACCCGAAGCGCTCGGCGACCCGGGCGGCGATGCCGCGCGGTTCGGGGATGTTGTCGGTGAGCACCCCCTGCCCGGGCGGGACGGCCGGGTGGCGGGGCAGGGGGACGCCGTCGCGGCGGGCTCCGCGGCCGCGCACGGCGGTGTACAGGGTCCGGGACTCGGGGGCGTACACGGCGGCGACCTCGGGGCGGTCGCCGATGACCAGGGCGGCCTGGGTGACGTACCCGGGGAACCCGTGCGCGTAGCTGGCGGTCCCGTCGACGGGGTCGATCAGCCAGTACCGGGGCGGCCGCTCCCGGGCCAGGGAGCCGGGGTCCTCCTCGCTGACCACGGGGATGTCCGGGTCGATCGCGGTGAGCCGGTCGGACAGAGCCCGGTGCGCCCGGGCGTCGGCCCCGGCCTTGAACTGGCTCCCCTCCCACACCCCCCGCAGGGCCTCGGCGTCCCCGCGCCATTCGCGCAGCAGGGCGCCGACCTCGGTGACCGCTCCGGCCACCGCCTCCGCCAGCGGGTGCGCGCTCCCCGGGCCCTTTGCGGCCCCGTCGGCCGTTCCGCTCAACAGCTCGCTCACGGGTCCGCTCACCGCCCCGCGAGCGGGGTCGCCGGGGCCAGGGCGGGGTCCCGGACCGGGACGCCGACGGCCGCGGGCGCCGGGCTGATGCCGTGCGAGGTGAACTGCTCCTCGTCGATGAAGTCGTCGGTCCAGTGCCGCACCATGGCCACCCCCTCGCGCCAGTCGTCGGCGAGCCGCGGACCGCCCCCCACGGCCTGGCCCACCAGCCCGGCGATCTCGTCGACCCCGGCGGCGGTGGTGAGGGCGGAGGTGGAGGAGAAGCGCGGGTTGATCTCGAACACCCGGGGCGCGCCGTCCCCGTCCAGGCTCAGCTGGACGTTGAAGGGGCCGTCGGCCCGCAGGGACTCCTGGACCGCCCGGCAGGTCTCGATGACCGCCTCGTTGCGGCGGGTCACCGCGTACTTGGTGACGCCCTGCTTGAGGACGACCTCCTTGGGGACGACGGCCTGCACGCCGCCGTCGCGCCAGACCACCACGGACACGGTGTACTCGGGCCCGGTGATCCGCTCCTGGACGATGAGCTCGTCGGCGGGCAGGCCGCTCTCGGCCACGACCCGGGCCAGGTCGCCGACGGAGTCGACGAACCGCACCCCGCGGCTGCCCCGGCCGCTGCGCGGCTTGACCACCAGGCCCCGTGCGGCGTCGAAGGTGTCGGTGGGCCACTCGGAGGCGAGCCGGGTGCGGGGGACGCCGATCCCGGCGGCGTCGAGTTCGCGCATGAGCCGGTACTTGTCCAGGCAGGTGGCGACGAACCCGGGCAGCGGCAGCAGCACGGCGACGCCGTCCTCGGCCAGGCCGCCGACGTGCAGCAGCTCCTCGTCGACCAGGGGGACGACCGCGGCGGCGCCCTCCTCGGCGCACAGCGCGCGCATGCGGGGCAGGAAGGCCTCGCTGTCGCCCGGGGGGACGAGGTGGCCGCGGTCGGCGAGGTACAGGCCCGGTGCGGTCGGGTCGACGTCGGTGGCGACCACGCGGTAGCCCCGCGACCGCAGGTGGAGGATGGTGCCGGGGGTGGGCGCCGACCCCGCCGTCGTCACCACGATGGTCGGTTTCCTCGAAGACTTCTCTGGCACCGGACGAATCCTTCCAAGCCGTGTCGGGCGGATCGCGGGGGATGGACCGAGAGTAGTCCGCGGCGGGCGCGATGGCCCGTCATTGGCCGGTTCCGGCTCGGCGGTGAACCGCGGGGGCCCCTCGCGCGTGTATCCATCGGCCCCCGGGAGGAAGAGGGCCGAGGGCGGGTGCTCTCTGGGGAGAGGACACCCGCCCTCGACACGCCGTCCGACCGTCCTACCTCTGTTCGTAGACGGGGGTGACGATCGCGCGCCCGATGGAGTGCGAGAACAGGTTGAACCCGAGGAACGCGGGGCTGGCGGAGGCGTCCACGGACAGTTCGGGGACGTCCACGGCGTGCACCACGAAGAAGTACCGGTGCGGTCCGTGCCCGGCCGGCGGGGCGGCGCCGATGTAGCGGTGGGACCCGGCGTCGTTGCGCAGGGTGACGGCCCCGGCGGGCAGGGCGCCGGACTCGCCGGACCCGGCCCCCGCGGGCAGTTCGGTGACGTCGGCGGGGATGTTCGCCACCGCCCAGTGCCAGAACCCGCTCGCGGTGGGGGCGTCGGGGTCGAAGCAGGTCACGGCGAAGCTCCGCGTCCCCTCGGGGGCGCCGCTCCAGGACAGCTGCGGCGAGACGTCCTCGCCGCCCGCGCCCATGATCCCGCTGACCTGGGCTCGGGGCAGGGCGCGCCCGTCGGCGACGTCGGTGCTGGTCACGGTGAACGACGCGACCGGGGGCAGGAAGTCGTAGGGGGAGGGTGGCACGGCCACGGTGAGGGGCCTCCTTCGTTCGTTGCTGTTTCTCGGGCCCTACGAACATACGCCGGTGCGCGACCGCGCGTCCCGGCTCCCGGCCGCCGTGTCGCGGGGCCGCCCGAAGACGGCAGACCGACCGGGCGGTATGGTCGGGGGTCACCGGCACGGACGACACCGACAGGGAGCCACCATGACCAGTCGCTGGGGCATGACCGTTCCGCTCGAAGGGATCCCGCTCCCCGATCAGAGAGCGATCATCGAGCGCATGCCCGACCAGGGCTACACCGACCTGTGGTCGGCCGAGGCGGGCTCGACCGACGCGTTCACCCCCCTGGCCCTGGCCTCGGTCTGGGCCCCCGACCTGCGCCTGGGCACCGCCATCGTGCCCGCCTACACGCGCGGCCCGGCGACCCTGGCGATGAGCGCGGCGACGCTGGCCGCGGCCGCGCCCGGCCGGTTCGCCCTGGGGCTGGGCACCTCCTCCAACATCATCGTCGAGCGCTGGAACGCCGTCCCCTTCACCGAGCCCTACAAGAAGGTCCGCGACACCGTCCGCTTCCTGCGCGAGGCGTTCACCGGTGCCCGGGTCAAGGCCGACTACGACACGTTCTCCGTCCAGGGCTTCACCCTGGGGGCGGTGCCGCCGCAGGCCCCGCCGATCCTGGTGGCGGCGCTGCGCCCGGGCATGCTGCGGCTGGCCGGACGCGAGGCCGACGGCGCCATCATCAACTGGCTGTCCGCCGAGGACGTGCGCACCGTGGTCCCCCACGTGCACGAACAGGGCGAGGGCAAGGAGATCGTCGCCCGGATCTTCGTCATCCCCGAAGTGGACCCGGACACCGCCCGGGGGATCGGCCGCCGGGCGATCGCGGCCTACCTCAACGTCCCGGTCTACCGGGCGTTCCACGAGTGGCTGGGCCGAGAGGAGCTGGCCCCGATGTGGAAGGCCTGGGAGGAGGGCGACCGCAAGGGCGCGCTGGCCGCCATCCCCGACGCGGTGGTGGACGAGCTGATCGTGCACGGACCGGCCGGGTACTGCCGCGAGCGCGTCGCCGCCTACGTCGAGAACGGGGTGACCACCCCGGCCCTGGCCCCGATCCTGCCGCCGGGGACCGACCCGGCCCGGGTGGTGCGGGCCCTGGCCCCGCGGGACTGACCCCGCGGGGGCCGGCCCCGTTCGGCCCGGGACCCTCCGAGCGGCCCTCAGAGCCCTTCGGCGGTCCCGGGCAGCCCGCGGGCGCGCAGCACGAGTTCGAGCTCGAACCGCTCGCCGGGGTCGCGCAGCCGCGCACCGAACAGCTCCTCCAGCCGCCGCATCCGGTACCGCACGGTCTGCGGGTGGATGTGCAGCCGCTCGGCGGCCTCGTTGGCGTTGGACCCGGCCTCCAGCCAGGCCAGTAGGGTCTGGGCCATCCGCTCCCGCTGGTGCGGGCGCAGCTCGGCCAGCGGTGCCAGCCGGGACCGGGCCATCGCCGACAGCAGGGCGGGGTCGCGGGACAGCAGCAGCGCCAGCAGGTGGTCGTCCCAGCGCACCAGCCCCTCCCCGGGGACCGCGCCCGAACGCACGAGCTCGGCCAGTTCCCGGGCCCGCTCCAGCGACTCCGGGACGCGTTCCAGCGGCACGCTCGGCCCCAGCACCGCGCAGGAGCCCCGCAGCGACCGCTCCAGGGCCCGCAGCCTGCCGGGGCCCTCGGGGTCGGGCACCAGGGCGCAGGGCTCGGGGCGCTCCAGGTCCACCAGGGCATCGGGCGGCAGCGACGGGGGCAGGGCGTCGGACCGGGCGGCCCCCTCGCCCGCGGACCCGGGGTGGAGCAGCACCACGGCGGCGCGCTCGGGCGTGCGCCAGTGGGCGCCGCGGGCCAGCGCTGTGACCGCCGCCGGATCCCGGCCGACCCCGGCCAGCAGGGCCTCCAGGAACCGGGTGCGGCGGTGCCGGGAGGCGTCGGCGCCCGCGGCGCTCACCCGGGCGTGCCCCTGGGCCGCGGCCTCGCCGAGCTCCTCCTCGAAGAGCAGGACGGCCTCGCCCAGCGGCCCCAGCAGGTCGCGGGACAGGGTGTCGTCGTCGGACAGGACGCGCCAGACGGCGGCGGCGATGACGCGCATCCCGGCGTGCAGGCGCTCCAGGCCGCGTCCGTGCCCGGCCTCGTGGGCGCCGAACGCCCGGAAGCGCGCGAGCAGCGCCTCGTCGGGGCCGCGGCCGGTCCCCAACCGCTCCATGAACCCCTTCACCCCGATGTCGAGCAGGCGGCGCGCCCCCGCCTTCGCGTCCGGTGCCACCAGGGCCTCGCCGAGCCTGTGGTGGATGCCGGCGAGCGCCTCCTCCACCAGTACCGGTGCGAGGGAGCGCATGCGGGCGCCCACCTCCGGGGGGATGTCGGAGAACGGGTCCGTGCGGCCGCTCTCCCGCGGGGGACGGGTCATGTCTCCTCCGGCGCGGACGCACGGCGGAGCCGTCCGTGGCACGCCCGCGCGTGCTCCGTGCGCCAGATCGGGGTGCGCCCCGCCGAGGGTGACGGGGGACACATCCATACCACCAGAGCCGCGTTCCGGGGACAAGCCCGGCCCCCCGGAAACGCGGTCCCGGGCGGCACCGGACACGCGAGGGGCCCGCCACCGGTCCGGCCGGCGGCGGGCCCCTCGCGTGTCCCTCGGTACTAGACCGTGATTTTTGAACCTCCGCTTCGCTTCGGTTCGTGTTCGGCGCCCCCTGAGGGCGGGAACCTTCGGCCCTGCGTCGACATCCTCGTTCCTCGGACGTCTCCTCCGGGCCTCCAGAACCCCGCCGGGCGCCTCACGAACCCCCGGCGGCACAGGAGAGCATTCAAAGAACAGGTACTAGACCACCGCCCCTGCCAGGGCCACGATGATCGGCCCGGTCAACGGCAGCAGGATGTTGGAGATGGCGTAGGTGATCGTGTACGCGATCACGGGCACCGTGTTCCCGGCCGTCGACACCACCTGGCTGATCGCCGGGGTGCTGCACTGCTGCCCGGCCACCGCGCCGATCAGCAGCGGCGGCTCGATCCTCATCAGCCGGCGGCCCACGAACAGCGAGATCGACGCCGGGATCAGCGTGGTCAGCACCGCCGCCACCGGCAGCATCACCCCGTAGTGCTGCACCAGCTGCCAGGCCGAGGGGCCCGCGGACATGCCCACCGCCGCGATGAAGGTGGCCAGCCCCAGGTCCTTCATCGTCCCGGCGGCCGCCGGGTGCAGCGAGCCGAAGGTGGGCCGCCGGGCCCGCAGGTAGCCGAACACCAGCCCGGACAGCAGCGCCCCGCCGCCGGTGCCCAGGGTGAGGTCGGCGCCCCCGACCGGGATGACGATCTGGCCGACCAGGATGCCCAGCACCAGGCCCAGGCCCAGGTAGACGAAGTCGGTGGTCTTCTGGGAGACCACCGGGTACCCGAGCTTCTTCTCGACCGCCCGCACATCGGCGGGCGCCCCCACGATGGTGAGCACGTCGCCGGTGTGCAGCAGGGTCTTGGGCAGCGCCGGGATCTCCTGCTCGGTGCGGGTGAGCCTGCGGATGAACACGGCCTCGCGCAGGTCGGCGCCGAGCACCTCGCCCAGCGACTCCAGCGGCAGGTGGTCGGTGCCGCGGTGGGTGAGCACCACGTCCAGGCTCTGGAGGACGGTGTCGGGCTCCTCGGCCTGCTCGGGGCCGATGACCGCCTCGGCGCCCACCAGCGCCGCCCGGCGGCCCACCAGCACCAGCAGGTCGCCGGTGCGCACCCGGAACCCCGGGTCGGGGCGTTTGACGGTCTGGTCGCCGCGGCGCACCTCCTCGACGGTCGAATGGCCGTTCAGGGAGGCGTGGATGTCGTCCACGCTGCGCCCGTCGGACTGCTCGACCCGGTAGGCGCGGCCCACCAGGTCCGGCAGCGCCGGGGTCTCCCCGTCGGCCCGCTCCCGGCCGCCGCTCATCTTCTGCCACAGCTTCGCCGACTCCTCGCGCAGGTCGAACCGCATGATGCGGGGCGCGATCTGGCTGGTCAGCAGCACGATGGTGATGAGACCGCACAGGTAGCTGACGGTGTAGGCGGTGGCGACGTTGTTCTGGAGCTCCGTGGTCTCGTCGGCGGACAGGCCCAGGCGGCCGATCGCCTCGCTCGCCGTGCCCAGCGCCGCCGACTCGGTGGCGCCGCCCGCCATCAGCCCGGCGGCGGTGCCCTGGTCCAGCCCCAGCAGGACCGTGAACACCAGGACCAACCCGATCACCGAGACCACCTCGATGATCGGAAAGCCCAGGTAGCGCAACCCCTTGCGGTTGAGGTTGGCGAAGAACTGGGGCCCGCTGCTGAACCCCAGGGCGAAGATGAACAGCGCGAACGCGAGGTTCTTGACCCCGTCGTCGAGCTGGGCTCCGGTCAGGTAGCCGATGACCAGCGCCACCAGCAGGGTGCCGCACACCCCGCCCAACCGGATCGGTCCGAACGGCACCTTGCCGAACGCGTACCCCAGCGCCAGCGCGGTGAACAGCGCGATCTCCGGGGTGTTCTGGAACAGGTCGGTGATCCAACCGCCCACGGCGGCCTCCTCACGACTCGGGGCGGCCCAGGCCGTGCCCTTCGAATGTCCGTTCCGCACCGGCCCGCCCGCCGCCCGCCATCACCGTCGGCGGACGGCCCGGCGGCCGCGGCGCCGCCGCCCGCCGGGGGCGGGGACCTGCGGCCCCGCCGGCGCCCCGCGGACGCCGGACGGCACGGGAGGACACCCGAGAACAGGTCCTAGGCGCCGTGGGACGAAGTGAAGCGGCGGTGGTACTCCTCCCCGATCTCCCGCAGGGCCCGGCCGATCCGGGTGTAGGCGTCGTGGTCGAGGTTGGCCAGGCTGACCCGGACCGACCAGGCCGGGCCGTCGAAGCCGCCGCCGTTGAGCAGGACCACCCCGTCCTCCTCGGACAGGCGCAGCACCGGGTCCACGGGCTCGTAGTTCTCCCTCATCCAGGCCGCGAACTCCGAGCCCCAGTGCTGTTCGGCCCAGTACAGGAGGTCGAGCTCGACGTAGTAGCCGGCCCGCAGCGGGTTGTCGGGGAACTCCACGCCCAGGCTCTCCGACAGCGCGGCGAGCCTGCGGCGCAGCACCTCGTTGACGGGCCGGTGGTACTCCTCCGGCGCGTGGGTGAGGGCGAACAGCGCGAACAGGGCCATCTGCACCTGCTGGGGCGTGGACAGCCCGGCCGTGTGGTTGAGCGCCACCGAGCGGCTGTCGGCGACCATCCGGTCGATGAACTTCATCGACGCCGGGTCCAGGGTGAGGGAGGCGTAGCGGCGCCGGTGCGCCTCGGCGTCCTCCCCGCCCATCCGGGCGATCTGCGCGTCCACGGTGTTGTCCGGCTGGAGCGCGATGACCCCCAGCCGCCAGCCGGTCGCACCGAAGTACTTGGAGAACGAGTACACGCCGATGGTGTTGCGCGGACACACCTCCATCAGCGAGGTGAAGCCCTCCACGAACGTGCCGTAGACGTCGTCGGTGACGATGACCAGGTCCGGGTTGCGGTTCTCCACGATGTCGCGGATGCGGTCCAGGGCCCGCTCCGACAGGGCCACCGACGGCGGGTTGCTGGGGTTGACCAGGCAGACCATGCGGACCGAGGGGTCGGCGAGCTTGTCCAGCTCGGCGTCGTCGTAGTCCCAGGTGTGGAAGCCGTCCGCGGTCCCGCGCGAGGCGCTGACCTCGACGACGTCGAAGCCGTACCGGTCCAGGTGCGGGATCTCCAGGTAGGGCGTGAAGATCGGGGTCATCAGCGCGATCCGGTCGCCCGCCCGCAGCACCCGGTTCACCTGGAGCGAGTCGAAGATGTAGCACATGGCGGCGGTGCCGCCCTCGACCGCGAACAGGTCGTAGGGGGCCTCGGGCTGTCGGCCGCCCATGGCGTGCACCAGGTACTCGTGCACGGACTTCGCGACGAACGGCAGGATGCGGTCGGGCACCGGGTAGTTGTCGCCGATGATGCCGTCGACGAGTTCGTGCAGGACGGCGTCGGAGCGGTCGTGCGTCACCCGGTTGAGGATCCGCCGCAGCAGGTCGGCGCCGGGTTCTCCGGCGTTCTGGTCGAGGAACACCGAGAAGCGCTCGGTGATGCCCTCCCGTCGGGGCATGCCGGCGACGGCGGGCCACTCGTTCCAGGCGGCGCGGCTCTCCAGGACGGCGAACCGGCCCAGGAGGAAGAACGCCTCCCGCGGCGGCGCGGCGGTCCAGTTGGGGTTGCCCCGGCCGGCGTTGAGCATGGCGTGCGCGGTCTTGCGCTGCTCCGCCTCGGCCAGGTCGATGAGGTGCCCCTTGAGCTCGAAGGGGCTGAGCCCCTCCAGACGGCGCTGGGCCGCGCGGTCGTCCTCCAGGTGGGTCATTCCGGTTCCCCCGATGGTCGTCACTCGAAGTGAGTGATCAGTTGCCATGCGTGCGCCATCAGGGCGTGCCCGGCCCGGGGTCAAGGAGAACCGAGCCTCCCGCCATGCTTTGGCCGGGAGAGCGGGGGTGCCGGGTCAGCCGAACAGGAGGTAGCCCAGCAGCATGCCGCCCGCCACCACCACCAGGGCGGCCGCCGACCACAGCCGCTGGACCCCGGCCCCGCCCCGTTCCGGGGCGGCCGGGGCGGCGTCCGTGCCGGATGCGGGCGCGCGCTCGTCCAGGCGGCGGGCGCAGCGCTCCATGAGCCCGCCCGCGACCTCGGTGAGCACGGGCTCGCTCCAGCGGGTCAGCCCTCCGGTCAGCTCCAGGTCGGTGGTCACGGACACGACGGTGTCCTCCCCGCGTCCGCGCAGGCCGGCGGTGATGAGGGCCGAGCCGGTCCCCTCGCCGCGCCGGGACCGGCCGGTCGCCTCGACGACGATGCGGCGCGCGCCCTCGTCCTTCTCCACCAGGCGGGCGGTGCCGTGGCAGGCGACCACGGCGGGGCCGACCTTGATGCGCGCCTCGGCCAGGTGCGTGTCGCCGTCGGTCCCCACCAGGCGTACCCCGGGAACGCAGGGGACGAGGGACTCCACGTCGGTGAGCAGTTCCCAGGACCGCTCGACGGGTGCGTGGACGACGAATTCGTTGTTGATCCTCATGGGGGTGCTCTCTGTTCGGGCCCTGGGGGAGGAGGGGACCCGGCGGGCCTTGTCCCGGGTCCGGTGCGGCGGCAGGTCCTGCGCCCTGGGGCGGTGTCGCCGATGATACGGGCCGCGCCGACCGGGGGTTCCCGCGCGCCGGGACACGGTCCGCCTCCGGAGGGACCGCGCACCCGGGCGGCGGCGGTGGCCGCCCCGCGGCCGCCGGTTCCGGGCCCGGTGTCAGGTCCCGGTGGACTCCCGGGGCCGGCGGTCCCGGTCGGCCGGGCCGGGGGCCGGGTCCTCCCCGGGGTCCGCCCCGCGTCCCCGCACCGGGATGAACAGCCCGACGACGGTGCCCGCGGCGCAGGCCGCCACCCCCGCCCACAGCGCGGCGTCCATGCCCGTGCCCGACGGGTAGGGCACGCCGTCCACGGTGACCGTCAGCGAGGCGAACAGCAGGGCGAGCACCGCACTGGCCGAGGAGGTGCCCAGGGAGCGGACCAGGGAGTTGATCCCGTTGGCGGAGGCGGTTGCTCCGCGGGGCACCGCGCCCATGATGAGGACGGGCATGGCCGCGAAGGAGACGGCGGTGCCCACGCTGACCAGGGTGCTCCCCAGGACCGCGTTGGCCAGGGAACCGGGGGCCAGGACCCGGCCCAGGTAGGTCAGCCCCATGACGGCCAGCCCGAACAGCAGGGTCGGCTTGCCTCCCCAGCGGTCGAGCATGCGGCCGGCCACGGGGGAGAACACCAGCATCATCAGCCCGCTCGGCACCATGAGGAGACCCGCGGTGACCACCGGCAGCGCCAGGCCGTACCCGGTCTCCGCCGGGACCTGGAGCTCCTGGGTGAGGACGAGGCCGTTGAGGAACATCGCGAACCCGGTGAAGTACGACGCGATGTTGGTCAGCAGCACCGGCGGCAGCACCGCCGTGCGCAGGTCGACCATGGGGGCGCGGGTCCTGAGCTGGAGCGGGATCCACAGGGCCAGGAACAGGAGCGACACCCCGGTCAGGACGAGCACGCGCGGTCCGCCCCAGCCCCAGGCGGCGCCCTTGGACAGCACCAGGAGCAGGCCGACCAGGACGACGGACAGCACCAGGGCGCCCAGGACGTCGAAACGGCCCGGGGAGCGCTGCGGCGACTCGGCGACCGCCAGCCGGATGAGCAGGGTGAGCACGGCGCCGACGGCCGCGGTGGACCAGAACAGGGACGTCCATCCGAACGCGCCGTAGAGCACCCCCGACAGCGGGAGCCCCAGCGCGCCCCCGATGCCCAGGGTCGCGCTCATCAGGGCGATGCCCCCGGCCAGCCTCTCCCGGGGCAGCTGGTCGCGCATGATGCTGATGCCCACCGGGATCAGGGCGGTCCCGAATCCCTGCATGGCGCGCCCGACCAGGAGCGGCACGAAGCCCCCGCCGACGGCGGCGATGAGGGATCCGGCCGTCATCACCGCGAGCGAGACCAGCAGCATGCGGCGCTTGCCGTACATGTCGGCCATGCGGGCGACGATCGGGGTGGCCACGGCGCCGGTCAGCAGGGTGGCGGTGACCAGCCAGGAGGCGTCGTCGGCGGAGACGCCCAGGATGCGGGGCAGGTCGGGGAGCAGCGGTATGACCAGGGTCTGCTGGAGGGAGACGATCATGCCGCAGAGGGTGAGGACACCGGTGGTGAGCCGGACGGGCATCCGCGGTGCGGACGACATGGGGCCTCCGGGGAGGGGGGTGAACAGGCGTTCACCGCCAGGGTAAACACCGTTCAACCCGATGGACACCCCGGCGGTCGAACGTGGCGCGGATCACCCGGACCCCCGCGGAATCACGTACGCGCGGATACGTCGCACGCTGTACGCCGTGTCGCCGTCCCCTGCGGATACTGGCCGCACGGGCGAGGAGCGGAGGGGCCATGGACACGGCGGGGACCACGGAGAAGGCGCGGCAGGGCGGACGGGAGCGGTCGCGGCGGGCCCCGCGGCGGCGCGCGGGCAGGCTCGGCCCCCGCACCCGCAAGGCCGTCCTCATCGTCCACATCGCCGCCTCGGGTGCGTGGCTCGGGCTCGACCTGGTCCTGGGGATCCTGGTGGCCACCGCGCTGCTGGGCGGCGACGGGGCGGCCCTGGCGGTGGCGGTGGCGGCGTTCGCCACCTGGCCCATGGTGGCGGTCGGCGCCCTCACCCTGGCCAGCGGTGTGGTGCTGGGCCTGGGGAGCAGGTACGGACTCGTGCGCTACAGGTGGGTGCTGGTCAAGCTGGTGCTCAACGTGGTCCTGGTGTTCCTGGTGGTCGTCGCGCTCTCCCCGCAGGTCGGGGCGCTGGCCGGGGAGGGGCGGGCGGCGCTGGCCTCCGGGGGCGACCTGGCCTTCGATCCCGGGATGCTCTTCCCGCCGGTGGTCTCCTCCACGGCGGTCGCGTTCGCCATCGCGATCTCGGTCGTCAAGCCCTGGGGGCGGACCCTCCGCGGTCGGACGGCGGTCGAGGGCCCGGCTCACTGAGGCAGGGCGCGCACGAGCTCCAGGTCGTCGGGCGTCACCTCGAGCAGGGCGTCGTCGAATTCGCGGTGGCGTTCGACGTACCTGGCGACGTAGGGGCAGACGGGCACGATGCCCAGGCCCAGGGAGCGGGTCTCCGCCAGGGCCTCGGCGACCAGCGTGCCGGCCAGTCCGCGCCCGGAGAAGCGCTCGTCGATCTCGGTGTGGAAGAAGATGCGCCGCCGGTCGTCGGCGTCCACGAACTTCGTGAACCCCACGACCTCCCCGTCGACGCTGATCGTGTACCGGTCCGCTGCTTCGGCCACAGTGGCCCTGCCGTCCGCCATGGGCCCATCATGCCCCCGCCCGGCCCCCTTGTGCCGGTACGGCGCGCGGCCTAGAATCTTGAACGCCGTTCAATTATTGAACGCCGTTCAGAGAGGAAGGCGCCGATGAACGGACGACTGCTGGCACCCGACTTCGCCCGGGGCGGGATGCTCCTGCTCATCGTGCTGTCCAACACCGCGATCTTCTTCCACGGGGTCGCCGCCGTCGAAGGCGGGACCTCGGCGACCCCGGTGGCCGACCAGGTCGTCCGCTTCGCGATGATCGCCCTCCTCGACGTCCGCGTGTACCCGCTGTTCGCCTTCCTCGTCGGCTACGGGCTGGTCCGGGCCTACCAGGCCAGGTCCGCCGAACTGGGGGAGGACGCGGCGCGGGCCGTCATCCGCTCGCGCAACCGGTGGCTCGTCGTCTTCGGCCTCGCGCACGCGGCGCTGCTCATGGGCAGCGAGGTCCTGGGCGACTACGGCGTCATCGGCCTGATCCTGTGCGCGGTGTTCCTCGGCCGCGGCGAACGCCGGCTCAGGGCCGCGATCCTCACCGGAGCGGGCCTGCTCGCCGCGGTCCTGCTCGTGTCGGCGGCCGTCCTGGCCGCCTCGGTGATCCTGCCGCCCACCGGGGCGGCGCCGGCGCTCGAGCCGGGCGCGCAGGAACTGAGCCTCAACGGCTCCGGCACCACCGACTACCTGGAGTCCGTGGTCACCCGCCTGTGGGGCTGGGTCTTCCTGATGGTGTTCGCCAACGGGCTCGGGGTGGTGATGCCCACCGCGATCCTCATCGGCATGTGGACGGCCCGGAGGCGGATCCTGGAGGAGCCGCACCGGCACCGCCGCCTCATCACCACGACGGCCGCCGTCGGGGTGGGCCTCGGACTGGCGGGGTCGCTCCCCTCGGCACTGGCGTACGCGGGCGTGTTCACCCCGGCGTCGGAGGCCGCGGAGGCGGCGCTGTTCCTGCTGGCCTGGACCTCCGGGCTCGCGGGCGGGCTGGGGTACGCGGCCCTGTTCGTGCTCGCCGCCGGGCGTCTCACCCGGGAAGGCCGCACACCCCGGCCGGTCGCCGCCGTGGCGGCCCTGGGCAAGAGGTCCCTGAGCGGCTACCTCGCCCACTCGATGGTCATGGCCCCCGTGCTCTCGCTGTGGGGGCTGGGCCTGGCGGCGCACCTGACCGAGGCGACCGCCGCCCTGTTCGCGTTCTGCCTGTGGCTGCTCACCGTCGTCGTGGCCGCCCTCATGGAGAAGAAGGGGATGCGCGGGCCGTTCGAGGTGCTGCTGCGCGGGCTCGGCGCCCGCGCGGTGCGCCGCCGGACGGAGGCGGCGCGCTAGATTGGGCCGGTGCCGTCGACATCCCCGCCCCGCCGCGGTCCGCGCCGCAGCCTGACCCGAGAACGCATCGTCGACGAGGCGATCGCGGTCATCGAGGCCGACGGGCTGCCCGCCCTGTCCATGCGCCGCCTCGCCGAACGCCTCGACGTGGCCCCGGGCACCCTGTACACCTACGTCGCCAACCGGACGGCGCTGGAGACCCTCATCCTGGACACGGTGGTGGCCCGGGACGCGCTCCCGCACGAACAGCCGGGGCCGTGGTGGCACCGGCTGGAGGAGTGGGCCCGGCGGGACCTGGCCGCCTTCCGCGAGCGGCCGTGGATCCTGGATCTGCGCCGGTCCGCCCGCGGCGTCGGCCCGGCCCTGATCACCTGGCTGGACTCGGCGCTGCGGGTGTTCGACGGCACCGGCCTGCCCGAACAGGTCAAGCTCGACATCATCGAGGCCCTGGACGCCTACGTCTGCGGGGCGGCCACCAGCGACGCCCAGTCCGGAGAGGACGAGCGCGTCGCGGCCCCGGAGCTGGCCGCCGAGGTCGGGGAGGCCTACTCCGGCGCCCACGCCCTCCAGCGCGCCGTGGAGGGCGGCGCCCTCACCTCCCACGAGGGCCAGTTCGAGTTCGGCCTGCGCTGCCTGATCACCGGCTTCCGCGCCATCGCCGAGGAACACGGGAAGGCCGGGGAGGCCGGGAAGGGCCCCTGACCGGCTCCGCCGGCCCGGATCCCGCCCACGGCCCCCACATGACGAACGGGCCGGAGGTGTCCTCCGGCCCGCTGCGTACTGGTGGGCGATACAGGATTCGAACCTGTGACCTCTACCGTGTCAAGGTAGCGCTCTAACCAACTGAGCTAACCGCCCGCGTGAAGCGATGTGAGGTGGAGACGGGATTCGAACCCGTGTAGACGGCTTTGCAGGCCGCTGCCTCGCCTCTCGGCCACTCCACCGAGTTCCACGCGGCCACCGGGGTGGCCGCGCGTCTCCTCCGAGCGGACGACGGGATTCGAACCCGCGACCCTCACCTTGGCAAGGTGATGCTCTACCAGCTGAGCCACGTCCGCTTGTCGACCGGCCCGGCCTCGTTCCCTCGGCCGTTGCCCTGTCGCTGGTTAGAACTTTAGCGGAAAGTCGTCAGACGGCAAATCGGGTTTGCGCGGGCCCCGGCCCACACGCTGGGAGGAGGCGGAAACGCCGCCGTCACGGCCCCGGGTGGACAATGGTGGCCAGACCGCTGACGACGGGAGGGCGACGCCATGGGCGGGTGCGGATCGGACCGCGGCGGGCCGCTGGACTGGCCGGCGGCCCGGGACCGCGCGCGCGATGCGGGGGAGCGGGCGGCCGCCGCGGTGCGCGAGGTGCCGCTGGCGCAGGCGCTGGGCGCCGTGCTGGGCGCGGACGTGCGCGCGCTGACCGGGGTCCCGGCGTTCGACGCCTCCGCCATGGACGGCTTCGCGGTGGCCGGCCCCGGCCCCTGGGAGCTGGTGGGCGCGGGCCTGGCGGGCGCCCCGGTGGCCGCCGCGGGCCTGGCGCCCGGGGAGGCGGTGGAGATCGCCACCGGCGCGCGGGTGCCCAAGGGGACCGAGGCGGTCCTGCCCTACGAACTGGCCGAACGCTCCGGCGGCCGCGTCTCGGGCCCGGTACGGGCGGGGCGGCACGTGCGCTGGACGGGGGAGGAGACCGCACCGGGCGAGACGGTCCTCACCCGGGGACGTGCCGTGGGCCCGGCGGTCCTGGGCCTGGCGGCCTCCCTGGGCCACGAGACCCTGCCGGTGCTGGCACCCCGGGTCGGGGTGCTGGTCACCGGTGCCGAGGTCACCACGTCGGGCCTGTCCGGCGAGGGCCTCGTGCGCGACGCCATCGGCCCGATGCTGCCCGGCCTGGCGGCGTGGGCGGGCGGCCGGGTGGAGCGGACGGACCACCTGGACGACGACCGCGGCGCGCTGGCGGCGGCGATCGCCGCGGCCGACACCGACGTGCTCGTGGTGTGCGGCTCCTCCTCCAAGGGCCCCGCCGACCACCTGCGCTCCGTGCTGGCCGAGCTGGGCGCGGAGGTCCTGGTGGACGGGGTGGCCTGCCGCCCCGGGCACCCGCAGCTGCTGGCGCGCCGGGAGGGCACAACGGTCGTCGGCCTGCCCGGCAACCCCGGGGCCGCCCTGGTGGCGGCCCTCACCCTGGTCGTTCCGCTGCTGTGCGCGATGGCCGGGCGCCCCGACCCCGCGGCCGATCCGGACCCGGTGCCGCTGGACGGGGAGGTGGACGCCCATCCCCGCGACACCCGGCTGGTCGCCGTCCGCCTGGAGCGCGGCCGGGCCGTCCCGGTCGGCCACGACCGTCCGGCCAGCCTGCGCGGCGCGGCCCTGGCCGACGCCTACGCCGTGGTGCCGCCCCGCTGGAGTGGCGGGGCGGTCGATCTGCTGCACCTGCCCTGAACAGGCGGGAGGCCCCGCAGGACATCCCTGCGGGGCCTCCCGGGCCGGGGTCAGGACCGGTCGGCCGGCTCCTGCCCGTGCTGCTCGGCGAGCACCGGCGGCTCGGGCTGCTCGACCGCCGGGTTGCCCCGGCCGCGCAGCAGCAGCCACGCCTGGACCGCCGCCACCACCACGATCGCCACGGCGATCGCGCTGGTCATGTGCATACCGCTGGTGAACGCGGTGCGCGCGGCCTCCATCAGCGCCGCCCCGGAGGCCCCGCCCAGGTCGGCGGCGGTGTTCGCGGCGCCGCCCAGGGTTTCGCGGGCGGAGTCCACCGCGTCGGCGGGCACGCCCTCGGGGCCGTTCAGGTGCGAGCGGTAGAACGCGGTCAGCGCACTGCCCAGCACGGCCACGCCCAGGGCCGCGCCCAGCTCGTAGGCGGTCTCGGAGATGGCCGAGGCCGCACCGGCGCGCTCGGGCGGGGCCGCCGACATGATGGCGCCGTTGGTGAGCGTCTCGGCGAACCCGGCGCCGGTCGCGATCAGCGCGAACCCGGTGGTCACGACCGTCACGCCGAGCGTGACGTCGTTCACCGGCGCGATGACCAGCACCGCGAACCCGGCGGCGGTCACCAGCAGGGACCCGCCGATCACGGTGGCCAGGCTCAGCCGGCGCGACAGCCGCACCGCCACGAGGCCGGCCAGGACCGACAGCGTCAGACCCGGGATCAGGACGATCCCGGCCCGCATCGGCGAGATGTCCAGCACCAGCTGGAGGTACTGGGTCAGGAAGAACAGGGACGACACCAGCGAGAAGACGATCATCAGGTTGGTGACCACCGCCACGCTGAACACGTGGTTGCGGAACAGGTCCACGTCGATGAGCGGGTCGTCCAGCTTCTTCTGCCTGCGCACGAAGGCGTAGCCCAGGATCAGGCCGATCGCCAGCGAGGCGACGGGGACCACGGACAGGCCCTCGGTGGCGAGCTTCTTGACGCCGTACACGGCGGGCAGCATCGCGGCCAGGGACAGGGCCACGCTGACCGGGTCGAGGCGGCCCGCGTCGGGGTTGCTCGACTCGCGCACCAGCAGCGGCACCAGGACCAGGATCAGGGCCATCACCGGCAGGTTGATGAGGAACACCGAGCCCCAGAAGAAGTGCTCCAGCAGCCAGCCGCCCAGGATCGGGCCCAGCGCGGCGCCGCCGGAGAAACCGGAGGCCCACAGGGCGATGGCCAGCAGCCGCTGGCGCGCGTCCAGGAAGATGTTGCGCAGCAGGGACAGGGTCGAGGGCATGAGCGAGGCGCCGGCGACGCCCAGCAGGGCGCGGGCGGCGATGAGGACCTCGGGCGTCGGGGCGAAGGCGGCCAGCAGCGAGGCGGCGCCGAACGCGGCCGAACCGATCATCAGCAGCCGGCGGCGGCCGATGCGGTCGCCGAGCGAGCCCATGGTGATCAGCAGCCCGGCCAGGATGAAGCCGTAGACGTCGACGATCCACAGCAGCTGGCCCGCGGTGGGCGCCAGCTGTTCGCTCAGTGCGGGTACGGCGAAGCCGAGCACGGTCGAGTCGACCGAGATCAGGATCACGGGCAGGACCAGGACGGCCAGCGCGGTCCACTCGCGGGGACCGGCCAGCGCGGGGCTGCCGTTGCGTGCGCGGTCGTGACCGTTTCCGGCCTTGGCGGAAGTCATCTCTCCTCGTTACGTGTTCGCTGTTCCCGCGTTCCCGGCAGCGGCCGGGCGCGGCTCCGGCGGGATGGCGGGCTCCGGGCCGGACGGTGGGGACGGGAAGCGCTGTCGACCGTGCGGCGCGCGGGGCGCACCTCGGGGATTCTTCAACCGTCCAGACGGTACAGTACCGTCCAGCCGGTACAGTGTCAATCGTGAACACTTCCAACACCCGCGACCGCATCCTCGACGCCCTCCAGGAGATCCTCATCCGGGAGGGCTACTCATCGGTGACGCTCGAGGCGGTGGCCCGCGCCGCCTCGGTCTCCAAGGGCGGTCTGCTGTACCACTTCCCCTCCAAGGCCGCCATGCTCACCGGCCTCATCGAGCGCCTGTCCGTCCTGGCCGAGCAGGAGTTCCGCGAGGCGGTGGAGGGAGAGGAGGGCGTGGTCCGCGTCTTCCTGCGCACCTCGCTGCCGCAGAGCTCGGAGGAGCGCGAGCTCTACTGGGCGATCATCGCCGCGCTGCGCGGCCAGGACGACATGCCCCCCGAGGCCTTCGCGCACGTCCAGGACCTGTTCGACCGCTGGCGCCGCCTGCTCCACGAGGAGCTGGAGGACCCCGTCCTGGCCGAGATCATCCTGCGTGCCGGGGACGGGCTGTACCTGTCGGACATCGTCGGCCTGCCCTCCGCCGACCCCGCGCTGCTCCAGGCCGTGATCGACCGGCTGGCGGCCGAGTCCGACCGGGTCCGCCGCGTACGCTGACCCCTCCGGGAGCCCCCGGTCCCCTGCGCGGCCCCGGCGCGACGCCGTTCCGCCCGTCCGGCCCCCGGCTGTTCGCCGGACGGTGACACGGCGGTGCTGTCCATGTGTCCGGGATCATGATTTACTTCCCAGTAACTTCATTGCCGCCGCCGGGTCCCGGGACCGCCGGGCGCCCGCTCACACAGTGAGGTGACGCGTGCACCACCGCGGAAGTGGGGCGTGCCGGGTCGACGCAGGGGCGCTCCGTTCGCGAGACTGGCCCCACCTCGCCGGAGCGTCCACGGGGTGAGAACACGCAGACGGGAAAGCGGGGAGCGGATGCACAGGCTCACCAACCAGGTCCGACCGTACGCCTGGGGGGCGCGCACGGCCATCCCCCGGCTGCTGGGCCTGGAGCCGGACGGCACCCCGCAGGCGGAGCTGTGGCTGGGCGCCCACCACGGCGCCCCCAGCACCGCGCAGTGCGAGCAGGGCCCGCTCCCGCTGCCCGCGCTCATCGCCGCCGAACCCCACCGGGTCCTGGGCCCGGAGGTCGTCGACCGGTTCGGGGTGCGCCTGCCGTTCCTGCTCAAGGTCCTGGCGGCCGACGAGCCCCTCTCCCTCCAGGTGCACCCGAACGCCGACCGGGCCCGGGCCGGGTTCACCGCCGAGGAGGGCCGGGGCATCCCGGTCGACGCGCCGCACCGCAACTACCGCGACCCCCACCACAAGCCGGAACTGCTGCTGGCCCTGGAGCCCTTCGAGGCCCTGTGCGGCTTCCGGGAGCCGGCCGCCGCCCACCGCGACCTGCTGGACCTGTCCTGCGACCTGGCCGCCCTGCTGCGCGAGGACCTCTCCCGGGAGGACGACCGCGCCGCGCTGCGGGCGGCGCTCACCCGCCTGCTCACCCTGGACGGGGCCGACCGCGAACGGCTCATCGGCGGCTTCGTGGAGGAGTGGGAGCGGGTCCGCCCCCGGTGCGCCCACGCCGGCATCATCGGCGACCTGGCCGCCCGTTACCCGGGCGACCCCGGAGCGGTGGCGTCGCTGCTGCTCAACCGGGTCACCCTGTGGCCGGGCCAGGCCCTCTTCCTGCCCGCGGGCAACCTGCACGCCTACCTCCAGGGCACGGCCGTGGAGGTGATGGCGGGTTCCGACAACGTGCTGCGGGCCGGGCTGACCCGCAAACACGTGGACCCGGCCGAGCTGCTCGACGTGGTCGACTTCTCGGTCCTGCCCATCCCGTACTCCCTGCCGACCGTCCAGGACGGGCGGCGGCAGTTCCGCCCGGCCGCGCCGGAGTTCGCCCTGCACGAGATCGGCCCGGGCCGGGTCACCGCCCACCTGCCGGGGGAGGGGCCCGCCGTGGTGCTGGCCCTCAACGGCCGGGTCGAGCTGATCCCCGAGGTCGGCCGCCGGATCGAGCTGCGCCGCGGCGAGTCGGTGTTCGTCCAGGCCGACAGCGGGCCGCTCAAGATCGAGGGGCAGGGGCACGTCGTCGCCGCCACGGTCGGCGCGCTGCTGGACTGAGTCCCGGGACCGATACGCTGGCCCTCTCTGTTCACTTGTGTCACAGAAGAGGTAGCACCATGGCTCTGGAGCGCCCGGAGATCGACCCCATCGAAGGCCCGCCCCCGGCGGACCTGCAGATCACCGACATCGTGGTCGGCGAGGGGCAGCAGGCCGGACACGGCAACACCGTCGACGTGCACTACGTGGGCGTGGCCTTCTCCAACGGCGAGGAGTTCGACGCCAGCTGGAACCGCGGCGCCCCGCTGAGCTTCACCCTCGGCAAGGGCCAGGTCATCCCGGGCTGGGACCAGGGCGTCCTGGGCATGCGCGTCGGCGGCCGCCGCAAGCTGGTCATCCCGCCGCACCTGGCCTACGGCCAGCGCGGCGCGGGCGGCGCGATCGGCCCGAACGAGACCCTGATCTTCGTCTGCGACCTGGTCGCCGTCCGCTAGGACACACTCCCGGCGGAGCACGCGTGAAGGGCCCGTGCCTGCGCGGCACGGGCCCCGTCCCCGCGGTCAGCCCAGGGTTGCGCCCACCTTGACGTGGCCCTTGAGCAGGTCGCGGGCGATCGTGCGGCGCTGGATCTCGTCGGTGCCCTCGAAGATGCGCAGCAGGCGCAGGTCGCGGTAGAACCGCTCGATGGGCAGCTCGCGCGTGTACCCCATGCCGCCGTGGATCTGGAGCACGCGGTCGACGATCTCGTTGGCCTTGACGCCGCCGAAGAGCTTGGCGATGGACTGCGCGTGGCGCGAGTCGCGGCCCTCGCCCACCTGCCAGGCGGCGTGCAGCACGAGCAGGCGCAGCGCCTCGATCTCCACCTGGGAGTCGGCGATCATCCACTGGATGGCCTGGCGGTCGGCGATCGGCGCGCCGAAGGTCTCCCGGGTCTTGGAGTAGTCGACGGCCATGGTCAGCAGGCGCTCGCAGCTGCCGACGGCGCGCGCGGGCAGCAGGTAGCGGCCCTTGCCGATCCACTGCATGGCCAGCGCGAAGCCCTTGCCCTCCTCGCCGAGGATGTTCTCGTGCGGGACGCGCACGTCCTGGAAGACCAGCGCGGCCGGGCGGCGCTCGCCCATGGTGTCGATGGGCTCGGCGGTCCAGCCCATGTCGCGGTCCACCAGGAAGCAGGTCACGCCCCCGTTGGCGCCCTTCTCCGGGTCGGTGACCGCGAAGACCATGGCGAAGTCGGCCTCGTAGCCGCCGGTGATGAAGGTCTTCTCGCCGTTGATCACCCACTCGTCGCCCTCGCGGACGGCCCGGGTGCGGATGGCCTTGGCGTCCGATCCCGCGCCCGGCTCGGTGATGGCGAAGCAGGAGCGCTTCTCGCCGGCGATGGTGGGCAGCAGGTAGCGCTCCTTCTGCTCCTCGTTGCAGTGGTAGAGGATGTTGTCGGCCTCGCCGCCGAACTTGAAGGTCAGGAAGGTCCGGCCCAGCTCCATCTCGATGACCGCGGCCGTGACGGGGTCCAGGCCCATGCCGCCGTACTCCACCGGGGTCTCCACGCCCCAGAAGTCGGACTTGCGGGCGAGGTCGCGCAGTCTGGTGCGCTCCTCCCGGTTCAGGCCCGGGGGGTGCCCCTCGCGTTCGCGCCGCAGCACGTCGTTCTCGAGCGGCATCAGCTCCCGCTCGACGAAGGTCCGGACCCAGTCGCGGACGGCGCGCTGCTCTTCGCTCAACGAGAAATCGATCACGGCCTGCTCCCAATTAACCTAACAGTGTTCGGTTATGTGAGGGTACGACGATCCCCGCCGCCGGTGCAAGAGGGGGCCCGCCCTTCCGCGAACGGCCCGGCCGGCCCGGTAGCGTGCGATGATCGGGCCGGACACCGGTAGGGGCCGGTGCCGGCAGACCGCAGAGGGGACCTACGCCCGTGGCCCGACCCAAGACACCGATCCTGAGCCGTGAGGCCATCCGCCGCGCCGCGCTCGCGCTCATCGACCGGGACGGGCTGGACGGGCTGTCCATGCGCAAGCTCGCCGAGGAGCTCGACGTGCGGGCCGCCTCCCTGTACAGCCACTACCGCACCAAGGAGGAGCTGCTCACCGCCATCGCCGAGGAGGTCACCCGGGACATCGAGGTCTCCGCGTTCGAGAGCGGCGACTGGCGCCGGGGCCTCACCGCGTGGGCGCGCTCCTACCGCGACGCCCTGGTCGCCCACCCCAACCTGCTGCCGGTGATCGCCGCGGGCCCCGGCCGCCGGGAGGAGGCGCTGCGCCGCGCCGACGCCATCCACGGCGGCCTGGTGGGCGCGGGCTGGCCGCCCCGGTACGCCACCATGATCGGCGCCTCCACCCGGTACCTGGTCCTGGGGTCGGCCACCGGCTCCTTCGCCCGCGGCTTCGACGACGACGTGCGCGTCTACCGCGACCGCTACCCCAACCTGTCCCAGGCCCACCGGCTGGCCGAGCACGCCGCCGAGATCGACGAGGACAGCTTCGACCTGGCCCTGTCGTCGTTCCTGGACGGCCTCGACACCCTCTACGAGAAGGTCCGCACCGAGCCCGGGCGCTGAGCCGGGCCGCCGTCCGCGCCCGGGCCCGGCGCCGCGTTCACGCCCCCTGCGGCCGGGTCTCCCCGTTGCCGGAGATCGCCGTCCGTTCCAGCCGGTCCAGCAGGGACCCCCGCTCCGGCACCGACCGGAGCGCGACCTCCCTGCCGTAGCGGATGCGGGTGAACGTCTCCGGCAGGCGGGCCGCCAGCCGCCGGTGCGCGACCCGCCCCAGCCACCAGGCCCCGAGCAGGCCGTTGGCGACCCCCACCGGCAGCGCCGCCCACGGCGTCCCGGCCAGGCCCAGGAACACCGCCGCCAGCACCGCCGGGGCGGTCAGCACCGGCAGCGCCGCCAGGGACAGCCACACCTGGACCTGGTTGTCGCCGCTGTCGTTGGCGTCCACCCGCAGCTGCGGGTCCACACCGGGGGACAGGGCCACCACCGAGAACAGCAGGGACAGGCCCGACCCCACCCCGAACACCGCCGCCAGCCCGGTGAGCACGTAGGGCCAGGTCCAGTGCTCGCCGGTCGACACGATGAACAGCGCGCTCAGCACCAGCGCACCCGGAGCGCTCAGCAGCAGGACGGCGACCTGCCGGCCGCGCACGTCCGCCCTGGCGGTGTCCCGTCCCTGCCCCACGACCGCCTGCCACAGCGCCGTCCCGTCGTGCCCGTACATGTTCGCCGTGGCCAGCACCATGATGAACGCGCAGATCACCCCGGAGAACGGCGCGAAGAACGCGAACACCTCGCTCCACCAGCTCAACAGTCCGATGAACAGGCCCGCCCACAGCGCGGCGCGCACCTCCAGGCCCCGCCACGGATCGCGCCACCACTGGCGCACCTCCTTGCCGACCACCGCGCCCAGCGGCGTGTCCGGCAGCAGGCCGCGGGCCGGGCGGGACAGCGGCCGGGCGCCCAGGGGGCGCCCCCGGCGCCGCACCCCGCGCGCCGCGACCCGGGGGGCCAGCAGCACCGCGGTGACCGAGGCCAGGACCAGCGCGGTCAGGGCCGTGGCCGCCAGCCACCCCAGGGCCGCGCCCCAGTCGCCCGCCCCCGCCGCGTCCACCGCGTGCACCGGCCAGGAAGCGGGCAGCGCGGCCAGGACCGCGCCCGCCGTCCCCTCGCCCAGGCCGTGCTCGCGCAGCTCCAGGGTCGCCGCCAGCGCCGGCTGCACGGCCATCCACCCGAAGAAGAGCAGGGCCAGGATCAGCCCCCACTGCACCGAGGCGATCTCGACGCCGAGCCGCGAGTGCATCGCCGCGCCCAGGGCCCGGAACACCAGGCGCGACAGGGCGATCAGCGAGATCCACAGCAGCAGCGCCGCGGGCACCGCGACCAGGGCCGCGCCCGCCGACAGCGTCGCGCCGTGCCACACCAGGGCCGCGGCAGCGACCAGGGTCAGCGCGGGGCCGATGTCCACGAAGGCCGTGACCAGCAGCAGCGCGCCGGTGCGGCGGCGGTCCATCGGCAGCAGCGCGAAATACTGCGACCGCAGCGTCCCCGCACCGTTGGCGACCGTCGGGCCCAGCGCCCAGCCCGCCGCCCAGACGGCGAAGACCAGGGCGAACAGGTCCGACCGGATCCCCGGGCCCGGGACGGCGAGGGCGAAGTACCAGGTCGCGGCGGTGCCCAGCAGGGCGAGGACCAGGCCCAGGACGCGCATGCCCGTGAAGGAGCGGCGCATCAGTGCCAACTTCAGGCGGATCAGGACGAGAGCCACGACAGCTCCTCCTCGCCGATCCCGCGCGCGCCGACCAGGCGCACGAAGGTGTCCTCCAGGGTGGCGTCCGAGCCGCGCACCCTGTCGAGAGTCCCGTCGGCCAGCATCCGGCCCCGGGCGATGATGGCCACCCGGTCGGCGAGCTGCTCCACCAGGGCCATCACGTGGCTGGAGACGACCACCGTGCCGCCGCCGTCGGTGAAGCGGCGCAGGATCGCGGTGAGCACCCGCGCCGACACCGGGTCGACCGCCTCGTAGGGCTCGTCCAGCACCAGTACGCGGGGGGCGTGCAACAGGGCCGTGGCCAGGCCGATCTTCTTGCGCATACCGGTGGAGTACTCCGCGACCAGGACCCCCTTGCGGTCGGCCTCGTCCAGCTCCAGCACCCGCAGCAGCTCCTCCGCCCGCTCGTGGACCAGGTCGCGGCCGAGCCCGCGCAGCCCTCCCCAGTAGGTGAGCAGCTCGCCGCCGGTCAGCCGCTCGGGCAGGGACAGGCCGTCGGGGAGCACGCCGAGCAGGCGCTTGGCGGCCACCGGATCGGACCACATGTCCACGCCCAGGACCCGGGCGGTGCCCGCGTCGGGGCGCAGCAGGCCGACGGCCATGGAGATCGAGGTGGTCTTGCCCGCGCCGTTGGGGCCCACCAGCCCCAGCAGGGACCCGCGGGGGACGGACAGGGACACCCCGTCGGCGGCCGTCGTCCCGTTGAAGGCCTTGGTCAGCCCGACCAGTTCGAGGGCGGGCACGTCTTCGGCAGCGGGCCCGGCGCCCGTCGGGCCGGTGTCCTTCGGCACAGCGTCTGTCGGCACAGCGTCGTTCACCATGCCACCGATCGTCCCGCCGCGGGGCGGGGCCGCACATCGGCCGATCGGACGCGGTCCGCCACCGCAGTGTCGGCCGATCGGCCGACGACCGCGCCGACCGCCCCGGACCGCGGGATCGGCCTTTCGGCCGAGGTGCCGCCGCCCGCCCCCGGCCTACCCTGGAAGGGACGTCGGTGACGGGGGGCGTGATGGCGGGCGGCGGGGCCGGGAGCGGGACCGGGGAGGACGGGAGCGCGGAGCACCGCGGTGTCCGGGCCGGCCGGTGGGGCGTGACCTGGCGGACGGTGGTGGCGGTCGCCGCCGGGCTGCTGTGGACCGTGCTGTACGCCCTCCTGTACGCGGCGGGGTACAACTCCTACGTGCCCCCGTGGCTGAGGGGCGTGGACGTGGCCCTGGGCGCGGCGGCCTCCGTGGCGCTGCTCGCGCGGCCCCGGCACCCCCTGGGCACGGCGGTGGCCGTCGGGCTGATCTCGGCCGTGTCCTCGGCCTCGGTGGCGGCGCTGGTCATCGCGCTCATCGGGCTCGCCGCGCGCCGTCCCTGGTGGCAGGCGGCCGCGGTCGCGACGGGCACCCTGCTCGCCGGGCTGCCCTGGTTCCTGCTCCTGGTCCCCGGCCACCAGGTCTCCTTCGCGATCGCGGTCACCGTGCTCCTGCTCTCGGGCTGCCTGGGCTGGGGGCTGGCGATCAAGTCCCGGCTCCGGCTGGTCGAGCGGCTGCGCGAGGACGTGCTGCGCGCCCGCGCCGACCGGGACCGCAGGCTGGACGAGGCCCGCGCGGACGAGCGCCGGCGCATCGCCCGTGAGATGCACGACGTCCTCGCCCACCGGATGTCCCTGCTGTCGGTGCACGCGGGGGCCCTGGCCTACCGGGTCCGCCAGAGCGAGCAGGGCCAGGCCCCGCCGCCGACCGCCGAGGAGCTCGGCGCGGCCGTCCAGGTCATCCGCGACAACGCCCACCGGGCGCTGGACGAGCTGGGCGGGGTGCTGGCGGTGCTGCGCGCCGCCGACACCGCCCGGGACGGGGTCGGCGACGGCCCGGGGGAGGAGGGCACCGCCCCGCCCCAGCCCACCCTCGCCGACCTGGACCGGCTGCTGTGCGAGGCCGCCGACTCCGGGCAGCGCGTGACCGCCCGGGTGGAGCTGCCCGAGGGTGCCGCCCCCGCCGACCGGGTGGGCCGTAGCGCCTACCGGGTGGTGCAGGAGGGGCTGACCAACGCCCGCAAGCACGCCCCGGGGGCCCGGGTGGAGGTGCGGGTCCACGGCGGTCCGGGCCGGGGGCTGGCGGTGTCGGTGCGCAACCCGCTGCCGGTCGGGGTGGCCGTGTCCGAGATCCCCGGGGCGGGCGCCGGGCTCACCGGCCTGGCCGAACGCGTGGGCCTCGACGGCGGCGCCCTGGCCCACGGGCCCGACGGGGGCGCCTTCCGCCTGGACGCGGAGCTGCCCTGGCCCGAGGGCGTCCCGGCCCCGCGACCATCCGGGACGGCGGCCCCGGGGGAGGCCGCCCGCCCACCGGTCCCGGCGGGCTCCGCGGTCCGCAGGCCGGGGGTGCGATAGTGGGGAGCGTGGACACACCCGTGCGCGTTCTCCTGGTCGACGACGACCCGCTGGTGCTGACCGGGCTGCGGATCATGCTCTCCGGGGCGCCCGGCCTGGCCGTGGTCGGGGAGGCCGCCGACGGGGAGCAGGTGGTCGCCGCGGTGGCCGAACACCGGCCCCACGTGGTGCTCATGGACGTGCGCATGCCGGGCATGGACGGGATCGCCGCCACCCGGGCGCTGCGCACCGGCGGCGCCGACGACCCCCAGGTCATCGTGCTGACCACCTTCGACGCCGACGACACCGTCGCCCGGGCGCTGCGCGCCGGGGCCGCCGGGTACCTGCTCAAGCACACCGAACCGGAGAGGATCGTCGAGGCGGTGCACCGGGCCGCCTCCGGGGAGCCGGTGCTCTCGCCCGCCGTCGCCCGAGCCCTCATGGACCGGGTCGCGGCCGACACCGGGCCCGGTACCGGAACCCGGGGCGGCGGCGCCGGTCCGGGCGATGCCGACCCGGGCGGCCCCGCCGGTGCCGGGGCGGCCGGGCCGGGCTCCGGGGGCGGACGGGACGCCGAGCGCCGCCGCGCCGCCCGGGAGCGGCTGGCCCTGCTCACCGTCCGCGAGCGCGAGGTGGCCGACGCGGTCGCCGCCGGACTGTCCAACACCGAGATCGCCCGGGCGCTGCACATGTCGCTGGGCACGGTGAAAGCGCACATCTCCAGCGCGCTCACCAAACTCGACCTGGCCGGGCGGGTGCCGCTGGCGCTGCTCGCCCACGACGCCCGCGACCCCGAACTGCCCTGACCGAGCCCCGCCCTGACAGCGGTCCCTTGACCCCGTACCGCCCTGAAGGTGCCCCGCCCCGGCGGCGGCCCCTGAGCGCGGCCTGTCCCGCCCCTCATCCGCCCTGATGGCGGCCCGCTCCGGCGGCGGCCCTCCGCCCCCGGCCTGCTGCGCCGGCGGCTCCCCGACCGCGGTCCGCCCTGGCGGCGGCCTGTCCTGGCCTCGGTCTGTTCCGGCGGCGGCCGGGGCCGCCTCTCACAGGCGGGCGGACCGTCGCAGGAAGGCCGCGGTCTGGCCCACGACGAGGCCGGCGTTGGCCACCGCGTAGGCGGTCCAGACCCCGGCGAGTCCGCCCAGCGCGGCGGCGGGCGCCGCCGCCAGGCACAGCAGCCCGTAGCAGACCGCGAACGTGTACATCGAGTACCGCGCCTGTTTGAGCCCCAGCAGCCCCATCCCCGGCAGCGACTGCACGGCGTCGGCCGCCACCGCCGCCGCCAGCACCGGCAGCAGCGCGACGACCGCCTCCCGCACCTCCGGGTCGGGCGTGAACACCCCGACCGCGGACCCGCCCGACGCCCACAGCAGCACCAGGCCGACCGCCACAGCGGGCACCGCCACCAGGTACCCGGCGGTGATGGGGCGGCGCACCCCCGCCACCGACCCCCGCTTGGCGGCCCGGGCCGTGAACGGGATGCCGGACTGGCCCACCGCGACCGCCGGGAGGAACAGCAGGTTGGCGACGACCACCAGCACCTGGTGCGCGGCCGCCTGCTCCGTGCCGACGCGGGCCACCACCAGGCCCAGCAGGCTCAGCGCCCCGAACTTGATGAGCAGCGTGGCCCCGGTGGGCAGCCCGACCCGGGCGATTTTCACGACGCCCGCCCACTCGGGCGCGCCCGTCCCCACCCGGTGTCCGCGCAGCACGGTCCGGCGGCGCGAGACGTACAGGAACAGCGCCGCCATGAGGCAGCCGTCCGCGAACAGCGCCAGCGCCGCCCCGGTCAGCCCCAGCCCGGGGACGGGGCCCGCGCCCAGCACGAGCAGCGGGGTGACGGTCACCGCCACACCGGTGTTGACCAGACTCAGCAGCATCACCGACCGGTTCCGCCCCAGGCCGATGAGCAGCACCGTCACCGATGCCTTGAGCGCGGAGGCCACCAGGGCCAGACCCGTCAGCACCGCGGGCAGCACGCCCAGCGCCGCCAGGGTCGGCCCGGCCACCCCGATCGCACGTGCCCACAGCGGGGCCAGGGCCAGGACGGCCCCGCCCGCCCCGCCCATGAGCAGGGCCAGCCAGGTGGAGTCGCGCACCACGGGCGCCAGCGCGGCCGGATCGTCGCCGTTCTCGGCGATGAACGGCATCGACCCGCGCAGCGCACCCTGCACCACCATGAGCAGCGGGTTGAACACTGTGATGAGCAGCGCGTAGGCGGCCAGGTCGGCGGTGGCGGCGTTGCCGATCACGCCGACCGTGACCATGCTCCCGGCGGTCCCGGCGAGCATCGAGCAGTACAGGGGGAACGCCTTGCCCCCCAACCGCAGCGCGGTCCGTCCCAGCGGTGCGGGGGAGTCGGCCTGTTCGGACGCGGTCGGGGGTTCCGTGGTCACGGCGGGGGCCTCCCGGGGTGGTTCCCGATGGGTCCCGGAAAACGTAGCATCCTTTTTCTTGCGGCTCCGGAAGAATGTGTCGATAAAAGCCCTCTCCATCACGGCGGCGATTCTTCTGAAAAGGGCCTCCCGCCGTTCGGGGGCGGACGGTGCCGAACGGCCTCCGCCGCCCCGCCGGCGCGCGGCCCGCGGTGCCGGAAAGGGCGGCCCCGGCCCCGGGAAGAGCCGCGTCGTCGCGTATGTTGCCGGTAGTGCGGGCCGTGCGGGCCCGCCCCGACCGAGGAGGAGCCCCGTGTCCCAGAACCGCATCGTGTGGTCCAAGCAGGTCCCGGAGATCTATTCCAAACTCGACGAGGTCGACGCCCTCGTCGCCGAGCACCTCGACATCACCCTGCTCGAATTGGTGAAACTGCGCTCCTCGGTCCTCAACGGCTGCTCGTTCTGCGTCGACCTGCACACCCGCCGGGCGCTCAAGGAGGGCGAGTCGCAGCAGCGCCTCTTCCTGGTGTCGGCCTGGTACGAGGCGGGGGAGAACTTCACCCCGGCCGAGCGCGCGGCGCTGGCCCTCACCGACGAGATGACCCGCCTGGGCGACCGCGGGGTCTCGGACGAGGTCTACGCGGAGGCGGCCGAGCACTTCGATGACAAGCAGCTGGCCGCCCTGGAGGTCGCGATCTCGATGATCAACCTCTACAACCGGCTGGCGGTCACCTCGCAGCTGCACCCGCGTCCCCGCAGGGGCTGAGTGC
The DNA here is from genome assembly GCF_042797335.1 of Nocardiopsis sp. NPDC057823. Taxonomy (NCBI): domain Bacteria; kingdom Bacillati; phylum Actinomycetota; class Actinomycetes; order Streptosporangiales; family Nocardiopsidaceae; genus Nocardiopsis; species Nocardiopsis sp. NPDC057823. The sequence continues at coordinate 194,292 of NZ_JBHVLR010000003.1, read as the reverse complement.
CGTTCGGGGTCTGTCCGGGGCGGGGGCCCGGTGTTACGCTCGCCTGTGCTCTAGATCACATGTGAGTGCAGTGACGACCGTCAGGAGCCCTCCGTGCCCCCAGCCGTCTCCCCTGACCACACCCTCGCGCACCTCCTCGAACACAACGCCGCCGTCCACCCCGACCTGCCCGCCCTGTCCTGGCGCTCCGGCACCGACTGGGAGACCCTCACCTGGTCCGAGGTGAACGCGGCCGTCGCCCGCCTCGCCCAGGGCTACGCCTCGCTCGGCGTGGCCCCGGGCGACCGCGCCCTGCTGATGATGGGCGACCGGCCCGAGCACTGGCTCTCCGACCTGGCGCTGGTGCACATCGGCGCGGTCCCCACCACCGTCTACGGCACCGCCGCACCCGAGCAGGTCGCCTACATCGCCCGGCACAGCGGGGCCCGCCTCGCCGTCGTGGAGGACGCCGCCGTCGCGGCCGCCTGGGAACCCCTGGCCGCCGACCCGGGCACGGCGCTGGAGTCCCTGGTCGTGGTCTCGGGGGCCGACCCCGGCCGCGGCCACCTCGACTACGCCGCCCTGGCCGCCACCCCCGCGGGCGACGCGTTCGGGCGCCGCCACGACCTCAAGCCCGACGACCTGCTCACCGTCGTCTACACCTCCGGGACCACCGGCGACCCCAAGGGCGTGGCGGTCACCCACCGGCGGATGCTCGCCAACCTGGCCGCCCTGGACTCCCTCATCGACCTGCCCGAGCACGCCGCCCACATCTGCTACCTGCCGCTGGCCCACATCGCCGAGCGCGTCCTGGGCCTGTACCTGCCGCTGCTGCGCGCCTCCCACGTGTGGATGTGCGACGACCCGGCCCGCCTGGTGGAGGTGCTGCGGCACGTGCGCCCGCCCCAGTTCTTCGGGGTGCCCCGGGTGTGGGAGAAGCTGGCCTCGGCGCTGCGGGCGGGCATCGCGGGGCTGCCCGAGGAGCAGCGCGCGGGGATCGAGGCCGCCATGGCGGTGGCCACCGAGCACACCGCCCACCTGGAGCGCGGCGAGCCGGTCCCGCCGGACCTCGCCGAACGGTTCGCGGCGGTCCGCGGCCTCGCGCTGGCCCCGCTCCTGGAGAAGGTCGGGCTGGACCGCGTGGTGTGGGCCTCCAGTGCCTCCGCCCCGATGCCCCAGGAGGTCGTCCGTTTCTGGGCGGGCCTGGGCGTGCCGGTCATGGACGCCTGGGGCCTGACCGAATCCCTGGGCGTGGCCACCGTCAACACCCCGACGGCCGGGTTCCGGCTGGGCTCGGTGGGGCGCCCGCTCGCCACGGTGGAGGTCCGGGTCGCCGACGACGGCGAGGTCCTGCTGCGCGGCGAGACGGTGTTCGACGGGTACGTGGACGCCGGGGGCGCGGTGCGCCCGGCCACCGACGCCGACGGCTGGTTCGCCACCGGCGACGTCGGGCGCCTGGACGGGGACGGCCACCTGTGGATCACCGACCGCAAGAAGGAGATCATCGTGACCAGCGGGGGCAAGAACGTCTCGCCCGCCCTGGTGGAGAACACCCTCAAGGAGCACCCGCTGGTCGGCCAGGTCTACGCCCACGGGGACGGCCGGCCCTACCTGGTGGCGCTGGTGGTGCCCGACCGCGAGGTCGCCCCGGTGTGGGCGGCGGCCCGGGGCATCGACACCGGCGGGGACTGGGACGCCCTGGTCGCCCATCCGGAGGTGAACGCCGAGCTGGAGCGCGCCATCGCCGCGGCCAACGCCCGGCTGAGCCGGGCCGAGCAGGTCAAGCGCCACCGCGTGCTGGCGGGGGAGTGGGGCCCGGACACCGGTGAGCTCACCCCCTCCCTCAAGCTTCGGCGGCGCGTCATCCGGGACAGGTACGCGGAGGAGCTGGACGCCCTCTACCGGGACTGACGCCGCTCTCCGCCGCGGCGCCGCGACTGCGGCGCCCGGGCGGAACCGGCGGGAACAGGCGGGAGGGGCGCCCCGTACGGGGCGCCCCTCCTGTCCGTGTTCCGCGGGGCCGGCCTGTTCTCGGCCGGCCGGTGTCCGGTCGGTCCGGGCTCAGCCGGCGGGCCGGCCGCGCTCGGTCGGGTGCCCGGCGGTCTGCTCCGGGGCCCGCGCGGGCCGGGGCGCCTCGTGCGCGGCCTGGTAGCCGCTCCGGTAGGCCTCCTGCTCGGCGGCGCTCATCCCGGCCGTCGTTCCGGAGCCGTCCCGAGCGGCCTTGCTCGGCCACCCGGCGGTCAGGCCGTAGATCACCAGGATGTCGATGGCGATGGCCACCATCGACCACACCGGCATGGCCATGACGAACGCCAGCTGGGCCAGGGCGTTGAGGCAGGCCAGCACGATGGCGAAGACCCGGGCCCAGGTGCTGCCGGACAGCAGGGACAGCCCCGAGGCCACCAGGACCACGCCCCACAGGCCGAGCAGGACGCCCCAGGCGCCGTAGCCCATGACGAGCATCTCCGTGTCGCCGACCACGTAGAACTCCGGCGTGAACAGGGCGACCAGCCCCTGGATGATGTTGACCGCCCCGATCACGATCATCAGGGTCGCGGCGAAGAACTGCCATCCGTTGGGTGAATCTCCACGCATCTCGTCTCCTCACCGACCGGGCGCGACGGTCCGGGCCCCGGCCCTTCGGACGTGCACGGAAGACGCGGGTCGCGCTCCGCCCCTTCATGATCTGCCGGTCCGGGTCAGCGGAACGCCAGCGATCGTTCCGCATCCGGCAAAGTCGGACGGGTCCTTGTGTTTCTACGGAATTACGTAATTACGGACTTTCTGGTACCGTCCGGGTGTGGCAGATGAGACGACCGAACGCAGGCTGGCCGACCTGGAGGCCAGGATCGCCGCGCTGGAGGCGCGGGGCGCGGCCGGGCCCGCGCCGGAGGCCGAGGGCGATCCGTTCTTCGCCCTGGACGCCCTGAAGCGGCGCGTCACCGGAGCCGGAGGCGTGGCCTTCGCCGGGGTCGTCGGCTCGGGCCCCGAGGCCGTCGAGTGGCAGCAGGGCCTGCCCGCGGAACGCCTGGCCGCGGAGGACTGGTCCCGCCGCGCCGGGGCGCTGGACGCCCTGGGGCACCCGGTCCGCCTCCAGCTGCTCCAGGCGGTCTGGCAGGGCACCGACACCGTCGCCGCCCTGGCCGAACGCTCCGACTTCGGCACGACCGGCCAGATCTACCACCACGTCAACCTGCTGGCCGCCGCCGGATGGCTCGTCACCGTCCGCCGCGGCCACTACGCCGTCCCTCCCGAACGCCTCGTCCCGCTCCTGGTGATCCTCACCGCCGCGGGCGGGGCCGTCTGACCCGAGAGAGAGGTGGCCCGTGCACACCCGCACCGCCGTGGCGGCCCTCCTGGCCGCGCTCCTGGTCATCGCCCTGGGCGTCGCGGTCGCCCCGCGCGTCCCGACGCTCTCCGCCGCCGGGACCGGTGACCCGGACCTGCTCGACCGCGCCCGCGACCTGTACGCCGACGGCCCCCGCGACCTGCTCGCCGTCGTCGAGGTCGACGGCGCCGACACCGCCGCCGCCCACTTCGGCGGCGGGGCCGACACCGACTTCGAGATCGGCTCCATCACCAAGACCATGACCGCCCTGCTCCTGGCCGACGCGATCGAGCGCGGCGAGGTCGCCGAGGAGACGCGGCTGGGCGACCTGCTCGACCTCGGCGACGCCCCGGCCGCCGACGTCACCCTGGCCGAACTGGCCTCCCACCGCTCCGGGCTGCCCAGGCTCCCCTCCCGGTTCCGGGACGTCGTGAACGCCGCGGTCGCCGCCAACTTCCTGGGACGCGACCCCTACCGCTACGACGAGGCCGCCCTGCTGGACCAGGCGCGCGCCGCCGAGCTCACCGACCGCGGCGAGTCCCGCTACTCCAACCTGGGCTTCGCCCTTCTGGGCCTGGCCCTGGCCGAGGCGGCCGGGGCCGACTACCCGGACCTGCTGCGCGAACGCCTGCTGGACCCGCTCGGCATGCACGACACGTACCTCCCCCGCACCGAGGCGGACCTGCCCGCCGGCGCGACCCTCGGACACACCGCGAAGGGCCGCACCGCCGCCCCCTGGCTCGCCATGGCCTACGCCCCCACCGGCGGCGTCCGCTCCACCCCGGCCGACATGGAGCGGTTCGCCCGCGCACTGCTGGACGGCACCGCGCCCGGTGCGGCGGCCCTGGAACCGCGCTGGCCGGACGGCGAGGACCGCATCGGCTACGCGTGGGTCGCCACCGACGTCGAAGGAACCGAGGTGACCTGGCACAACGGGGGCACCGGAGGGTTCACCTCCATGCTGGCCCTGGACCGGGAGGCCGGCCGGGCGGTCATCGTGCTCTCCAACACCACCGCCGAGGTGGAGGGGCAGGCCGTCGAGCTGCTCACCGGAAAGGAGTGGTCGTGAACACCGAATCGATCGCCGTCGTCATCAGCGCCTTCTTCTGCCTCTGGTGGGCCGTCGCCGCCGTGTCCCTCGTCCTGGCCGCCCGCCCGGGCTCGGGCGGGCGCCGTCTCGCCGACCGCTGGGACGCGCTGTCCCGCACGGCCTCGCTGGTCTTCCTCGTCCCCGTCTGCCTGGTCGCCGTCACCTGGACGGCCGTCCCGGTCGCCCTGTGGTACCTGCTGACCGCTCTGACCGCCGCGGCGGTCGCCCTCGTCGTGCTGCGCCTGCCCGGCCTGCCCGCCCGCGGGCAGGACGCCGGGGCGCCCGGCCGCCGCGCCTCGGCGATCGGCAACACCGCGCTGGCCGTGGCGCTCGTCTGTGCGCTCGCCCTGTTCCTGCCCTGAAAAGGCCCGAGGGGAATCCGGGCTGACGGGACGACGCCTGGGCCGGTGAATGTATTGTCCTGACAAATGGCGAATTCGACGATCAAGGTACGTGACGACCTGGGGGAATCCCGCTTTTTCGGCGGGGATTCCTTTTTGTAAGCCCCGCACCGAGCGCGAATGTGGTCTAACGTGAAAATCGTCCGACCGCGCGTTCCCGGCGAGCGCCGTGGCCCGTCGAACGCGCGGCGGGACCCCGTTCCGTTCGACCCGAGGACCCCATGCCGACCGACTCCCGCGACCGGACCCGGACCTCCGTGCACCCCGCCCACCAGGCCCTCATCGCCCTCCTGGCCACCGCCGTCCTCGTCGTCCCCGCCTGGACGTGGACGGTGGCCGCGGTCGGCGTCCGGGACCGCCCCCTGGTCGCCGCGGCCGCCGGGGCTTTCGGCGCCGCCCTGTGCGCGGCCGTCGCCGTGGCCGCCCACCGCGCCGCCACCGTCCACGTGGTCCGGGACGGGCGCATCCGGGCCCAGACCGCGGGCGAGACCCTCGAACACGAGGCCGCGCTGCTGGCCGACCACCTCCTGCCCGCCCTGGCCGAGGGCGTCCGCGCCGGGCGCACCGTCCGGGAGGTCCTGGCCGCGCACCCCCCGGTCCGGCACGCGGCACTGGACCGGCTGCTGCGCGTGGCCGGGGGAGAACTCGACCTGGCCGCCCGCCGGGCCGAGCACGCCCGGGCGCTCATCGCCCGCTGCGAACGGCGGATCACCGACCTGGACCGCACCTGGCTGCCGCTGCTGACCGCCCGCATCCGCGCCGACCGCCGCGCCGCCGCCGAGGCCGCCGACCCGCCGCCCCCGCCCAGCGGACACCAGCCCATCGACGACGCCCTGACCCGGCTGAGCGACCACGTCCGGGACGAGCTGCTGACCGCCGCCCGCCGCACCGACACCGCGCTGGCCGCCACCGCCGCCTGCGGAGCCCGCCTGCGCGCCGGGCTGGAGACCGCCGCCGAGCACCTGCACACCCTGCGGGAGACCCACGGCGACCGGCCCGAGGTCCGCGAGGACCTGGTGGAGGCGGGCCGGGTCCTGGCCCGCACCGTCCGGACCGCCGACACCCTGGTCACCCTCGCGGGCGGCGGCCTCGGCCGCCGCGACACCGGGACCGTCCCCCTGCCCGAGGTCCTGCGCCGGGCGACCCGGCGCATCGGCGCCCACCGGCGGGTGCGCGCCCGCGGCGCCGAGGGGGTGGAGGTCCTCGGCCAGGCCGCCGAGCCGCTGGCCCGCGTCCTGACCGAGCTGCTCGACAACGCCGCCTCCTTCTCCGGACCCGACACCGAGGTGCTCGTCCGGGCCGAGGAGGGGGAGGAGGGGGTCCTCCTGAGCGTCGAGGACGGCGGCCCCGGGATGCGCCGCCGCGAACGCGAGGCCGCCCGGGCCCGCATCGACTCCCCGGGGGGGCTCCAGACCCTGGACGGGGAGCGCACCGGACTGGCCGTGGTCGGCCTCATCGCGGCCCGCCACCGCTTCTCCGTGGACTTCGGCGCCTCCGCGCAGGGCGGGCTCAGGGTCGGCGTCCTGGTCCCGCGGACCCTGGTCGCGGCGGTCGGCCCGGTGACCGCGGGCGCGGGGATCGCCTCGTGAGCGCGGACGACCCGTTCCGGTGGCGGAGGGCGCCCGACACCCCGGACCCGGCGAGCAGCGGCCCGCCGCCGCCCTCTCCCGACCACGCCGACGCGCCCCGCCTGTACGGGGACGGGGCCCACAGCGACGTCCCGGGCCTGTACGCCCGGCTGCGCGCGCTCGGCCCGGTCGCCCCGGTCCTGCTGGAGCGGGACGTCCCCGCCTGGTTCGTCTCCGGCGTGCGCGAACTGCGGCAGGTGATGGGGCGGCCCGAATGGTTCTCCCGGGACCACCGCCGGTGGAACCTCTGGGACCGGGTCGGCGCCGACCACCCGGTGCTCGAACACGTGCTGTGCGCGCCGGTGCCGTTCGGGGAGGACGGCGGGGAGCGGGCCGACGCGGTCGGCGACGCCCTGGCCGCCGTCGACGGGACCGACCTGCGCGACCTGGCGGTGCGGGTCTGCCTGGAACGCATCGACGCCTTCGCCGCCGCGGGGAGCGCCGACCTGGTCGCCGACTACGCCCGGCACGTCCCGGCGCGCGTCTTCGCCCGCCTGTGCGCTCCGGGGGACGACCCGTCCCCGTTCGCGGACCTGGTCGCCGCGGCGGACACCGGTCCGGGGGCCGCCCCGGCCCGCCGCCGCCTGCACGCCCGCCTCACGGAGCTGCTGCTGGACCGCCGCCGCCTGCCGCGCGCCGACCCGCTCTCCCTGCTGGCCGCCCGCCGGACGCCGGCGGATCCGGGGGAGCCCGCCCTGGACCTGCTCCTGGCACTGGTCCACGGCCAGGCCACCACCGGCGACTGGATCGCCGGCGCCCTGCGCCTGGCCCTGGCCGGCGACGGCCCGGCGGCGGCGCTGGCCGCAGGGCGGACCACCGTCCCCGGGTTCCTCGAGGAAACGCTGTGGCGGGACACCCCCGCCCGCAACACGGCGGGCCGCTGGGCGGTGCAGGACTGCGACCTGGGCGGCCGCCGGATCCGCCGCGGCGACCTGCTCGTGCTGGGGCTGGCGGCGGCGGGCCGCGACGCGCCGCGCACCGCGCGGGAGCGGCCCCGGGTCTTCTTCGGCCACGGGGAGCGCGGCTGTCCGCACCCCGCGCCCGGGGTCGCGGCGGCGATCGCCGCCGCCGCGGTGGAGACCGCCCTGGAGCACCTGCCGGACCTGCGGGCGGTCCCGTCCGGACCGGACCGCGGGCCCTCACCGTGGGCGGGCGGCCCGGACCGCCTCCCGGTGGCCTTCACGCCCCGCCCGCGGTGACGCCCCGGTCCGCCCCCGGGGAAGCGGGGGCGGACCGGGGGTCACTCCCCGCGCAGGTCCTGGTAGTCGACGGGCACCGCCGGCTCGCCGATCTCCTGGACGAACCCGGCCTCCTCGTAGGCCACCCAGATCTCGCCGCCGGCGCGGTGCTCGCTCAGCAGCGTGCCGGTCTCGGGGTCGATGACCCAGTACATGGCCAGCTCCTCGTTCTGGGGGTCGGGCGGGTAGGGGACCTCCACCTTGTAGCCCGCCCGCCCGAGCGGGTCCTTGTCCGGTCCGATCAGCCGGATCCCCTCCAGCTCCCCGGCCAGGGCGAAGAGCGCCCCCCGGGTGTCGTTCCGCACGGGATCGGTCACCAGCCCCGAGAAGGCGTCGCTCAGGAACGAGTCGAATGCCGCATCCGTGACCCGGGACGTGTCGCCGCCCTGTTCCCTTTCCGCCTGCAGGGTTTCGCGGAGCAGGGACTCCAGGCGTTCGGCGTCGCCCGGAAGCCCCCCCAGTTCGGAGACGCCCAGTCCGAGTCGCCCGATCCCCTCCCCCCGGTAGGCGGTGCTCACCGGGGTGGTGTGGTCCAGTTCGGGTGATCCCGCCGCCTCCCAGGCCCTCCGGTCCGCCTCGCTGGGGAAGGTGGTCTCCGTGCGGAGGTTGAGGTTGTTCAGCAGCCGGAACTCACCGCCCACTTCGACCCATTTCTCCTCGGTGAAGGTCTGGAGGGCGGTGTACTCGGCCTGGCCGTAGTCCAGCGGGCTAGCCGGGCGGTGGTTGCGGGTGCGCACGTACCAGAAGCCGCCCTGCTCCTCCTCCTGCGCCGCGGCCGCCTCGGCGGCGGCCGCGAGCAGCTCCCGCGCGTCCGCGTAGGCGGGGGCCTCCGTGCCGCTGTTCTGCACGTCGGCGCCGCCCGGCTCGCCGGGGACCACGAGCCGTCCCGGGGAGTACACGAAGAGTCCGGCGGCGACCGCGGCGGCGGTGGCCAGCGCGCCCACCGTCACCGGGAGCCGCCAGCGGCGGTCGGCGGCCGCACGCAGGAACGCGCGCCGGCCGCCCGCCGCCCGGGCCCGCGCCAGGACCTGTTCCCGGTTCGCCCGGCTCAGTTCTTCGGCGCGCTCGCGCAGGGCCGGGGGCTCCAGCGCGGACACGGTGTCGAGGATGTCTTCCTGGATCATCGGGCCTCCTGGTGCACGGTGCGGACGATGGTGTGGTCGGGGGTGCGGGGGCCGGGCGGCCGGGGATCGGGGGAGCCGCGCCCCCGCCCCCGGCGGGCCGCGGAGCCCTCCAGAGTCTCCAGTTCCTTGAGCAGTGCGCGGCGGGCGCGGTGCAGGCGGACCGAGAAGGTCCCGGCCGAGCAGCCCACGACCCGGCCCGCCTCGGCGGGGGAGAGCCCGTTCCAGGCGACGAGGGTCAGCGCCTCCACGTGCTTCTCGGACAGCTCGCTCAGGGCCCGGACGGCGCTCTCGCGCAACACGAACCGCTCGGCGACGTCCCACTCCTGCTCGTCGCGCCGGTCGGCCAGCTCGGCCAGCCGCCGCAGCAGGGTCTCCCGGCGCATCCGGGCGCCGTACTGCTTGCGCAGCAGGTTGCGGGCCACGCCCAGCAGCCAGGGCAGCGGCGGGTCCGGGATGGCGGACAACTTGCGCCAGGCGATCACGAACGTCTCACTGGCCACCTCCTCGGCCACCGTCTCGTCCGCGCGCAGGAGACAGAACGCCAGGATCCTGGCGTGATATCGGTCGTAGAGATCCGCCAACCGGTCGGTGGGCGGGGCATCGGCCCTGTCGGTCCTCATCGGTCTCCTTCGCCGTCATCGGACTCTCGGGGAAGTAGTCCTCGGCGGGGCGGGCGGGATTACCGCCGGGGCCCCCTTTTCCTCTGGCATCCGCCGACGTGTCCGAGAACGTTCGCTCCGTGTCGCCCGGGAGGGCGGACGGGGCGGCGGCCCGCACAGTAGCGTGGCCGTGACCCCCCGACCGATCGGGTAACGGACGGTGGACATGGCGCACAGGGACATCCGGGGCAACGGAGTCCGACTGCACATCGCGGAGCAGGGGAGCGGGCCGCTGGTCCTGCTCCTGCACGGATTCCCCGAGGGCTGGTACTCCTGGCGGTACCAGCTCACGGCCCTGGCCGAGGCCGGATACCGGGCCGTCGCCCCCGACCAGCGCGGGTACGGCCGCAGCGACCGCCCGAAGGAGGTGTCGGACTACACCCTGCCGCACCTGGTGGGCGACGTGGTCGCGCTCATCGACGCACTGGGGGAGGAGCGGGCCGTCGTGGTGGGCCACGACTGGGGCGCCCCGGTCGCCTGGGCCACCGCGCTCATGCGCCCGGACCTGGTGCGCGGGGTGGTCGGCCTGAGCGTGCCGCCGGCGCCCCCGGCGATGATGCCGCCGCCCTCGGTGACGCGGAAGATCTACGGCGAGGGCTACTACCAGGTCTACTTCCAGGAGCCGGGCCGGGCCGACGCGGAGATGGCTGCCGACCCGGTCCGGTTCCTGCGGCGCATCCTGGCGGGTGCGTCCGACGACGACCCCGACGCCGACGAGCCGAGGGTGTGGATGATCCCCGAGGGGACGACGGCCGTGGACAGCCTGCCCGAGCCGGAGTCGCTGCCCGGCTGGCTCACCGAGGACGCCGTGCGGTTCTTCGCCCGCGAGCACGCCCTGCACAAGGAGCACGCCTACACCGGGCCGCTGAACTGGTACCGCAACATCGAGGCCAACCAGGGGCTGATGTCCCCCTTCCAGGGGCGCACCATCGACGTGCCCGGGCTGTACATGGTGGGCACGATGGACCTGGTCCTGGCCATGCGCGGGGTCCCGGAGCTGCGTGCGGCGCTCACCTCGATCGTCCCGGACCTGCGGGGGGACATCACCCTGCCGGGCTGCGGCCACTGGACGCAGCAGGAACGGCCGGAGGAGGTCAACGCGGCCCTGCTGGAGTTCCTCGCCGGGCTCGACTGAGCCCCCGGCCCCGCCGCGCCCTCAGCCGGTGTAGGAGTCGGCCAGGGCGGTGAGCACCTCCGAGCAGCCCGCGTCGACGGTGAGGTCGGCCAGCGCGTCGCCGCGGGTGGCGCCCCGGTTGACGATGACGATCGGCAGGTGGCGGTCGGCGGCCGCCTTGACGAACCGCCGCCCCGACAGGACGGTCAGCGACGAGCCGACGACCAGGAGCGCGGCGGCCTCCTCCACCAGCCGGTACCCGCGGCGGACCCGCGCGGGGGGCACGTTCTCGCCGAAGTAGACGATGTCGGGCTTGAGCATGCCGCCGCAGTCGGCGCAGTCGGCCACCCGGAAGCCCTCGGTGGCCGACAGCGCCGCGTCGGCGTCGGGGGCGATCTCGACGTCGTCCACCCCGCCGGTGAAGCCGGGGTTGAGCGCGGTCAGCCGCTCGGCGAGCCGGTCGCGGGGGATCACCGCGGCGCACCCCAGGCACACCACCCGGTCGTAGCGGCCGTGCAGGTCGATCACCGAGCGGCTGCCCGCCGCCTCGTGCAGGGTGTCCACGTTCTGGGTGATGACCGCCGAGACGACCCCCGCGGCCTCCAGCCTCGCCAGCGCGCGGTGGCCGTCGTTGGGCCGGGTGCGGTGCACGTGCCGCCAGCCGACGTGGTTGCGCGCCCAGTAATGGCGGCGGAAGGCCGGGTCGCCGACGAACTGCTGGTACGTCATGGGGGTGCGGGGCGGCGAGCCGGGCCCCCGGTAGTCGGGGATGCCCGAGTCGGTGGAGATGCCGGCCCCGGTCAGGGCCAGGACGGGGCCGTCCCCCAGGACCCGGCGGATCCGGTCGGCCGCGGTCGCGGGGTCGGTCGTCGCGAGTGCGTTCGTCACGCCTTCGAGGGTAGGCGCCGCACCCGCCGGGGGCGACGCCCTCCCGCCCTCACCCGGCGGAGGCGGCCTCCTCCCGGATCCGGTCGAACCGCGCGTTCATGGCGTCGGCCAGGGCCTGGAGGCCCGACAGCGGGCGGACCATCACGGTGAGGGCGTCGATCCGGCCGTCGTCGGCGTAGTGGAGCAGGTCGCAGCCCTCCACCTCCCTGCCCGACACCGAGGCCCGGAACCGCAGCACGTGCTCGCGGCCGTCGTCGGAGGCGTACTCGCCGATGTAGCGGAAGTCCTCGAACACCTCCAGCACCGCGCGCAGGATCGCGGCCGTGACGGCCCTGCCGTGGTGGGGCCTGAACGCCACGGGGCTGGTGAAGACGACGTCGTCGGCGAGCAGGCCGGCGACGGCGTCGGGGTCCCGGGCCTCGACTGCTTCGCGGAAGGTCCCCACGGCGCACACTCCTTATTCAAAAAATTGAGTAGGTGGACGGGAGGCTAACAGCTCCCGCGCGGCCTGTACACGGGTGCGGGCCGCACGGAGCGGCCGGCCGGAGGCGCGGCGGCGGGCCCGGCGCTACAGTGACCGGATGGCACTGCGCAACGCCGTCATGGCCGCCCTGCTGGAGGGGCCGGCCTCCGGGTACGACCTGACGAAGGTCTTCGACTCCTCGGTGGGCAACTTCTGGATGGCCACCCCCCAGCAGATCTACCGGGAGCTGGAGCGGATGGAGGGCGAGGGCCTCATCGAGGCGACCGTGGTCCGCCAGGAGCGCAGACCCGACAAGCGCGTCTTCACCCTCACCGGGCACGGGCACGCGGAGCTGCGGGCCTTCACCGCGCGCCCGCCGCGGCACATCGCCATCCGCGACGAGCTCATGGTCCAGGTGCAGGCGGTGGACGCGGGCGACACCGACGCGGTGCGCACCGCCGTGACCGAGCGCACCGCCTGGTCCAGCGCCCGCCTGGGCCACTACCTGCGCCTGCGCGAGCGCCTGCTCCAGGGGCGCGGCGAGGAGGAGCACCTGGCCCGGGCCGAGCGGATCGGCCCCTACCTCACCCTGCTCCGCGGCATCGCCCTGGAGGAGGAGAACCTGCGCTGGTACGAACGGGTGCTGGAGATCCTGGAGCGCCGCGCGGCCCTGCGCTGACCACCGGGAAAGCCCGCCGTGTCCGTGCTATGACTGTGGGTCATGGCCTTCGTGAGCGGGCGGAGCCCGTCCCGGCGCCGGTGGGAGTACGCGTCCCTCGCGGGAGAGGTGCTCCTGATCGGCGCGCTGTACTACCTCGTCCCCCTGGAGGGCACCGGCCCGGCCTGGCAGCTGTGGCTGCGCTGGACGGGGCTGGTCCTCGGGCTCGGACTGATCGCCCTGCTGGTGGTCCGCGCGGCCCGGCTCCAGGCGAGCGAGGACCCGGCGGCGCTGCCCCTGCGCCCGCCGGTCCTGCTCGCCGCCTGCGGGATCGCGCTCTTCGCCCTGGCCGACCACGGGGTGGCGCTGACCCGCCCCGGCGAGTTCAGCGGACTGGAGACCCGGACCGACGCCCTCTACTTCGCCCTCTCCACACTGGCCACCATCGGTTTCGGCGACGTCCACGCGCAGGGCCAGTGGGCGCGCGCACTGCTCATCGTCCAGATGCTCTTCAACGCCGGGGTCATCGCGGCCGCGGTACGCCTGGTGGCCGTACGCCTCCAGGCCCGCGGGCGCCCGGGGGACGGCTGAGGGTCAGCGGTGGAGCCGCCTCGTCCAGTCGGCGGGCACCCGGCCCTCCGGCCCCGGGGACGGCTGGTCCGCGGGGTGCGAGGTGGGCTCCGCCAGCTCCGGGCCGTCGCCGGCCTCCCGGCTGCGGAAGTCGTAGAACCACGCCTCGCCCGGCTCGTAGCTCTGGATGAGCGGGTGCCCGGTCTCCTCGAAATGGCGGGTGGCGTGCTGTCCCGGGGAGCTGTCACAGCAGCCCACGTGCCCGCAGGCCGCGCAGCGGCGCAGGTGGAACCACCAGCCCTCGCCGGCCAGGCACTCCTGGCAGCCGGGGCCGCTGGGCGGGACGGAGGTGTCGATCTCGGATTCGCTCATGGACCCACGGTAGACGCCGACCGCCCGTTCCGGGAGGATGCGCCGCCGCGGTGTCAGCCGCCGTGTCAGCCGCCGCGCCCGGAGCGGCCCGGCCGCCGGACACCCCCCGTTGGACTTCCCCGGTCCGGGCTCCTAACGTCGTGACCGCCGGATCGAAAGGAAACCCGTGAAGACCCTCACCCTGCCCGGGACGGACATCACCGCCCCCAACGTCGTGCTCGGCCTCATGCGCATCGCGGACAGGACCGACGACGAGATCCGCACCCTCGTGCGCACCGCCCGGGAGGCGGGCATCGACTTCGTCGACCACGCCGACATCTACGGCCGCACCCTGCACGAGTGCGAGCGCCGCTTCGCCGAGGCGATGCGCCTCACCCCGGCCGAGCGCGACGCCCTCACCATTCAGACCAAGGTCGGCATCGTCCCGGAGGGACCGTACTTCGACTACTCGTACGAGCACATCGTCGGGTCCGTCGAGGGCTCGCTGCGGGCCCTGGACACCGACCGCATCGACATCCTGCTGCTGCACCGGCCCGACGCCCTCGTCGAGCCGGAGGAAGTCGCCCGGGCGTTCGACGAACTGGAGGCCGCCGGGAAGGTCCGCGCCTTCGGGGTCTCCAACCACACGCCCCGCCAGATCGACCTGCTGCGCCGGTACGTGCGCCAGCCCATCGTGGTGAACCAGCTCCAGCTGTCGATCACCCACGCCCCGATCATCGCCCAGGGGGTGGCCGCCAACATGCTCGGGGAACCGCAGTCGGCCACCCTGGACGGCGGCGGGGTCCTGGACCACGCCCGGCTGCACGACATCACCGTCCAGGCGTGGTCGCCGTTCCAGGCCGGGTTCTTCAACGGGGTCTTCCTCGGTTCGCCCGAGTACCCGGAGCTGAACGCCGTCATCGACCGGCTCGCCGGGAAGTACGGGGTGCCGCCCGTGGCCGTCGCCACCGCCTGGATCACCCGCCACCCCGCCCGCATGCAGGTCGTGCTGGGCACCACCACCCCCGAGCGGGTGACCGGGGCGGCCCGGGGGTCGGACCTGCCCCTGACCCGCCCGGAGTGGTACGAGCTGTTCCGCGCCGCGGGCCACCGCGTCCCCTGACGCCTGCGCGGACACCGGGAAGGCGGGGGCGGCACGCCGTGCCGCCCCCGCCGACCGGTCCCGGGACGCCGGGCGTCAGACCGCGGAGACCTGGGCGGGCCGGGGTCCGGCGGGGGTCAGCGCGGGCCCGGTCCGCCGGGTGCGCCACCACACCACCGCCGTGACCGCGACGAGCAGGACGCAGGGGACGAGCATGATCGCGGACCCGGTGCCCACCGAGCGGTCGAACCCGGCGGCGAGGTCGGAGTGGGTGAGCACGGAGATCAGGAACGCGAGCGTGTTGTTCACCGCGTGGATGACGATCGCGACCTCCAGCCCGCCCGTGCGCCAGGTGATGAGGGCCAGGGTGGCGCCGAACGTGAAGTAGTAGAGGTTGAGCCACGGGTCGGCCGCGAAGTGCGCCGCCATGAACACCAGGCTGGAGACGGTGACGCCGATGGCCAGGGCCGCACGCGGGCCGCGGCTCCAGCTCCCGGCGACCCGGAAGATCAGCCCGCGGAAGCCGTACTCCTCGCCGGCGGCCTGGAGCGGCACCAGCAGCATGATGATGCCGAAGCTCAGGAACAGGTCGGTGGTCGACCAGACGCCCTCCTCGTAGGGCGTGACGAACGAGAAGGCGGTCATGTAGACGACCCAGATCGGGCCGATGACCAGCAGGGAGCGGGTGAACGGCCCGGACCGGAAGTGCGCCAGGACCGAGTGCAGGGACGCCCCCCTCACCCCGTACAGCCACCGCTGGACGAGCATGCTCCAGGGGGTGAGCAGTGCCATCGCCAGCAGGCCCGAGGCGTTGAGCAGCGGGGTGAGCTCGAACTCGCCCGACGTCGGGTCGGTCCTGCCCGTCAGCATGTCGACGGCGACGGCCAGGAAGGAGAGGACGGTGCTGAACAGCAGCATCCCGACCACGAGCAGCACGATCGCGAGGATGCCACGCCAGATGCCGCGCTTCTCCCCGGCCAGGACGCGGTGGTAGGGCACCCCCTCGGGGACCGGCCGCGGTCCGCGGCGCCGCGGGGCGGGCGGCGGGACGGGGGCGGATTCCTGTGCGGGGGCGGGCGGCGCGTCGGTCGGCCGCGCGGTCGGGGCGGGGTGGAGGTGGTCGTCGCTGTTCATGCCTCGAACCTAACGAGGGGGCCGCCGCGCCCGGCAGAGGCGGCCATCACCGGTTTCCCCTGTGATTCGCACGCCCCCACCGATGACATCTGTCATCGCCCCGGACCCCGCCCCGGGAACGGGCCCCGGGACGGCCCCGGTGAGGACCCCCGGGAAAAGCAGAAGGCCCGCACGGTGTCGCTGTGCGACGTCCGTGCGGGCCGGGCGTGGGCGATACAGGATTCGAACCTGTGACCTCTACCGTGTCAAGGTAGCGCTCTAACCAACTGAGCTAACCGCCCTCATGGGAGATGAGGTGCATGGAGGCGGAGACGGGAATCGAACCCGTGTGCAGGGATTTGCAGTCCCTTGCCTCAACCACTCGGCCACTCCGCCAGGAAACGACATGGGGGAGCCGCCTTGTGGACACCCATGCGGGCCTCTCCGAGCGGACGACGGGATTCGAACCCGCGACCCTCACCTTGGCAAGGTGATGCTCTACCAGCTGAGCCACGTCCGCGTGTGCTCCGGGACCGGGTCCCGGGGCCGGTCCCACTCCGCCACCTCGCGGCGGCCGAGTCGGACCGTTGGAGCGGACGACGGGATTCGAACCCGCGACCCTCACCTTGGCAAGGTGATGCTCTACCAGCTGAGCCACGTCCGCGCGGCGAGTTCCGCGGGCCTCCCGGTCGTGCCGGTCCGCCCCGCTCGCTGCGTTAAGAACTCTAGCGGATTCCGGGCCGAGCGCGAAATCGGCGGCCCGGACGCGCCCGGCCCCCCTGCCGTGGCAGGGCCGGCGGGCGGCCCGCCGCGGCGGCGGGGGAGGTCACTTCTCGACGTGTGCCGGGGTGGAGGGCATGTCGGGCCGGGGCGGTGCGGAGAGGTACTGGCCGACCCTCTCGATCACCTTGTTCATCTCGTAGGCGATCAGGCCCACGTCGCTGTCGGAGTCCGACATCAGGGCCATGCACGCCCCCTCGCCCGCTGCGGCGACGAAGAGGAACGCGCGGTCCATCTCGATGATGCTCTGGCGGATGTTCCCCGCGGAGAACTGCTTGCTGGCCCCTCCGGCGAGGCTGTGCAGGCCCGAGGCGATCGCCGACAGGTGTTCGGCGGCCGGGCGGTCCAGACCACTGGAGGTCGCCATGAGGAGTCCGTCGGTGGACAGGACGATGGCGTGCTGCGTTCCGGAGGCCCGGGTGAGGAGGTCGTCCAGCAGCCAGCTGAGTTCTCCGCGGGCGGTGCTCGGTGGGGTCATGTCTCTCTTTGCTCTGTCGGGTCGGAGCGGTCAGGGGACCTGCGGGGCCCGTGCGCCGCGGGACGGTCGTCCGAGGGGGGAGAGCACGACCGGTCACCGCCGGGTCCCGCATAAGCGTTGCCCAGATGATAGCCATTCGTAACTTATCTTTTCGGCCCTCCGGGCGTCAGGGGACCGGGCCGCCTTTTTTCGGTGTGCGCCTGACCAGTCACGATGCGATGATGGGCGGACCTGGAGAACCGGACCACGGCCGGTGCCGGTCATGACCTTGCCAAGCCCGACGGGCTGCCGGTAGGCACCCGGGCGTCGCCGCCGCCCCTGAGGTGGGAGGATCGTGCCGCGGCCCGGGCCCGTCCGGGCACCCGAGAAGCGTGGGGGTTGGGACAATGAGGGTGTGGATCGCCGGGGCCGGCTACGGCCGTGGCACCGTCGTCGACGCGGCCGAGGCGCGGATTCCCGTGGCCGACCACGGCATCACCGTGGGCGACGGCGTCTTCGAGACCGTTCGGGCGCGGCAGGGCCGCACGTTCGCGCTCACCCGCCACCTGCGCCGCCTGGCCCGCTCCGCCGAGGGGCTGGGCATGGAGACGCCCGACCTGGAGCTGGTCGCCTCGGGCGTGGAACAGGCGGTGGCCGCCAACCCCGAGCTCTCCGACGCCCGGGTGCGCATCACCGTGACGGACGGCGCCGGCCCGCTGGGCTCGGACCGGTCCGCCGGCGAGCAGACCATGATCGTGGCGCTGGGCCCCTTCCCGCCGATCCCCCCGCACACGAACGTCGCCCTGGCCCCCTGGCCGCGCAACGAGTTCGGCGCCCTGGCGGGGCTCAAGACCACCTCCTACGCCGACAACGTGCGCGCCCTGGCCTACGCCAAGGCCCGCGGGGCGAGCGAGGCGGTCTTCCGCAACATCTCGGGGAACCTGTGCGAGGGCACCGGCAGCAACATCTTCGTGGTGCTGGACGGCCGCCTGGTGACCCCGCCGCTGTCCGCGGGCCCGCTGGCGGGCATCACCCGCGAGCTCGTCCTGGAGTGGTACGGCGGCGAGGAGGAGGACGTGCCGATGGAGCGCCTGCCGGAGATCAGCGAGGCGTTCCTGACCTCCACCGGTCGCGACGTGCAGCCGGTCCTCGGCATCGGCGACCTGGAGGTGTCGCAGGCCCCCGGGCCGGTCACCCTGGAGGCGATGAAGGTGTTCGCCGAGCGCTCGGCGGCCGACCTGGACCCGTGACGGGCCCGCAGGACACACGAAGGGGGACGGCGCTCGGCGCCGTCCCCCTGCCGTTGGACTGTGCGGTGCTGTGACCGTGCGACCCCGTGGCCCGCGGGCCCTAGGAGGCCAGGTGCTGCTGGATCTCCTCGTCGAGGTCCACGAACTGGGCCTCCTGGCCGGCCGGGACGATCTCGTAGGTCCGGTGGAGGAACTCGGCCAGGGGCGACACCTGGGTGTCGAACTCGGCCTGCCCGAAGGGGGAGGAGAGCGCGATGCAGACGTTGCGCTCGCCGTGCTCGTCCTTGGAGGGCCACACGCGGACGTCGCCCTCGCCGACCGGGCGGACGATGCCGACGGTCAGGAGCTCACGGGCGAAGATCCACTCGACGGGGTCCTCCTCGCCGGTGTGGAAGGCCACGCGGATCGCGTACGGGTCCTCCGCGCTGTAGTCGAGCCGTGCGACCAGGGGAACCGCGGTGCGCTCGGGAACCACGAGCCGAAGGCCCAGCTCGGCGGTGGCAGTGGTGTCGCTACTGTTCATGTTCGCCAAACCTTTTCTCGTCCGGCCCTCGCCTGCGGCGGTGCGGGTCGGTGCCGTCTCACTCGCTCCAACGGGGTCGCTCGCGGACTATGACGTGAGTACGGGGACTTTCTTCGATCGGACCGGAGGTCTCGCCGCCCGCCCTGCGGGCGCGGCGCGCCGCTCGGCGGCTCCGCGATCCTTCGTCACTGTAATGACCAGGAGAAACCAAAGATTTCCCAATGTCGGGTGGCCCGCGTCACGAAGACTGCGCTATACGGGGTCGCGCCGGGCGCCCATCGGGCCGTGAACTCCTTCTATCTGTGGGGATGCACGCCCGACGGGTGACTCTGCCATGAACCCGACGGTAGCGTAATGTGACCTCGGTCACAGGGGGTATCGGAGGGAGGGATCCGGGGTGGAGCGACCACCCTCCGGGATGCGCTAGAGTTTTCCTTGTCCGAACGACAGGGCGGACACCGAAACGGCGGAACACCGCGGTTCTCGGGCGATTAGCTCAGTTGGTTAGAGCGCATCGTTCACACCGATGAGGTCACAGGTTCGAGTCCTGTATCGCCCACTCGCTTCACGGAACGGCTCTGCTCGGAGGCTTCGGCCCCCGCGCGGGGCCGTTTCGCCGTTCGGGCCGGAAGAGGGTCCCGGCGCGCGAGGCGGCGGCCGCGATCGGTCCCCGGCCGGGACGCGGCCCCTCCGGGCGCTCCGGCCGCGCCGGACGCGGCGAAGGGCCCGTGCGGGCCCCGGTTCAGCGGACGGGTGCGCTCACCCGGCGAGTCTTTTGCGCCGCAGCTCCCGGCGGGCGCGGTAGCGCCTCATCGCCTCGGCCCGCAGCCGCATGCCGAACCGCTCCGCCCGGTGGAACCAGATCTGGGCCGGGCGCACCACCTTCCGGGCCCACAGGAACTCGGTGCTGAGCACCACCAGGCCGAGGATGACCGCCGCGACCCCCGGTCCGGGGGCCACCATCATCAGCAGGCCGGCGAGGATGATCACGGCTCCCGCCGTGCCCACGAGGATGCGCCAGGGCAGGTGCAGCACCGGATGGGTGTGCATGCGCCTGCGGAAGAGGCGGAGCCGTGCCCTGGTGCGCCGCCACACGCGGGCGCGGCGATTGCTGCGGGACGTGCTGGGGGATGTCTCCGGGGTCGATGGTCCGTTCGGTGGGCTCGGTGACATGCGCTCACGGTATTCGGTCGAAGCGAGTGGGTGCATTCGGGTCGACTGGGACGGTGGTCGGATGTCTGCTGATTGTCACCGATCCCCGGAAGGGGATCAATGGCCCTCGGCGAAGCTGTGGACGACTCGCTGAAAACCTGACAATTCGTGACAGATTCGTCTTGCCCGCGGGTGCCCCACCGAGTGCCCTGCACGGTCGTCCCGGCTCGGGCCTCCTGTTACGGTCCCTCGGACACGGCGACACCCGGGTCCGAATCATGCGATCTCCAGGGGAACGATCGTGTCGGCACACCGGTTCCCGACGCCTCCCATTCCCCTGGGGAAACCCCCGCCCCCTTCCGCGCATACGCCGTATACCGCAAGGTGGAACGCCGTTCCCGTCCCGCGCGGACCGCGGGGCGGCCGCCGCCCGGAGCCGATAGCATCGTTCGCAGACGCGGCGCCGCCCGCAAGGGACGCGGCGCCCGGCGTCACCACCTGTTCGCGTCTTACGAGGAGTCACCGTGTCCGCCGCGCCCGAGCTGCACATCACCATCGCCGGAACACCGCGTGTGGTGGCGGCCACCACTACGGCGGGGCAGGCACTGGAGGCGGACGGCCGGACCGTCATCGCCGCGCTGGTCAACGGCGAGCCGCGGGACCTGTTCCGCGAGCTGCACGAGGGCGACGCCGTCGAGCCGATCACCATCGACTCCGAGGAGGGCCGGGCGATCCTGCGCCACTCCACCGCGCACATCCTCGCCCAGGCCGTCCAGGAGCTGTTCCCCGAGGCGAAGCTGGGCATCGGCCCGCCCGTCGAGAACGGCTTCTACTACGACTTCGACGTCGCCGAGCCCTTCACCCCGGCCGATCTCAAGAGCATCGAGAAGAAGATGCAGCAGATCATCAAGCAGGGGCAGCGCTTCGACCGCCGGGTCGTCGGCGACGACGAGGCCCGCGCCGAGCTGGCCACCGAGCCCTACAAGCTGGAGCTGATCGGCCTCAAGGGCGGCGCCGCCGAGGCCGCCGAGGGCGCCTCCGCCGAGGTCGGCGCGGGCGAGCTGACCATCTACGACAACATCGACCCGCGCAGCGGCGAGCAGTGCTGGAAGGACCTGTGCCGGGGTCCGCACCTGCCCACCACCCGGGTCGTCCCGGCGTTCAAGCTCATGCGCACCGCCGCCGCCTACTGGCGCGGCAAGGAGACCAACCCGCAGCTGCAGCGCATCTACGGCACCGCCTGGGAGAGCAAGGACGCCCTCAAGGAGTACCTGGCCTTCCTGGAGGAGGCCGAGAAGCGCGACCACCGCAAGCTCGGCGCCGAGCTGGACCTGTTCTCCATCCCGGACGAGATCGGCTCGGGCCTGGCGGTCTTCCACCCCCGCGGCGGCATCGTCCGCCGCGTCATGGAGGACTACTCGCGCCGGCGCCACGAGGAGAGCGGCTACCAGTTCGTCTACACCCCGCACGCCACCAAGAGCGCCCTGTTCGAGAAGTCGGGGCACCTGGACTGGTACGCGGACGGCATGTACCCCCCCATGCAGCTCGACGGCGGCCAGGACTACTACCTCAAGCCGATGAACTGCCCGATGCACAACCTGATCTTCGACGCGCGCGGGCGCTCCTACCGTGAGCTGCCGCTGCGCCTGTTCGAGTTCGGCACCGTGTACCGGTACGAGAAGTCCGGGGTGGTCCACGGGCTCACCCGCGCCCGCGGCTTCACCCAGGACGACGCGCACATCTACTGCACCAAGGAGCAGATGGCGGACGAGCTCGACTCGCTGCTGACCTTCGTGCTGGACCTGCTGCGCGACTACGGGCTCGAGGACTTCTACCTGGAGCTGTCCACCAAGGACCCGGAGAAGTCCATCGGCTCCGACGAGGTCTGGGAGGAGGCCACCGAGACCCTGCGCCAGGCCGCCCAGAAGCAGGGGCTGGAGCTGGTCATGGACCCGGGCGGCGCCGCCTTCTACGGCCCCAAGATCTCCGTCCAGGCCAAGGACGCCATCGGCCGGACCTGGCAGATGTCGACCATCCAGGTGGACTTCAACCTGCCCGAGCGGTTCGACCTGGAGTACACCGCCTCCGACGGCTCCCGCCAGCGCCCGGTGATGATCCACCGCGCCCTGTTCGGCTCCATCGAGCGGTTCTTCGCCGTCCTGCTGGAGCACTACGCGGGCGCCTTCCCGGCCTGGCTGGCCCCGGTGCAGGCCGTCGGCATCCCGATCGCCGACGAGCACGTGCCGTACCTGGAGGAGGTCGCCGCCAAGCTGCGCTCCCAGGGCATCCGCGTGGAGGTCGACTCCGGCGACGACCGCATGCAGAAGAAGATCCGCAACGCCCAGAAGCAGAAGGTGCCCTTCATGCTGCTGGCGGGCGACGAGGACATCAGCAAGGGCGCGGTCTCCTTCCGCTACCGCGACGGCTCCCAGAACAACGGGGTGCCGGTGGACGAGGCGGTCGCCGAGATCGTCGCGGCCGTCCGCGAGCGCCGCTGAGCCCGCCCCTCCGCACGCGAAGAGCGCCCGTCCGGTCCGCCGGGCGGGCGCTCTTCGCGTCGCGGGCCGCGTCAGTCGTCGTCGCGGAACAGGTCCGCGCGGGAGATGCGCGCGGTGGAGTTCGGGTCGGGCGCCTGGGCGGCGTCCTGGTCGCGGAACAGTTCGGCGCGGGAGATGCGCGCCGTCGAGTCGGGGTCGGGGGCCTCCTCGTCGCGGAAGAGGTCGGCACGGGAGATCCGGGCCGTCGAGTCGGGGTCGGGGACCTCCTCGTCGCGGAACAGGTCCGCGCGGGAGATGCGCGCCGTCGAGTTGGGGTCGCTCAAGACGGATGTCACTCCTTGCTGCGTTGGGGCAAGCCGGATTCTAGCGCTCCCCCCGGCGGCGTGAGCGGTGTACGGCCGGGTCAGGAGCCGGTGGCGTGCGTCCCCCAGGCCTGCGCGGGGACGCGGTCGATGAGGTCGATGAGGTAGTCGGCCGCCGTGAGCGCCCGGTCCGGGTCCAGCCGCATGACGGCCCAGGTGAGCACGTGCTCCCCGGTGAAGCGGACCGGGAAGGAGCGCGAGCGGGGGTCGGAGAGCAGCCACTCCACCGTCTCCGGTCCCAGGGCGGCGCGGGCGAACCCGTTGCCGCCCGACACCTGGAAGGCCCGTGCGAAGTCGGTCGTGGCGCCGGCCGCCGCGTCGTCGCGGCGGCGGATCTCCAGGTCGGTGTCGGTGCCGGGGGTGCGCACGGCCACCACCCGGTAGGTGTGCGGGGCCTCGTCCGCGCCGCGGGCGGCCGGGCGGGGGGTGTGCTCGAAGAAGGTGACGCGGTGGCCGCCGTGCCGTCCGTCCAGGACGTGGTGGAAGCGCGGGGAGCGCCCGCCCAGGGGGCGGGGCAGGGCGGCGTCGCCCAACGGGGCGGGGTGGTGTTCGGTGTAGGTCCATCCCTGTGCGCGCGCCCAACCGCGGAGTTCGGCGACGCGTTCCTTGCGAAAGTGCGCGGAGACCGCGACCGCGCCGGCCGTCACCACGACGACGACCAGGGCGAGGACGGGCAGGGCGCCTTCCATCCGGTGACTCCTCCGGCCGGGGATACGGGCGGCCGTGGACCCGTGGCGGGGGCCGCTGCGTGGGCGGACCGGGTCTTCCGGGTCCGGAACGCAGGGGACCCGCACTGGCCGTACGGAGTCCATTCTGTGCCGATTGTGGGTACTTGTCACCCCTGCCCTTCACCGAACGGCGGGCGGAGGCCGGTCCCGGCCACGGACGCCGCCCGCGACCGGGCGGGCGGCGTCCGCGCGTCGGGGCCCGGAGCAGAGCGCCGGCGCGTTCCCGGGCGCGGCAGTCGGCGCCCCCGTCACCGCCGGGGGCGCCGTGGCGGAGCCGTTCGCCCGAGCCGCCCGGGCGCGACCGTCCCGCGCCCGGGCCCCGCGCACCCGTCAGGCCGGAAGGCCCAGTTCGCGGGCGATGAGCATCTTCTGGACCTCGCTGGTGCCCTCGCCGATCTCCAGGATCTTGGCGTCCCGGTAGAAGCGGCCCACCGCGTAGTCGTTCATGAACCCGTACCCGCCGAACACCTGCGTGGCGTCGCGGGCGTTGTCCATGGCCGCGTTGGAGGCCACCAGCTTGGCGATCGCCGCCTCCTTCTTGAACGGCTCGCCCGCCAGCATCCGGGAGGCGGCGTCGTAGTAGGCCAGCCGGGCGGTGTGCGCGCGGGCCTCCATCTCGGCGATCTTGAACTGGATCGCCTGGTAGTGGCCGATCGTGTTCCCGAACGCGCTGCGCTCGTGGGCGTAGCGCACGCTCTCGTCCACGCAGCCCTGGGCCAGGCCCACCGACAGCGCGGCGATGGCGATGCGCCCCTCGTCGAGGATGCGCAGGAACTGGGCGTACCCGCGGCCGCGCTCGCCCACCAGGTTGGCCTCGGGCACCCGGCAGTCCTCGAACACCAGCTCGTTGGTGTCGGAGGCGTTCCACCCGACCTTGGAGTACTTCTGCCCGACCGAGAACCCGGGGGTCCCCGTGGGCACCAGGATGGAGGAGATCTCCGGTCGCCCGTCCTCCCGCCGCCCCGTGACGGCGGTGACCGTGACCAGCGCGGTGATGTCGGTGCCGGAGTTGGTGATGAACGACTTGGTCCCGTTGATGACCCACTGCCCGTCCTCCAGGCGGGCCGTGGTGCGGGTGGCCCCCGCGTCGGACCCGCCGTCGGGCTCGGTCAGCCCGAACGCGCCCAACGCCTCGCCGGAGGTCAGCCGTGGCAGGTAGGTCTTCTTCTGCTCCTCGGTGCCGAACCGGTACAGCGGCATCGCGCCCAGCGACACCCCGGCCTCCAGGGTGATGGCCACCGAGGAGTCCACCCGGGCCAGCTCCTCCAGGGCCAGGCACAGCGCGAAGTAGTCTCCGCCCATGCCCCCGTGCTCCTCGGGGAACGGCAGGCCGAACAGGCCCATCCGCCCCATCTTGGCGATGACCTCGTAGGGGAAGGTCCCGTTCTCGTAGTGCTCGGCGATGACCGGGGCGACCTCGGTCCGGGCGAACTCCTCCACGGAGGCCCGCAGGTCGGCGTGCTCGGTCGACAGCTGGTGGCGGTTCAACGCTGGTTCTCCTCGCTGGTGGCGGGGGCGGACGGGGCCCCGGGGGTGTCCGGGGACCCGGTGGGCTCGACGACGACCAGGACGGCGTCCATCGGTACGGACGCGCCGGGCCGGACCGCGACGGTGGCCACGGTGCCGTCGACGGGTGAGGTGACGGAGTGCTCCATCTTCATGGCCTCGACGACGGCCAGCGCCTGGCCGGCGGTGACCGTGTCGCCGACCGCGACCGGCACGGCGAGCACCGTGCCGGGCATCGGGCTGCGCACGGTGCCGTCGGCGGCGGTCTCGTCGCCGCGCAGGGCGGCGTCGACGGGCTCCTCGTGCAGGGTCCAGGCGGAGCCGTCGGCGCCCAGCCACCGGTGCGCGGTGGCGGGGTCGTCGGCCCGCAGGTAGGTGCGGGTGCGGCCCGCGTAGGACACCGTGAGCCGGTCCCCGTCGCGGCGGGCGCGGGCGTCCACAGCCTCCGCCTCGCCCACGGCCACCGAGAAGCCGGACCCGGTGCGGCGCACCCGGACGGTCACGGCCTCGCCGCCGGGGGCCCGCAGCCGCCACGGCGTCCACGCGGCCCCGCCGATCCGCCACCCGTCGGGGACGGCGAACCGGTCCGCGGTGGGCGCGGGCGGCTCCAGGTCGAGCATGTGGTCCAGGGCGACGGCCGCGTACACCGCGTCGGGCACGCCCTCGGGGGCGGGCTCGGGCGGTTCCGACCCGATGAGGTCGGTGCTCAGGTCGCCGGCGACCACCCGCGGGTGGCGCAGCAGGCGGCGCAGGAACGCGGTGTTGGTGACGCACCCCAGCAGCAGGTACCCGCCCAGGGCGTCGTCGGCGCGGCGCAGCGCCGCGCCGCGGTCCGGGCCCCACACGATCACCTTGGCGAGCATGGGGTCGAACGACGAGGTCACCTCGCTCCCGGCGGCGATGCCCGAGTCGACCCGCACCCCCTCGCCGGCGGGCTCGGCCAGGGCCAGCACCGGGCCGCCGCTGGGCAGGAAGCCGCGGTCGGCGTCCTCGGCGTAGATGCGCGCCTCCACCGCGTGCCCGACCCAGGACACGTCGTCCTGCCCGAAGGGTAGCGGCTCCCCCAGGGCCACCCGCACCTGGAGCTCGACCAGGTCCAGGCCGCGCTCGCCGCGGACCGCGACGACCTCCTCGGTGACCGGGTGCTCCACCTGGAGCCGGGTGTTCATCTCCAGGAACGAGAACGACAGCCCGCCGTCCTCGCCCGCCTCGGCGATGAACTCGACGGTGCCCGCGCCCACGTACCCGCAGGAGCGGGCGGCGGCCACGGCGGCCTCGCCCATGGCGGCCCGCTGCCCGTCCGTGAGCAGCGGGGAGGGCGCCTCCTCCACCACCTTCTGGTGGCGGCGCTGCAGGCTGCACTCGCGCTCGCCCAGGTGGAGCACGGTTCCGTGGGCGTCCGCCAGCACCTGCACCTCGATGTGCCGGGGGCGCTGCACCAGGCGCTCCACCAGCAGCGTGGAGTCGCCGAACGAGGCCAGGGCCTCGCGGCGGGCGGCCGCGGCGGCGTCGGGCAGCTCCGCGGGGGAGTGGACGGCGCGCATGCCCTTGCCGCCGCCGCCCGCGGAGGGCTTGATGAGCAGGGGGTAGCCGGTGCCGGCGGCCAGCTCCAGCAGGGCGTCGTCGGGCAACGGGGCCCCGGGCTCCTCGGTGAAGCCGCCCAGCACCGGCACCCCGGCGGCGGCCACCGTCTCCTTGGCGCGGATCTTGTCGCCCATGGCGTCGATGGCGGCGGGCGGCGGGCCGATGAACACCAGCCCGGCGTCCGCGCAGGCGCGGGCGAACACGGCGTTCTCCGACAGGAAGCCGTAGCCGGGGTGGACCAGGCGGGCCCCGGTCTCCAGGGCGGCGGCGACGATGGCGTCGGCGTCCAGGTAGGAGGGCACGCGCACGGCGAGGTCGGCGGCCCCCACGTGCGGGGAGCCGGCGTCGGCGTCGGTGTGCACCGCCACCGCGCCCAGGCCCATCCGGCGCAGGGTGCGCATCACCCGCAGGGCGATCTCGCCCCGGTTGGCGACGAGTACGGTCGTGGTCAAGGGTTCCTCACATCCGGAAGACGCCGTAGCCCACGGGCTCCAGCGGGGCGTGGCGGGCGGCGGACAGGGCCATGGCGAGCACGTCGCGGGTGTCGGCGGGGTCGATGACGCCGTCGTCCCACAGCCGGGCGGTGGAGTAGTAGGGGCTGCCCTGCTCCTCGTACCGGTCCCGGATGGGGGCCTTGAACTCCTCCTCGGCCTCGGCGGACCACTCCTCGCCGCGCGCGCTCATCTGGTCGCGGCGCACGGTCGACAGCACGGACGCGGCCTGCTCGCCGCCCATGACGGAGATGCGGGCGTTGGGCCACATCCACAGGAACCGGGGCGAGTACGCCCGGCCGCACATGGAGTAGTTGCCCGCCCCGAACGAGCCGCCGATGACGACGGTGAACTTGGGGACGCGGGCGCAGGCCACCGCGGTGACCATCTTGGCGCCGTGCTTGGCGATGCCCCCGGCCTCGTAGTCGCGGCCCACCATGAACCCGGAGATGTTCTGCAGGAACACCAGCGGGATGCTCCGCCGGTCGCACAGCTCGATGAAGTGGGCGCCCTTGAGCGCCGACTCGGCGAACAGGATCCCGTTGTTGGCGATGATCCCCACCGGGTGCCCGTGGATGTGCGCGAAGCCGGTGACCAGGGTGGTCCCGTACTCGGCCTTGAACTCGGTGAACTCGCTGGCGTCGACGACGCGGCCGATGACCTCGCGCACGTCGTAGGGGGTGCGGGTGTCGGCGGGCACCACCCCGTACAGCTCCTGCGGGTCCAGCGCGGGCGGGCGCGGCTCGCGGATCTCCCAGGCGGGCGCGCCCTGCGGGCCGAACGTGTCGGCGATGCGCCGCACGATGGACAGCGCGTGCGCGTCGTCGTCGGCCAGGTGGTCGGTCACGCCCGACACCCGGGAGTGCAGGTCGCCGCCGCCCAGCTCCTCGGCGGTGACGACCTCGCCGGTGGCGGCCTTCACCAGCGGCGGACCGCCCAGGAAGATGGTGCCCTGATCGCGGACGATGACGGCCTCGTCGCTCATCGCCGGGACGTAGGCGCCCCCCGCGGTGCAGGAGCCGAGCACCGCCGCGATCTGCGGGACGCCCAGCCGCGACATGGTGGCCTGGTTGTAGAAGATCCGCCCGAAGTGCTCGCGGTCGGGGAACACCTCGTCCTGCATGGGCAGGAACGCGCCGCCGGAGTCGGCCAGGTAGACGCACGGCAGCCGGTTCTGGAGGGCGACCTCCTGCGCGCGCAGGTGCTTCTTGACGGTCATCGGGTAGTAGCTGCCGCCCTTGACGGTGGCGTCGTTGGCGACCACCACCGTGGGGCGCCCGGCCACCCGGCCCACCCCGGCGATCATCCCGGCGCCGGGGGCGTCCTGCCCGTCGGCCCCGTACAGCCCGTAGGCGGCCAGGGGGGCGATCTCCAGGAACGGGGAGCCCGGGTCCAGGAGGTGGTCGACACGGTCGCGCGGCAGCAGTTTGCCGCGCTCGACGTGGCGGGCTCGGGACTTCTCGGGGCCGCCCAGGGCCGCGGTGGCGATCCGCTCGCGCAGCTCCGAGGCGAGGGCGCGGTTCGCCGCGTCGTTGGCGGCGAACGCGGGGCCGGCGGTGTCGACCGCCGAGCCGAGTACGGATGCCCTGCTCATGCTGTCCTCTCGTGGAGGGGTGTTAATGCTCACTAACATCAGTGATGTTAGTGACCATTAACATGGGTGTCCACAGTCCGGCGCCGCGAACCGCCGGGCGGGGTGAGGAACGGAGCGGGCATGGTGTCCAGACCGACGGGCGACCGCCGCGCGGCGCTGCTGGGCGCGGCGGCGGAACTGTTCGCCGAACGCGGCTACCGGAGCGTGCTCATCGACGACATCGGCCGGGCCGTCGGCACCACCGGTCCGGCCCTGTACCGCCACTTCTCCGGCAAGCAGGCGCTGCTGGGCGCGATCCTCATCGACGTCAGCGAACGCCTGGCGGGCCGCGGGCGGGAACTGGTCGCCGCCGCCCCCGACCCCGCGTCCGCGCTGACCGCCCTGCTGCGCGGGCACATCGCGTTCGCCCTGGACGAGCCGGCGCTGATCACCGTGCACGACCGTGAGCTGCACCACCTCACCGAGGGGGACCGGCGCCGCGTCCGCCGCCTCCAGCGGGGCTACGTCGAGGAGTGGGTCGGCGTGCTCTCCCAGATGCGCCCGCACACCCCGGCCCCCGTGCTGCGGGCCGCGGTCCACGCCGTCTTCGGCCTGCTCAACTCCACCCCCCACAGCCGCGGCGAGCTGCCCCGCGCGCGCATGGCCGACCTGCTGCTGGACATGGGCGCCGCCGCGCTGACGGCCCCCGAGTCCCCGGCGGGCGGCGCCGGGCCCGCCTCCGCCGACGGCGGCCGCTGACCGCGGCCCGCGCCCTTCCCGGACAGGCCGCCGCTCCGGTCCCCGGAGAGGACCGCCGCAGGACGGCCCTCCCCTTCACCCGCACAGGGCGAAGTCCGACAAAAAGGTCACCAAGAGGTGGGAACGGACCGGCTCTGCGGTTTCGGGGGCGTCCGGGCGCGGCTCTACATTCGGCCGTATCGGGTAGGGCCGCCTGTGACGGCGACCGACACGGAGAAGGAGCAACACATGGCTCGGCCTCGAATCGTGGTGGTCGGCGCGGGGTTCGGCGGTATCCACACCCTGCGTCGTCTGGAACGCCGCATCCCGTCGGGGGCGGCGGACATCGCCTTGATCGCCCCCCACGACTACATGCTCTACAGCCCGCTGCTACCGCAGGTGGCCTCCGGACTGCTGACACCGCAGTCCGTGGCGATGTCGGTGCACCGGCTGACGCGGGACACCCGGCTCATCCCCGGCAATGCCGTGGGGGTCGACACCGACGACCGCGTCGTCGTGGTGTGCCGGCCCACCGGCGAGCTGATCCCCGTACGCTACGACCGCCTGGTGCTGGCCCCCGGCGGCCTCACCCGGGCCTTCGACATCCCCGGCCTGACCGAGCACGCCTACGGGGCCAAGACCCTGGCCGAGGCGGTCCTGCTGCGCGACCACGTGCTCGCCCAGCTGGAGCTGGCCAACGACACCGCCGACCCGGTCGAGCGGGAGGAGCGCTGCCGGTTCATCGTGGTCGGCGGCGGCTACACGGGGGTGGAGACCGCCGCCTCGCTGATGCGCCTGTGCGAGGAGGCGGCCAAGCGCTACCCCGAGCTGCGCTCGGTGATCCGCTGGCACCTGGTGGACATCGCGCCCAAGGTGCTGCCCGAACTCGGCGACCGGCTCGGCCGCAAGGCCCTGGACCTGCTCCGCCGCATGGGCATCGAGGTCAAGCTCAAGGTGTCGGTGCGCGAGGTCACCGCCGACAAGGTGGTGCTCACCGACGGGCGGGCGCTGCCCTGCCGCACCCTGATCTGGACCGCGGGGGTGTCCCCCAGCCCGCTGGTGGAGACCCTGGGCAGGCCCACCCAGCGCGGCCGCCTGGAGGTGGACGCCGACCTGCGGGTGCCGGGCGTGCCGGAGGTGTTCGCCCTGGGCGACGCCGCGGCGGTGCCGAACCTGTCCGGTGACGCGCCCTACTGCCCGCCCACGGCCCAGTACGCGACCCGGCAGGCGGTGACCGCGGCGGACAACGTGGTGGCCTCGATCCTGGGGCGGCCGCTCCGGGAGTTCCGCCACCGGGACCTGGGCCTGGTGGTGGACCTGAGCGGCAGGGACGCGCTGGCCCGGGTGATGGACATGGAGCTGACGGGGCTCCCGGCGCTGGGCGCCACCCGCGGCTACCACCTGATGGCGGTGCCCTCGCCCAACGCGCGGGCGCGCATCCTGGCCAACTGGGGCATCCGGGCCCTCATCGGCGGGGACGTGTCCCGGATGGGCTTCGCCGACGACGGGCGGCCGTCGTCCTTCGTGGCCAACGAGGCCGTGGACTACCTTGACGCGGAATCGGCCGGACGCGAGGGCGCGAGGCTGCTGGAGAACCTCAGGGCCCGCTACGGCGAGGACTGACACGGCGAGGGGCGGCGGCCGTGGCGGCCGCCGCCCCCGGAACGACGCGTGGCGGGCGGGTCAGGAGCGGACCAGCCGGGCGATGGCCTCCGACGCCTCCTTGACCTTGGCGTCGGCCTCCTCGCCGCCGTTGGCGACGGCGTGGGCCACACAGTGCTTGAGGTGCTCGTCCAGCATGGCCAGCGCGAAGGAGCGCAGGGCGCTGTTCACGGCCGAGGTCTGGGTGAGGATGTCGATGCAGTACTGGTCGTCCTCGACCATGCGCTGCAGGCCGCGGATCTGCCCCTCGATGCGGCGGAGTCGATTGATGTGGCTCTGCTTGTCATTGCTGTAACCGTGGGTCGCAGCCATGGTCCCGCTTCCGTGTCGTTCCTGCTCGATTGCCATGAACAATACCCCCTCGAGGTATTGAACCACCCGGGTCGGCGGAGCATTCCGCCGTCGGGTGCCCTAGGAGGAGTTTCCCAGACGAACAGGGGCGTAGGGTGTGCCGCGTCCTGCCGGGTCTCCGGGCATCCGTTACCTAGAGTGTTCCCTACGGCCGGGATCAACTACGGGGAGTGTTGAATTGGTTGCGGTGAGAGATCGCTCATTGGTGCAGCGGCGTGCCGGGGCCGCCGCCGTCACGTCGGTCCTGCTGGCTTCGGGAGCCCTCGCCGCGGGCGCGGTCTTCGGGGCCCGCGACGTGGTGGCGGCGCCCGCGACCCCCTACGCGTCGAGTGTCTGGAGCCGACTGTCGCTGGACGGCTCCGTGTACGGGAGCCCGGTGAACGAGACCCTCCGGGCCATCGAGGTCTCGGGGAACGGCAACGACTCCTGGAACACGCTGCCGGAGTCGCCCTACCTGACCTCCGCGACGGCCACCGGCGAGGTGAACGTCGTGACCGACCCGGAGAGCGCCATGACCAACGCCAACGGCGCCTTCACCAACCTGACGGTCCCCGACTCAGGGATCCCCTGGGTCTCGCAGCTGCTCGACCAGGGGACCCCGAGCGGCGGCGGCAGCACCGTCCTCCAGGTCTCGACCTGGAACAACCGGGTGCAGTGCGCGCCGCCCGCCGACGTCATCGCGCAGACGGCGACCACGGCGCCCTACGTCCTCGGCCGCCTGGTCGACGCCCCGCCCGCGAACCAGGCGGGGACCGGGACCTCGGAGCTGACCTTCGCCGGGGACTACGGCGACGGGGCCACCGAGGTCCGGGTCACGTCGCGCATCGAGCACGTCGAGGAGATCGTCGACCCCTACTTCGGGCACATCTACACCGACTTCACCGCGACGGCCCAGCGCTACGACGCGGCGGGCGCCCCGGTGGGAGACCCGGCGACCCTGTACGACCTCGTCCTGGGCGACGTGACGGTCGACTGCAATCCGCCGGAGCCGTCTCCGAGCCCGAGTCCGTCCCCGAGCCCCAGCCCGTCTCCCTCGCCGACGGAGTCGCCCTCGCCGAGCCCGTCGCCGAGTCCGAGCCCGTCGCCCACGGAGTCGCCTTCTCCGAGCCCGAGCCCGAGCCCGAGTCCCAGCCCCTCGCCGAGCCCGAGTCCCTCGCCCAGCCCGAGCCCGTCTCCGTCCCCGTCGCCCACGGAGTCGCCTTCTCCGAGCCCGAGCCCGAGCCCCAGCCCCTCGCCCAGTCCGAGTCCCTCGCCGAGCCCGAGTCCCTCGCCCACGGAATCGCCCTCGCCGACTCCCAGCCCGTCTCCGTCGCCGACGGAGTCGCCCTCGCCGAGTCCGTCGCCGTCCCCGTCGCCCACGGGGTCGCCTTCGCCGAGTCCGTCACCGACCGGCCCGCCCTCGCCGAGCCCCTCGCCCACGGGGTCTCCGTCGCCGACGGAGTCGCCGACCGTGTCGCCGGAGCCGCCCCCGCCGCCCAAGCCGGGGTACAAGCCCTCGCTGCCCGTCACCGGGCCCGGCCTGGCCGCCCTGGTCTCCGGCGGTCTGATCACCATCGGCGCCGCCATCGCGGTGCTGGCCGCCGCCCGTAAACGTCGGGCCTGATCTGGGCAAGCCCGGGGCGGGGGGCTTGCCCCCGCCCCGGGGCCGCACCACCATGGCCCTATGGATCGAAGCGCCGACAACGACATCCTGTCCACCATCAAGGGCCTGATGGACGAGGAGCACGCCCTGCGCGCCACACCGGGCGGCCTGTCCGACGAGGAGCGCGGCCGCATGAAGGAGGTCGAGCAGGCCCTCGACCAGTGCTGGGACCTGCTCCGCCGGCGGCGGGCCCGCGAGGAGTTCGGGCAGGACCCCAACGAGGCCGAGGTCCGGCCGGTGTCCGAGGTCGAGAACTACCGCCAGTGAAGCGCCGCCGGCCGCAACCACAGGGCCCCGGCCGGCATCAACCACGGTGAACCGGCGCGGGCCGGGACCGGCCCGCGCGCCCGGACCGGCCCCGCGCCACGGATCCGGAAGGGCCCCTCTTGCTCACTGCACTCACCGGCATCGGTCTGTCCACCGCGGCCGGGCTCAACGCCTACATCCCCCTGCTGCTGGTGGGCCTCATCGCCCGCTTCACCGACCTGCTGGTCCTGGGCGACTCCTGGACCTGGCTGGAGCACCCGGTCACCCTCGTCCTGCTGACCGTGCTGCTGGTGGTCGAGTTCCTCGCCGACAAGTTCCCGGCGATCGACAGCATCAACGACGTGATCCAGACCGTCGTGCGCCCCACCTCCGGCGGCATCGTCTTCGGCGCCGGGGCCTCCGCGGTGGAGCTCTCCGAGATCACCGGCGCCGCCTCCGGCGCGACGGCGCAGGACGGGGTCTCCTGGGGACCCGTCATCGCGGGCGTGGTCATCGCCCTGGTGTTCCACCTGCTCAAGTTCCTGGGCCGGCTGGCCGCGAACTCGGTCACGGCGGGCTGCGCGGCTCCGTTCGTCTCCCTCATCGAGGACGTCGTCAGCTTCTTCACCTCGCTCGCGGCCATCCTGCTGCCGGTCCTCATCCTTCTGGTGGTCCCGGCGCTGGCCGCGGTGGGCGCGCTGCTGGTGCGGCGCAGCCGCCGCCTGCGGGCCGAACGCGCCGCGGGGGGCGGGGACGCCGGCCCCGGGGCGCCCGCCTGAGGCGACCGGCACACGGCGCCGGCCGATCAAGGCCGCGTAAAGTGCAGGTGATGACAGAGCTGACTTTCGATCCGAACGACATCACCCACATCGTCTGGGACTGGAACGGCACCCTCCTGGACGACAACCACGCGAACCTCTCCGCGGTCAACGCCGTGTGCGCCGCCTACGGCGTCGACCCCGTGGAGCTGGACCACTGGCGCAGCGTCTTCCGGCGCCCGCTCGTCCCCCTCTACGAGGAGCTGCTGGGCCGCGCCCTCGCCGTGGGCGAGTGGGAGCGCCTGGAGAAGCTCTACGACGAGGACTACCTGCGCCACCTGCCCGCGTGCCGGCTGGCGCAGGGCGTTCCGGACGTGCTGCTCGACTGGGCGGGCCTGGGGCGCACCCAGTCGCTGCTGTCGATGGCCTCGCACGACCACGTCGTCCCGCTCATCGCCGAACGCGGCCTGGCCGCGCACTTCACCCGGGTCGACGGCCGCAGGTACGACACCGAGGTCGACTCCAAGGCGGAGCACCTGGTGCACCACCTGTCGGGCCAGGACATCGACCCCTCCCGGGTCGTGCTCATCGGCGACATCGACGACGACGCCCGGGCCGCCCACGCGGCCGGCGCGCACGCGATCCTGGTGTCCACCGGCCTGATGGCGCCCGAGCGGCTGGCCGCCACGGGCGCCCCGGTGGCCGAGTCCCCGGTGGCGGCGGTCCGCGCGCTGCGCGGCCTCTGAGCCGGGCGGGCGGGACCCGCCCCGCGGTCGGCCGAAAGAACCCATGACCGGTTCTCCCGGCCGGCCGCACCGCGGGGGAGAGGGCTGTCAATGGTGGTCCCCCACCCTGTGCGGGCGCCCGGCAGTGGGCCCGCCACAGGGGCCGTGAACGTGGTGTGACCTGGGAACTTCCCGTCGTCGTCCGGTCCCTGTTCCGGGGAGCCCGGGGGGTGGCCCCCGTCATGGTGTGCTGTTAGATGGACCTCACAGCAACACACAGCCACGCGAATGGAAGGCGGGCCAATGACGGAGAGCAGCGTGCCCCGTGTGCTCTGGCGACCCGACGAGGAGACGGTGGCGTCCTCCAACATCGTCGCGTTCGCCCGGTGGGCCGAGGAGCACAGGGGCGTCGAGGCCTTCGGCGCCGACGGCGACTTCGACTACGACGCGCTGTGGCGCTGGTCGGTCACCGACACCGACGGTTTCTGGGACGCGATCCGCGTGTACTACGGCGTCCGCTTCGACACCCCCGCCGAGGGCGTCCTGGCCGAGGACGCTATGCCCGGCGCCCGCTGGTTCCCCGGGGCCACCCTCAACTACGCCCGGCACGTGTTCGAGGGCCGCGACCCCGACCGGGTCGCGATCCGCCACGCCACCGAGCTGCGCCCCCTGGCCGAGTGGACCTGGGGCGAGCTGCGCGCCCGCACCGCCGCGATCGCCGCCGGCCTGCGCGAGCTGGGCGTGGGCCCCGGCGACCGGGTCGCGGCCTACCTGCCCAACCTGCCCGAGACCGCCGCCGCGTTCTACGCGGTCGCCTCCCTGGGCGCGATCTGGTCCTCCTGCTCTCCCGACTTCGGCGTGCGCAGCGTCATCGACCGCTTCGCCCAGATCGAGCCCAAGGTCCTGCTGGCCGTCGACGGCTACCGCTACGGCGGCAGGGACTTCGACCGCGGACCCGTCGTCGAGGAGCTGCGCACGGCCCTGTCCACGGTCGAGCACACCGTCGTGCTCGACCACCTCCGCCCGGGCGCCGAGCCGGCCGAGGGCACCCTGGCCTGGTCGGCCCTGGAGGCCTCCGGGGCGGGCGCCGACCTGGAGTTCACCCCGGTCGCCTTCGACCACCCGCTGTGGGTGCTCTACTCCTCGGGTACCACCGGCCTGCCCAAGGCCATCGTGCAGGGCCACGGCGGCATCCTCCTGGAGCAGCTGAAGAACCTCCACCTGCACCTGGACGCGCAGGAGCACGACCGCGTCTTCTGGTTCACCACCACCGGCTGGATGATGTGGAACTTCCTGGTCAGCGTGCTGCTGACCCCGGCGTCCATCGTCCTGTACGACGGCAGCCCCGCGGCCCCCGACCTGGGGGCGCTCTGGGACCTGGCCGACGAGGCCGGGATCACCGTGTTCGGCACCAGCGCGGGGTTCCTCTCCTCCTGCATGAAGGACGGCGTCCACCCCCGCCGCGGCCGCGACCTGTCCCGCCTCAAGGCGATCGGCTCCACCGGCTCCCCGCTCAGCCCCGAGGCGTTCGCCTGGGTCTACGAGGAGTTCGGCGACGACCTGTGGCTGTTCTCCACCAGCGGCGGCACCGACGTGTGCAGCTGCCTGGTGGGCGGCACCCCCACCCTGCCGGTGTACGAGGGCGAGATCCAGTCCCGGGCCCTGGGCATGGCCGTCGCCGCCTGGGACCCCGACGGCAAGGAGCTGGTCGGCGAGGTCGGGGAGCTCGTCGTCACCCGCCCGGCCCCGTCCATGCCGGTCTTCTTCTGGGGGGACGAGGACGGGGAGCGCCTGCGCGACAGCTACTTCTCCATGTACCCGGGCGTCTGGCGGCACGGCGACTGGATCGAGATCACCGACCGCGGCACCGCGATCATCTACGGCCGCTCGGACTCCACCATCAACCGCGGCGGCGTCCGCATGGGCACCAGCGAGATCTACCGCGCCGTCCTGGCCCTGGAGGACGTCACCGACGCCCTGGTCGTGGACGTGCCCCGCAGTGACGGCTCCTCGCGCATCGAGCTGTTCGTCGTCCTGCGCGAGGGCGCCGCACTCGACGACGCCCTCGTCAAGGAGATCGCCCGGCGCATCCGCACCGACTGCTCGCCCCGCCACGTGCCCGACCGGGTGCGGGCCGTCCCCGCGGTGCCGCGCACGCTCTCCGGCAAGATCCTGGAGGTGCCGGTCAAGCGCATCCTCATGGGCCAGAGCCCGGACAAGGTCGCCAGCCGCGACTCCCTGGCCGACCCCGAGGCGCTGGACCTCTTCAGCACGCTGGCCGACTGAGCGGCCGGGCCCCGGGCGCCGTCCCGGGGCCCCGGCCGCCGGTCCCGCCCGGCGGCGGTGTGGCCGGACCCGGCCACACCGGGGCGAACGGTCTTGATTGTGGCCCTACCGCCGGAGGCATAGCCTGGCCCGCGTGGCACAGAAGCGACCAGACGACACCACCGCGCCGGCCTCCGGCCCGGCCCCCGCCCGGACCAGGATCGACGGCATCGACGCGGCCCGGGCCCTGGCGGTCTTCGGCATGTTCATCGTCCACCTGGGCGTGGACTCCATGGGCCTGCTCTCCCCGGAGGACTACGCCTGGGACCTGCACGGCATCGTGCGGGGCAACTCGTCGGCGCTCTTCGCCTTCCTGGCCGGGGTCTCGCTGGCGATGATGACCGGCCGCACCCGGCCGCTCGCGGGGGAGCCGCTGTTCCGGGCGGTGGTGCGGATCGTCACCCGCGCGGTGCTCATCGCCCTGCTCGGCCTGATCCTGGACCTGATGGCGGTGCCGGTCGCCATCATCCTCACCTAC
The DNA here is from genome assembly GCF_042797335.1 of Nocardiopsis sp. NPDC057823. Classification (NCBI taxonomy): domain Bacteria; kingdom Bacillati; phylum Actinomycetota; class Actinomycetes; order Streptosporangiales; family Nocardiopsidaceae; genus Nocardiopsis; species Nocardiopsis sp. NPDC057823. The sequence continues at coordinate 156,757 of NZ_JBHVLR010000003.1, read as the reverse complement.
TACGGCGGGTTCTTCCTGCTCGCCCTGCCCCTGGTCAGGCTGCGCTCGTGGATGCTGTGGACGGTCGCGGGGGCGCTGGCCGTCGTTGGCCCGCCGCTGTCGTTCCTGCTGCGCGACACCCTGTTCCCGGTCCAGCCGCGCACCGGTGCGGTCACCTCGTTCACCGAGTTCTTCCTCACCGGCTACTACCCGGCGATCACCTTCATGGTCTTCATGACCGCGGGGATGGCGGTGGGCCGCCTGGACCTCACCGACCGCGCCGTGCGCCTGCGCCTGCTCGCCGGCGGCGCCGTCGCCGCGGCCTGCGGCTACCTGGGCTCGTGGCTGGCCCTGGGGCCGCTGGGCGGCATGGAGCGGCTGATGGAGCTGCGCGCCCCCGAGCTTGCCGGAGCCCCGCTGTCGGCGGTCACCGATCCCGTCGCGCTGGAGGAGCTGCGCTACGCGGTCGACCAGGAGGCCGAGTCGATCTCCGGACAGGTGCCCACCGACTCGTGGTGGTGGCTGGCGGTCAACACCCCGCACACCGGCACGACCTTCGAGATCCTGGAGGCGGTGGGGCAGGGCCTGGTGGTGCTCGTCCTGTGCATGTGGCTGTGCGAACGGGCCCGCCCGGTGATGTACCCGCTGGTCTCGGTGGGGCGCATGCCGCTGACCGTCTACACGGGCCACCTGGTGGTGATCGCGATGCTCGTCGCGGCCGCCGGGTACGAGTTCCACACCCCGTGGCTGACCGAGCGGTTCATCCTCGGGGCGCTGCTCTTCGCCACCTTGTGGCGTCTGGCGTTCGACCGGGGCCCCGCCGAGTTCCTCCTGGGCGAGGCCGCCGACGGGACCGTGCGCCTGGTCGACTCCCTGCGCGACCGGGCCTGACCCGGGATCACCGCTCGGGGCGGCGGATGGTGGACGAGGTCCGGTCCCGGTGGGCCAGCGTGTCGGAGGTGGTGCGCGCGTTCTGCCGGATGAGCCGGCGGGCGTCGTCGGCCGCCGACCGGGCCACCGCCGGGCTGGCCACCGGCCGCAGCGCGGGCTCGGCGTCCTCGGGCAGGCCGAGGTCCACCGGCAGCCCGGCCCTGCCGATCACCCGCAGCTGGGCGCCCTCCTGGGAGAGGGAGGGACGGATGTCCCCGTCCGGGGTGCGCCAGGCGCGCAGCCGGGCCGCCAGCCACTCGGTGCCCCGGCGCTCGGGGCCGGTCGGCCACGGCTCGCCGTCGGGCCGGTGGCCCAGCGCGTGCAGCACGTCCTCGGTGGTCCACCCGGCGGAGAACAGCCGGGCCGCCTCCGTGCGCAGCGACGCGAAGTCCACCCCGCGCAGCGTCGGGTCCTCGGCGTGGATCATCTCGCAGGCCCGGTGCACGTCGCGCGGCGTGTGCAGGGGCCGGGTGCGCAGGTCCGGCTCGGGGCGGCGCAGCAGGGCGTCGTCGACGGTGACGATGACCTCCCCGCGCCGGTTGTCCCAGATGCCCACGTCCTCCCGCGCCCACCCCTGGGACTCCGCCAGGGCCGTCGCCAACCTGCGCAGGTCGACCTGCGCGTCCTCGCTGCTGATCCGGAACTCCGCCATGGGGCAAGGGTACGCACGGGAGGCGCCCGGACGCGCCGCGGCGGGGGCCGGGGGAGGGGCGCACAGGGACAGTCCGGTATAGACCGCCCTCGGCCCTCCTGTGACCGAGGACATGGCCGGGAGTCCCCTTTCCGGGGGTTCGCACCAAGGAATTGGAGGAAAAGACCATGGTTCGGTCAAGCTTCGGTTGGACTCTCCTCCAACCTTGGACGGTGCGTCGTCGAGGGGTACCGGCGGCCCGCGCCCCCGGGGTTATGGTGACCACCTGACGGCCCGGAGGGGATCGCCGATCCCTCCCGCGCCGCCCCCGCCGACCCGGCGGAGGAGCCCGTCCCATCGTTCGACCGAGCTGTAGGTGCCCGTGTCCCACACCGCATCCGCGCCCGAGGCGATGACCGACCGCGCGCTCCGGGCGTTCCTGCACGGACTCCCGGGCGTCGATGAGGTCGGCGCCCGCGCCCGTGCCCAGGACCTGTCCACCAGGTCCGTCAAGACCACCGCCAAGGCCCAGGCGATCGACCTGGCCATCTCCATGGTCGACCTGACCACCCTGGAGGGGGCCGACACGCCCGGCAAGGTGCGCTCGCTGTGCGCCAAGGCCGCGCTGCCCGACCCCGCCGACCGCTCCGTGCCGCACGTGGGCGCCGTCTGCGTCTACCCCGACATGGTGTCCGTCGCGGTCGCGGCGCTGCGCGGCACCGGCATCGGCGTCGCCTCCGTCGCCACCGCCTTCCCGTCCGGGCGCGCGCCCCTGGAGGTCAAGCTCGCCGACACCGCCCGCGCGGTGGCCGACGGCGCGACCGAGATCGACATGGTCATCGACCGCGGCGCCTTCCTGTCCGGCGACTACCTGAAGGTGTACGAGGAGATCGGGGCCGTCAAGGAGACCTGCGGCGACGCCCACCTCAAGGTCATCCTGGAGACCGGGGAACTGGTCACCTACGACAACGTGCGCCGGGCCTCGCACCTGGCCATGCGCGCGGGCGCCGACTTCATCAAGACGTCCACCGGCAAGATCTCCCCGGCGGCCACCCTGCCCGTCGTCCTCGTCATGCTGGAGGCGGTGCGCGACCACCGCGCCGAGACCGGCCGCTACGTGGGCGTCAAACCGGCGGGCGGCATCCGCACCACCAAGGACGCCATCCGCAACCTGGTCCTGGTCAACGAGACCGCCGGACCCGCCTGGCTCACCCCGGACCTGTTCCGGATCGGTGCCTCCAGCCTGCTCAACGACCTGCTCATGCAGCGGACCAGGCTGACCACCGGCACCTACCCGGGCCCCGACTACTACACGCTGGACTAGCCGTGATCTTCGAGTACGCGCCCGCCCCGGAGTCCCGCTCCGTCGTCACCCTGCGCGAGTCCTACGGGCTGTTCATCGACGGGGAGTTCACCCCCGCGGCGAGCGGCGAGAACCTGACCAGCCTCAACCCCGCGGACGAGACCAAGCTCGCGCAGGTCGCCGTCGCCGGCCCCGAGGACGTGGAGCGGGCGGTCGCCGCCGCCCGCCGCGCCCAGGAGACCGTGTGGGGCCGCATGTCCGGCGCCGAGCGGGGCAAGTACCTGTTCCGCATCGCCCGCATCGTCCAGGAGCGCTCGCGCGAGCTGGCGGTGCTGGAGTCGCTGGACAACGGCAAGCCCATCAAGGAGACCCGCGACGTCGACCTGCCGCTGGTCGCCGCCCACTTCTTCTACTACGCGGGCTGGGCCGACAAGCTCGCCCACGCCGGGCTGGGGCCCGACCCCAGGCCCCTGGGCGTGGCCGCCCAGGTCATCCCGTGGAACTTCCCGCTGCTCATGCTGGCGTGGAAGATCGCCCCGGCGCTGGCCACCGGCAACACGGTCGTCCTCAAGCCCGCCGAGACCACCCCGCTGACCGCGATGGTCTTCGCCGAGATCTGCCAGGAGGCCGACCTGCCCCCGGGCGTGGTCAACATCCTCACCGGCGCGGGCGAGACCGGACGCACCCTGGTCGAGCACCCCGGCGTGGACAAGGTCGCGTTCACCGGGTCCACCGAGGTCGGGCGGCGGATCGCCCGCTCCGTGGCGGGCACCGACAAGCGCCTCACCCTGGAACTGGGCGGCAAGGGCGCCAACATCGTCTACGACGACGCCGCCATCGACCAGGCCGTCGAGGGCATCGTCTCGGGCATCTTCTTCAACCAGGGCCACGTGTGCTGCGCCGGGTCCCGGCTGCTGGTGCAGGAGTCCGTCGCCGACGAGGTGCTGGCCAGGCTCAAGGAGCGCGTCGCCAGGCTCCGGCTGGGCGACCCGCTGGACAAGAACACCGACATCGGCGCCGTCAACTCCGCGGCCCAGCTGGAGCGCATCCGCGAGCTGGCCGACAGCGGCGAGGCCGAGGGCGCCGAGCGCTGGTCGCCCGCCTGCGACATCCCCGAGAGCGGCTACTGGTTCGCGCCGACCATCTTCACCGGCGTGTCCCAGGCCCACCGGGTGGCCCGGGAGGAGATCTTCGGCCCGGTCCTGTCGGTGCTGACCTTCCGCACCCCCGACGAGGCCGTGGCCAAGGCCAACAACACGCCCTACGGGCTGTCGGCCGGGGTGTGGACCGAGAAGGGCTCGCGCATGCTGTGGACCGCGGAGCGGCTGCGCGCCGGCGTCGTGTGGTCCAACACGTTCAACAAGTTCGACCCGACCAGCCCCTTCGGCGGCTACAAGGAGTCGGGCTACGGCCGCGAGGGCGGACGGCACGGATTGGAGGCCTACGTTGGCTGAACGACGCGGCGGCAAGAAGGCCGGTGCGGCCAAGGCGGCGGAGGCGCCCGCCGTCCCCGCCCGCCTGGCGGTCCGCAAGACCTACAAGCTCTACCTGGGCGGGGCCTTCCCGCGCTCGGAGTCGGGCAGGAGCTACCCCGTGACCTCGAACGACGGAACGCACCTGGCCAACGCCGCACTGGCCTCGCGCAAGGACGCCCGCGACGCGGTGGCCGCCGCGCGCAAGGCGTTCGCCGGGTGGTCCGGGCGCACCGCCTACAACCGGGGCCAGATCCTCTACCGGGTCGCCGAGGTCCTGGAGGGGCGGCGCGACCAGTTCGCCGCCCAGGCCGTCGCCGCGCAGGGGCTGAGCAGGGCCCGCGCGCAGGAGGTCGTCTCCGCCGCCATCGACCGGTGGGTGTACTACGCCGGGTGGACCGACAAGGTCGCCCAGGTCGTGGGCGGGGCCAACCCCGTCTCGGGCCCGTACTACAACCACTCGGCCCCCGAACCGGTCGGCGTGGTCGTGGTGTTCGCCCCGCAGAACGCGCCGCTGCTCGGCCTCACCTCGGTGGTCGCCCCGGTCATCGCGACCGGCAACACCGCCGTGGTCGTGGCCTCGGAGGCCGCCCCGCTGGCCGCGGTGGACCTGGCCGAGGTGCTGGCCACCTCCGACCTGCCCGGCGGGGTGGTCGACCTGCTCACCGGGCGGGTGCCGGAACTGGGCCCGCACCTCGCCTCGCACGCCGACGTCGACGCTCTGGACCTGACGGGGGCGGGCCCGGACGCGGTCGCCTTCGAGGAGGCCGCCGCGCAGACCCTCACCCGGGTGGTGCGCCCCGGACCGGGCGCCGACGCGGGCGAGGAGGCCTGGCTCGACCCCGACCCCGGCACCTCGCGGATGACGCCCTTCCTGGAGACCAAGACCGTCTGGCACCCCGTCGGCGTGTGAGGCCGTGCTTCTTCGGGCCCCCGGAACCCCGTGGGCGCCCTCGCGGCCCCTCCCGCCGCCGTCCGCGGGCGGCCGGCCCCGGCTTGCGCCGGACCCGGATCGAACGCCAGTGTGAGGCGGGGCGGGTCGTGTCCGCCCCACACGGGAGAGGAGCCCACGGTGGGCGATGCGGTCGAGGATGTGATGGAGACGGTGCGGACCCCGGGCGGTGCGGCGCCGCGCCTGGTGCGGCTGGACCTGGACACGCGGGAGGCCGCCCTGCTGCGCGCGGCCGTGCTGCGCCACCGGCTGGCCCCGGGCCAGACCCGGTTCGTGGGCCTGCCGGTGGCCACCCTGCCCGCCGCGGACGCCGACCCCGACCGGGTGCCGTTCGCCATCGCGGTCGGCCCGGTCGCCGACGCGGCCGGGGCTGCGGAGGCCGCGGTCGGGTTCGGCGTGCTGGACGGCGGGGCCGGCCTGCGCGAGCTGGTCGACGAGCCACAGCGCGCCGTACTCCTGCGCGCCTACTACGTCACGCCACAATGGCAGGGCCGGGGCATCGGCCGGGCCGCCTGTTCCGCGCCCCTGCTGGACCGCCTGGCCGCCGAGGCCGCGCCGTACGCGGCCGAGGCGGTGCTGTGCGTCAACACCGCCAACCCCGGCGCCCGGCGGGTCTACGAGGCCGCCGGCTACACCGACACCGGGCGCGTCATCTCCAGTGACACGGGCCCGCAACACGTGATGTCGCGCCCCCTGGACACCGGGGCGCACCCCGCGCCGCGCCAGCGGCCCGAACGAACGGAGAACCCGCTGTGACCACCGGACCCGAGGCCCTCGCCGAGCAGGCCGCCGCCGCGCTGCGCTCGCGCACCGGCGTGGACTCCTACGACATCGCCCTGGTCATGGGCTCGGGCTGGGCGCCCGCGGCCGACCTCCTGGGCGAGGGCAGGGACGAGCTGCCCACCGCCGAGCTGCCCGGCTTCCTGCCGCCCGGCGTGGAGGGGCACAGCGGCACCGTGCGCGGCATCGTCGACGGCGACCGCAACGTCCTGGCCTTCCTGGGCCGCACCCACCTGTACGAGGGGCACGGCACCGACGCCGTCGTGCACAACGTGCGCACCGCCGTCGCCGCCGGGGCCAAGACCATCGTCCTCACCAACGCCGCGGGCGGCATCAACTCCACCTACTCGGTGGGCTCGCCGGTGCTCATCGCCGACCACCTCAACATGACCGCCCGCTCGCCGCTCACCGGGGCCACCTTCGTCGACCTCACCGACACCTACTCGGCCGAGCTGCGCACCCTGGCCCGCGAGGTGGACCCGCGCCTGCCCGAGGGCGTCTACGCGGCCATGCCCGGCCCGCACTTCGAGACCCCCGCCGAGATCCGCATGCTCCGCGCCATGGGCGCCGACCTGGTCGGCATGTCCACCGTGCTGGAGGCCATCGCCGCCCGCGAGGCCGGTGCGCGGGTGCTGGGCATGTCCCTGGTGACCAACATCGCCGCCGGGCTGGAGGGCGCCAACCTCGACCACGAGGAGGTGCTGGCCGCCGGTCGCGACGCCGCCGACACCGTGGGCCGCCTGCTCGCCGACATCGTCGCCCGTATCTGACCCGAGCCGGCCCCGAGGAGACCCGACATGACCACCGACACCGTCGCCCGCGCCCGCGCCTGGCTGGAGGCCGACCCCGACCCCGCCACCCGGGAGGAGCTGTCCGCCCTGCTGGAGCGGGTGGCCGCCGGAGACGCCGAGGCCGCCGCCGACCTGGGCGACCGCTTCGCCGGGCGGCTGGAGTTCGGCACCGCCGGCCTGCGCGGCGCGCTGGGCGCCGGACCCAACCGGATGAACCGGGCCGTGGTCATGCGCGCCGCGGCCGGCATCGCCGCCTGGCTGCACGGCCGCGGCGGGGCCGGGCACGTGGTCGTCGGCTACGACGCCCGGCACCGGTCGGCGGACTTCGCCCGCGACAGCGCCGCCGTCCTCACCGGGGCCGGGCACCGGGTCTCCCTGCTGCCGGGCCCGCTGCCCACGCCGGTGCTGGCCTTCGCCGTCCGGGACCTGGGCGCCGACGCCGGGATCATGGTCACCGCCAGCCACAACCCGCCCCAGGACAACGGCTACAAGGTGTACGTGGGCGGGGACCGCGACGACGCCGGGGCCCAGATCGTCGCCCCGACCGACATCGAGATCTCCGCGGCCATCGACGAGGTCGGCCCGCTCTCCGCACTGCCCCTGGGCACCGAGTGGACGGTGCTGGGCCGGGAGGCCGTCGACCGCTACCTGCGGGCGGTCACCGCACTGGTCCCGCCCGGCCCCAGGGAGCTGTCGGTGGTCTACACCGCGATGCACGGGGTCGGCGGCGCGGTCCTGGTGGAGGCGATGGAGCGGGCCGGGTTCCCCGCGCCCGAGAGGGTGGCCGCCCAGTTCGACCCCGACCCGGACTTCCCGACGGTGGCCTTCCCCAACCCGGAGGAGCCCGGGGCGCTGGACCTGGCGCTGGCCGCGGCCGCGGAGGTCGGCGCCGACCTGGTGGTCGCCAACGACCCCGACGCCGACCGGCTGGCGCTGGCGCTGCCCGGGCGCGGCCCGCTCACGGGCGACGAGGTGGGCGGACTGCTCGCCGAGTACGTGCTCGACCACACCACCGGGGACGACCGGGTGGTGGCCGCCTCCATCGTCTCCTCCAGCCTGCTCGGCAAGATCGCGCGCGAGCGCGGGGTGCACTACGAGGAGACCCTCACCGGGTTCAAGTGGCTGGCCCGGGCCGGCGCGCCCGGCTCCCGGCGCGTCTTCGCCTACGAGGAGGCCCTGGGCTACTGCCTGGGGGGAGACGGCGGCCGCCCCGTCGCGGACAAGGACGGCATCGGCGCTGCGCTGGCGGCGGCGGCGCTGGCCGCGGCGGCCAAGGCGGACGGGCGGACGCTGGCGGACCTGCTCGACGACCAGGCCCGCAGGTACGGGCTGCACCTGAGCGACCAGCTCTCGGTGCGGGTGACGGACCTGTCGCTCATCGACACGGCGATGCGGCGGCTGCGCGCCGAACCGCCCGCCGCGTTCGGTCCCCTGAAGGTCGCGGGGATCGACGACTTCGCCGCCGGGCACGCGGGCCTGCCGCCGACCGACGCCCTGCGCTTCCGTCTGGAGGGCGGGGCCCGGGGGCGTGTGACGCTACGGCCTTCGGGCACCGAGCCCAAGCTGAAGGCGTACGCCGAGATCGTGATGGACGTGGAGGGCGAGGTCGCGGCCACCCGCGCGCAGGGTTCGGCGCTGCTCGCCGAACTGATGGCCTCGGTCGCCCTGGTGGTACGGGGGTAGTGGGGGGTTCGGGGGGATAGGGGTCCGTTTCACTCGGTGTCGCCGGGCTCCACGACGGGACGGTGCACGACCTCGTCGATGACGGTGAGCGTCTGGGTGGACGTCACGCCGGGGAGCGATTGCAGGCGGGTCAGGATCAGGTCCCGCAGCTGGTTGGTGTTGGCGACGCGGACCAGCAGGACGATGTCCGCCGAGCCGACCACGTACCAGCAGTATTCGATCTCGGGGTAGGAGGAGAGGATCTCCCGGTTGGCCCGCCAGTCCGGCTGGCTGCCGGAGATGAGCACGAGCGCGGTGACGCCCAGGCCCATCTTGGAGTGGTCGGTCACCACGGAGTAGCCGCGGATGACGCCCTCGTCGGTCAGGCGCTTGATCCGGTTGTAGGCCGTGGCGCGGGAGACGTTGGCCAGCGCGGCGATCTCCGTGATCCCGGTCCGCGCGTCCTTGGCGAGCGCGCTGAGGATCGTCTGGTCGGTCGCATCCGGCCGCCGGCCGTTCCGGCGTTGCTCGCCCATGGCCATGTGGGTGCTCCTCGTGTCTTCTCGTTCCAGTGCAAGCCCCTTTCCATCGTCGTCGACCGGGGCTAACGAACTACCAGGTAAACATCGTTTGCTTCCATCGGGGTCTCAGTCGCCGAGACGATGTCCGTCTGCGTATGCGCCCGATCACCAGGGGGTGCGTACAGGTGGTCTCACCATGCGGAATCTTCTTCTCGCGCTCCCGGCGCGCGCCGGCGCCGGGGTCAACCGACTGTACCCAGGGTTGACGCGGCGATCGGTGCGGGGGTTTCCGGTGGCCGGGGGCGCTCGCGCGCGGGTTCCGCGGCGGTGACCGGTGTTCTCGCGGGATGGCCGCTTTCGGTCGTCTCTGTCGTGCCGCGCCGCCTTTTCCTGGTCGGACTGCTGGGGTGCATCCGAACGTATGCGCTCCACTGTCGAACGGGGCACCCATCGTGGCCAACTGCGATCGTTCTGTGATGATGGGCGCCGATTAGTGGTGTATAGGCGCACCTGTCGTTTTCGCCGGTGGCGTGGGTCACTCGTTGGACGATGGCGAACCAGACGTGCTTTTTCGTTCCCATCTGTATCAAGTTTTCCAGATTATCTGGCGCAAGTGTCGAGTGATCCGGACAATCGCCTCATCAGTCAACAGACCACCCAGGAGTCCGGCGCTTGCGACGGACCATGTTGGGAGCCGCTGCACATGTCGACCCACGAGCCGCCGGGCCGGGACTCCGTCTCCGTGGACCACCTGGACCCCGACCTCACCCGCGCGCTGTACACGCACATGCGGACCGCACGCGACCTGGACGCCGAGGCCGTCGCCCTCCAGCGCCAGGGCGTCTTCCCGGCCTACGTGTCCGTCCGCGGACAGGAGGCGGCCCAGGTCGCCAGTGCGGCGGCGCTGGACCCCGAGCGCGACTTCGTCTTCCCCACCTACCGCGAGATGGCCTCGGCGCTCGCCTACGGGGTCGAGATGGTCGGCTACATGGCCACCCACCGGGCGCTGTGGCACGGCGGGCTCTACGACGTCATGGAGTCCCGCTTCGGCGCCATCAACGCCGTCGTCGGCGGCCCCGTCCCGCACGCCGTCGGCTGGGCGGTCGGCGAGCGCATGCGCGGCGGCGAGGGCGTCGCCCTGGCCTACTTCGGCGACGGCGCCAGCTCCGAGGGAGACGTCCACGAGGCCATGAACTTCGCCGGGGTCTACGGCGCGCCCGTCGTCTTCTTCTGCCAGAACAACCGCTGGGCCCTGTCGGTGCCCAACGAGCGCCAGGTCGCCGGCGGCTCCGTGGCCGCCCGGGCCCGGGGCTACGGCATGGCCGGGGTGACGGTGGACGGCAACGACGCCGCCGCCGTGTACGACGCCGTCACCGAGGCCGCCGCCCGCGCCCGCCGCGGCGAGGGCCCCACCCTCATCGAGGCCCTCACCTACCGGGTGGAGCCCCACTCCACCTCCGACGACACCGGCCGCTACCGCGACGAGACCGAGGCCGACCTCTGGCGGGCGCACCGCGACCCGGTCGCGCTGCTGCGCGCCGCCCTCCTCGAGGCCGGCCACGCCACCGCCGAGGAGCTCGACGCGATCGACGCCCGGGCGAGGAAGCGCGCCGAGGAGATCCGCGACGGCGTCTCCGCCGCACCCGAGCCCGACGGCTCCGAACTGTTCACGCACGTCTTCCGGGAGACCACCCAGGAGCTGACCCGGCAGCGCCGCATCTGGGAGGAAGAGGTCCAGCCGTGACGGAACTCATCGACCGCACCGACGCCGCCGCCGAGACCCCCGTGCTCGAAGAGCTGTCCATGCAGCAGGCCATCAACCGGGCCCTGCGCGTCCTCCTGGCCGAGGACCCGGACGTCCTGGTGTTCGGCGAGGACGTGGGCGCCCTGGGGGGCGTCTTCCGGGTCACCGACGGACTCCAGAAGGAGTTCGGCGACCAGCGCGTCTTCGACACCCCCCTGGCCGAATCGGCGATCATGGGGATGGCGGTGGGCCTGGCCATGAACGGCTGGCGCCCCGTGCCCGAGCTCCAGTTCGACGGGTTCGCGTATCCGGCCATCGACCAGATCGTCAACCAGGTGGCGCGCATGAACTACCGCACCCGCGGCGCCGCACCCATGCCGATCACCCTGCGCCTGCCGTCCTTCGGCGGCATCCAGGCCCCCGAGCACCACGGGGAGAGCCTGGAGGCGCTCTTCGCCCACACCCCCGGGCTGAAGGTCGTGGCCCCCTCCGACCCCGCCGACGCGTACAGCCTGCTGCTGCAGTCCGTGCGCTCCGACGACCCGGTCGTCTACATGGAGCCCAAGGCCCGCTACTGGGACCGCCGCCCGGTCCGGCTCACCGAGCCGACCGACCCCATCGGCACCAGCCGAGTCGTCCGGCCCGGCCGCCACGCCACCCTCATCGCCTGGGGCGCCATGGTCCACCGGTGCGTCCAGGTGGCCGAGCTCGCCGCGGAGGACGGCGTCGAGCTGGAGGTCCTGGACCTGCGCTGGCTCAAGCCCATCGACGCCGCCGGGCTGGCCGCCTCGGTCGCGCGCACCAAGCGCGCCGTGGTCGTCCACGAGGCCCCGCTCACCGCCGGGCTCGGCGCGGAGGTGGCGGCCCTGGTCACGGAGCAGTGCTTCCGCGACCTGGCCGCCCCCGTGCAGCGCGTCACCGGTTTCGACGTCCCCTATCCCGCGGGTCCCCTGGAGCCGCAGTACCTGCCGACGATCGACCGCATCCTGTTCGCGGTGCAGAGAACCCTGGAGTACTAGAACGACCATGGCTGAAGAGAACGTCACCTTCACCCTCCCCGACCTCGGGGAGGGCCTCGTCGAGGCCACCGTCCTGGAGTGGCAGGTGTCCGTCGGCGACGTCGTCGAGCGCAACGCCCCGCTCGTGGAGGTGGAGACCACCAAGTCGGCCGTGGTCATCCCCTCGCCCAAGGCCGGGCGGATCGTCGAGCTGCACGCGCGGGAGGACCAGGTCGTCCCCGTGGGGGACCCGCTGGTCACCTTCGCCGTCGAGGCGCAGGAGCAGCAGGCGGGCATCGTCGGCAGGGTCCCCGCCGAGGAGGCCCGCCCCGCCCGCCGCGTCCGGCTCAGGCCGCCGTCGGACTGACCCGGTCCGCACACGGGGTCCGTTCGGAGGAAGCCACGAGCGGAGGCGGATTTTCCGCCTTCCGTTTATCGGAACCTCTGAAAGGACCCCGTTCCTTCTCCTGTTAATACATACGGCCGCACAAGGATTGAGGGATTCATGTCTGCGAATCTCATCGGCGACGTGACAATGCGCTATGTGGATTTGCGTCCGCAGTCCCCGGCGGACGCCGTCCCCGTGCTTCTGCTCCACGGTTTCGGGACGAACTTCGACATGAATTGGCAGGCCGCCGGGTGGCCCCGGCTGCTGGACTCCGCGGGGTTGCGCGTGCTCGGCCCGGACCTGCGAGGGCACGGCGCCAGCGGGAAACCCGGCGACGACGCCTCCTATCTCCCCGAATGCTTCGTCTCCGACCTCGTCGCCCTGCTCGACGAACTCGGAGTGGAGCGGGTCGACGCCGTCGGATACTCCATGGGCGCGCGGCTGGCCTGGGAATTGGCGCTCACCCGGCCCGAGCGGGTGCGCCGCCTGGTCCTGGGGGGATTCGGCCCGGTGAACGCGTTCGACGGCACCGACCTGTCCGCACCCGGCGAGGGGGCGACGCCCTTCGACCACGTGTTCCGCACGGTCGCCGCGCTGCCCGGCAACGACCCGGCCGCGCTGGCCGCCTGCGCCCGCGGCCAAGCGGCCCGGCCGTTCTCCGCAGAGCCCCCCGTCACGGTGCCGACACTGCTGGTCACGGGCGCCAAGGACGCGATCGCGGCGGGCGCCGCCGAGCTGGCGGCGGCGGTCGACGGGGCCCACGTGGAGATCCCCGGGCGGGACCACCTCAACGCGGTCTCCTCGCGGCTCTTCAAGCAGGCCGTGCTCGACTTCCTCGCCTCCTGAGAGGCGGGGTCGCGCCCCGGTCCGGTCCGCCGCTCCCAACGCCGGGCCCCGGGGCGCCGGTCCGGGCTCCGGCGGGACCGCCCGCCGGAGTCCAGACCGGTCTAGACCGGCACCGCCCCACGTGCCGTTGTGACCCGTTGTGGCGGCCGGAGGGCCTTGTGTAGTAGTGGCTCGTCGGGGCCCCGCAGGGGGCGGGAATATACCTCCCCGGCAAACGTGGTCGCCCCCGTCCGGGTGTGTGCTTGGTAACTTCCGAGTAAGGCCCCGTGTCATTCAGCTCTCGCCTTCATAACAAGTCTGTGTGCCGGTTGGGTGTACTTTCCACTACCGGATATCGTCCGACCGCAGAACTCAGCCCGGCCCCCGGTTGAAAGCGGGCCGCTGAGAGGGCGAAGGGGAGTTAACAAGTGAAGCGCAGCAACACGCTCAGGTTCGCCGCCATCGCGGCGGCCGGTGTGCTTGCCCTCACCGCGTGTGACAACGCGGCCCAGGAGGGATCGGGCGAAGGGGGCGGCGACGGCGGCGAGGAGGCCTCCGAGCTCCGCGTCGGACTCGCCTACGACGTCGGCGGTCGTGGCGACCGCTCGTTCAACGACTCGGCCTACCGCGGCCTGGAGCAGGCGATGAACGAGCTGGGCATCGACGCCCAGGAGTTCGAGCCCACCGACGGCGAGGCCGACTCCGCCAAGGTGGAGCGCCTGTCCACCATGGCCGAGGAGGGCTACGACGTCATCATCGCGGTCGGGTTCGCCTACGACGGCGCCGTCCGCGAGGTCGCGCCGGAGTACCCGGAGGTCGACTTCGCGATCGTCGACTCCGAGATCGCCGACGTCGACAACGTCACCAGCCTGGTCTTCGCCGAGGAGCAGGCCTCCTTCCTGGCCGGTGCCGCCGCGGCGCTGTCCACCGAGGAGGACCACGTCGGCTTCGTCGGCGGCGTCGAGACCCCGCTGATCCACAAGTTCGAGGCGGGCTACGCGGCCGGTGTCGCGCACGTCAACGAGGACATCACGGTCGAGGTCGACTACCTCAGCCAGCCGCCGGACTTCAGCGGCTTCAGCGACCCGGCCCGCGGCCGCGAGCTGGCCCAGGCCCAGTACGACCGCGGCGCCGACGTGATCTACCACGCCGCCGGCGCCTCGGGCAACGGCGTCCTGGAGGCCGCCGTCGCCAACGACTTCCTGTTCATCGGCGTCGACAGCGACCAGTACGAGAACGCCGAGGACGACCAGAAGCCGTTCGTGCTGACCTCCGCGATCAAGCAGGTCGACGTGGCCGTGTTCGAGCTGATCCAGTCCGCCGCCGAGGGCGACGTCGCCGCAGGCATCGAGCGCTTCGACCTCGCGGGCGGCGGTGTCGACTACACCACCTCCAACGAGGAGCTCATCAGCCCGATCCAGGCCGAGCTCGACGAGATCAAGCAGCAGATCATCGACGGCGAGATCGAGGTTCCGACCGAGCCGTAAACGCGCGATCGCGCACCTGAACCGCGGGTAGGACCCGTGGTGACTCACGGCCTGGGACGGCCGCCGGACGGGGGACCCCCGCTCCGGCCGCCGTCCCGGCCGTCGTTACGCGGACGAGGGCGTCCGGCGGTGGCGACCGGCCCCGCGCCGCTCCGCATTCCTCAAGGAGACAGATGAGCAGCACGCCATCGGGCGATGGGGGCCAGGCGCCCCCCGCCGTTGAGCTGCGCGGGATCACCAAGCGTTTTCCCGGGGTCGTGGCCAACCACGACATCGACATCTCCGTGGCCCCCGGCACCGTGCACGCCATCGTCGGCGAGAACGGTGCGGGCAAGTCCACGCTGATGAAGACCCTGTACGGGATGCACCGTCCCGACGAGGGCACCATCGCCGTCAACGGCGTCCAGGTGAAGTTCAACTCGCCGTCCGACGCCATCAAGAACGGCATCGGCATGGTGCACCAGCACTTCATGCTGGCCGACAACCTCACCGTCCTGGAGAACGTGGTGCTGGGCGCCGAGCGCCTGCACGGCATCGGCTCCAAGGCGCGCACCGAGATCCTCCGCCTGTCCGGGCAGTACGGCCTCGGGGTCGACCCGGACCGCCTGATGGAGGAGCTGGGCGTCGGCGACCGCCAGCGGGTGGAGATCCTCAAGGTCCTCTACCGCGGCGCCCGCACCATCATCCTGGACGAGCCCACCGCCGTCCTGGTCCCGCAGGAGGTCGACGAGCTCTTCGACAACCTGCGCGAGCTCAAGAGCGAGGGCCTCACGGTCATCTTCATCTCGCACAAGCTCGACGAGGTGCTGTCCGTCGCCGACGAGATCACCGTGATCCGCCGCGGCACCACAGTGGCCACGGCCGACCCGCGCACCACCACCGCGCGGGAACTGGCCACGCTCATGGTGGGCGGCGAGCTGCCCGTCCCCGAGCTGCGCGAGTCCACGGTCACCGACAACGTGGTCCTCTCCCTGGACGGGGTCACCGTGCGCTCCGCCGACGGCCGCGCCGTCGTCGAGGGCGTCACCCTCGACATCCACGAGGGCGAGATCGTCGGCATCGCCGGCGTCGAGGGCAACGGCCAGTCCGAGCTCATCGAGGCCATCATGGGCATGCGGCCGGTCGCCGGCGGCCGCATCCGGCTGGGCGGCGACGACGTCACCGGCTGGCACACCCTGAAGATCCGCGAGGCCGGGGTCGGCTACATCCCCGAGGACCGGCACCGCCACGGCGTGCTGCTGGAGTCCTCCCTGTGGGAGAACCGCATCCTGGGCCACCAGACCAAGCCGCCGAGCGTGCGCGGCCCCTGGATCGACAGGGCCGGGGCGCGCGCCGACGCCGAGCGCATCGTCGCCGAGTACGACGTGCGCACGCCCAACATCGACGTCATCGCCGACGCCCTGTCCGGCGGCAACCAGCAGAAGTTCATCATCGGCCGCGAGATGAGCGGGAACCCCCGCTTCCTCGTCGCCGCCCACCCCACCCGGGGTGTGGACGTCGGCGCCCAGTCCGCGATCTGGGAGCAGCTGCGCGAGGCGCGCGCGGCGGGCCTCGCGGTGCTGCTGATCTCCGCCGACCTCGACGAGCTCATCGGCATGTCCGACACACTGCACGTCATCCTGCGCGGCCGCCTGGTCGCCCAGGCCGATCCGGCCACCGTCACCCCCGAGCAGCTCGGCTCCGCCATGACCGGCGCCACCCTCGGCGGCGACGGGGCCACCGACAGCACAGAAGGTGGCAGCGGTGACGACACCGCCGACCGGAACGGGGGTGGATCGTGACTGAGAAGAGCACCCGCCCCGGAACGTCCCGGGCACTGCTCCCGGCACTCCTCATCGCCCTGCTGGGCACGGGCGTCACCGCCGCCCTCGACACGGTGCTGCTGTGGTGGGCGGCACTGATCATCGGGGTCGTCCTGGCGTTCGCCGCCGTGGTCCTGGTGGACCGCCGGATCCCCGACGCCAGGCGGGCCGGCGCCGCGGGGACCAAGGAGGAGGGCACCACGCTGCACCGCACCCTGGTGGTCCCGACCGCCCTGGTGCTGTCGGTGGTCTCCGGCCTGCTGGTGGCCTGGTTCCTCGACCTGTCCCTGATCGAGCCGGTGGCCGCCGCCGTGGGCGCGCTGGTCGGCTCGGGCGCCGCCTTCCTGCTGTACCGCCGCCTGGCGGCGATGCTCGCGCTGTCCTTCGCCGCGGTGTTCGCCGCCGGGATCATCGCGATCGCCGTCACCGCGCTGGTGCTGTTCTTCAGCGGGATCGCCCCGGGCGCCACCTTCGCCCGGATGATCGAGTACGGCACCCGGCCCAACAGCCTGGTGCAGATCATCAACGACGGCACCACCTACTACCTGGCCGCCGTCGCCGTGGCGATCGGCTTCAAGATGAAGCTGTTCAACATCGGCGTCGACGGACAGTACCGGCTCGCCGCCCTGCTGGCCGCCGCCGTCGGCGGCTGGCTGGTGCTGCCGCCGGTGCTGAGCCAGATCGTCATCATCCTGGTCGCCGTCGCGGTGGGCGGGGCCTGGGCCGGCATCGCCGGGTACCTCAAGGTCACGCGCGGCGTGTCCGAGGTCATCTCGACGATCATGCTCAACGCCATCGCCACCGGCATCACCGCCTACCTGCTGAACACCGACCGCCTGGCGGTGGAGATCAGCACCAACAACATCGGCACCCCGCCGCTGCCGGAGGGGTCCTGGGTGCCCGGCGTCCCGGCCCTGTTCCTCGGCTCGGAGCGGGAGATCTTCGGCCTGGTGTTCCTGGCGATCGCCGTGGGCATCGGCTACGCGGTGATGCTCAACCGCACCCGCTTCGGCTTCGAGCTGCGGGCCACCGGCCAGTCGCAGAGCGCCGCCGAGGCCAGCGGTGTCAACGTCAAGAAGATGGTGTTCCTGTCCATGCTCTTCTCGGGCATGGTCGCGGGCCTGGTGGGCATGCCCCAGCTGCTCGGGAGCTCCCACTACTACGCGCTGGACTTCCCGACCGGCATCGGCTTCATCGGCATCGCCATCGCGCTGCTGGGCCGCAACCACCCGGTGGGCATCGCCTTCGCGGCCCTGTTCTGGGCCTTCCTCAACCAGGCGGCGGGCATCCTGCCCTTCGACGGCATCCCGCAGGAGATCGCCGTCATCGCCCAGGCCACCATCGTCCTCACGGTCGTCGTGGTCTACGAGATCGTCCACCGCTGGGGCCGCCGGTACCAGCAGCAGCAGATCGGCAAGGAGCTCGGCACCACCGTCGCCGGGCCCGCCGAGGAGACCGTGCCGGCCGGCACGGCGTCCGACAGCGGTGACGCCACCGGGGACGACACCCCCGGCGGCGACCGCGGCGGGGAGGCGAAGTGAGCCAGGAACTCAACGTGATGGAGCCGGTGGCCGCGCCCCCGGCCCGCTCCGGCGGCCGGTCGGTGTGGCGCCTGCTCAGCCTGTTCGGCGCGGTCCTGGTGGCCCTGGCGGGCCTGCGGGTCGTCACCGGCCAGGACATGCTCACCGACGCGGGCACCGTCCGCACCACCCTCACCTTCGCGGTGCCCATCGCCCTGGCCGCCCTGGGCGGCCTGTGGGCCGAGCGGGCGGGCGTCATCAACATCGGCCTCGAGGGCATGATGATCCTCGGGACCTGGTTCGGCGCGTACTTCGCGTGGTCGACCGGCAGCCCGTGGATCGGCCTCGCCGCCGGTGTGCTGGCCGGTATGGCGGGCGGCCTGCTGCACGCCGTCGCCACGGTCACCTTCGCCGTGGACCACATCGTGTCCGGTGTGGCGATCAACATCCTCATGCTCGGCGCGATGCGCTACCTGTCCATCCTGGTCTACGCCGACGTGCCCGGGGCCGGCGCCTCGCAGTCGCCCACCGCGCCGCCCTTCCCGCAGCTGAGCCTGCCCGGGGTGGCGGACGCCCTGGGGCCCGTCGCCGCCAGCGGGATCCCCGTGGTCGGCGACCTGGCGTCCCTGGTCATCGGCGTCACCACACGGCTGTCGGCGCTGACGGTCATCGCGATCCTCATGATCCCGGTGACCTACCTGGTGCTGTGGAAGACCGCGTTCGGACTGCGGCTGCGCTCGGTCGGCGAGAACCCCGACGCCGCCGAGTCCCTGGGTGTGCCCGTGTACACCTTCAAGTACATCGCGGTGATCATCTCCGGCGGCCTGGCCGGCATGGGCGGGGTGTTCCTCGCCGTCGTCGCCTCGCAGATCTACCAGGAGGGGCAGACCGGCGGCCGCGGCTACATCGGTCTGGCCGCGATGATCTTCGGCAACTGGCGGCCGGGCGGCCTGGCCATGGGCGCCGGGCTGTTCGGGTACACCGACGCCCTCCAGATCCGCGGCGGCGGCGCGGCGATCCACGCCCTGCTGCTCCTGCTGGCCGTGGTGCTGCTGCTGGTCGCCCTTTGGCAGGTCCGCCAGGACCGCAAGGGCCTGGCGATCGCCGGCGCGATCGCGGCCGTGCTGCTGCTGGTCTGGTACTTCACCACCGACTCGCTGCCCCGCGAGCTGGCCACCTACAGCCCGCACATCGCGACGCTGCTGGTGCTGTCGCTGGCCTCCCAGAGGCTGCGGCCGCCCGCCGGGGTCGGCAAGCAGTGGAGGGCGAGCCGGTCATGAGCACTGCGGAGGCCGTGGACTGGGAGGCGCTGCGCGGCGCCGCCCGGGAGGCCATGACCCGCGCCTACGCGCCGTACTCGCAGTACCCGGTGGGCGCGGCGGCGCTGGTCGACGACGGCCGCACCGTCAGCGGCTGCAACGTGGAGAACGCCTCCTACGGGGTGGGGCTGTGCGCCGAGTGCGGCCTGGTCAGCGCCCTGCACGCCACCGGCGGCGGCCGACTGGTCGCGTTCGCCTGCGTGGACGGCCAGGGGGCGACCCTCATGCCGTGCGGGCGCTGCCGCCAGCTGCTGTACGAGCACGGCGGGCCGGACCTGCTGGTGGACACCCCCGAGGGGATCCTGACCATGGACCGGGTCCTGCCGCAGGCCTTCGGTCCGCACAACCTGGCCTGAGAACCAAGAGAACAGGCACCATCCCTCTCCCCGGTCGCCGCCCGAACGGCGGCGGCCGGGGAGACCCGTTTTCTCCCGGAAGGAATGACATGGACGTCATCGAGATCATCCGCGCCAAACGCGACGGGGGAGAGCTCACTCCGGAGCAGATCGACTGGGTGATCGACGCCTACACCCGCGGCGCGGTCGCCGAGGAGCAGATGTCGGCGCTGGCCATGGCGATCTTCCTGCGCGGCATGAACCGCGCCGAGGTGTCCCGGTGGACCGAGGCGATGCTGGCCTCCGGCGTCCGGCTCGACTTCTCCGACCTGGACCGGCCCACCACCGACAAGCACTCCACCGGGGGCGTGGGCGACAAGATCACGCTGCCGCTCACCCCCACCGTCGCCGCCTGCGGCGCGGCGGTGCCCCAGCTGTCCGGCCGGGGCCTGGGGCACACCGGCGGCACCCTGGACAAGCTGGAGTCCATCCCGGGCTGGCGGGCAGCCCTGAGCACCGACGAGATGCGGTCCGTGCTCGCCGACACCGGCGGGGTGATCTGCGCGGCCGGCGAGGGGCTGGCCCCGGCCGACCGCAAGCTGTACGCGCTGCGCGACGTCACCGGGACCGTGGAGTCGATCCCGCTGATCTCGGCCTCCATCATGAGCAAGAAGCTCGCCGAGGGCACCGGCGCCCTGGTGCTGGACGTCAAGGCGGGGTCGGGGGCGTTCATGAAGGACGTCGACTCGGCCCGCGAGCTGGCCCGCACCATGGTGGACATCGGCACCGACCACGGGGTGCGCACGGTCGCGCTCATCACGGACATGTCCGTGCCGCTGGGACGCCAGGTGGGCAACGCCCTGGAGGTCGCCGAGTCCGTGGAGGTGCTCTCCGGGGGCGGCCCGGCCGACGTGGTGGAGCTGACCGTGGCCCTGGCCCGGGAGATGCTCGCCGCCGCGGGGCTCACCCCGGGCGAGAACGGGGTCAAGGACCCCGCCGAGGCGCTCCGGGACGGCAGTGCCCTGGAGTCGTGGAAGCGGCTGATCCGCGCCCAGGGCGGCGACCCGGACGCCCCGCTGCCGCAGGCGGCCGAGCGCCGCACCGTGCTCGCCCCGGCCTCGGGCGTGCTCACCCGCCTGGACGCCTACCAGGTGGGCCTGGCAGCCTGGCGCCTGGGCGCGGGCCGCGCCCGCAAGGAGGACGCGGTGTCCTTCGGCGCGGGAGTGACCCTGCACGCCAAGCCGGGGGAGACCGTCGCGGCCGGCGAGCCGCTGTTCACCCTGCACGCGGACGAGCCGGAGCGCTTCGAGCGCGGCGCGGCCGCGCTGGAGGGCGCCTTCGACATCGACCCGGACGGCGTCTTCGAGCCGGGCCCGATCGTCATCGACCGCATCGCCTGACCGCCGTGCACGCCGCGGGGCGGGCACCGGGACCCCCGGCGCCCGCCCCGCGGGGAGCGGGTCAGGAGCCCAGGGAGAACGTGCGGACCTCGGTGTCCACGGGCTCGCCCTCGCCGTGCAGGCGTACCACCTCGAACGGCACGTCCACCAGCAGGTTGCCGTCGTCCCAGGTGAGCGGACCGCGCGGGCCGACGTAGGCGATGTCCTGCCCGGCGCGGACACGGGCCACGCAGTCCTCGTACCCGGTGCACTCCCGGCCGCCCGCGCTCACCGCGGGCATCCGGGCGGCGACCTCGGCGGGCTCGACCGAGCCCGCGGCCTCGGCGGCCAGGGCGACCAGGTTCACGCAGTCGTACAGCGCGGCCGTCACCCCGCCGAACTGGGCGGCGTAGGACATGTCCCCGCTGTCGGAGGAGCCCCACTCGATCTCCGGGAAGCGCTCGCCGCCCGAGTGGTGGCGGACCACGGTCGACCCGGCCGGGCCGAGGGAGTCCAGCGGGGCGGTCGGGTTCGCGACGAGCGGGAGGCCGGGGAGGTAGACGCCCTCGGCCGGAAGGCCGTGGTCCATCAGGGATTCGGTGACCACCACGGCGGTCGGGTCCAGGGGGATGACGGCGTCCGCCCCCTCCTCCAGCAGCTCCGCCGCCCCCGTTGCGTCGGAGAACGGGTCCGCCATGGCCCGCAGGAGGTCCACTCCGACGACCTCGACGCCGTGGGCCTGGGCCTCGGCGGTGATGGCGTCCAGCCAGACCTCGCTGCCCGGCGTGTGCGGTACCACGATCTTCTCGCGGCCGTCCTCGGCGGTCAGCCGGACCAGCGCCCGCACCATCTGGTCCTGGCCCGGGATCGCGGAGAAGTACAGGCCGTCCCCGAAGCCCGGTGTCGTGGTGTAGGGCTCGGCGTTGCCGCAGTAGAGGGTGCCCGCCTCGAGCAGCCCCGGGAGCAGCTGTTCGCCGCCCATCGCGTGGGAGCCCAGCACGGCGTCCAGGTCGGCGCCCAGCAGGTCCCCGGCGTCCTCCGACGCGACCGGGGCGGCCACCTCGTGGCCGAGCACACCGCCGACGGCGTTGATCTCCTCCAGGGCGAGGGCGATGGCCTCCTGCTTGGGCCCCGTGCTGCCCTCGGCGGAGAACAGCCCCAGGGCCAGGGGCTCGGGGGAGACCGCCAGGGGGTCGCCGACCGACGGGGTGCGCAGCCAGTAGGCCGCGCCCGCGGCGGCGCCCATGAGGACGACGGCCAGGGCCACCGCGCCGATGACCAGCGGGCGCCGGTTCGGCGCCTTCGGCGCGGCGGGCGCGGGTGTCTCGGGCGGGGGAGGGGGAGGGGTGGTCATGGTTCTCCGAAGGGGGAATGGGGATGCCGGCGGCGGGTGCCGCCGTGGTCGGTTCGGCGGGCCGGAGGCCGGGTCCGGGCCAGGGGGGTTCGGGACGCGCGGGCCCGCGGGCGCCGCGCCTTCCTCAGCGTCGTGCGCGGGGGTTCGCCCGCCGGGCACGGCCGGGACGGTGGTGTGGAGCCGCTCCGCCGGGGTGCCCGGGCGGATGTTCCCGCCGGCGTGGACCCCGGCGGGCCCTCGGCGGGGATCACCGCGCCGGTGCCGAAGGGGCCGACACGTGCCGGCCCGCGCGGCGGGTCCGCGAGGGTGCCCCCTGGGGGTCCGTCCGGTGCGCAGGGCGGGGGCAGTTCGCACGGCGGGTCCGCGGAGATGCCCCCTCGAGGGCCGTCCGGTGCGGAGGGCGGGGTCGGCCCGCGTGGAGGGGCCGCGAGGGTGCCCCCCGGGCGGTCCATGCGGGCCACCCGGACGCGGACGGGCGCGGCCTCCTCGCCGGTGACGGGGCCGTTCTCCTCGCATGGCCCGGGGGCGCGTACCCGATGGCAGGGGGCCCGGGGGGAACCTCTGGGGAGGAGGCCGGGGCCGGCCCGCCGGTGGGGACCCGGGCGGCACCGGTGCGGCCGGTGGCGGGGGAGCGGGCCGGGGCCGTACCGGCGGCGGCCATGACGATGATGAGGGGGGCGACGCGGGCACCGGGCAGGGGCCGGGGGCGGCGCACCGGGGAGGGGGATGCCAAGGGGGATGGTCTCCGGGGCACGGGAGAAGGCGGCCTTTATGTGGCTTATGCCTTACTTGTCAGGGTTTGCGCATCCTAGCAGTCCCGACCCTCGGCGGGCCCGTCAGATCCGGCCCGCCGCGATGACGTAGGTGACGATGGCCAGGACCACGAACAGGCCGCCGGCCAGCACCGTCGCCGAGGACAGCCAGCGCGCCCAGGGGCGGGTCGTCGCCCGGCCCAGGAACAGCGACAGCGACGCCGTCAGCACGGTCAGCACGCCCAGCCCGCCGTAGGCGAGCAGGTCGGCGTTGACGGAGGCCAGGTGGCCCTCGGTCTCCAGCGTGACATCGGTGAAGGCGAACCGGCCGAAGAGCTCGAACAGGCGCTGCCCGGTCGCCGCCGGTGCGAGCAGCAGCAGGGAGGCCAGGGCGAAGGTCTCGGCCGACAGGACGCCCGGCGCGCTCGCCGCGCGCCCGGCGTCCAGGAAGGCGTCGGCGGCCGGGGCGTTCGCCTCGGGGGCGTCGTCGGCGGGGGCGGCCGCGGCGGGGGTGTCGTCGGAGGCGGCGTCGTCGGCGGGGGTGGTGTTCTCGGAGGTGCTCACCCGGACAAAATATCCGCTCGCTCCCCGGTTCCCCGAGGGTGATAACCCACGCTCCGTGGCCGGTTCCGGCCATATCGTGATGAAAAGCGCGATAACAGAAAAACAATCACGAGTGCTTGTTTTTTCATGTGTCCGGTGTCACTCTCATCACCATGACCGATACGCCCTCGCTGTGGGTCGGCAACGCCTCCGGTTTCTACGGGGACCGCCTCTCCGCCGTCCACGAGATGATCACCGGAGGACCGGTCGACGTCCTCACCGGTGACTACCTGGCCGAACTCACCATGGCCATCCTCGGCCGGGACCAGCTCGCCGACCCCGGCCGCGGCTATGCCAGGACCTTCCTGCGGCAGATGCGCGAGAGCCTCGCCCTCATCCTGGAACGCCGCATCAGGGTCGTCACCAACGCGGGCGGCCTCAACCCCCAGGGCCTGGCGGACCGGCTCACCGAGCTCGCCGAATCCCTCGGCTTCGACCCCCGCATCGCCTACGTCACCGGCGACGACCTGCTGCACCGCGCCGAGGAGCTGGGCCTGGACGGCCCCCTCACCGCCAACGCCTACCTGGGAGCGTTCGGCATCGCCGCCTGCCTGGACGCCGGGGCCGACATCGTCGTCACCGGCCGGGTCACCGACGCCTCCCTCGCCGTCGGCCCCGC
Organism: Nocardiopsis sp. NPDC057823; assembly: GCF_042797335.1. NCBI lineage: Bacteria > Bacillati > Actinomycetota > Actinomycetes > Streptosporangiales > Nocardiopsidaceae > Nocardiopsis > Nocardiopsis sp. NPDC057823. The sequence goes on along the minus strand of NZ_JBHVLR010000003.1, from coordinate 132,611 downwards.
CATCTCCCACTTCGGCTGGACCCGCGACGACCTCGACGCCCTGGCCGGGGCCACCGTCGCCGGGCACGTGATCGAATGCGGCGCCCAGGCCACCGGCGGCAACTACGCCTTCGCCGGCGAGCTGCGCCGCGAGGGGTACGACCTGGACCGGCCCGGCTTCCCGGTCGCCGAGATCCACGCCGACGGCTCCGCGGTCATCACCAAGCACCCCGGCACCGGCGGCGCCGTCACCACCGGAACCGTCACCGCCCAGCTGGTGTACGAGATCGCCGGGGCCCGCTACCCGGGCCCCGACGTCACCGCCCGCCTGGACACCGTCCGCCTGGAGCAGGAGGGCCCCGACCGGGTGCGCCTGTCCGGGGTCCGCGGGGAGGCCCCGCCGCCCGACCTCAAGGTCGGCCTCACCGGCCTCACCGGCTTCCGCAACGAGGTCGACCTGCTCATCACCGGCCTGGACGCCCGGGAGAAGGCCGCCTGGGCCGAGCGCCAGCTGCGCGCCGCCCTGGCGCGGCGCCGCCCCGAGGAGCTGGACTTCGAGTTCGTCCCCGCCGCCGACCCCCACGGCGACACCCAGGACGCGGCCACCGCCCGACTGCGCGTCACCGCCCGCGACCACGACCCCGCGGTCGTCGGCCGCCCCTTCGGGGCCGCCGCCGTGGAACTGGCGCTGGCGGGCTACGCCGGGTTCCACCTCACCTCCCCGCCGCGCGACGCCCGCCCCGACGGGGTGATCGCGAGCCACGCGTTCGTGCCCGCCGCCGAGGTCGAGCACACCGCGATCCTGCCCGACGGCGACCGCCTCGTCATCGCCCCTCCGAAGACCACCCGGCCGCTGGAGGAGGTGCCCGAGCCCCCGCTGCCGCCGCCGCTGCCCGAGGGGCCCGTGCGCGAGGCCCCGCTGGGGCTGGTCCTGGGCGCCCGCAGCGGCGACAAGGGCGCCGACGCCAACCTCGGCGTCTGGGCCCGCGACGACGAGGGATGGCGCTGGCTCGCCCACCGGCTCACCGTCGACCTGCTGCGCGAGCTGCTCCCCGAGACCGCCGGCCTCGAGGTCACCCGCCACCTGCTGCCGCACCTGCGCGCCGCCAACTTCTGGATCGAGGGCATGCTCGCCCCCGGCACCGCCCGCCGCGGGGGACCGGACCCGCAGGCCAAGGGCCTGGGCGAGTGGCTGCGCGCCCGCCGCCTGCCGCTCCCGGAGTCCCTTCTGCCCGCACCCGGGGAGGCCCGCCCGTGACCGTGCTCGACAGCAGGATCGACACCGGGTCCGCGGAGTTCGCCCGGGCCCGCGAGGCCATGCTCGGCAGACTCGCCGAGATCGACGCCGAACACGCCAAGGCGCTGGCCGGGGGCGGCGACAGGTACGTCGAGCGCCACCGCTCCCGCGGCAAGCTCACCGCCCGGGAGCGCGTCGAACTCCTCCTCGACGAGGGATCGCCCTTCCTGGAGCTGTCGCCGCTGGCGGGCTGGGGCAGCGAGTACACCGTCGGCGCGAGCCTGATCACCGGCGTCGGCGTGGTCTCGGGGGTCGAGTGCGTCATCGTCGCCAACGACCCCACCGTCCGCGGCGGCGCCAGCAACCCCTGGACGCTCAAGAAGTCCCACCGGGCCGGGGAGATCGCCGCGCAGAACCGGATGCCGATGATCAGCCTGGTGGAGTCCGGCGGCGCCGACCTGCCCTCCCAGAAGGAGATCTTCATCCCCGGCGGGCGGACCTTCCGCGACCTCACCCGGCTGTCCGCCGAGGGGATCCCCACCGTCGCGCTGGTGTTCGGCAACTCCACCGCGGGCGGCGCCTACATCCCCGGCATGAGCGACCACGTCGTCATGGTCCGCGACCGCGCCAAGGTGTTCCTCGGCGGCCCGCCCCTGGTCAAGGCCGCCACCGGGGAGGAGAGCGACGACGAGTCGCTGGGCGGCGCCCGCATGCACGCCGAGGTGTCCGGCCTGGCCGACCACCTCGCCCGGGACGAGCACGACGCCCTGCGCATCGGCCGCCGCATCGTCGCCCGGCTGGGCCACCGCAAGGCCGGGCCCGCGCCCGCCGCGGGCGCCCGCGAGCCGCTCCACCCGGTCGAGGACCTCGTCGGCGTCATGCCGCCCGACCTCAAGGTCCCCGTCGACCCCCGCGAGATCATCGCCCGCATCGTCGACGGCTCGGAGTTCGACGAGTTCAAGCCCGCCTACGGCGGCGGACTGGTCACCGGCTGGGCCGACCTGCACGGGTACCCGGTCGGTATCCTCGCCAACGCCAACGGGGTGCTGTTCAGCGCCGAGGCGCACAAGGCCACCCAGTTCATCCAGCTCGCCAACCGGGCCCACACCCCGCTGGTGTTCCTGCACAACACCACCGGCTACATGGTCGGCCGCGAGTACGAGCAGGGCGGCATCATCAAGCACGGCTCGATGATGATCAACGCCGTCTCCAACAGCACCGTCCCCCACTTCTCGGTGCTGGTGGGCGCCTCCTACGGGGCCGGCCACTACGGCATGTGCGGCCGCGCCTACGACCCCAGGTTCCTGTTCGCCTGGCCCAGCGCCCGCTCCGCCGTCATGGGCCCCCGCCAGCTCGCCGAGGTGCTGTCGATCGTCGCCCGCCAGTCCGCGGCCCGCAAGGGGCGGCCCTACGACGAGGAGCAGGACGCCCTGGTCCGGCAGATGGTCGAGGGACAGATCGAGGCCGAGTCCCTGCCCCTGTTCCTGTCCGGGCGGGTCTACGACGACGGCGTCATCGACCCCCGCGACACCCGCACCGTCCTGGGACTGTGCCTGTCCTTCGCCCACAACGCCCCGGTGCGCGGCACCGACCGCTTCGGCGTCTTCCGAATGTGAGGGCACCCGTGACCACCACTCCGACCGAGCACCCCCGACCCATCACGATCCTGCTGGTCGCCAACCGCGGCGAGATCGCGCGCCGCGTCATGCGCACCTGCCGCACCCTGGGCATCGGCACCGTCGCCGTGCACGCCCCGGGGGAGGAGGCCGCCGCCCACGTCGCCGAGGCCGACACCGCCGTCCCCCTCCCGGTCCCCGCCGGGGGCGGGCCCGTGGACGCCTACCTCGACCCCGGCGCGATCGTGGCCGCGGCCCGCACCGCCGGGGCCGACGCCGTCCACCCCGGCTACGGCTTCCTGTCCGAGAACCCCGCCCTGGCCCGCGCGGTCACCGCCGCCGGGCTCACCTGGGTGGGGCCCGGCGCCGACGCCATCGAGGGCATGGGCTCCAAGAACCGCGCCAAGGAGACCGCCCGCGCGGCGGGGGTCCCCGTCGCCGCCTCCCTGGACCCCGCCGACGTGCGCGCCGAGGACCTGCCCGTCCTGGTCAAGGCCTCCGCCGGCGGCGGGGGACGGGGCATGCGCGTGGTCCGCGACCTCGCCGACCTGCCCGCCGAGGCGGAGGCCGCCCGCGCCGAGGCCGCCGCCGCGTTCGGCGACCCGGAGGTGTTCTGCGAGCCGTACGTGGAGCGCGGGCGCCACATCGAGGTGCAGATCCTCGCGGACGCCCACGGCACCGTGTGGGCCGTCGGCGAACGCGACTGCTCGGTGCAGCGCCGCCACCAGAAGGTGGTCGAGGAGGCTCCCGCCCCGGGCCTGCCCGAGGACGTGCGCCGTGGACTGCACGAGGCCGCCCGCGGTCTGGCCCGCGCCATCGGCTACGTCGGCGCGGGGACCGCCGAGTTCCTCGTCCCGGTCCGTCCGCCCGGCGAAGGGGGCGGCGGCGCGTTCGGCACGCCCGTGTTCCTGGAGATGAACACCCGGCTCCAGGTCGAGCACCCCGTCACCGAATGCGTCACCGGGCTGGACCTGGTCGAATGGCAGATCCGGATCGCGGAGGGCGAGCCGCTGCCCGACGGCGGCCCGCCCCCGCCCGCCGGGCACGCCGTCGAGGTGCGCCTCTACGCCGAGGACCCGCGGCAGGGGTGGCGGCCGCGCACCGGCGTGCTCACCGCGTTCGAGGTCCCCGCCGCCACAGCGCGCTTCGACCGGCCCGCGGGCCCCGGCGTGCGCCTGGACTCCGGGGTGGAGGCCGGGGACGCCGTCGGCACGGACTTCGACCCCATGCTCGCCAAGGTCGTCGCCCACGGCCGCGACCGCCGCGACGCCCTGCGCCGCCTGGCCGCGGCCCTGGTCGGCGCCCGCGTCCACGGCGTGGGCACCAACCGCGACCTGCTCGTGCGCGTCCTGCGCCACCCGGTGTTCGCCCGGGCCGCCGAACGCCCCTGGGAACTGCACACCGGCTTCCTCACCGGGGACCGCCTCACCGCGCTGGCCACCCCGCTGGCCGCCCCCGACACCGAGGAGCTCGCCGCCCTCGCCGCGGCCCTGGTCGGCGCCGAGGCGTCCCGCGGGAGCGGGCCCCTGCCCGCCGGGATCCCCGCGTACTGGCGCAACCTGCCCTCCGGGGCGCACCTGCGCCGCTACACCACCGACGACGGGCGCGAGGTCACCGCGGTCCACCGCACCGTCCGCGGCGCCCCCGTCCCCGAACGGCCCGGCGTGCGCGTCCGGTCGGTCACCGCCGACCGGGCCGACCCCGCCGCGGCCACCGCCGGCCGGGCCGTCCTGGAGGTGGACGGGCTGGTGCGCGCCTTCGACGTCCGCGGCTCCGGCGACCGGATCCACGTCGACACCCCGCACGGGTCGGTCGCCCTCACCCGCGTCGACCCCCTGCCCGTCCCCGAGGCCGCCGTCGACCCCGGGGCGCTGCCCGCGCCCATGCCGGGCACCGTCACCTCCGTCGACGTCGCGGCGGGGGAGAAGGTCCGCGCGGGACAGACCCTGCTGCGGATGGAGGCCATGAAGATGGAGCACCGCATCACGGCGCCCGCCGCCGGAGCCGTCCGGGAGATCCCGGTCGCCCCGGGGGAGCGGGTCGCCGCCGGAACCCCCCTGGCCGTACTCGACTACGAAGGGCAGCACAGCCGATGACCGGAGCCATGACCTTCAACGAACCCCCCGAGCGCGTCGAACTGCGCGCCGTGGTCTCCGCGTTCGCCGGCGGCTACGGGTCCGCGTACTACCGGGCCAAGGCCAAGGAGGACGCCTACCTCACCGAGCTGTGGAGGGAGGCGGGCAAGCTCGGCTACCTCGGCGTCAACCTCCCCGAGGAGTACGGCGGCGGGGGCGGCGGCATCGGCGACCTGGCCGCCGTCCTGGAGGAGCTCAGCGCCGCCGGGTGCCCGACCCTCATGATGGTCGTGTCCCCGGCCATCTGCGGCACCGTCCTGTCCCGCTTCGGCACCCCCGGACAGCGCGAGCGCTGGCTGCCCGGGATCGCCACCGGCGAGACCATCATGGCCTTCGCCATCACCGAACCCGACGCCGGGTCCAACTCCCACCGGATCACCACCACCGCCCGCCGCGAGGGCGACCAATGGGTCCTCAACGGGCGCAAGACCTTCATCTCCGGGGTGGACGTCGCCGACGCGGTCCTCGTGGTGGGCCGCATCCAGGACGAGGACACCGGCAGGCTCTCCGCCGCCCTGTTCGTGGTGCCCACCGACACCCCCGGGTTCGAGAAGCACCGCATCGAGATGGACCTGGTCAGCCCCGACCACCAGTACCAGCTGTTCCTCGACGACGTCCGGCTGCCCGCCGACGCCCTGGTCGGCGACCCCGACGCCGGGCTCCTGCAGCTGTTCGCCGGACTCAACCCCGAACGCATCATGGCCGCCTCCCTGGCCGCCGGCAGCGCCCGGCACGCCCTCGACAAGGCCGTGGCCTACGCCAAGGAGCGCACCGTGTGGCGGGACACCCCCATCGGCGCCCACCAGGGCCTGGCCCACCCCCTCGCCCAGGTGAAGATCGAGCTGGAACAGGCCCGGCTGATGACCCAGCACGCCGCGTTCCGTTACGATTCCGGCGACGACGCGGGGGCGGGCGAGGCGGCCAACATGGCCAAGTACGCCGCGGCGGAGGCGTGCGTGCGGGCCATCGACCAGGCCGTGCAGACCCTCGGCGGCAACGGCCTGGCCAGCGAGTACGGGCTGGGGTCGGCGATCGCCAGTGCCCGCCTGGCGCGGATCGCCCCGGTCAGCCGGGAGATGGTCCTCAACTACGTGGCGCAGCAGTCCCTGGGGCTGCCCAAGTCGTACTGATTCGGGTGCGGGCGCCCGGGGGCCGGGCGTCCGCACGGTGGCGAGCGAGGGGGCGACGGTTGGGGACCGCAGCGGAGCGCGAACCCAGACAGGAGCGCAGCCGGGCCACCCGCGCCCGGCTGCTGGAGGCGGCCGTGGGCCGCCTGGCCGGGCACGGGGTGGCCGGAGCCACCGTCGGGGCGGTCGCCGAGGCGGCCGGGGTGTCCCGGGGGGCGGCACAGCACCACTTCCCGACCCGCGAGGACCTGTTCCTCGCGGTCATGCGGCACATGCTCGACACCCGGGGCGCCGAGCTGCGCCGCCGCATCGCCGAGGTCCCCGAGGGGCCCGGGCGGACCGAGGCCGTGGTGGAGGTGGCCGTGGACGCGTTCACCGGGGACGACTTCCGGGCCGCCCTGCAGCTGTGGGCGGCCGCCGCCAGCGACCCCGCCCTGCGCGAGAGCGTGGTCCCGATGGAGGAGCAGGTGGGGCGCGAGTTGCACCGGGCCGCGGTGGAGCTGCTGGGGGCGGACGAGTCGCGGCCCGGGGTGCGCGAGGCCGTCCAGGCCACCCTCGACCTGGCCCGCGGCCTGGGGCTGGCCAACCTGCTCACCGACGACACCGCACGTCGCAGGCGCATCGTGCGCCAGTGGGCCGGAATGCTCGACACGGTCCTGGCCGGATGAGGCCGCGCGTCCGGGCCTCCCGCGATGGCGGCACCGCGAACGCGGTGTTTATCATCGGAAGCCCGGCCGTCACCGAACGTGCCGACACCCCCGGTGGCGCCTCCCCCGAGAGAACAGCCTCACAACAGGAAAAGGCGGTGGACAGGTGAGTGCGGACGCGGGCAGGGACATCCCCGCCCTGGCCAGGAGAGCACTGGACGCCTTCGCGGAGAGCGCCGCGCGCCGCAGGGACCGGGACGCGCTCATGGACGAGGCCTTCGCCGCGCTGTTCGACCTCTACCGGGCGACCGACCGCGCCGCGCGCCGGTCGCCCGCCGGCCGCGAGTTCACGTCCACCCTCGCCGAGCTGCTGGTCAGCGGGAACAACCCCGACCGGCTCGGCCTGTACGTGGTGCGCAGCCAGACCGCCGCCGAGAACGGCCGCTACGAGGGCTACCGGCCCGCCTGCTGGCGCCGGTCCATGCTCCAGATCCTCGCCGAGGAGTTCGTGCCCTGGCGCGAGTTCCTGCGCCAGGAGGACCTGGAGGCCGTGGTGCGCATCGACGACGCGCTGGAGGCGGTGGCCGAGACCGCGGTGTCCTCCGCGGGCGAGGAGGTGCCCGACTGGGTGCCCGATTCGCACTGGTGGTGGTGGGAGCCCGCCCGCAAGCGCGGCGAGCACGCCCCCGAGCGGTTCGACAGCGGCCCCCTGGACCCCGTCGCCGAGTAGCCCCCGGTCGGTGCCGCGTGGCAGCGCGCACGGCCGCCGACCGGCCGCGGTGCCGCTGATGCGGATGTGACTCCGGTGCACCCTAATGGTGCGCGTGGGTCCTTTCCGGCGGAGCCGACGGGTCGGTGCGCGGCCGTCGGGTGGCCCTGGGGCCGTCGACACGGATGTGGCTCCGGTGCGCGCGGGGGCGCGGCCGGTGGGTCGGCCGCGCCCCCGCGGCGGTCAGGCGGGGGAGTCCGGCGCCCCGGTGCGGGCGGCGATGATGTCGCGGTAGCGGGCGAAGGAGTCCTTGGGCGTGCGGACCTGGGTCTCGTGGTCCACGTGCACGAGGCCGAACCGCTGGTGGTAGCCCTCCGCCCACTCGAAGTTGTCGGTGAGCGTCCACACGAAGTAGCCGCGCACGTCCGCTCCCCGCGCGCGGGCCGCGTCCACGGCGGCGATGTGCGACTCCAGGTAGGCGATGCGCCCGGGGTCGGCGACCCGGCCGTCGACCACGGTGTCCTCGCAGGAGCAGCCGTTCTCGGTGACGTACAGCGGCGGCAGCGCCTCCCCGTACCTCTCCGACAGCCCCACCAGCGTGTCGGTCAGCCCCTCGGGGACCACCGGCCACCCGAACGCCGTCGTGGGCACGCCGGTGATCTCGCCCAGCGCGAACGGCAGCCCCGCGCCCTCCTCCGGCGCCAGGACCAGGCTCGGGTTGTAGTAGTTGACACCGATGCCGTCCGCGCTGCCCGCGATGACCCCGAGGTCCCCCTCGCGCACCCCCGGCACCTCCGCCGCGCCGAACGCCGACAGGTCCGGGTAGGAGCCCAGCAGCACCGGGTCGGTGAACAGCCGGTTGTGCAGGGCGTCGTAGGCCGCCCCCGCCGCCAGGTCGGCGCCGGTCGGGTCCTGGGGGCCGCGCACCGGGCTCAGGTTGTTGGTGAGCAGCGCCTCCAGGCCGCGCGAGCGCAGCTCCGCGGCGGCCAGCCCGTGGGAGAGCAGCAGGTGGTGCGCCACCGCCAGGACTCCGGGGACCTCCAGGGTGTGACCCGGGGCGTGGGTCCCGAACGCGTGCCCGTAGGCCATGTGGACCACCGGCTCGTTCAGGGTGATCCACCGCGGGACCCGGTCGCCCATCCGGTCGGCGACCACCGCCGCGTAGTCGGCGAACGCCCGCGCGGTGTCCCGCGACGACCAGCCGCCCGCGTCCTCCAGGGCCTGGGGCAGGTCCCAGTGGAACAGGGTCGGGAACGGGGTGATGCCCCGCTCCAGCAGGGCGTCGACCAGCCGGTCGTAGAAGTCCAGGCCCGCCTTGTTCACCGGCCCGGTGCCCTGCGGCACCACCCGCGGCCAGGCGATCGAGAAGCGGTAGGCGTTCACGCCCAGCCGGTCGAGCAGGTCCACGTCCTGCGGCCAGCGGTGGTAGTGGTCGCAGGCCACGGCCGGGCTGTGGCCGTCGCGGACGGCGCCCGGGCGGGCGGCGAAGGTGTCCCAGACCGACGGGCCGCGGCCGTCCTCGGCCAGGGCCCCCTCCACCTGGAACGCGGCCGAGGCCACACCCCACAGGAACGGTGACGACATAACGGATCCGCCTTTCGTGCACGGGTGCCCTCGGGTGCCGGGTCCGGGAGCGGAGACCGGCCGGGGAGGGCGGGGACAGGGGTACGGGGTACGGGCGGGGGCGGGGCGCGGGTCAGGCCACCCCCTTGATGCGCCACACCAGGACGGCGCCCAGCAGGGTCAGCAGGCCGCAGACCGTGTACAGGACCGGGTAGCCGCCCAGGTACACCACGATCGGGCCGGCCAGCGCCGGGGCGATCACCTGCGGGCCGGCGCTGGCGATGTTCACGATCCCCAGGTCCTTGGCGCGGCCCTCCGCGGCCGGGAGGACCTCGGTGACCAGGGCGTTGTCCACCGACAGGTAGATGCCGAACCCGACGCCCAGCACCACCGCGCACGCGACCGTCATCGGCCAGGACGGGAACAGCGCCACCAGGAACGCCGGGAGCGCGCACACCGCGCCGGACACGCACACCGGGCCGCGGCGGCGCCCCCAGCGGTCGGAGAGCACGCCCGCGACCACGGTGGTCGCCACCACCGCGGCCGTGTAGACCAGGATCAGCAGGAGCAGGCCGTCGGTGGCCGAGGAGCCGGGGAAGAGCTCCTCGTAGCCGATGCCGTCGCGCAGGAAGTACAGCAGGTAGAGGGTGAACATGGCGTTGCCGGTCTGCATGAGGAACCGGGTGAGCCAGGCCCAGGCGAAGTCGGGGTGGCGGCGCGGGGACACCCAGAAACCGCGGCCGAGGTCGCGCCAGGGCGGGCGGGCCCCGCGCGGCAGCGGGGGGTCCGGGGACAGCAGGGCGAAGGGCAGGGCGCAGGCGATGAGCAGCACGCCGATGAGCGTGTAGCCCGGGGCGACGCGGGTGACCACCGCGGTCACCAGCACCACGGCGACCACCACGCCCGCGGACTGGGGGATGCCGACCCAGCCGGAGACCGCGCCGCGCTGGCGGACCGGGACGCGGTCCGGGACGGCGGCGAGCAGGGTGGCGTTGAGCAGGGACAGGGCCGCCTGGACCAGCGACCAGCCGACGAGGACGCCGGCCACGCTGTCCTGGCGGCCCAGGACGGTCAGGCCGATCCCGCCCAGGACGGCGCCCAGCAGCACCCACGGGCGGCGGCGGCCCAGGCGGCCGGTGGTGCGGTCGGACAGCGCCCCGGCCAGGGGGGTGCCGAGCGTGGCCACGAGGGCGCCGACTCCCGTGACCCAGGCCAGGGCGGTCTCCTTGCCCTCCGGGGCGATGGCCCCGACCTGCTCGGGGAGGAGGACCTGGAGGGGGCCGAAGAACGCCATCCACATGCCGAGGTTGGCCAGGCTGATCCCGGCCACCCACAGGGCGCCGACGGGGGAGGCGGGCTCGGCGAGGGCCTCGGGGACCGGTTCGGAGGCGGTCGCGGCCCCGGCCGGGGAGGCGGCCGCGGTGTCGGGGGCGGTGCCGGTGCCGGGGGGCGGGTCGGCGGGGCCGGGGCGTTCGGAGGGCGGGGGCGCCGGGGGTGTGCGCACGGATCACCTGCCTAACGTGAATTGTCTTCATGTTAGGTGGGTCACAGGCGCGGGTGGAAGTCCGAGGCGGCATTTCCCGTGATTGATCAAACTTGATTAGTGGGAGTGGTGTGGTCTAGGCTCGCACCACTGGTCAAACTTGATCACTCCCGTGGGTCGGGGTGTCGATGGCCCGGGCGCGGACTGTGGGGCCGGGGCGGTCGGGGCTTTCGGGTCTTGTGGTGTCAGGGGGAGTGGTGTGGCGAAGGAGGGGTCGTGGGCGAAGGCGTCGCGGAGGCCGGGGGCGGGATCGACGGAAGCGCGGAGGGGGGTGGGTCGGCGGTGCGGGACGCGCCGCCGGGCGTGCGCCCGAACGAGACCACGGTCCCCCTGCTGCCGTGCGTCTCGGCGGAGGAGACGCTGGACTTCTTCCAGTCCCTCGGGTTCGAGGTGACCTACCGGCAGCACCGGCCCTACCTCTACCTCGCATTCCAGTGGAGCGGAATCCACCTGCACTACGGGCGGGCGCCCAAGGGGCTCGACCCCGCGCTGGAGGAGAGCGGCGGCTGCCTGGTCCTGGTCGACGACGTGGCCGCCTACCACGCGGCGCTGGTGGCGTCCGTGCGCGCGGCCAAGGGGCGGGTGCCGACCCGGGGGCTGCCCCGGATCACCCGCTACCGGCCCGGGGCGAGCCGGTTCACGGTGATGGACCCCTCGGGCAACTCGATCATGGTCATCCAGCGAGACGAACCCGAAGACCTGGAGTACGGGGGGTCGCCGGACCTTGAGGGCCTGGCCCGGGTCCTGGACGGCGCACGCATCATCCGCGACTTCAAGCTCGACGACCGGATGGCCTGGCGCTTCCTCAAGTCGGGGCTGCGCAGGCACGGCGACGGGGCTCCGCCCGTGGAGCGGGCGATGGCGCTGGCGATGCTGATCGAGCTGTCCGTCCCGCTCGGGGAGGGGGAGCGGAGCGCCGAGTGGATCGGGCGGCTGCGGGGGATCGGGCTCACGGAGCCGGAGCGGGCCCGTGTCGAAGCGGAGCTCCGCAACGCCGGAGAGCTCCGGCGCTGGCTGTCCGACTGAGCGGCAACGCGCCGTCGGTGGGCCGGGCGTTTGAAGAACATCAGGTAATCAAGTTTGACTAGGAGGCGGTATGGGCAGTACCCTCCTCCGAGTAGTCAAACTTGATCAGTCATGGGGAGGGTCCATGGAGAATCGCGAGCCCGCCGTTCTGGTGGAGGGGCTGTACAAGGCCTACGGCGACACGCGCGCGCTGGACGGTCTCGACATGACCGTGGAGCGGGGGACGGTGCACGCCATCCTGGGGCCCAACGGCGCGGGCAAGACCACGCTGGTCCGGACCCTGGCCACCCTGCTGCGGGTGCAGCGGGGGCGGGTGGAGGTGGACGGGATCGACGTCGCCGCCCGGCCGCGCGACGTCCGGCGCCGCATCGGGCTGCTCGGCCAGCACGCGGCACTGGACGAGGAGCTGTCCGGGCGGCAGAACCTCGAACTGTTCGGCCGCCTGCACCACCTGGGCGGCCGCCGGGCCGCCGCCCGAGCCGGCGAACTGCTGGAGCGGTTCGGCCTGGCCGACACCGGCAAGCGCCCGGTGTCCGGGTACAGCGGGGGCATGCGCCGCCGCCTGGACCTGGCGGCCTCGCTCATCGTCGACCCGGCGGTGCTGTTCCTGGACGAGCCGACCACGGGCCTGGACCCGCGCGGTCGCACCGAGGTCTGGGAGTCGGTCCGCTCGCTGGTGGGCGCGGGGACCACGGTGCTGCTCACCACCCAGTACCTGGAGGAGGCGGACCAACTGGCCGATCTCATCAGCGTGGTCGACGGCGGCCGGGTGATCGCCGAGGGCACCGCCGACCGGCTCAAGGGGCTGGTCGGCGGCGACCGGCTCGACGTGGTCGTCGCGAACCCGGGCCGCCTGGCCGAGGCCGCCGCCGTGCTGGGGCGCCTCTTCGGCGGCTCCGGCGCGTTCGACCTTGACCAACTGGTCAAGTTTGACCAGTCGCCCGGGGAGGGGGAGCGCCCACGCCGCATCAGCCTCCCGGTCGCCGACCGGCGGGGCGCCCTGGCCCGCGCCGTCCGGGCGCTGGACGCGGAGGGGATCGAGGCGGAGGACCTGGCCGTCCGCCGACCCACCCTGGACGAGGTCTTCCTCCGCCTCACCGGATCCCCCGCCGAGTCCCCCGCGGACGCCGCCGGGGCCCCGGCCCCGCCCGCCGCGGGCGTCCCCGCCGCCCCGGGCACCACGTGACCGACCCGCACGCCCCGGCTGGCGGGGGCGGTGCCTCACGGGGTGGGGACGGACATCCGGGGCGGGCCCCGGCCGCTGACGACGATCGGAGAAGGACATGACACGCACGACCGACCTGTACGACGCCCGGGCGCACGAGGAGGAACTCGGAGCCCTCGCCCGCTGGGCGGGCGACTCCTGGACGATGACCCGCCGGGAGTTCGCCCGCTGGGCCCGCAACCCGTGGGGCCCGGTCATCGGGCTGCTCTTCCCGGTGATGATGCTGGTGCTCTTCGCGCTCTTCCTCGGCGGGAGCATGACCGTCGCCGGCGGCGGCGACTACACCGAGTTCCTGGTCCCCGGCCTGCTGGTGCTCACCATGGCGTTCGGCCTGGAGGGCACGATGACCGCCATCACCCGCGACCTGGAGCGCGGGGTGCTGGACCGGTTCCGCTCCCTGCCCATGGCCTCCACCGCCGTGCTGGTCGGGCGCGGGGTCGCCGACCTCCTGGAGTCCGTCGCGGGCCTGCTCATCGTGCTCGCCGCCGGCTTCGCCCTCGGCTGGCGCTGGCACGGCAGCCTGGGCGCGGCACTGGGCGCGGTGGGCCTGCTGCTCCTGCTGCGCGCCGCGATGCTGGCCTGCGGCGTCTGGCTGGGGCTGGTGGTGGGGCGGCCGGAACTGGTGATGGCGGTGCAGATCCTGGTGTGGCCGGTGGCCTTCACCTCCAGCGCCTTCGCCTCCCCCGAGGCCATGCCGGGGTGGCTGGGCGCGGTCGCCGAGTGGAACCCGATGTCGGCGACGGCCACCGCGGTCCGCGACCTGTTCGGCAACCCCGGCGCGGCGGGCACCTCCTGGGCGGCGGAGAACGCCCTGTTCCTGGCGGTGCTGTGGCCGGTGCTGCTGCTCCTGGTCGCCTGCCCGATGGCCGCGGCCCGCTTCCGGTCCCTGTCCCGCTGACCCCGGCCGCGGGTGTCCGCGGGGTCCGACCGGATCCCGCGGACACCCGCCCCGCGCTCGCACGCCCGGGGGAGGACGACCTGTCCGCCCCCGGGCTCCCGGGCGTTCTCCCGCACCGCGTACGCCGCTCCGGGCCGGTGCCCGGCCCCTCCCGGACAACGCCTCCCCGGGCGCCGGGGTCAGGCCGGGGGCTCGCCGATCCGCCAGGCCGCCATGAGCTCGGGGTTGTCCTCGGCGAACACGCCCTCGAAGGGGTTCCCGCCCTCGCCCGCGAACGAGTGCGCGCCCGTCTCGATGCGCTCGATCAGCCTCCGCGTCCACTCCGCCTCCGCGCGGCCCACGGCCAGCCACATGCCCATGATCTCGCCGATATGGCCCATGGTGTCGGCGTACTCGTCGGGGATGTAGTGGGTGCTGACCGAGTCCTGCCAGGCCTTCAGCCCCTCCTCGCGGACGCTCAGCAGCTCGATCACCTCGTGGCGGGGCAGGTCCACCATGAACCCCAGGCCGGCCGAGAGCATGTCCCGCCGTTCGTCGTGCGCGGACAGCGCCCGCCGCAGCAGCGAGAAGTACTCCTCGACGCCCTCCGGGGTGATCTCGTACTCGGTGCGGGGCGGGCCGCCCGCGGTGGAGGGCGCGGTGTCGTGCGCGCGCAGCAGGCCCTGCTTGGCCAGCTGCTTCAGGGCGTGGTAGACCGACCCCGGCTTGGCGTTGGACCACTCGTCGGCGCCCCAGAACTCCAGGTCGTTGCGCACCTGGTAGCCGTGCGCCCGGCCGTGCAGGCGGACCGCCCCCAGGACCAGCAGCCGGATGGCCGACATGCCACACCCTCCCCGTTCGGCAACGGAATGCTAATCAACTTTGACTACTCTATCCGACGGGTGCGGCCCTCGCCCAGGGCCGCACCCCCGATCACCCGCGGGCCGGGGCCGCGTCGCCCTGCCGCCGGTGCTCGGAGCCCAGCGCGATCGGCGCCGCCAGCCACTCGTCGCGCAGCCCGAACGCGTCGACCAGCTGCACCGCGTACGGCCGCAGCCCCCGGCACAGGTCGTCCACCGCCCGCGTCACCGCCTTGGTCCGCGCCGTCGACAGCCGCTCGTGCTCCAGGAACCAGGCGCGGTCCTCCTCGATCACGGACATCACGTACAGGTCGCACACGCGGTTGAGCAGCTTGGCCGTCGCCTTGTCGCCGCACCGGTCGATCCCGGCCACGAACGCCTCCAGCACCACCCGGTCCATGTGCGCCCGCCCGGCGGCCAGCACGTGGTCCTGGGCCCGGTTGAACACCTCGAACGCGTCGCCGCCGTCCTTCCCGGCGCGGCGCAGCCGCCCGGCCAGGCCCTCGATGATGTGCTCCTCCCGGTCCTCGAACAGCTCCAGGTGCCAGCCCCGGTTGTACAGGTCGGCGCCGTCGCGCCCGGGGGAGGCCGCGATGAGCCGGTCGATCAGCGGGATCGCCGCGGTCCGCTCGATCACCGTCTCGAACACCCTGCCCGCCATGAACCGGGCCAGCCCCATCGTGTCCAGGTCGCCGAACGAGTCCTGGAAGTTGGTCAGCAGGCCCTTGGTGAGCTGCTGCAGCAGGACCGTGTTGTCGCCCTCGAACGTCGTGAAGATGTCGGAGTCGGCCTTGAGCTGCGGAATGCGGTTCTCCGACAGGTACCCGGCGCCGCCGCACGCCTCCCGGCAGGTCTGGATGGTGGCGGTCGCGTGCCAGGTGGAGACGGCCTTCAGCCCCGCCGCCCGCGACTCCAGCTCCCGCTGGGCGTGCTCGTCGCGGCGCGGTGCCCGCGACAGCTCGTGCAGCCGCGTCACCAGCTCCTCCTGCGCGAAGTGCAGGGCGTAGGTCCGGGCCAGCGCGGGCAGCAGCTTGCGCTGGTGCGCCAGGTAGTCGAGGATGCGCACCTCCTGCTCGGGCGCACCGTCGCCGCCGGGCCGGGTGAACTGGCGCCGGGTGTCGGCGTAGCGCACCGCGATGGCCAGCGCGGCCTTGGCGGCGCCGCCCGCGCCCCCGGCCACGCTGATGCGGCCGCGGATCAGCGTGCCCAGCATGGTGAAGAACCGCCGGTTGGGGTTCTGGATGGGGCTGGAGTAGGTGCCGTCGGGCGCCACGGTGCCGTACCGGTTGAGCAGGTTGGCGCGGGGCACCCGCACGCCCTCGAACCACAGCCGCCCGTTGTCCACGCCGTTGAGCCCGGCCTTGGGGCCGCAGTCCTCGATCCGCACCCCGGGCATCGGCTCGCCGTGCTCGTCGCGGATCGGCACGAGCAGGGCGTGCACGCCGTGCTCCTCGCCGTCGGCGTGCAGCTGGGCGAACACGACCGCCATGCGGCCGTCCCGGGCGGCGTTGCCGATGTAGTCCTTGCGCGCCGACTCGTCGGGGGTGTCGATCACGAACTCTTCGGTGACCGGGTTGTAGGTGGCCGTCGTGCGCAGGTTCTGCACGTCCGAGCCGTGGCCGGTCTCGGTCATGGCGAAGCAGCCGGGCAGCTCCACGGACATGACCCGCGGCAGGTACTCGGTGTGGTGCCGCTCGGTGCCCAGGGCGCGGATCGCCCCGCCGAACAGGCCCCACTGCACGCCCATCTTGACCATGAGGGACAGGTCGGCGACGAGCATCTCGAAGGCGACCACGGAGGCGCCGATGTCGTCCTCGCCGCCCACGGAGGCGGGGAAGCCGTACCCGGGCAGGTCGGTCTCGGCCAGCGCGAGCAGCTGCTTCAGGGTGCGCTCGCGGTGCTCCTCCACGGACAGGCCGTACACCGGGGCGTACAGCTCTCCCCGCAGGACGTCCCGGACGCGTTCGCGCACGTGGGCCCACCGGCCGTCCAGGAGGCCGCGGAGTTCGGCCTCGTCCACCCGCAACGCCTGTTCGCTCATGTCTTCCCCCTGCTGGTCCTCGTCGACGCGGCCCCCTCGTGCCTACCACCCGCGCGGCCGGAGGGGTCGGGAACACGCCCGGTACGGGCGTGTGATCCCAACCTAGCCCCAGGGCCCCGCGCTGGACCGGAGAGGTCCGCCGCCCCGGGGCCGCCCCCGCGCGGGTCGCCGGGTCCGCGAGGGGACCGCCGGACCGGCGGTCCCCCGGGCGCCTCAGTCTCCGGAGGCGGCCGTGCGGGCGGCGGCCGAGCCGGTGGGGTCCGGGCCGAACGCCGCGCGCACCTCCCCGGCGGTGAGGCCGTAGCGGTCGAGCCCGTACCTGTGGCCGCCGGGGTTCCGGCGCCGGTCCCGCCGCGTGTAGGCGAGCGCCCGGGCCCGGCTGTCCGCGTCGAACTCCTCGCCCAGGCTCCGCCAGACGCGTTCGGCCGCGCCGAGCGGGTCGGACGTCAGCTCGTCGTAGGGAAGGTCGAGGAAGCGTTCGGGGGCGCTCTCGCGCCGCACGGCGCGGGCGCGCTCGGCGGCCCGCGCCCAGATGTCCAGCCACTCGCGGCCGATCCGGCGCGGGTCCACCCCGCGGCAGTGCAGGCGCATCCCCGCCTCGGTCAGGCTCGCCCACGACGGCATCGCCCGCGCGGGGTCGCGGTCGGTCAGGACCACCACCGCGTCGGGGAAGACCGACAGCAGGACGTCCAGGTTGGGCAGGTGCAGTGGCGACTTGAGCACCCAGCGCCGTGCGGGCCGCCCCCACTGCAGAGCCTGGAGCTGCTGTTTGAGGTAGACGTAGTCGGGGGTGGCGTCGCGCCGCTCCAGCCACGCGCGGTAGCCGGGGACGGGGGCGCGGACGTGGTTGTTCAGACCGTGCGGCAGGAGGAAGACGCACTCCTCCGGTTCCATGGGGTGCATGGGGTGGATCGTCGCGAAGCCCGGGCCCAGGGCGTTCATGCCCCGGATCTGCGTCCGGGCCGAGGCGAGGCGCTCGCGCCTGCCCACCGTGCGCTCCCCGGGCCTGCCCGTGTCGGGGACCGGGCTCAGCAGCTCCCACAGCATCGGGGCGCGGCCCCGGACGTGTCGGGCGAGGAGCCCGTGCCCGAACGTGGTGCCGGTCCGGGGCAGGCCGGTGATGAACACCGGCCGGTCGACGGTCTCGGCGGCGACCTCGGGGCGGGCGTCGAGCAGGTGGAGCATGCGCAGGCGCGTCTCCAGCCGCCGCCGGATCTCGCTCCGCAGGGCGAACCGGCCGACCGGGGTGAGGTCGGGCGACGCCTGCCAGGCGTCGTGGAGGACCTTCAGGTCGGACAGGAAGGGCTCGTCGGGGAGCCGGGGCAGGCCGCTGCGGGAGGAGGCCGCCCGCAGCGCGGCGTCGAAGGACCCCCCGTCCCCGGACCGCCCCTCGAACGGGGCGAGCAGCGCGTTCACGGGTTCCAGCCACCACGCGGGGCGCACGCTCTGAGACGGTCTCTCCACTGGTCCTCCTTCGGTCGCGGACGTGCGGCCACCGGATTGGACCACGGCGGCGGGCGCCGGCGAAAGAGGGGGAGGGGCCCTCGTTCAGGCGCTCACCGGGGCCGCGGCGGCGTCGTCCACGCGGCGCAGCAGGTCGTCCAGGGAGAGGTCGAGGGCGGCGGCGATGGCGGCGACGGTGAAGAAGGCGGGGGTGGGGATGCGCCCGCCCTCGATCTTGCGCAGCGTCTCCACGGAGATCCCGGCCTGCCGGGCCACGTCCACCATGGTGCGGTCGGCACGGGCGCTGCGCAGCAGCCCGCCGAGCAGGCGTCCGCGTTCGATCTGGGTCTGGGTCAGCGGCTCTCTCACCATGCCGTCGAGTCTAGACTCCCGCCCCGGATTCCGCCGGTATAGGTATCCGAGGGCGCGGACGGGCGGGCCGCCCGACCCGCCGGCGCGGCCGGTGCCGGGCGCCGCGCCCGGCACCGGCCGGCTCAGGCCAGGCCGGGGACGGCGAACTCCAGGGTGCCGTTCTCGGCGTCGAGCAGGGCCGGGACACCCAGCGGCACCGTCAGCTGCGCGGCGCAGTGCCCCGTCTCCAGCCCCCACAGCACCGGTACCCCCAGCGGGGCGAGGCGGTCGCGCATCAGGTCGGCGATCGCCCCCGGGTCCGGCGGGCAGTCGGTCCACGTGCCCAGCACCACCCCGGCCAGGCCGTCCGTCCACCCGGTGCGCAGCAGGTGGGTGAGCATCCGGTCGACCCGCGCCACGTCCTCGCCGACGTCCTCCAGCATGAGGATCCCCCCGGCGGCCGACGCCCGGCTGTGCGGCGTCCCCAGGCCGTCGTTGAGCAGGCTCAGGTTCCCGCCGAACACCACCCCCTCGGCGCGCCCGGGCACCAGCGCGTGCGCGCCCGACGAGGTCAGCACCGTGCGCCGCTCCGGCTCGAACAGGGTCACGCGCAGCTCCTCCTGCGCCACCGGGTCGCCCACGAAGTACTTGGTGCCGATCACCGGCCCGTGGACCGTCGCCACGCCCAGCTCCACCGCGAACGCCTCGTGCAGCGCCGTGACGTCGCTGAACCCGATGAGCGCCTTGGGAGCGGCCGCCCGCAGCGCCGCGAAGTCGAGCAGGTCCAGGGTCCGGTGCGCCCCGTCCCCGCCCCGCACGCAGAACACCGCGGCCACGTCCGGGTCGCACCACGCCTCCTGGAGGTCGGCGGCCCGGTCGGCGTCCTCGCCCGCCAGGTACGGCAGCACGGGGTGCCGGTCGCGCACGTGCTCCCCGAACTCCACGGCCAGGCCCCAGCGGCGCAGCTCCTCGGCCGCCGTCTCCAGCATCGGCTCCGGGACCGGACTGCACGGCGCCACCAGCCGCACCCGGTCGCCCCTGCGCAGCCTCGGCGGCCGGACCCCCGCCGCCACCCCCCGGTCGGCCACCGCCGTCGGTTCCGTCACGCGTTCCCCCTCATGGATCCCGGTATCGCCGCGCCCGCCCCGACGGCGCGCGCCCACCCATAACGCTCGGCCGCTCAGGCCCGCAGGAAGCGGTCCAGGGCCCGCACCCCGAACCGCAGGCCCTCCAGCGGCACCCGCTCGTCCACCCCGTGGAGCAGCCCCGTGTAGTCCAGGCCCTCCGGCTGCCAGGACGGCGAGAACCCGTAGCAGTCAATCCCCAGGCGCGCGAACACCTTGGCGTCGGTCCCGCCGGACAGGCACACCGGCACCACGTGCGCCCCGGGGTCCTGCTCCAGCAGGGCGGCCCGCAGCGCGGCGAACGCGGGCGAGTCCACCGGGGCGGACACCGGCGGCGAGGAGTGCGCGTACTCCCACGACACCCGGTCCCCGGTGAGCGCGTCCATCGTGCGCTCGAAGTCCGCGGCGGCCCCCGGCAGCACCCGGCCGTCCACCCCCGCGGTGGCCTCGCCCGGGACCACGTTGACCTTGTACCCGGCGGAGAGCATCGTGGGCGCGGCGCTGTTGCGCAGGGCGGGGGAGACCAGCGGGGCCGCCGTGCCCAGCCGGGCCAGCAGCGCCTCCACCGCCTCGTCGGTGTCGGCGTCCCCGGGGGCGCGCTCCACCCCCAGGGCGGCGGCGATGCCGTCCAGGGCGGCCCGCACCACGGGGGTGGGGTGCAGCGGCCAGCGGTGGCCGGCGATCCGCACGACCGCCTCGGCCAGGCTCGCGACGGCGTTGTCCCGGGGCGGGCGCGACCCGTGCCCGGCGGTGCCCGCGGCGCGCAGCGTCAGCCAGGCGCTGCCCCGCTCGGCGGCCCCCACCGGGTACAGCCGCACGGTCCGCCCGTCGACGCCGCGGGCGTACACGGTCTCGCCGCCGCCCTCGCCGACGGCCTCGGTGCAGCCCTCGAACAGGTCGGCGTGCCGCCGCACCAGGAACTCGGCGCCGTGCTCGGAGCTGTCCTCCTCGTCGGCGACGAACGCCAGCACGATGCCGCGGCGCGGCCGCACCCCGGCGCGGGCCCATTCCCGGACGACGGCGGTGACCATGCCGACGGTGTTCTTCATGTCCACGGCGCCGCGCCCCCAGAGCGCGGGCAGCCCGGTGACGGGGCAGTCGGCGATCTCCCCGGAGAACGGGGGCACCGTCCAGTCGGCGGCGTCGGCGGGCACCACGTCCAGGTGGCCGTGGACGAGCAGGGCGGGCGCGTCCGGGTCGGTGCCGGGCACCCGGGCCACCACGTTGGCCCGGCGCGGCTTCGACTCCAGCACCACCGGGGCGAGCCCGGCGTCGGTCAGCGCCTCGGCCGCGTACTCGGCGGCGGCCCGTTCGTCCCCCTCGCCCCCGCCCCGGTTGGTGGAGTCCCGGCGGATCAGCCCCCGGGTGAGGACGACGGCGTCCTCACCGGCCCGGGCGGTGTCGGTGGCGGAGGAGGTGGGGGCCACGGCGCGGCCTTTCTGCGGTTCTGCGGTGCGGGAGGGTGTGCGGGTCCGGGAGCGGGCGCGGGGCGGCCGGTCAGCCGTAGTCCTGCTCCATCGCCTGGGAGATCATCGTGGTGACGGTCTTGAAGCAGCGGATCATCTCGTAGGCGTCCGGCGAGGTGTAGCGGACGCGGCGCGCCCCGGTCCGGGTGACCCCGGGGACGAGGGCGGCGGCCTGCGCCAGGTGGGCGGCGTCCACCTCGACCTCCACGGTCCGGGTGACGGGCTCCGCGGGGTCCAGGCGCCCGGCGAGCAGGGTGGCCTTCGACGCGGCCAGCCGGATGTCCTCGGCGGTGCGCGCGGGCGGGCGGCAGCGGGCCGCGTACCGGCTCACGTACTCCTTGACCGCGACGGTGCGGGCGAACGGGGCGTAGGTCTCGGCGTCCTCGCAGGCGCGGTCGTCGCCGGTGACCAGGATGACGGGGGTGCCGTACTCGGCGACCACGGCGGCGTTGAGCCGGCCCTCGCTCGCGGGCTCCCCGTCCAGCCACACCCCGGTGACGGCGTTGGGCAGGTAGGTGTGGGCGAGCACGCCCTCCTCGCCCGCGCCGCAGTGGTAGCCCAGGAACACGGCGCCGTCGCAGTCGCCGTGCTGGACGCCCTCCACCATCGACAGCTCCTTGTGGCGGCCGGTGATCATGGTGGCGCGCCCGTCCAGCTCCTCCAGCAGCAGGTTGCGCATGGTGGAGTGGGCCTCGTTGACCAGGACCTCGGTGGCGCCGCCGTCGAACAGCCCGGCGATCGCCGCGTT
Source organism: Nocardiopsis sp. NPDC057823 (assembly GCF_042797335.1). Lineage (NCBI taxonomy): Bacteria > Bacillati > Actinomycetota > Actinomycetes > Streptosporangiales > Nocardiopsidaceae > Nocardiopsis > Nocardiopsis sp. NPDC057823. The sequence goes on along the minus strand of NZ_JBHVLR010000003.1, from coordinate 110,894 downwards.
GACGTCGCCCGTGAACATCGCCCGGCAGCGCTGCCACTGCTCCGTGCCGGGTTCGCAGTCGGCGGGCCAGGTGACGCCGGTGGCGCCCTCCATGTCCGCGGAGATCAGGATCTTCACCCGCCCGACACTAGCCCCCACCGCACTGACCGCGCCAGACATCGCCGGAACAGGCCCGGACTACCGGTCCCCGCGGATCTCCCGGACGTCCCCGGCGGCCTCCCGCACCCCGGGGTCGGGGTCGGCGGCCAGCAGGGAGATCAGATCGCCGGTGCCGGGGGTGGACCACCCGCAGACCGCCCACACCAGGGCGGAGCGCACCCGCGGGTCGGGGTGGCCGGCCAGCGGGAGCAGCCGGTTCACGGGACCGCGCCGCCGATGGCCGAACCCCTCCAGCGCCGCGCACAGCGCCGCCGCGTCGCCGTCGGCCGACGCCCGGTCGATGCGCTCCAGCAGCACCCGGGGCGGCGGCCAGGGGCCGTCCGCCGGATGGGGCCTGCGTTCGAGCAGCCTCCGCGATCCGTACGCACCGCGCACCCGGCAGCCGGCGCACGTGCACGGCGGCCGCCCGTGGGCCCCGGGCAGGTAGCGCCAGCCGACCCCGCGGCGCACGGTCCGGACCGCGCGCACCTCCCGGGCGGTCACCGCCCGGGGCACGAACACCTCCCAGCCGCGCGGGTCCTCCAGCGCGGCGACGGCGCCCACAGCCCCGGCCGCGGTCGTCCGGCGCCCGGGGCCGCCGTAGTGCCCGACCAGGACGGGTTCGCCGTCGGGCAGCAGCAGGTGCACGGCGGCCATGCCCCGGGCGTCCTTCCAGCGGGACAGCTCGCGCAGCCACTGGTGGGTGAGCGTGTAGGAGGGCAGCACCGGGAAGCAGTACACCCCGCGCCCCCCGTCGCGTCCGGGGTTCGCGCGCAGTCCGGACCGCGCCGCGCGCCGGGCGGCAGCGGCGGGCGCCAGGTGGACGAACCGCGCCATGGGACCTCCGGGGGCGCACGGGGAGGGGAGCCGGGGGACGGCGGCTAAGGGAGGGTGAGGATCTCCGCGCCGGTGTCGGTGATGACCAGGGTGTGCTCGAACTGGGCCGTCCATTTGCGGTCGGCCGTCACGGCGGTCCAGCCGTCGTCCCACATGTCGTAGTCGACCCCGCCCAGGGTGATCATCGGCTCGATCGTGAACGTCATCCCGGGCACCATCTCGGTGTCCGCGCGCGGGTCGTCGTAGTGCGGCACCACGAGGCCGGAGTGGAACTCCGGGCCGACGCCGTGCCCGGTGAAGTCGCGCACCACCCCGTAGCCGAACCGCTTGGCGTACGACTCGATGACCCGGCCGATCACGTTGATCCGCCGCCCCGGGCGGCACGCCTTGATGGCGCGCATGGTGGCCTCGCGGGTGCGCTCCACCAGCAGGCGGTGCTCCTCGGACACGTTCCCGGCCAGGAACGTGGCGTTGGTGTCGCCGTGCACGCCGTCCTTGTAGGCGGTGATGTCGATGTTGACGATGTCGCCGTCGGAGACCACCGTGTCGTCCGGGATGCCGTGGCAGATGACCTCGTTGAGCGAGGAGCACAGCGACTTGGGGTAGCCCTTGTACCCCAGCGTGCTCGGGTAGGCGCCGTGGTCCAGCAGGAACTCGTGGCCGATCCGGTCGAGCTCGTCGGTGGTCACCCCCGGCACGACGTGCCTGCCGACCTCCTCCAGCGCCTGCGCGGCGATCCGCCCCGCCACGCGCATCCGCTCGATGGTCTCCGGGGTCTGCACGTCGCCCAGGACGCCCTCCACGGGGTGCTTCCGCCCGACGTACTCGGGGCGGACGATGTGGGAGGGGACCGAACGTTGCGGCGAGATGCGCCCGGGAACCAGCGGAGTAGTCATGGACACGGATTCTAGTTCGTGGCGCCGGCCGGCAGCGGCCGCTCGGGTGTGAGGAACACCCCCGCCCGGGTAGGTGACCGACCAGGAACGAGGAAAGGCGGACGCGGTGGCCGACGTACAGGAAGACGGCTGGTGGTACTGCCTCAGGCACAACACCGTCGAGCACGGGGCCGGCTGCCCCAACCGGGAGCGCCTGGGGCCCTATCCGGACGAGGCCACGGCGGCGCGGGCGCTGACCATCGCCGCCGAGCGCAACAGCGACTGGGAGGACGAGGACGAGAAGGACAGGTGGTGAGGGGGCGCGCACCGGATTCCGAACCCGGTTCTGACAGGATCGGCGCATGACCGAAGTGAGCACACCTGAGACCACCGACATCACCGGGCGCACCATCTCCGTTTTGGGCGGCACGGGCGACCAGGGGCGCGGGCTGGCCCGCCGGTTCGCCCTGGCCGGGCACACCGTGTACCTGGGGTCGCGCAGCGCCGAGCGCGCCGAGAAGGCCGCCCGCGAGCTGGTGGAGGCCGAGTCCGCCGCCATCGACGTCCGCGGCCTGGACAACGCCTCCGCCGCGGCCGAGGGCGACATCGTCATCGTGGCCGTTCCCTGGGACGGGCACCGGGAGCTGCTGGAGTCCCTGGCCGGGCCGCTGGCGGGCAAGCTCGTGGTGGACTGCGTCAACCCGCTCGGCTTCGACAAGCGCGGCCCGTTCGCGCTGGACGTGCCCGAGGGCAGCGCGGCTGAGCAGGCCGCCGCGGTGCTGCCGGACAGCACCGTCACGGCGGCGTTCCACCACGTCTCCGCCGTGATCCTCCTGGACCCGGAGGTGGAGACCGTGGACCTGGACGTCCTGGTGCTGGGCGAGGACCGGGCCGCCACCGACACGGTGCGGGCCCTGGCCGAGCTCATCCCGGGCGTGCGCGGGGTGTTCGGCGGGCGGCTGCGCAACGCCCACCAGGTGGAGGCGCTCACCGCGAACCTCATCGCGGTCAACCGCCGCTACAAGACCCACGCGGGGATCCGGATCACCGGCCTGTGAACACCGCGGCGGGGCCGGGGGAGCGCCCCCGGCCCCGCGCCGCGCCCCGTCCGGGTCAGGACACCCAGCCCTTGACCTTCTCGATGAGGGCGGCCGGGTCCTCGCCCACCGGGATGACGTTGAGGCTGGTGACCCCGGCGGCGCGGAACGCCTCCACGCGCTCGCGCACGTACGACTCGGGGCCGACCATGTTGGTCAGCTCCACGAACTCCTCGGGGACGGCGGCGGCCGCCTCGTCCTTCTTCCCGTCCAGGTACAGGTCCTGGATCTTCTCGGCCGCCTCCTCGTAGCCGTAACGGCGGGCGACGGTGTTGTAGAAGTTCTTGCCCTTGGCGCCCATGCCGCCGACGTACAGGGCGATCATCGGGCGCACGAGGTCGAGCAGCTTCTTGGTGTCCTCGCCCTCGCCGATGGCGAGCAGGCCGCCCGCGGCGATCTCCAGCCGGCCCAGCGACGCGTCGCGCCTGCCCTCGCCCGCGGCCAGGGCCCCGCCCCACACGGTGTTGGCCTTCTCGGGGATGAAGAGGTGGGGGAGCCAGCCGTCGGCGATCTCGGCGGTCATCTCCACGTTCTTGACGCCCAGGGACGCCACGTAGATCGGGATCTCGGACCGCACGGGGTGGTTGATGATCTTGAGCGGCCGACCCAGGCCGGTGCCCTGGTCGGCGGGCAGCGGCAGCCGGAACACCGGACCGTCGTGGGTGAGGCGCTCCTCGCGCTTCCACACCTTGCGGCAGATCTCGATGGTGTCGCGGGTGCGGGCCAGCGGCTTGACGTAGGGGACGCCGTGGAAGCCCTCCATGACCTGCGGGCCGCTGGCGCCCAGGCCGAGGATCGCCCGGCCGCCGGACAGGTGGTCCAGTCCCGCGGCGGTCATCGCGATGAGCGTGGGGGTGCGGGTGTACAGGGGCAGGATCGCCGAGCCGATGTTCACGGTCTCGGTCCGGGCGGCGATGTAGCCCATGAGGGTGGCGGCGTCGAAGCCGTAGGCCTCGGCGACCCAGACGGTGTCCAGCCCGGCCTTCTCCAGTTCGACCACCTGGTCGACCGCGGCCTTGGGCTCGCCCTCGTACTGGAGCGGCATCGAGATGCGCATGCGTCCTCCCAAGGGCCGGGTGCCCCGGCCCGCGTAGGTGCTGGGATATGAGGCGACTCTACTCCCGAGTACGATTCGGTTCGTGTCCCGCCTCACATGAATCCGGCACCCCGGCGCCCGGACCGGACGCACACGGCGGACGCCGGCCGGGGCGGGTGCCCCGGCCGGCGTCCGTTGCGAGGGACGACCCGCGGGTCAGCTCGCGTACGAGTGCTCCGCGTCGGGGAAGACCCCGTTGACGACCTCGTCGGCGAACGCCGACGCCGCGTCGCGCAGCGTGTCGTGCAGGTTGGCGTAGGTCTTGACGAACTTGGCCACCCGCGGGCTCAGACCGGCCATGTCCTGCCACACCAGCACCTGGGCGTCGGTGGCCTTGCCCGCCCCGATGCCCACGGTCGGGATGCCCAGCTGCTCGGTGACCTGGGCGGCCAGGTCGCTGGGCACGCACTCCAGGACGACGGAGAACGCGCCCGCACGCTCCAGCTCCTTGGCGTCCTTGAGCAGGGCGGCGGCGGCCTCGCCGCGGCCCTGCACCCGGTACCCGCCCAGCGTGTTCACCGACTGGGGGGTCAGGCCCAGGTGCGCCATCACCGGGATGCCCGCCGAAACGAGCAGCTCCACCTGCCGGGCGACGGCGTGGCCGCCCTCCAGCTTCACGGCCTGGGCGCCGCCCTCCTTCATGAACCGGGAGGCGGTCGCCAGGGCCTGCTCGGGGGAGCCCTGGTAGGAGCCGAACGGCAGGTCCGCCACCACCAGCGCCCGCTTGGTGGAGCGGGACACCGCGGCGGTGAGGGGCACCAGCTCGTCCACGGAGACCGGGACGGTGGTGTCATAGCCGTACACGACGTTGGCCGCCGAGTCGCCGACGAGGAGGACGGGGATGCCCGCCTCGTCGAACACCCGCGCGGTGAGGGCGTCGTAGGCGGTCAGCATCGGCCAGGTCTCGCCGCGCCGCTTGGCGGCGGCCAGGTCGCGGATGGTGACGCGCCGGTTGGTGACCCCGCCGTACAGGGCGGAGGGGGTCTTGTCAGTGGTGCTCATGATGTCTTCCTCCGTTGTCTCGAAGCACCGCGTGGGTGTCCCCGGACGTGTGGACGAAATAGATGTGCGCCGCGCGGACGCGGCGGATGTGCGGCCCCGCGGGGCCGGGGGCGGTCGGGCTCCGGCCGCCGCCGTCGGCGGTGGGAAGGGCCGGGCCCGCGTGCCGTGTGTGCATCATCGCACGGTCGCGCGCGTCCGCTTCCTTCGGGATACAACCGGGACCCGGGGCGGGAACTTCCCCCGTGCCCCCCTCTCTCGGACGGGCGTGCGTCACGCCGCCCGCCCCCGCCGGGCGGTCGCGGTCACCGGGAGCGCGCCGCGGGGCCGGGAGGGCCAGGCCGCTACCATGGCGATCCCGTCGGGCGGGTCCTCCGCCCGCGCGCGGACGGGTTCGTGGAGAACGAGGGTGCTCACGTGGACGCTGGGACGGCTTATCGACGGCGGTGGGGCGGACTGGCGGTCCTCATCATCTGCCTGCTGGTGCTCGTCGCGGACAACACGATCCTCAACGTCGCCCTGCGCACCCTCTCCGACCCCGAGCTCGGGGTCGGCGCCAGCCAGTCCGAGCTGGCCTGGGCGATCAACTCCTACACCCTGGTCTTCGCCGGGATGCTGTTCACCTTCGGCGTCCTGGGCGACCGGTGGGGGCGTAGACGGATGATCACCGCCGGACTCGCTGTGTTCGGCGCGGCCTCGGCGCTGTCCGCCTACTCCCAGAGCCCCGAGCAGCTCATCGCCGCCCGCGCGGTGATGGGCTTCGGCGCCGCCATGGTGATGCCGCAGACCCTGTCGATCATCACCGCCGTCTTCCCGGCCGAGGAGCGCGGCCGCGCCATCGGCCTGTGGTCGGGCTCGGTCGGGCTGGCCATGGCGATCGGGCCGTCGGCGGGCGGCCTGCTGCTGGAGAACTTCTGGTGGGGGTCGATCTTCCTCGTCAACGTGCCGTTCGTGCTGCTGGGCCTGGCCCTGATGTACTTCCTGGTCCCGGAGTCCAGGGACGAGGCCCCCGGCCGCCTGGACGTCCCCGGGGTGCTGCTGTCCGTCCCGGGCCTGGTCCTGCTCATCTACGGCATCATCACCGCGGGCGAACGCTCCTCCCTGGCCGGGCCCGACGTGTGGGGCAGCCTGCTGGCCGGGGTGGCGGTCGTCGCCCTGTTCCTGTTCCACGAGTCGCGCACCGAGAACCCGTCGCTGGACGTGCGGTTCTTCCGGAACCCGCGGTTCAGCGTCGCCATGGCCACCGTCATGCTGATGTTCTTCAGCATGTCCGGGCTCATCTTCTTCATGAGCTTCTACTGGCAGAGCGTGCGCGAGTTCAGCCCGTTCGTCGCCGGGCTGCTGGTGCTCCCGGCCGCGGTCGGCCAGATGCTCCTGGCGCCGCTCAGCCCCAACCTGGTCCGGCGGTTCGGGCCGCGCGCCGTCGCCGCAACCGGCATCCTCATCGTCTGCGCCAGCCTGGCGTTCTTCACCCTGCTGGAGGCGGACACCCCGCTCTGGCTGATCCTGGTCTTCTTCTTCACCCAGGCCAGCGCCATGGCGGTGGTCCTCACCCCGTCCACCGACGCGATCGTCTCGTCGGTGCCGCCCGGCAAGGCGGGCGCGGCCTCGGCGATGCAGAACACCGTCCGCCAGGTGGCCACCGCCATGGGCGTCGCGGTGCTGGGCGCGGTCATCTCCTTCCGCTACCGGGCGGACATCACCCCGGCCCTGGAGGAGGCCGCCGCGCAGGAGGGCTCCGCCGCGCACCCGGGCGACCCGGGGCTGCACGCGGCGGGCGAGTCGATCGAGGCCACCATGGCCGTGGCCCGGAGCCTGGGCGAGGCGGGGACGGCGCTCGTGGCGCCGGCCAAGGAGGCGTTCCTGTCGGGGCTGCACGCGGCGGCGCTGGTGTCGCTGTGCTGCGCGGCCGTCGGGGTGGTCATCGTGCTGGTGTGGATGCCGCGCGAGGCCGGAGCGCACCAGGCCGCGGACGGGCCCCGCACGCCCGCGCCCGAGGCGGACGGCCAGGGCTGAGTGGGCCGGTACGCCTAGATCCAGCCCTCCTCCCAGGCGCGGTGCGCGGCCGCGTGCCGGGACGACACCCCCAGCTTGCCCATCGCCGACGACAGGTAGTTGCGCACCGTCCCGGGCGCCAGGTGCACCCGGGCGGCGATCTCGTTGACGGACGCCCCGCCCCGGGAGTGCCGCAGTACCTCCAGCTCCCGCTCCCCGAGCGGGCAGTCGTCCTCGGTCAGCGCGGACGCGGCGATGTCGGGGTCCACGTACCGGCGGCCCGCCGCCACCTCCCGCAGGATCTCGGCGAGCCGCTCCGCCGGGGTGGTCTTGGGCACGAAACCGCTCGCCCCGGCCCGCAGGGCGCGCCGCAGCACGCCGGGCCGGGCGTGCCGGGTCACCAGCACCACCCGGCAGCCGGGGTCGTCCCGGATCTCCTCGGCCGCCCGCAGCCCGTCCGCCGGGGGCATCTCCAGGTCCAGGACCGCGATGTCGGGCCGGTGCGCGCGGGCCAGCCGCACCGCTTCGGTGGAGGTGGCGGCCTGGGCCACGACCTCCAGGTCGGGCTCCAGCCCGAGCAGGGCGGCCAGGGCGCCGCGCAGCAGGTCCTCGTCGTCGGCGACCAGCAGCCGGATGCTCATCCGTTCCCCTCCCAGGGCAGGACGGCGGTCACGGTGAACCGGCCGCCCGTGTCGTCCCATGTCAGCGTGCCCCCGGCGGCCCCGACCCGCTCGGCCAGGGAGCGCAGGCCGGTGCCGTCGCCGCCCCCGGCGGGGTCGGCGCCGTCGTTGGCGACCCGCAGCCGTACGCCGTCGCCCTCGGGGCGCAGGGCGATCTCCACCTCGCCCGCCCGGCTGTGCCGCAGCACATTGGTGGTGGCCTCGCGCACGACCAGCCCCAGCAGCCCCCGGACCCCGTCGCCCCCGCCCTCGACCGCCTCCACCGACGAGCGCACCCGGATCCCGGCGGACTCCAGGACCCTGGCGGCGTTGGCGACCTCCCGCTCCAGCGAGGTGCCCCGGTAGCCCCGGACCACGGCGCGGGTGTCGCGCAGCGCGTCGGCGGCCAGGCCGGCGACCTCCCGCATCTCCCCGGCGGCCCGCTCCGGATCGGTCCCGGCCAGCCGGGCGGCCAGCTGGGCCTTGAGCGCGATCACCTGGAGGTGGTGGCCCTGCACGTCGTGCAGCTCGGCGGCGAACCGCAGCCGCTCCCCGGCGACCGCGAGCCGGGCGGCCAGCCGGCGGGACTCGTCGAGGCGCGCGGCGACGTCCCAGGTCCACAGCAGGCCGAGCACCGCCCAGGCCACGACCAGCGCCAGCCCGGGAGGGAACAGCACCCCGAACGCGTCCGACCCGCGCAGCAGCCCGGGCACGGCCAGGGCGAGCGCGACCGCGGCGACGGACACCCAGGCCGGGCGCGGGCGCAGGAACATCGCCACGGGGGCGGCCACCGTCGCGGGGGCCACCGACCACAGCACCTCGTCCAGCGGCCACAGGACCAGGGCGGTGGCCAGCGCACCCGCGCACCCCGCGGCGGCCCACCCGGCCGGGAAGGGGCCGTCGGTCCCGCCGGCCAGGCGGCGGCCGAACAGGGCGAACAGCGAGAGCGAGGTCAGGGCCAGGGCCGCGCCGCCGGCGGCCGCGGCCCACGGGGACAGGCCGGGGTCCCACAGGGGCGGGGCCAGCACCGGGGCCATGAAGGCCACCGTCACCCCGGCCAGGCTCCACCAGGTGAAGCGGCGCAGGCCCCCGGTCCCGGGTCCGTCGTCGGCAGTGTCCACCGGGCCATTGTCGCAGCGGGCCCGGGGCCGCGGCAGGGGGCGCATGACGGATGTCATGCCGGGAGGTGACGCGCGCACGCCGACGCCGGTGGTCCGGCACTACCGGGCGGGGCCCGCCGGGAGGAGTCTGGAGACACGACGGAAGATACCCCCTCCGGGTACCGGGGGGCGATGCAGAGGAGACCTCCCGTGAACGCGTACGAGACCGCACCCGAACCGAACGACACCCGGACCGCCGGGCCCGGGCCCCGGGCCGGCCGGTCCGGGGAGAGCGGCCCGCGCCGGGCCGGACGCTTCCTGCTCGCCCGCTGGCCCACCGCGGTGGCGCTGCTCTCCGCGGCCGTCCTCGGCGGCGGAGGGGGCGGGGAGGCCGACGCCGCGTACGGCTACGCCGAGATCCTCCCGCTGCTGCCCCTGATCTACCTGCTCATGGCCAAGGTGGGGGAGAAGTACCGGTACCTCACCTGGCCCCTGGTCCTCGCCTCCTTCGTGGTGGTCACGGTCCTGCGGGCCACCGAGCTCGCCGCACCCTCCACCGTCTTCACCGCCCTGGCCCTGCTGGTCCTGGTCTGGTCGGCCCTGGACGGGCACCTGTTCCGCCCCGGCACGTACCGGATCCAGGCGCTGGGCATGCTGTTCTTCGGCGGGCTGGGACTGGTCGGCCTGGCGGTCGACCCCGAGGCCGCCCGCTACCTGATCGCGGCGGGCTGGCTCCTGCACGGGTTCTGGGACTTCTACCACCTGTGGAAGGACCGCGCGGTGTCCCGCTCCTTCGCCGAGTGGTGCGGCGTGGTCGACGTCTGGGTCGCCGCCGAGCTGGTCTTCCGCCTCTGAACCGCACCGCCCGCACCGCCCCGCGCTCCGCGCCCGCCCCGGGCGCGGAGCGCCGTGCGCCCGGAGGGTGCGGCTACGCTCGCGGACATGCGCCTGACCGCCTTCACCGACGTGTCCCTGCGCCTGGTCATGCGGCTCGCCGTGGCCGGGGAGGGCGAGCTCCTCACCACGCGCGCCGTCGCGGACATGACCTCGGTGCCCTACACCCACATGGCCAAGGCGGTGGCGCGCCTGTCCGAACTGGGCGTGGTGGAGGCCCGCCGGGGCCGGGGCGGCGGCCTGCGGCTCACCGCGCGGGGGCGGCGGACCCCGGTCGGCGCGATCGTCCGCGAACTGGAGGGCGCGGGTGATCTGGCCGGGTGCGAGGACGACCCGCCCTGCCCGCTGCGCGCCGCCTGCCGCCTGCGCGGCGCCCTGCACCGGGCCCGCGAGGCGTTCTACGCCTCCCTCGACGAGGTGACGGTGGAGTCCCTGGTGTCGTCCCCGGCCCGGGAGGCCCTGGTCCTGCTGCGCCCGGAAGCGCCCGATCGGGACGCCTCCGGAATGTGACCGAGCTCTCCGCGGGCCCCCGCCGCGGACCTTTCCCGGCCCCGCCGGGGACCCGCGCCCCACCGCCCGCGGGACCGAAGACCCTGGCCCCGGCGCCGCCCGCCGGGCACCCGGCCCCGCCCGGGACCCCGCCCGGCCGGGCCCCGGCGGAGGGGGTCGCGGAGCCGCTCTTAATGTGCATTTCAGATGCAAATTAACGAGTGCGAGGAGGTCGCATGCTCTCCGCCGAGTCCGCCGCCACGGTCCGGGCCACCCTGCCGGTCGTCGCGGAACACCTGGACGCCGTCACCGCCCGCTTCTACGACACCATGCTGGGCGAACACCCCGAACTCCTGGACGGCCTCTTCAACCGCGGCAACCAGGCATCGGGCGAGCAGCGCCGCGCCCTGGCCGGGGCCGTCGCCGCCTTCGCCTCCGCCCTGCTCGCCCACCCCGGCGAGCGACCCGACGCCCTGCTCGGCCGGATCGCCCACAAGCACGCCTCCCTCGGCGTCACCGAGGACCAGTACACCGTCGTCCACAAGTACCTGTTCGGCGCCATCGCCCACGTGCTCGGCGAGGCGGCCACCCCCGAGGTGGTCGCCGCCTGGGACGAGGTCTACTGGCTCATGGCCGGCGCCCTCATCGCCCTGGAGGCGCGCCTGTACGCCGACGCCGGGCACGCCACCGGCCGCGACGTGTGGCGCCCCTGGACCGTCACCGAGCGCAGCGAGCAGACCCCCGACACCGTCAGCCTCACCCTCGAACCCGGGGACGGCGCCGGGGCCCCTCCCGCCCCGCTCCCCGGCCAGTACGTCAGCGTCCGGGTGCGCATGCCCGACGGCGTCCGCCAGGCCCGCCAGTACACCCTCACCGGCTGGGACGGCACCCGCCGCCGCATCACCGTCAAGCGCCTGCGCGCCGGGTCGGCCCCCGCCGGGGAGGTCTCCACCCTCCTGCACGGGACCGCCCGCCCCGGCGACACCCTCATGGTGTCCGCCCCGGCCGGCGACGTGGTCCTGCCCGGCGGCGACCACCCGCTGCTGTTCGCCTCCGCAGGGATCGGCTGCACCCCCGTGGTCGCCCTGCTGCGCGGCCTGGCCGAACGCGGCGACACCCGGCCCGTCCTGGTCCTGCACGCCGACCGCTCGCCCGAGGACCACGCCCACCGCGACGAGGTCGCCGCCCTGGTCGATGCGCTGCCCGGCGCCCGCGCCCTCACCTGGTACGAGACCGGCGGCGGCGACCGCACCGGCCGGATGGACCTTTCCGGGGTGGACGTCCCCGAGGGGGTGGAGGCGTTCCTGTGCGGCCCCCTGCCGTTCATGCGCGGGGTGCGCGCCCGGCTGCTGGACGCCGGGGTCCCCGCCCGGCGTGTCCGCTACGAGGTGTTCGGCCCCGACCTGTGGCAGGGCACCGCCTGACCGCGGCCCGGTGCGGGGCGGTGCGGGACGCCGTACTGTGACGGGATGCAGGACGACTCCCCCCGCCCCGTGTTCATCGGCCGCGACCGCCAGCTCGCCGCCCTGGTCGAGGACGCCCACCGCGTCCGGTCCGAGGGCGCCCGGGCCCTGCTGGTCTGCGGCGACGCCGGGATCGGCAAGACCCGGCTCGTCGACGAGTACCGGGACCGGACGCCGCTGGGCCGCACCGCCGTCGGAGGCTGCCTCGAACTCGGCGGCGACGGCATCCCCTTCGCGCCCTTCACCGCGCTGCTGCGGGACCTGTCCCGCGACGGCGGCGCCGGGCCGGTGCCCGGGGCCGGCCCGGTCCCGGAGGCCGACGGCACCGGCCGGGCGCGGCTGTTCGAGTCCGTCCTCACCTTCCTGGAGGAGCGGGCGCGCGGGGACGGACTCCTCGTCGTCGTGGAGGACCTGCACTGGGCGGACGCCTCCACCCGCGACCTGCTGGTGTTCCTGATGAGCAACCTGGGGGAGGCCCCGGTCCACCTGGTGGCCACCGTGCGCACCGACGACCTGCACCGCACCCACCCGCTGCGCCGCCTGCTGCCCCAGGTCGAACGGCTGCCCCGGGTCTCGCGCCTGGACCTCGAACCGTTCAGCCGGGACGAGGTCGCCGCCCAGGCCACCGCCCTGCGCGGCGACCCGCCCGCCGACCCCGACCTGCTGCACGAGCGCAGCGGCGGCAACCCCCTGTTCGTGGAGGCCTTCCTGGACGGACCGGGCGGTCCGCTGCCCGACGGGCCCCGCGAGCTGCTGACCTCCGCCGTCGACCGGCTGCCCGACGACACCCGCCGGGTGGTCGGGCTGATCGCCGCCGCCGGGGACCGCATCGGCCACACCCTCCTGTCCGCGGTGGCCCGCCGGGCCGGGACCGGCGAGGAGGCCCTGGACGCCGCGCTGCGCCCGGCCGTGGACGCGCGGGTGCTGCGCGCCACGGCGGAGGGGTACGTGTTCCGGCACGCCCTGCTCGCCGAGGCCGTCTACACCGACCTGCTGCCCGGCGAGCGCATCCGCGCGCACCGGCGCTACGCCGAAGCGCTCCAGCGGGGGGTGCCGGGGCTGGACGCGGCCGGCACCGCCCTGCAGCTGGCCCACCACGCGCACGCCGCCGGGGACCAGCCGCTGGCCCTGTCCACCGCCTGGGCCGCGGCCCGGCACGCCGCGGACGCGGCCGCCCACCCCGAGCGGCTGGTCCTGCTCGAACGGGTCCTGGAACTGTGGGACCTCGTCCCCGACGCCGCCGAACGGGTGGGCGCGCCCCGCGCCGAAGTGCTGCGCCTGGCGGCCGCCGTGTGCCTGCTGGCCGGGTCGCTGCGCCGCGCGGTGGACTACGCCACCGAGGGCCTGGAGGAGCTGGGGGTCACCGGCCACCACGACCCGGGCGTCAAGGAGCCCCCGCCGCACCGCGCGCTCATCGCGGGCCTGCGCTACGTCCGCGCCTACGCCTACAAGGACCTGGGCAGCGACGGGGCGCTGGAGGACCTGGCCGACGCGTTCGTGGTGATGGAGAGGGGCGACCCCCACCAGGCCGCGGCCGGGGCGCTGCTGGCGTCCACGTTCATGGTGCGCGGCCACCCCACCCGGGCCCGCCACTCCGCGGAGAGGGCGCTGCGCACGGCCCGCGAGGCCGGCGACCGGGGCAGTGAGGCCGACGTGCTCGTCACCCTGGGCAGCCTGGCCCCGCAGGAGGACCCGGACAGGGCGCTGCGGCTGCTCACGGAGGGCATCGCCCTCGCCCGCGCGACCGGTTACGTCCATGCGGAGCTGCGGGGGTGGATCAACCTCTCGGGGGCCCTCTCCGCGGAGGGGAGGGCGGCGGAGGCCTACGACACCGCGCGGCGCGGCCTGGAGCGCACCGGGGAGCTGGGGCTGGCGCGCACCCAGGGCCCGGCGTTCCGCCTGAGCATGGGGCTGAGCCGCTTCTACCAGCTGCGGGTGGAGGAGTGCGAGCGGCTGCTGGACCCGGCCGCGGGCGACCGGCTGATCCGGGCCCGGACGTGGACGCTGATCCAGCAGCTCGCCTTCTACCGGCAGGACGCCGCGGGCGCGGAGAGGGCCTTGGAGGAGTTCCGCCGCCTGCTGCCCGAGGAGAGCAGTTCCCCGACGGAGTACACGCCCATCCGCTTCACGGAGATGATGCGCACGGCGGTCGAGGGGCGGTTCGACACGGCGGCCGGTATCGCCCGGCGCCTCCTGGACGAAGGCGACCGGGACGCCCCCCACCTGGACGGCCGGTACATGAGCAACCTCTCCTCCGTGGCCGAGGTGGTGGACATGATGCGCGACGAGCCGGAATGGCGGGAACGGGCGGCCGACCTGACCGCGGTCCTGCGCGAGGCCGCCGCCGCGCTGCCCCGGGACATGCCGCACCCGGTGGACCGGCTGGTCCGCGACCAGGCCGCGGCCCAGTCCTCGCAGGACGCGGCCGCGGCCTTGCGGACCCTGGAGGGACTGCTGCCGCAGGTGCGCGAGCACCGCTTCCACCGCGTGCACCTGCTGCTGGCGGCGGCGCGCGCCGCGGCCCGGGCGGGGGAGCCGGAGCGGGCCGCCGCACACCTGGAGGAGGTGGAGGGGGCCGCCCGGGAGAGCGGCCTGACCCTGTTCGCGGAGCTGGCCGACCGGGTCCGCCGCGCACACGGCCTGCCCCGGCCGCGCACGCGGGCCGCGGGGGAGGCCCCGGCGGGGCTGACACAGCGGGAGGCGGAGGTGCTGCGCCTGGCGGCCCTGGGGATGACCAACCGGCAGATCGGGGAGAAGCTGTTCATCTCGGCCAAGACGGTGAGCGTCCACATGTCCAACCTCATGGGCAAGCTCGGGGTGGCCAACCGCGGCGCGGCCGCCGCGAAGGCCCGGGACCTGAACCTGGCCTGATGTCCGATATGTGATCTATGTCGTAAAGGTGGGGGTCGTTGCGCGGCCCGGGCATACTGGCGCCATGACCCCCACTCCCACGGCGTTCATCGGACGCGGCCCCGACCTGGCCCACCTGCTGGCCGAGGGGGACCTCGCCGCCCGCGGGGACGCCCGGGTCACCCTGGTCCTCGGGGACGCCGGGGTCGGCAAGACCCGCCTGCTGGAGGAGTACCTGAGGCGCACGCCCCTGCCCCGCACGGCGGTCGGCGCCTGCCTGGAGACCAGCGGCGGCACCGTCGCCTTCGCCCCCTTCACCGCCGCCCTGCGCCACCTGGTCCGCGAGGTCCCGCCCTCCCCGGCCCGGGCCGGGGCGCTCGCCCGGCTGCTCCCCGAACTCGGGACCGCCGCCGCGCCCGACGAGGACCGCACCCGGCTGTTCGAGGCCGTCCTGTCCTACCTGGAGGACACCGCCGCCGACGGCGGCGGCCTGGCCCTGGTGGTCGAGGACCTGCACTGGGCCGACGCCTCCACCCGCGACCTCCTGCTCTTCCTGGTGCGCAACCTCGGCCCCGCCCCGGTCCACCTGCTGGCCACCGTCCGCACCGACGACCTGCACCGCGCCCACCCCCTGCGCCGCCTCCTGCCCGACCTGGAGCGCCCGGCCCGGGCCACCCGGCTGGACCTGGGGCCCTTCGGCCGCGAGGAGGTCGCCGCCCAGGCGGCCGCCCTGCGTGGCGGCGCCCGCCCCGACCCGCGCGCGCTCGACCTGCTCTGCGAGCGCAGCGGCGGCAACCCCCTGTTCGTGGAGGCCCTGGTGTCCTCCCCGGACGACGGGCTCCCCGACACCTCCCGCGACCTGCTGCTGCGCGCCGTCGACCGCCTCCCCGACACCGACCGCGCGGTGCTGGGCCTGGCCGCGCTGTCGGGGGTCCGCGTGCACCACGCGCTGCTGGCGGCGGTGGCCGGCGACCTCTCCGAGGACGAGCTGGACGGGGTGCTGCGCCGGGCCGTCGACGCCCGGGTGCTGCGCGTGGCGGGGGAGGACTACCGGTTCGGGCACGCGCTGCTGGCCGAGGCGGTGCGCGAGGACCTGCTGCCGGGGCGGCGGGTGCGCGGCCACCGCCGCTACGTGACCGCCCTGGAGGCGGGGGTGCCGGGCCTGGCCGAACCGGAGCGGGTGCTGCGCCTGGCCCACCACGCCGACGCGGTGCACGACCACCCCCGCGCCTTCGCCGCCCTGTGGGCGGCGGCCGGGCACGCGGCGGGCGCGTTCGCCCACCCCGAGCACCTGGCCGCGGTGGAGCGGCTGCTGGAGCTGTGGGAACTGCTGCCCGACCCGGAGGCCGTGGCCGCCCCGCTGGGCGTCACGCGCGCACGGCTGCTGCTGGACGCGGCCCGGGCGGCCGTGCAGATCGGCGGCTCCTCCCACGAGGCGCTGCGCTACACCGCCGAGGGGGCGGAGCAGTCCGCGGACCCCGTCTCCCGGGCGGGCTTCCTGCTGCTGCGGTCCCAGGCGCTCAAGGCGCTGCACCGCCGGAACGAGGGCCTGGAGGTACTGGACGAGGCGTCCGCGCTGCTGCCCCGGGGGCACCCGGACCACATCGCGGTCAGCGGCGCCCGGGCGGCGCTGCTCTACCTCGTGGGCCGGGACGCGGAGGCGCGGCGGGCCGCCCGGGACGTCCTGGACCGGGCGCGCGCTGCGGGGGACCGGCGCAGCGAGGCCGAGGCCCTCATCACCCTGGGCAGCACGCTGGAGGTGGGGCGTGCGGACGGCTCGCTGCCCCTGCTCACCGGGGGGATGGGGCTGGCGCGGGAACTGGGGATGGTCGACGCCGAGCTGCGGGCCCGGAACAACATCGCGGTCCACCACCTGTACCGGCTGGAGTGGCACGAGTGCCTGCGGGCGGAGCGGGAGCTCCTGGACCGGTGCGCGGAACTGGGGGTCCTCCGGACCCGCGGGCCCGTCCCCGAGACGGAGAGGGCGGGGGCGCTCCTGGACCTGGGGAGGATGCGCGAGGCCGAGGAGGTGCTGGCCGGGTCCTCCGGGGGGCGGCTCGACGAGGGGACCCGCCGGTTCGTGCTCGCCGAGATCCGGCTGGCCCAGCGGGACACCGCGGGGGCGCGGGAGCACTGGGAGAAGGCGGTCGAGGCGGTCCGGGACACCGACGCGCACCTGTTCGCGGCGGTGGACCAGGTGGGGGTGCGGGTGCTGACCGCGGAGGGGGACCTGGAGGCCGCGCTGGAGACGGCGTACCGGATGGTCGAGCGTGAGGAGGGAGGGCGGCCGACGCAGTCGTCGCTGAACGGGCCGGGGCCGCTGGCCGGACTGGTGCGCGCGCTGCGGCGGGCCGGCCGGGCCGGGGAGGCGGAGGAGCTGGCCGGGCGGGTCGGGGTGTACCTGCGCCCGTCGCAGTGGTGGACCACCCCGTACGGGGAGCTGCGGCGCGCCCAGGCGCTGGCGCGCCTGACGGCCGACCCCGCCGTCTCCCTGGGGCACTGGGAACGGGCGCTGGCGATGGTGCGCGGCAGGGGTCTCCACGCGGAGGAGTTCCTGATGCTGGAGGAGGCCTGCCGGGCCGCCGCCGAGGCGGAGGAGGGCGCCCGGGCACGGGAGCTGTTCGGTCGGCTGGAGGGGGCCGTGGGGCTGCTGGACACCGACGCCCCGCTGCGCGAGCGGTACGTGGAACCGCTGCGCGCGGTGGCCGGGGAGCCGCGCCTCCCGGCGGGGCTGACGCCCCGGGAGGCCGAGGTGCTGGTGCGGGCGGCCGCGGGGCTCAGCAACACCGAGATCGGGGAGAAGCTGTTCATCTCGGCCAAGACGGTGAGCGTGCACATGTCCAACCTGATGGGCAAGCTCGGCGTGACCAACCGCCACGCGGCCGGGGTGCGGGCCCGGGAACTGGGGCTCATTCCTCCCGCAGGGTGACCACGACCTTGCCGCGGGCGTGGCCCCCGGAGACGTGGGCGAGCGCGTCGGCGGCCTCCTCGAACGGGTGGGTGCGCTCGACCCGGGCGCGCAGGCCGCCCCCGGCGATCCGGGCCAGCAGGTCCCCGACGTCCTCCCGGGCCGTCCGGGCCAGGAACGGGCGCAGGCGCTGCCGCGTGAACGGCGAGGCCAGGGACGCGGCGGCGTTGCGCCACAGCGGGCCCATCATCCGTGTCCCGTTGCCCGAGGACAGCACCAGCGTGCCGTCGGGGGCGAGCGCGCCGCGCAGTTCGCGCAGGGTGCGGTTCCCGGCCAGGTCGATGACGGCGTCGTAGGGCCCGGTGCGGGTGAAGTCCTCGGCCGCGTAGTCGATCGCGCGGGCGCCGAGCGAGCGCACGAACCCGCTGCCGCCGGCGCTGCACACCCCGGTGACCTCGGCCCCCGCGGACGCGGCCAGCTGCACGGCGAAGGAGCCCACGCCGCCCGCCGCGCCGTTGACGAGCACGCGGTCGCCGGGCCCCACTCCGCCGTTGCGCACCGCCTGGAGGGCGGTCACCCCGGCCAGCGGGACGGCGGCGGCGTCGTGCAGCGGCACGGTGTCGGGCACGCGCGCCGCCCGTGACGCCTTGACGCAGGCGTACTCGGCGAGCGACCCCTCGCCCTCGCCGGCCACGCGGTCGCCGGGGCCGAGGCCGCGGACCCCGGGGCCGACGGCGTCGACCACGCCCGCCAGGTCCCGTCCCCGGATCGGCTGCCGCGGCCGGGACGGGCCGAACGCGAGGCGGCCCACGACGGGCTCGCCGCGCATGATGTACACGTCGGCGGCGTTCAGCGCCGCGGCGTGGACCCGGACGCGCACCTCGCCCTCACCGGGTTCGGGCACGGGGGCCTCGGCGAACGCGAGGACGTCGCGGGCCTCGCCGTAGGCGGTCTGTACGAGTGCTCGCATCAGGTCGGACATCGTCATTCCACCGTTCGCAGGATCTGCTCGATCGAGGCGGCGCGGGCGCGCAGTTCGGCGACGTCCGCGGCGGTGCGCTGCTGGGCGTCGAGGGTGGTGGCGGCCAGTTCCTCGTAGCGGGCCACCAGGCTCCGGAGTTCGTCGGCGCGGGCGGCGCCGATGGTGGTCTTGCGGGACTCCTGGCGGCCGGCCTCGATCGCGATGCCGATGAAGGTGGCGATCGTGAGCAGGCCGAGGATGAGGATCACGGTGGGCCAGTCCATTACTGCTTCTCCTTGACGGTGAGGCTCGCGGCCGCGGTGGCGATCAGTTCCGGGGTGAGGTGCAGGTCCAGGTCGGCGAGCTCGAAGTACTTCATGGCCTTGCCGTCGTCGGACAGCTCCAGGCTGCCGACGACCACTCCGGCCGCTTCGAGGCGCTGCAGGTGCATGTGGAGCAGCGGGCGGCTGATGCCGATGACGCGCGCGAGGTTGCTGACGTAGTCGCGGCCGCCCCGGAGCGTCGCGATGATCCGCAGGCGTACCGGGTTGGCGAGTGCGGCGAACAGTTCGACGAGCTCGTCACCGGTGGGTTCGCGCTGTGTCATGTCTTCCCTATACGTGTAAGAAACTTCTTACATATGAAAGATAAGGCCGCCCTGCCCGCCGGCACAAGCCCCCGGCGGCGGCCGGCGCCCTCACACGGGGCGGGGGGACCGACGGCGGTGCGGGTCCTGCACAGGGCGGAGCGGTCGGGCCCGGCGGCCCCGGGGCCGAAGCGGGAGCGACCGCTCCTTCACGGCACCCGGCGGCCGGGCGGCTCCCAGACCGGGCCGGGCGGGACCGTGCGGCGGGCGGCGAGGTGGCGGCGGAGCAGGTCCAGGGCCGGGTGCGGGTCCCCGGTGCGGAACAGCAGCGAGTGCGGGTACACCGGCACCGGGTCGGCCAGCGGGATGCGGCGCAGGCCGCAGGAGTCGGGCCACACGTACCGGTCCCCGGCGCACACCAGCGTCGCCACGGTCGCCGACTCCGCGATGGCGTCCAGCAGGGCGTCGCTGCCGAAGTCCGGGCCCGTGGCGTCGATGCCCAGGCCGAACTCCTCCGCCAGGGCGTCGTAGTAGTCGGCCCACTCGGTGCCCGGGCGGATGCCGGGGATCCGGATCCGGTACCCGGCCAGGTCCGCCGGGCGCAGCGTCCCCGCCCCGGCCAGCGGGTGGCGCGGCCCCGTCAGCAACTGGAGGGGGTCGTCCAGGGCGCGTTCGGCGGTGACGCCCGCGGGCGGGTCGGCGACGGCGCGGAAGGTGGCGTCGATCCGCCCGGCCAGGAGTTCCGCGACGGCGGCCCCGGCGCCGGCGTTCGGCAGTGAGACCACGTCCAGCCCGGTGTCCGGGTGGTCGAGGTGGAACCGGTGCAGGGCCGCGCCCGGGGCGATGCGCCGGCTCAGCACGTCCACCCGCAGCGCCCGCCTCCCCGGGCGTACGGAGGCCGCCGCGTGCTCCACGGCGCGCAGCACCCCGCGGGCGTGCGGGAGGAAGGCGCGGCCCTCCGGGGTGAGCCGGGCGCCGCCCGCGGTGCGGGTGAACAGCACCGCGCCCAGGGAGCGCTCGAGGTTCGCGACCCGTTTGGAGGCGGCCTGCTGGGTGACGCGCAGGTCGGCGGCGGCGTCCTGGAACCGCCCCGTCTCGGCGACGGCGACGAAGGTGCGCACGGCCTCGATGTCCATGCCCGCATCGTAGGGGGCCACAACGCGCGGTTGTGGACCACCCGTCCCGCCGTTGTTGGATCACGGGCGGGCCGGTCTGCTCTGATCTCTCCGTCAGCGGACGGCCGTCGGAAGGGACCGGATGTCGCGGCAGAGGCTGGGGAGCGCGTTCGGGTGGCTGTGGACGGGGTTCGCCGTGTCCACGGCCGGCACCTGGCTGGGGTTCGGGGCGTTCCCCCTGATCGCGGTCACGGTGCTGGGGGCGGGACCGGCGCAGGTGTCGGCGCTGGCCGCCGCGGGGACCGCGGCGGGTGCGCTGCTGGCGCTGCCGCTGGGGCCGTGGGCGGAACGGCGGCGCAAGAGGCCGGTCATGATCGGGGCCGACGCCGTCAGGTGCGCCGCGCTGCTGTCGGTCCCGGTCGCCTACTGGTGCGGCCTGCTGACGTACACGCAGCTGCTCGCGGTGTCGGCGGTCACCGCGGCGGCCGGGATCACGTTCACCTCGGTCGGCGGCGCCCACCTCAAGCAGATCGTGCGGCCCGAGCACCTGGTGGTGGCGCACGGCCGGTTCGAGGCGACGACCTGGACCGCGACGACGGTCGGGCCGGTGGCGGGCGGAGCGGCCGTCGGACTGCTGGGACCGGTGGCCACGGTGGCCGCGAACGCCCTCGGGTTCCTGGCGTCGGCGCTGGCGGTCGCGGCGATCCGGGGCCGCGGACCTGGTCCGGGGATGGCGGTTCATCCACGCCGACCCCGTGCTGCGGCCGCTGTTCCGGAACACGGTGGCGGTGAACGCGCTGATCATGGCCACCGAGCCGCTGCTGGCGGTGCTGCTGCTGGGAGAACTCGGCTGGTCGGCCTGGCAGTACGGGATGGCACTGGGCCTGCCGTGCCTGGGCGGGCTCTGCGGGGCGCGGCTCGCCCCGCGGCTGGAGGCGCGTTACGGGCGCCGCCGGGTACTGCGGGCCGCCGGGGCGCTGCGGGCGGTGTGGCCGCTCGGGCTGGTCCCGGTGGTGCCGGGCCCGGCCGGGATGGTGCTGGTCATCGCGGTGCAGGCGGCGATGATCACCTGCATCGGGGTGTTCAACCCGCTGTTCGCCGCCGAGCGCCTGCGGCGCGTCCCGGCGGAGCGGGCGGCCCGGGTCCTGGTGGCCTGGACCGTGACGAGGTCCGTGGTGGTCGCCGCCGTGACGGCGTTGTGGGGCCTGCTCGCGGCGGTGACGGGCGCGCGGTCCGCGATCGCCGCCGCCGGGGTGCTGCTGCTCCTCACCCCGCTCCTGCTGAGTGCGGGTACTCATGCGCCCGCCCGGCGGGCGGCGGGAGGATCAGGGGCATGAAGACGACCCGCACGCGCCCGCCCCGCCCGCTGTTCGCGCTGTACACCGCACTCCTGCTGGCCGGTGCCGCGCTCGCCGTGTGGTGGGCGGCCCGGACCTCCCCGGAGGAGGCGCGCCGCTGGGGGATCACACCGCAGGAGGCGGACTACGCGATCACCCCGCCGCCGCTGCCGGAGTGGTCCGTGCCCGTCATCGGGGGCGCCGGGCTGCTGCTCGCTCTGGTCGGCGGGGTGCTGGCGGCCCGTGAGCTGCGGGCGGGCCGGACGGCCCCGGCCTGGGGGCTGGCGGCCTTCCTGCTGCTGCCGGTGGCCCTGTTCGGGGGCCTGTGGTGGGCCGTGGCGACCGCCCCCGCCATCGGTGCCAACATCGGCCTGGGGCTGGTGCTCATCGTCCTGGGCCCGCTCGCCCTGGTCTTCCTCCTCGGCGCCCTGGGCGCCGCCCTCACCGCCCTCCTCAAGCGCTGACGGCGCCCCGGACAGGGCGCGGGCCCCGGCCGGGCGGCCGGGGCCCGCGGTGTCCTGGGCCTACAGGGTGGGCAGGTAGCGCTGGAGTTCGTACGGGGTCACCTGGCGGCGGTAGTCGTGCCACTCCGCCTTCTTGTTGCGCAGGAAGAAGTCGAAGACGTGCTCGCCCAGCGTCTCGGCGACCAGCTCGCTGTTCTCCATCAGGCGCAGCGCCTCGTCCAGGCTCTGCGGCAGCGGCCGGATCCCCAGCGCCCGGCGCTCGGCGTCGGTGAGCGCCCACACGTCGTCCTCGGCGCCCGGGGGCAGCTCGTACCCCTCCTCGATGCCCTTCAGGCCCGCGGCCAGGATCACCGCGTACGCCAGGTACGGGTTGCAGGCCGTGTCCAGGGACCGGATCTCGATCCGGCTGGAGTTCGACTTGCCCGGCTTGTACATGGGCACCCGCACCAGCGCCGACCGGTTGTTGTGGCCCCAGCAGATGTACGCGGGCGCCTCGCCGCCCATGCCAGCCGAGGCGGCGGGGTCGTCCCACAGCCGCTTGTAGGAGTTCACCCACTGGTTGGTGACCGCGGTGATCTCGTCGGCGTGCCGCAGCAGGCCCGCGATGAACCCGCGCCCGACCTTGGACAGCTGGTA
Organism: Nocardiopsis sp. NPDC057823; assembly: GCF_042797335.1. NCBI lineage: Bacteria > Bacillati > Actinomycetota > Actinomycetes > Streptosporangiales > Nocardiopsidaceae > Nocardiopsis > Nocardiopsis sp. NPDC057823. The sequence continues at coordinate 88,395 of NZ_JBHVLR010000003.1, read as the reverse complement.
CTCGGCGCCGGGCTCGTAGAACGCGTTGCGGTCGCCCTCGAACAGCGACAGGTGGGTGTGCATGCCCGACCCCGGGTACTGGGTGAAGGGCTTGGGCATGAACGTCGCGTACACGTCCTGCTCCATCGCCACCTCCTTCATCACGAGCCGGAAGGTCATGATGTTGTCGGCGGTGGTCAGCGCGTCCGCGTACCGCAGGTCGATCTCCTGCTGGCCGGGCCCGCCCTCGTGGTGGCTGAACTCCACCGAGATGCCCATGGCCTCGAGCATGTTGATGGCGTTGCGCCGGAAGTCGTGCGCGCTGTTGTGCGGGGTGTGGTCGAAGTAGCCGCCGGAGTCGTTGGGCACGGGCAGCTCGCCCAGCTCGGGCATCTTCTTGAGCAGGTAGAACTCGATCTCGGGGTGCGTGTAGAACGTGAACCCGAGGTCGGAGGCCTTGCCGAGCTGGCGCTTGAGGACGTGCCGGGGGTCGGCGGAGGACGGCGAGCCGTCGGGCATGAGGATGTCGCAGTACATGCGCGCGGTGCCGTGCGGCTCGTTGCGCCAGGGCAGCACCTGGAACGTGGACGGGTCGGGCTGGGCCAGCATGTCGGCCTCGTACACGCGGGCGAAGCCCTCGATGGCGGAGCCGTCGAACCCGATGCCCTCGGAGAAGGCCGCCTCGAGCTCGGCGGGTGCCACGGCGACCGACTTGAGGTACCCGAGCACGTCGGTGAACCACAGCCGTACGAACCGGATGTCGCGCTCCTCCAACGTGCGGAGCACGAATTCCTGCTGTCGATTCACGATCAACCTTCCTCGATGACGGTCGGCCCTGGTCGGGTGTCCCGGGCCCAGTCTGCCGTGTGCATATTTCCGGGGTATTTCCGCGCCCGTCCCGTCGGCCGTCCGGTTCGTCCCCCTGTCGCTCCTCTTCCTCGCATTATGGCCGGTGACGGCGCGTTGCGGGGACTCCCGCACGGGCGCGGCCGGGAACCCTCCGGCTAGGCTCGTGGTCGTGGCACAGCTGAGAATCGCACTCGCCCAGGTCAACCCGACGGTCGGTGACCTGGAGGGCAATCTGAGGATCGTCGTGGACTCCGCGCGGGAGGCCCGGGACCGGGGGGCGCACCTGCTCGCCCTGCCGGAGATGGTGGTCACCGGCTACCCGGTGGAGGACCTGGCCCTGCGCAACTCCTTCGTGTCGGCCTCGGTCAAGGCCGTGCACCGCCTGGCCGGGGAGCTGGCGGAGCAGGGGCTGGGCGGCCTGCCGGTGGTGGTGGGCTTCCTGTCCCGCCGGGAGGGGCCCGGGGCCAGGTACGGCCAGCCCGCGGGCGCGCCGCAGAACTCGGTGGCGGTCCTGCACGAAGGCGCGGTGGTGGTCACCTCCGCCAAGCACCACCTGCCGAACTACGGGGTGTTCGACGAGTTCCGCAACTTCGTGCCGGGCGACACCTTCCCGGTGGTGCGGGTGCGCGGCGTCGACGTGGGCATCGCGGTGTGCGAGGACCTGTGGCAGGAGGGCGGCCCGGTGACGGCGGCCCGCGCGGCCGGGGTGGGGCTGCTGCTGTCGCTCAACGGGTCCCCGTACGAGCGGCACAAGGACGACGTGCGCCTGGAGCTGTGCCAGCGGCGTGCCCGGGAGATCGGCGCGGCGCTGGCCTACGTGAACATGGTGGGCGGCCAGGACGAGCTGGTCTTCGAGGGCGACTCGCTGGTGGTGGACGCCGAGGGCGAGCTGGTGGCGCGCGCCCCCCAGTTCACCGAGACGCTGCTGGTGGTGGACCTCGACCTGCCCCTCGGCTCCGCACCCGGCACGGGCTCCGACACCGCGCCCCATACGGGCTCCGACACGGCCTCCGGCGCCGACCCGGCCCCCGGCGGGGTCGTGGACGGCCTGGCCATCGTGCGCCGCACCGTGTCGAGCACCCCGGTCGAGCCCTACGAACCCCTGGAGAACGTGGTCACCCCGCGCCCGGACCCCCTCTCCGACGTGGGCGAGGTCTACCGGGCCCTGGTCACGGGCCTGCGCGACTACGTGGCCAAGAACGGCTTCGCCTCGGTCCTGGTGGCGATCTCCGGGGGCATCGACTCCGCGCTCACCGCCACCATCGCCGTCGACGCGGTCGGCGCCGACCGGGTGCACGGGGTGCTGCTGCCCAGCGAGCACTCCAGCGGCCACTCGGTCACCGACGCCGAGGAGCTGGCCCGGCGCCAGGGCTTCGCGGCCCGCACGATCGCGATCGCGCCGGTGGTGGACGCCTTCGAGGCGGCCACCGCCGCCGCGGACGCGCCGCTGGACGGACTGTCGGCGGAGAACCTCCAGGCGCGGGTGCGCGGCACCCTCGTGATGGCGCTGTCCAACCAGGAGGGCCACCTGGTGCTGGCCACCGGCAACAAGAGCGAGGCGGCCACCGGGTACTCGACGCTGTACGGCGACTCGGTGGGCGGGTTCGCGCCCATCAAGGACTGCTGGAAGACGCTGGTGTGGGAGCTGTCCCGGTGGCGCAACGCCGAGGCCGTCCGGGCGGGGGAGGTGCCGCCGATCCCGGAGAACTCGATCGAGAAGCCGCCCAGCGCGGAGCTGCGCCCGGACCAGCTCGACACCGACTCGCTGCCCGACTACGAGCTGCTGGACGCGGTCCTGGACGCCTACATCGGCACCGACAAGGGCGAGGCGGAGCTGGTCTTCGCCGGCTACGACCCGGACCTGGTGCGGCGGGTGATCCGGCTGGTGGACCGGGCCGAGTACAAGCGCCGCCAGTCGGCGCCGGGCACCAAGATCAGCGCCCGCAACCTGGGCCGGGACCGGCGGCTGCCGATCACCAACCGCTGGACGGTCTGACCCCGGTCTGACCCCGGTCCGGTCGCCTCAGCCCAGCCGGCCCAGGGCCTGGCGGCCCAGCTCGCCCAGGAGCCGCACCTCGACGCTGCGGTCCGCGCCCTCCCCGCCGCCGGGGCCGGGCGTGAAGGCGCGCACCACGGTGACGTGCACCTCCCCCTGGTGGGCCAGCAGGGTCGCCAGGAAGGCGCCGTCCCGTTCCGCCAGGGCCAGACGGCTCTGTTCACCGGCGTTGGAGCTCTGGTCCCAGTGGACGCCCTCCTCGTCGCCCCGGACACGGGCGAACTCCTCGTCGAAGCGGTGCCGTGCCCGGTCGGCGTCCTCCCAGGCGGTGTAGGACACGGACAGGCCGTGGAGGCCGCCGTCCGGGCTCAGGGCGCTCCAGGAGCAGCCGCGCTCGCCGGGGACGCCGGAGGACGCCGTGTGCCCCAGTCCGGCCAGGGTCTCCTCGGTCAGAGCGGTGCAGGGGTCGTCGGGGAGCGTGTACGGCCCCGGGCCGAGGTCGAGCCGGCTCGCCTGCTCCGGTCCCGCGTAGGCGAGCAGGTCGGCCGAGGGGGCGCCCTGGGCCGGGGAGACCGCGTCGGTGGGGGAGTCGGCGCCGGCCGGGACGGCGGGCCCGGTCCCGGGGCCGGAGCCCAGGATGAGGGCGCCGGCTGCGAACAAGAGGGCGACGGCGGCCGCGGACACGACCGCGGTCTTCCGGGTGCGGACACGTCGGGCGGGCACGGCGGAGGTGGGCATGGGGGATACCTCGTCGGTGGGGGAGCGCCTGGCATCGTGGTCTTCCCGCCACCCTATGCCGCCCCCCGGGCCCGGCTCCAGACCGGATCCGGGCCCGGGGGGCGGGGCTACCCCAGGCCGAGTTCGCGCAGCCGGGCGCCGGCGGTGGCGCGGTTGGGCACGCCCAGCTTGGCGAGGATGTTGGACACGTGGACGCTGGCCGTCTTGGCGGAGATGAACAGCTCCTCGGCGATGCGGGCGTTGGTGCTCCCGGCGGCGAGCAGCCGGGCGACCTCCAGTTCGCGGGCGGTCAGCCCGGCGGGGGCGGGGGCGGGCGCCCCGCCGGCGGGGCCGACACCGAGCCGGCGGGCCAGGTCGGCGGCGGAGGCGGCCAGCGGGACGGCCCCGTGCCGGTCGGCGGCCTCGTGGGCCGCGCGCACCAGCTCCCGGGCCCGGTCGCGCTCCCCGGCGGCCACGGCGGCGCGGGCGGCCCGCAGCCGGGCGGAGGCCAGGTGGAGGGGCATGGGGGTGTCCTCCCAGGCGGCCACCGCCTTCTCCCAGAGGCCGAGGCGGTCGGCGGGTCCGCCGCCGTCGAGGTCGGCGGCGTAGGCCAGGATCCGGGCGCGGTGGGCGCGCTGCGGGGTGCCGGTGACGGCCATGGCCCCCATGATCTTCACCGCCATGGCCATGACGCGGCGGGCCCGGTCACCCCCTGCGCCGCCGTCCCCCGCGCCGTTCCCGCCGGTGCCGGCCCCGGCCGCCCGCGCGGCGGCCTCGGCCATCACGTCGACCAGCGGCCAGGTGTAGCCGCGCGAGGCCTCCAGCTCCAGCTGTTCCAGGGCCTGCTCGGACAGGGCCAGGACGGCGTCCACCGAGCCCTCCGCCAGGCCCGTCTCCAGCTTGGCCAGCAGGTCCAGCTGGATGATGTTCATGCGCTGCGCGCCGGGGACGCGCTCGCCCGGCGCCCAGCGGGAGACCCGCCGGGCGGTCTCCAGGTCGCCGGTGGCGGCGGCGCTGCGGGCCAGCACCGCGTCCACGTAGGAGCGGTCCTTGACGGGGCCGCGGGTGCGCAGGATCATCTCGCAGATCTCTCGGGCCTCGGCCAGGTTGCCGAGCTCGAAGTGGATCTCGGCGCGGTTCTGGTGGTTGAACGTCTTGTGGACCGACGCCCAGCCCATCTCCTCGTGGCGGGCCAGGGACTCCTCCAGCACCCGCAGCCCCTCCTCGTGGCGGCCCAGCTCGCGCAGGAAGTGCCCGAGGTTCCCGGCGCCGCGCGCCTCCAGGGAGGGCTCGGAGACCTCGGCGGCGATCCTCATGGCCTCCTCGATGAGCGGGCGGCCGCGCTCCAGGTCGCCCTCGCCGATGTGGAGGCTGCCCAGGGTGATGCGGGCGTCGGCGGCCGCGCACCGGTCGGTCGGGTCGGAGGTCTCGGCCAGGGCGATCGCCTTCTCGGCCAGCTCGCGCGCCGAGTGCCCGGTCTCGCGCAGGTCGCGCAGCCGCTCCTGGTCGGGCGGGACGAGGCGGTCGGCGCGGTGGCGCAGGCTCTCGCGAGCCAGGACGGACAGCAGGGACGCGTAGCCCGGCATGTGGGGCGGGTGCAGGTCCAGGGCGGCCACCAGGTCGTCGATGCCGCCGCCGCAGGTGGTCAGGGAGCGGGCCAGGCCGCGGCGGCGCAGCAGGGTGGCCTTGACGGCGCGGGTGTGGTCGTCGGCGGGGTCCTCGGGAAGGGTGGCCAGGGCCTCGTCGGCGAGTTCGAGGGCGCGGCGGCCGCGCCCGGCGTCCACGGCGGCGCCGGCGGCGCGGGAGACGACCTCGGCCCAGGTGTGGTCCTGGACCCGTTCCCGGGCGTCGGGCACCTGGTCCCACAGGGACAGGACCCGCTCCAGCATGTCGAGCTCCTCGCTGGAGGCGAGGGTGTCCCCGGCGCGGACGGCGGCCCACCAGGCGGCCTGCAGCGCCCGGGGCAGCTCGCGGGCGGCCATGTAGTGGTGGGCCTCCTCCGAGGCGCGCCGCTCGTAGGGGAACAGGTCGGGCCGCTCGTCGATGAGCAGGGCGAAGCGCAGGTGCAGGCGGGTGTGCGGGCCGGGCAGGAGCTCGCCGTGCACGGCGTCGCGCAGCAGGGCGTGCCGGAACCGGTAGCCCTCGCCGTCGACCTTGAGGACGTTGGCGTCGACCAGGGCGTGCAGGGCGGCCTCGAGGTCGCCGTCGGGCAGGCCGGCGGCCTGGCGCAGCACCTCGTGGTCGATACCGCCGGAGACGGCGCCCACGGAGGCCGTGCGCAGGACGGACCGTGCGGTGTCGTCGAACCCCTGGAGGGGCTCCAGGAGCAGGTCGCGGAACCGGTCGGGGACGTCGCCGTGCCCGGCGGGGGCGTCGGCCAGGGACTCCACGAACAGGGGCACGCCCTCGGTGCGGCGGTAGAGCTCGTCCAGCTCGTGCGGGGCCAGCGGGCGGCCGCCGCGCAGGGCGGCGGCGTGCTCGCCGGTCTCGGTGAGGGTGAGCGGGGCCAGCCGCAGGGACTCCACGCCCGGGACGCGTTCGAGTTCGGGCAGCAGGCGGCGCAGCGGATGGGCGCGGTGCAGGTCGTCGCTGCGGTAGGTGGCGATGATCTGCACACCGGGCAGTTCGAGGTTGCGGATGAGGAAGACGAGCAGGTCGCGGCTGGCGCTGTCGGCCCAGTGCAGGTCCTCCAGGACGAAGGTCACGCCCTCGTCCCCGGCGCTGTGGTAGAGCAGGCGCAGCACCTGTTCGAAGAGGATGCCGCGGTTCTCGGGCTCGTGGAAGGCGCCCCGGCCGCCGGTGCGGTTGGCGGAGAGTTCGCCCAGCTCGGGCAGGAGGCGGGCGAGTTCGCCGGTGCCGCCGGGGGCGGCGGCCGCGAAGAGCTCGGGCCCGCGCTCGCGCAGGAGCCTGCGCAGGATCGCGGTGAAGGGGGCGTAGGCGAGGCCGTCGCCGCCCAGTTGCAGGCAGGCGCCGACGTGCACCGCCCCCGGGGGGAGGGTGGCGGCGAACTCGCTGATGAGGCGGCTCTTGCCGACTCCCGCGTCGCCGCCCAGGAGGATCATGCCGGGGCCTGTGGTGCGGGTGCGACGGGCGTGGTCGCGCAGGGCTCCGAGTTCGGCCTCGCGGCCGATGAACACGGGACCGTTGTCGACAAGAAGGGGCATACCGCTCATTATGCCGACCCCGGGTGTCGGTCCGATGGGAATTTCCGGTCGTGGCGGCGGGGCAGTGGGCCGGTCGGTGCCGGCCGGGCCCGGCCGGGCGGCCCGTCAGGCCGCCCGGCCGAAGCGCTCGGCCCTGCGTTCGTCCCGCTCGCGTCGGCGCGCCTCGGCGCGCTGCTCCCGGGCCTCCTTGCGCAGCTGCGCGGAGCGCAGGCGCTCCTCGGTCATCGCGCGGGCGGTGGCGTTGAGCAGTTCGGGGTTCATGCTGTGCTCCTCGAAGCGGTGTGTCGTGCCGGTGTCCCTCACCGACGTCTCCACGATCCCGCTGAGAACCCCGCCCCCACATCGGGAGAACACCCAGTCCCGAGCACCGTCCCGGGCGGCGGGGCGGACCCCGTCTAAGACATCCGGGCCCGGACCGGGCATCCGGCGGCCCCGGTCTAAGACGTCCCGCCCCGGTCCTGAGACCTCTCCGGCGACCTGCGGGGAGCCGTTCGGTCCGGGCTCAGGCCAGGCCCAGGTCGCGGGCGCGGGCGCCGGCCGCGGCCCGGTTGGGGGCGCCGAGCTTGGCGAGGATGTTGGAGACGTGCACGCTCGCCGTCTTGGGGGAGATGAACAGCTCAGCGGCGATCTGCGCGTTGGTGCCCCCGGCGGCCAGCAGCCGCAGGACCTCGGCCTCGCGCGGGGTCAGCCCGGCGGGCGCCGCCCGGACCGGGGCGGTGAACCCGGCCCGGCGGCCCAGGTCGGCGGCCTCCCGCGCCAGGGGCTCGGCCCCGCTCGCGGCGGCGGCCGCGCCCACCGGCTCCCACCAGGCGCGGGCCCGCTCCGGGTCGCGCACGGCCAGGGCGGCGCGGGCGGCGCGCAGGCGGGCCGCGGCCAGGTTCAGCACCAGCGGGGTGGCCTCCCAGGCGGCCACCGCCGCCGCCCACCGCTCCAGGACCTCCCGCGGGTCGGCGGCCCCCTCGGCCAGCCGGGCCGCGGTCGAGGCCCGGAACGCCTCCTGCACCGGGCCGTGCACGGGCATCTCCAGGAGTTCCTCCACCCGGGCGCGAGCGGGGTCGCCGGGCCCGGCGCCGGAGCGGCGCACCGCTTCGGCGGCCAGCTCGGTGATCACCCACCCGTACCCGGCCGACCCGGCGAACCCGGGGCGCTCCAGGACCTGCACGGCGTAGGCGCGGGCGGTCTCGGCGTCGCCCTCGGCCAGGAGGAGGTCCAGCCAGGCGGAGGCCGCCTGCTGGGCCTGGTCCACGCGCTCCAGGCTCAGCACGGAGGCGCGGTCGAGCGAGGCGATGCCCGCCTCCCCCAGCTCCCCCCGGGCCGTCCCGGAGCGGGCCGCCTCCAGGTCGCCCTGGGCGATGGCGGCCCGGGACGCCGGGACCAGGAGGAACACCCGGTGCGTGGGGGAGGGGCTGTGGCCCAGAGCCCGGACGGCGATGGCGCGCGCCCCGGCCAGGTCCCCCATCTCGTAGTGGAGTTCGGCGAGGTTCTGCGAGGTGAAGCCGCCGTGCACCCATCCGGAGTCCCTGTGGCCGGGGGCCGCCAGGAAGTCCTCCAGGAGTTCCAGGGCGCGGGTGTGCTGCCCCTGCTCGCGCAGGTAGTGGGAGAGGTTGTTGACGCCGCGGGCCTCCATCATCGGGTCGCCGATGCGGCGGCTCAGCTCGATGGACCGCTTCAGGTAGGGGCGGCCCCGGTCCTCCTCCCCCTGGGCCATGAGGACCGAGCCCAGGGTGACCAGGGCGGCGGCCAGGGCGCTGTCGTCGCCGACCCGCTCGGCCGCGGTGATGGCCTCCGTCGCCAGCTCCTCGGCGGAGCGGTCCAGCGGGCCGCGGCCGTCGGCGCGGACCATGGTCTCGCGGGCCAGGATCGACAGCATGCGCGCGTACCCGGGCATGTGCGGCGGGTGCAGGCGCAGCGCCTCGGCCAGGTCGTCCTCGGCGCCCGGGTCCACACACTGGCTGCGGGCCTGCCCGCGGCGGCGCAGCAGCAGCGCCCGCAGCTCCAGCCCGGCGTCGTCCGCGGGCTCCTCGGGGACCGCGGCCAGGGCCTCGTCGCACAGCTCCCACGCCATGCGGGGGTGTCCGCCCTCCAGGGCGGACAGGGCGGCCTCGGCCAGCACCGCGGGGCGTTCGCGCCCGCCCAGCAGCGCGGCGGCGTCGGGCACCCGGTCCCACAGCTCCAGGACGCGGCGGAGCATCGCCAGGCGCTCCCCGTGGGCCAGGGTCTCCCCGGCGCGCTCGGCCGCGGCCCAGGCGGCGGTCACCGCGCGCGGCAGGTCGTGGGCGGCCTGGAAGTGGTGGGCCAGCTCGGCGGCGCGGCGCTCGGGCGGGACCGTCCCCGGGTGGTCCCCGACGATGCGGGCCAGCAGCAGGTGCAGGCGGGTGCGGGTGCCGGGCAGCAGGGACTCGTGGACGGCCTCGCGCAGCAGCGCGTGCCGGAACCGGTAGCCGTCGCCGTCCACGTGCAGCAGCCGGGCGTCGATCAGGGTGTGCAGGGCGATCTCCAGGTCCCGGTCGCCCAGGTCGGAGGCGTGGCGCAGGGCCTCGTGGGAGACGGTGCCGGAGACCGCGCCGACGGCCGACAGGCGCAGCACGGACAGCGCGGCGTCGTCCAGCCGGTCCACGGGGGCCAGCAGCAGGTCGCGGAAGGCGTCGGGCACGCCGCCGGGCCGGTGCGGGGAGGCGGCCAGGGCCTCCACGTACAGCGGGATGCCGTCGCTGCGCCGGTACAGGTCGTCGAGTTCGGCGGGGGCGGGGGAGCGGCCGGTGAGGGCGCGCACGTGCTCCTCCACCTCCGCGCGGGTGAGCGGCTCCAGCTCCAGCCGGGTCACCGAGGGCAGGCGCTCCAGTTCGGGGAGCAGGCGGCGCAGGGGGTGGGTGCGGTGCAGGTCGTCGCTGCGGTAGGTGGCGACGATCTGCACGCCGGGCAGGTCGAGGTTGCGGATGAGGTAGACGAGCAGGTCGCGGGTGGCTCCGTCGGCCCAGTGCAGGTCCTCCAGGACCAGGGTCAGGCCCTCCTCGCCCGCGACGGTCCGCAGCAGGTGCAGGACCAGCCCGAACAGCAGGCCCCGGTCCCGGTGGCCGCCCTCGGGGACCGGGCCCAGCTCGGGGAGCAGGCGGGCGAGCTCGCCCGCCCGCCCCCCGGCGGCGAAGGGCTCCGGCCCGCGCTCGCGCAGGAGCTGGCGCAGGGCTGCGGTGAAGGGCGCGTAGGCCAGGCCGTCCACGCCCAGCTCCAGGCAGCCCCCGACCAGCACGGTCCCCGGCCGCCGCGTCCGGGCGAACTCGGCGACCAGCCGGGACTTGCCGATCCCGGCGTCCCCGCCCAGCAGCAGCGCCCCGGAGCGCTCGGTGCGGCAGAGGTCGGCGTGCTCGGTGAGCGCCGCCAGCGGGGCGGCCCGGCCGACGAGCACCGGAGCGGTTCCAGGGAGTAGGGGCATGGGCGCCATTATCCCCAACGGCGCCGTGTCCGGGGCGCCCCGCGGGGACCGGGCGGCGGCGGGCTCAGGCGGCACGGGCGTAGGCCCGGGGGCCGCTGTCGCGGCGGGGCCACCAGCGGCGGCGACGGGCGCGGCGTTCGGCGCGGGCCCTACGGCGCGCGGCGGCGCGGTGCCCCAGGCGGCGGACGTCCTCCTCGGTCAGGGGCGGATGGTGGGCCAGGAACAGGGCTTCGTGGTACACGTTCTCCTCCTCGCGGCGGGGCCGGGTGCCCCGCCCTCCTTCCTCACTCCACGATCGGTCTGAGGAGGTGGGGCGCGCATCGGGAGAAATCCCCGTTCGCGGTGGAGTATCGGGGTCTTAGGGGGTCTTAGGCGCCCGTGGCGCCTTGTCCGGGTCCGGGACCCCCGGGCGCCCGGTCCGGGACCCCGGACCGGCGTGTCACACATGGTGATCCTGCATGCGCGCATAGTTGTCTTGGGTGGTGTCGTGACCGCACGGACGGAAGGCGCGGATGATGGACGGGATCGGAGGCGGCCTGCGCGGCCGCCGACTGGCGGCCGGGGCGGCCGCCCTGATGGGCGCCGGCCTGGTGGTGTCGGCGCCTGCGGCGCTCGCCGACGCGGGCGGGGACGTGCACACCGCTCCGTCGGCCGAGGAGTCCCCGGAGGCCTTCGTCGGGCTGTCCCTGGCGGTGGAGGGGGAGGCGCCGCTGCCCGGGCACGAGGCGGTACTGCGGGCGACGGTGGCCAACGGCGACTCCGGCGAGGCGGTGAGCGGCGCGCAGCTCGCCCAGCACGTCCCCGACGACCTGGAGGTCCTGGAGGTGGGCGCCGGCGGGGTGCTGGAGGACGGCATCGTCAACTGGCGGGTGGACGTGCCCGCCGGGGGAGAGCGGGACTACACGGTCCGGGTCCGGGTGGCGGAGGACGTCCAGGGGGCGGAGCGGCTGATGAGCACGGCCTGCCTGCTGCTGGACCGGAACGCCGACCCGACGGCGTGCGCCAGCGACACGGTCGTGGTGGCCTCTCCGACGGTGCTGTCGCGGGTGACGGAGACGGTGGACGGCGCGCTGCTGGCGCGGGTGGCGGGGGCGGCACTGCTGGTGGGGCTGGGGTGGCTGGTGTGGCGGCGCCGGGTGGCGTGAAGTCCACCCGATCGTTACGTCAGAGTGTCAGGAAAAATCCCACCAGTACTACACGCGGTAGTAGTCTAGGGCCATGGCAATCCTCTACTCCGCGCTCGTCTTCCTGCACATGATCGGCCTCGCGGGCATCATCGCGGGCTTCCTCATGCAGCTCATGACCGACAACCCCAAGTCGACCAAGGTCCTGCTGCACAGCTCCCTGCTCCAGCTCGTCACCGGCCTGCTCCTGGTGGGCGTGGCCGAGATGGGCGACCTGGGCGACCTGAACCACATCAAGATCGGCGTCAAGCTGATCATCGCCCTGGCCGTCGTGGTGGTGGGCGTGCTCAACCTGCGCAAGCCCGCCAAGAACCTGGCGATCATCGCCGGCGTGCTCGCCATCGTCAACATCGGCGTCGCCGTCTTCTGGGGATAGGACCCCGCCGGTCCCCGACCGGCGCCGGCGCGGAGCCCGTGAACCGCGCCGGCGCCGGTTTTTCTTTACCCGTGACGCAAGATCTTGCGCGGGCGCCACCGGTGACCCGACGTGGCGGAACGCGATCGCCTCCGGTCCCGGCCGCTGGAGGGACCACGTCCCATTTCGAAGCGCGGGTAGTGCTCTATTCACAAAGCCGTAACGGGCCGGTAGTGTGCTCGGCATCACGCAATTTCTTGCATTTCACGCAAGAGGATGCGCGACCCCCCGCAAGCGACACTGGAGCGCCGATGCACCGACGCACCCCCCTGAACGCGGCCGCCGCCGCGGCCCTGCTCCTCCTCCCCCTGACCGCCCTCCCCGCGTCCGCGGCACCCCTGCCGGCCCCGGCGGAGGCCGCGGCCGCCCGGACCACACCCGACGACGAGGCCCTCGTCCAGCTCTTCCAGTGGAACTGGGACTCCGTCGCCGCCGAGTGCGAGGACTTCCTCGGACCCAACGGCTTCTCCGGGGTCCAGGTGTCCCCGCCCCAGGAGCACGTCGTCATCCCCTTCGCGGAAGGCGGCAACCACCCCTGGTGGCAGGACTACCAGCCCGTCTCCTACCGGCTCGACAACACCCGGCGCGGCACCGCCGAGGAGTTCGCCGCCATGGTCCGGACCTGCCGCGACAACGGCGTGCGCGTCTACGTCGACGCCGTGGTCAACCACATGACCGGCGACGGCGACGGCGTCGGCAGCGCGGGCACCTCCTGGGCCAAGTACGACCACCCCGACCTTTTCGGCGACGGCACCGCCTCCTACGGGTACGACGACTTCGGTCCCTGCTACGAGGAGATCGCGAACTGGAACGACAAGGAGGAGGTCCAGAACTGCCAGCTGGTGGGCCTGGCCGACCTCGACACCGCCGACCCGCGGGTGCGCGACCACATCAAGCGCTACCTCAACGGCCTCGTCGACCTGGGGGTGGGCGGTTTCCGAGTCGACGCCGCCAAGCACGTCCCCGAAGCGCACATCGCCGACATCTTCGGGAACCTGAACACGGTGCCCGGCTTCGGCGGCACCCCCCGCGTCTTCTACGAGGTCTACGGCGACGCCACCGTCCCCTACACCGCCTACGCCCCCTACGGCGAGGTCACCAACTTCGACTACCAGCGCGACGTGGCCGGGAAGTTCAAGGACGGGAACATCGCCGGGCTGGCGCACATGCCGGACTACGGCGGGCTGACCTCGGAGCAGGCCACCGTCTTCATCGACAACCACGACACCCAGCGCTACCACCCGACCCTCACCTACAAGGACGGGGACCGCTACCACCTGGCGACCGCGTTCATGCTGGCCCACCCCTACGGCACCCCCGTGGTGACCTCCGGCTACGACTTCGGCGACAACGTCACCGAGGGCCCGCCCAGCACCGGGTACGCCGAGGGCAACCCGGCGGGCTGGATCACCGAGGACACCGACTGCTCCACCGGCGCATGGGTCTGCTCCCACCGCCACCCCACCGTCGCGGGCATGGCCGCCTTCCGCGCCTCCGCCGGCGACACCGCCCTGGTCCAGCGCGCCACCGACGGGAACGGGCGCCTCGCCTTCGACCGCGGGGCGCGCGGCTTCGCCGCCTTCAACGCCACCGGCGACACCTGGCGGCTGACCTCCGACACCTCCCTGCCCGACGGCACCTACGACAACGCCGCGGGCGGCGGCACCGCCACCGTCTCCGGCGGACGCGTCACCGTCGAGGTGCCCGCGAACGGGGCCGTGGCCCTGCACGTCGACGGCGAGTGCGAGGACGACTGCGGAGGCCCCGACCCGGGCACCGGGGACACCCTGCGGGCGGTCGTCCACACCGTCTGGGGACAGGAGGTGTACGTGGTGGGCTCCACTCCCGGACTCGGGTCCTGGGACCCCTCCCGGGGCGTGAAGCTGTCCACCGACGCCGCCACCTACCCCACCTGGTCCGGCACGGTCGACATCGGAGCCGGCACCGAATGGAAGCTCGTCAAGGTCGACGGCTCCGGCAACGTGGAATGGGAGACGGGGTCCAACCGGGTCGGCCCCGCCGCCACCGTCACCTGGAACCACCGGTGACCGCCTGAGAGGACCCGCCCCGAACGGCGCCCCCGTGCCTCACCCCTCCGGCACGGGGGCGCCCGCGTTCCGCTCGGAGGCGTCGGAGACCGGGTGCGGGCAGGGCCCGCCCGGCTCCACCGCCAGCTCGTAGTGCCACAGCTCGTTGGCGTAGGTCTGGCACAGCCCGTACTCGTGCCCGAACCGCGAGAACCAGTCCGCGGCGTTGGTGTACCCGATGTCCACCGCGTCCCCGCTGACGTGGGTGGACTCCTCGGGCGAGGCCACCCACCGGCTCGCCTCCTCCTCACCGCCGTGCTCGCGCAGCGCCTCCTCCCACAGGTGCTCCTGGTAGCGCTCGCTGCGCCAGCCGCCGGTCACGATCACCACGTCGATCCCCGCGTCCAGGGCGTCCGCCGCGGCCTCCTGGACAGCCGCCAGCAGCTCGGGGTCCAGGTTGGCCAGCGCCGGGACGTCGGCGTCGACCTCCAGCCCCTCGCCCACCGGCACGAACCCGTCCTCCTCGGTCAGCGGCTCGGAGCCGAATGACAGCCGGCCCGCCGCGGCGCCCCCGCCGCCGGCCTCCTGGGACGCGCAGCCCCCCGACACCAGCACGGCCGCCACGGCCGCGGTCGCCGCCCAGCGGCGCACTGCGTTCAACGAACTCCCCCTCGTCCGGAGCCGGGCCCGGCGCCCGGCCTGCGGGGGCCACACCATCAAAGGGGGAGTTGCGTCCGTGTTGAGCGTTCGCGCAACACTTGCGCAACCCAACACTTCCGCAACAGGCGCGCTCCTAGACTCGGGGCCGAGCGGGCCCGGGGAGCCCGCCGGGAAGAGGGGGCAGCACCGTATGCGCGTACTGGTCGTCGAGGACGAGCCCTACATGGCCGAGGCCCTCCAGGCGGGCCTGCGGCAGGAGGCCATCGCCGCCGACATCGCCCTGGACGGGGACCGGGCGCTGGAACGCGTCGCCGTCAACGACTACGACGCGGTCGTCCTGGACCGGGACATCCCCGGCGTGCACGGCGACGAGGTGTGCGCCGTCCTGGTCCGCGACCACCCCGGCACCCGGATCCTCATGCTCACCGCCGCCGGACGGCTGCGCGACAAGGTCGACGGGTTCTCCCTGGGCGCCGACGACTACCTCACCAAGCCGTTCGCCCTGGAGGAGCTGGTGGTGCGCCTGCGCGCCCTGGCCCGGCGCCCGGCCACCGCCGTCGACCCGGTGCTGCGGGTCGGCGACCTGCGCCTGGACCCCTACCGGCGGGAGGCCCACCGGGGGGCCCGCCCGCTGCGGCTGCCCCGCAAGCAGTTCGCCGTCCTCGAACTGCTCATGCGCGCCGACGGGGCCGTGGTCACCGCAGAGACCCTGCTGGAGAAGGTGTGGGACGAGCACGCC
The DNA here is from genome assembly GCF_042797335.1 of Nocardiopsis sp. NPDC057823. NCBI lineage: Bacteria > Bacillati > Actinomycetota > Actinomycetes > Streptosporangiales > Nocardiopsidaceae > Nocardiopsis > Nocardiopsis sp. NPDC057823. Next base: position 73,235 of record NZ_JBHVLR010000003.1, on the reverse strand, counting down.
GACCCCTTCACCAGCGCGCCCCGGGTCGCGGTCTCCCACCTGCGCAAGGCCCTGGGCGCCCCCGACCCCGTCGTCACCGTTCCCGGCGTCGGCTACCGCCTGGTCGACCCCGGGCGGGAGCGGTGAACCGGGCCCCGCTGCGGCGGCCGGGACTGCCGGTCAGCGCCCGCCTGCGCCTGACCCTGGGCTACGCCGCCTTCCTGGTCGTGTCCGGGATGGCGGTCCTGGCCGGGGTGTACATCGTCGTCCGCTACATCCCCGACTACCCGCTGACCACCGCCGACCCCAGTGTGACCCACGTCAACATCACCTCCCGGGGGCAGATCGTGGACGCCCTGGTGGACGTGACCCTGTGGGTGCTGCTCGCGCTGGCCGCCATCGGCCTGACCGGGGGCTGGTTCCTGGCCGGGTGGGTGCTCAGGCCCCTGCACCGCATCGACGCGGCGGTCCGCACCGTCGCCGCCGGCCGGCTGGACCACCGCATCCGCCTGACCGGTCCCGACGACGAGTTCCGGCGGCTGGCCGACGCCTTCGACCACATGCTCGACCGGCTCCAGGACGCCTTCGCCGTGCAGGAGCGGTTCGCCGCCAACGCCTCCCACGAACTGCGCACCCCGCTGGCGATCACCGCCACCATGCTCGACGTGGCCCGCCGCGAACCCGGCCACGACCCGGTGCTCGACCGGCTGACCGAGGTCAACTCCCGCGCGGTCGGCATCACCGAGGCGCTGCTGCGGCTGGCCGACGTGGACGCCGTCACCGCGGCCGCCGAACCCCTGGACCTGGCCGACCCGGTCCACCGCGCCGTCGCCGAGGCCCGGGAGGAGGCCGGACGGCGCGGCGTCGGCCTGCGCCTGGACGCGGCGCCCGCGCCGGTGACCGGGGACGCCGAACTGCTGCTGCGGCTGGCCGACAACCTCGTGCGCAACGCCCTGCGCCACAACGTGGAGGACGGCACCGCCACCGTCTCCGTCGGCCGAGCCCCGGACGGGTCCGCCGTGCTGCGCACCGAGAACACCGGCCCCGTGCTGGCCCCGGAGACCGTCGCCCGGCTCACCGAGCCGTTCCTGCGCGGCGAGGGCCGCACCAGGCGCGGCGGCGATGGCTACGGGCTGGGCCTGGCCCTGGTCTCCCGGGTCGTGGCCGTCCACGGCGGGACCCTGGACCTCGCACCCCGCCCCGGTGGGGGCCTGACCGCCACCGTCACCCTCCCCGGCCGTTCCTAGGCTGTGCTCTTTCGAACCTCCGCCGCGCTTCGGCCCGCCGGGCGCCTCGCGAACCCCCGGCGGCACAGGAGAGCGTTCGAGAACAGGTCCTAGTCGTCGTAGAAGACGCGCTCCATCACGGCCCGCGCCCGGCGGGTCGTGCGCAGGTACGCCTCCGTCAGCTGCTCGGCGGGCCCCGCCCACAGGCCCTCCTCGTCCTGGGCGCTGCGGCAGCCCATGGCGGTGGCCAGCGCCGCCCGCACCCGCAGGTCGGTGGGGAGCGAGTCGCCGCCCCGGCCGCGCACCAGCATCACCATGCCGCGCACCCGCGAGGCCAGCCGCCAGGCCTGCTCCAGGACGGCGCCGTCGTCGGCGGTCAGGAACCCGTGGGCGACCGCCGCCTCCAGCGCCTCCAGGGTGCCGGTGGTGCGCAGGTCCGGGTACTCGTGGGCGTGGCGCAGCTGGGTCAGCTGCGCCACCCACTCCACGTCCGACAGCCCGCCCCGGCCCAGCTTGGTGTGCAGGGTCGGGTCGGCGCCGCGCGGCAGCCGCTCGGCCTCCATGCGCGCCTTGAGCTTGCGGATCTCCAGCACCGACGCGGAGTCGATCCCGCCCGCCGGATAGCGGATCGGGTCGATGAGCGCGGTGAACGCGGCCCGCAGCTCCGGGTCGCCGGCCACCGGCCGGGCCCGCAGCAGCGCCTGGCTCTCCCACACCTGCGACCAGCGGCCGTAGTAGGCGGCGTAGGAGTCCAGGGTGCGCACCACCGGGCCGCTCCTGCCCTCGGGCCGCAGGTCGGTGTCGACCTTCAGCGGCGGCTCGGCCGCGGGCATCTCCAACAGCCGCGCCAGCTCCCGGACGACCGCCATCGCCTGCCGGGTCGCCGCGGTGGTGTCCACGCCGGGCAGCGGGGCGTGCACGTACATGACGTCGGCGTCGCTGGCGTAGGTCAGCTCACCGCCCCCGAACCGGCCCATCGCGACCACGCACACCCGGGTCAGCTCCTCGCCGTCGGCCTCCAGCACCCGGGCGGTGGCCACCCGCAGGGCGGCGTCGATGGTCACCGCGGAGATGTCGGTGAGGGCCGAGCCCACCTCCCGGACGTCGGAGACCTCCAACAGGTCGGCGGCGGCGGTGCGCAGCAGCTCGCGGCGGCGCAGCGCCCGCACCGCCGACACCGACTCCTCGGCGGTGGCGTAGCGGCGCAGCGCCGCGTCGGCCTCGGCGGCCAGCGACCCGGGGTCGCGGCGCGCCAGGTCGGCGTCGTCGGCGAGCACCTTGATCGCGTCGGGGGCGCGCAGCAGCAGGTCGGTGACGTAGCGGCTGGTGCCCAGCAGCCACGCCATGCGCTCGGCGACCCGGACGTCGTCGCGCAGCAGCCTCAGGTACCACGGGGTGGTGCCCAGCGAGTCGCTGACCTGGCGGAACCCCAGCAGCCCCGCGTCGGGGTCGGGGGCGTCGGAGAACCAGCCCAGCATCACCGGGAGCAGGGTGCGCTGTATGGCCGCGCGCCGGGACACGCCCGAGGTCAGCGACTCCAGGTGGCGCAGCGCCCCGGCCGGGTCGGCGAATCCCAGCGCCTCCAGCCGGTCGCGGGCCTGCTCGGGGGACAGGCGCACCTCCCCGCCGGGCAGCTTGGCGACGGCGTTCAGCAGCGGCCGGTAGAACAGCTTCTCGTGCAGGCGGCGCACCTCGGCGGCGACCTTGCGGCGGGCCTCGGTCAGCTCCCGCACCGGGTCGGCGACGAAGCCCAGGGCCCGGCCCAGCCGCCGCAGCTCCGCCTGCCCGTCGGCGGTCGCGCCGTCGGGCATCAGGTGGGTGCGGCGCAGCCGCTCCAGCTGCAGCAGGTGCTCCAGCCGGCGCAGGAACCGGTAGGCGTCGGCGAGCCCGGCGGCGTCCTGGCGGCCCACGTACCCGTGCTCGGACAGGGCGGCCAGCGCCACCAGGGTGGTGCCCGACCGCAGCCGGTCGTCGGCCCGGCCGTGGACCAACTGGAGCAGCTGCACGGAGAACTCGATGTCGCGCAGCCCGCCCGGGCCCAGCTTGAGCTCCCGGTCGGCCTGCCCGGCGGGGATGTGCTCCAGCACCCGGCGGCGCATCGCCTGCACGTCCTCGACGAAGTCCTTGCGCGCGGACGCCTGCCACACCATGGGCGTGATGACGTCCATGTAGGCGCGGCCCAGCTCCGCGTCCCCGGCGATCGGCCGCGCCTTGAGCAGGGCCTGGAACTCCCAGGTCTTGGCCCAGCGCTCGTAGTAGGCGCGGTGCCCCGACAGCGGGCGCACCAGCGGGCCGTTCCTGCCCTCCGGGCGCAGCGCCGGGTCCACCTCCCACAGGGTGCCCTCGGCGTCGGTCTCGACGGGCACCCGCATCATGGCGGTGGCCAGCCGGGTCGCCGAACGCATCGCCGCCTGCTCGTCCGCCGGCTCCCCGTCCCCGGGGTCCCCGGCGGGCTCGGCCACGAACACCACGTCCACGTCGCTGACGTAGTTGAGCTCGCGGCCCCCGCACTTGCCCATGCCGATGACGGCCAGGCGGCAGCGGGCGGCGTCCTCGGGGTGCTCGGCGCGGGCCACCGCCAGCGCGCCGTCCAGCAGGGCGGCGGCCAGGTCGGCCAGCTCGGCGGCGACCGCGTCCACGGTGACCAGCCCCGTCAGGTCGCGGCCGGCCAGCCGCAGCACCCGGCGCCGGTAGGCGACGCGCAGCACGTGGCGCAGCTCGGCGGCGGAACGGGTGCCGGAGAGGTCGGCGGCCGGAGCGGGGGAGTGGGGGTCGGCGCCCACGGTGTGCAGCAGCCCCCGGCGCAGCTCCTCCGGCTCGGGGGTGCGGGCGGCGTCGGCGCCGCGCAGCTCCCGCCAGTCGCCGGGGTGGCGCACCAGGTGGTCGGTGAGGGCACCGCCGGTGCCCAGCACCCGGCACAGCCGCTCCCGCAGGTCGGGGTCCTCGCGCAGGGCGTCGCGCAGGACGTCCGGGTCGGGGTCGCTCTCCAGGACCCGGATGAGCCCCAGCAGGGCCTGGTCGGGATCGGGGGCCGCCGCCAGGGAGTCGATCACGGCCGTGTCGGCGGAGGAGTCCAGCCCTGCCCCCGTCAGCAGCCGCAGGGCCCGCGGGCTGTCACTGAAGCCGCGCCGTGCGAGCGAGCCTGCCGTCATGGTGTCTGTTCCGTCCCTTGCCACGCGTCAACGGTAGCCGCACGGCCCCGGGACGGCCGCACGGTGAGGGCCGGAACACCTCCACGCGCCCCCGTCGCCGGGTTCGCCCGGGGATGGTCCGGAACCGGGTCGGGGGGGGGGGGCGAACCGCGCACCGCCCCCGGCGGGGGGGGGGGGGGCGCCGGGGCGGGGCGCCCCCGCGGCGGGGGGGCGCGCGGCGCAGAGGGGGATGGGGGAAAAACAGAAGCCGGACCCCA
>NZ_JBHVLR010000003.1:0-68611 GCF_042797335.1 Nocardiopsis sp. NPDC057823 | reverse complement strand
CCGAAGGGATACGGGCCCCGGGCGGGGAGGCGCGCCCGCGCGGGCGCGCCTCCCCGGGGAGCTGCGCTACGGCCTAGATGTCGTAGTAGAGCTCGAACTCGCGCGGGTGGGGGCGCAGGCGCAGGGAGTCGATCTCCTCGGTGCGCTTGAAGTCCACGTAGGTCTCCAGGAGGTCCTTCGTGAACACGCCGCCCTCCAGGAGGAACTCGTGGTCCTCCTCGACCGCGTTGAGCGCGTCGTCCAGCGAGGCCGGGACCGTCTTGATGGCCTTGGCCTCGGCCGGCGGCAGCTCGTAGAGGTCCTTGTCCACGGGCTCCGGCGGCTCGATCTTGTTCTTGATGCCGTCGATGCCGGCCATGAGCATGGCGGAGAAGGCCAGGTACGGGTTGGCCGACGGGTCCGGCACGCGGAACTCGATGCGCTTGGCCTTGGGGTTGGAGCCGGTCAGCGGCAGGCGGATGCACGCGGAGCGGTTGCGCTGGCTGTAGACCAGGTTGATCGGGGCCTCGTAGCCGGGCACCAGGCGGTGGTAGGAGTTCACCGTCGGGTTGGTGAAGGCGAGCAGTGCCGGGGCGTGCTTGAGCAGGCCGCCGATGTAGTAGCGGGCCGTGTCGGACAGCTGGCCGTAGCCGGACTCGTCGAAGAACAGCGGCTCGCCGTCCTTCCACAGGCTCTGGTGGCAGTGCATGCCGGAGCCGTTGTCGCCGAACAGCGGCTTGGGCATGAAGGTCGCCGTCTTGCCCGCGTTGTTGGCCACGTTCTTGACGATGTACTTGTACAGCTGCACGCGGTCGGCCTGCTGGAGCAGCGTGCCGAACTTGATGCCGATCTCGGCCTGGCCGGCGGTGCCGACCTCGTGGTGCTGGAGCTCGACCTCGATGCCCGCCTCGATGAGGGTGCGGACCATGTCCGAGCGCAGGTCGCTGTAGTGGTCGACCGGCTCGACGGGGAAGTAGCCGCCCTTGTAGCGGGGACGGTAGCCGCGGTTGCCGCCCTCGAGGGCCGAACCGGTGTTCCAGGCGCCCTCGATGGAGTCGATCTCGTAGAAGCCGGTGTTGGACCGGGTCTCGAACTTGACGTCGTCGAAGATGTAGAACTCGGCCTCGGGCCCGAAGAAGGCGGTGTCGGCGACACCGGAGCCGCGCAGGAACGCCTCGGCCTTGCGGGCGACGTTGCGCGGGTCGCGGCTGTACGACTCCAGGGTGAGGGGGTCGTGGACGAAGAACGTCATGTTCAGCGTCTTGTACTTGCGGAACGGGTCCAGCACGCCGGTGCTCAGGTCGGGGAGCAGCAGCATGTCGGACTCGTGGATGGCCTGGAAACCGCGGATCGACGAGCCGTCGAACATCTGACCGTCGGTGAACGTCGAGGCGTCGACGTTCTCGGTCGGGAGGGTAACGTGGTTCACGCCTCCGAACAGGTCCGTGAAACGGACGTCGAGGAACTTGACGTCCTCGTCCCGGATGAAAGCGAGCACCTCGTCGACGCTGCTGAACAAAACGAACCTCCGTGCAGGTGGCTGAGACGACCGGATCCGCGGGCCGCCCCATCGCGGACGCGGCGGATCGACGCGGTGTCTCCCGGCTTCGCTGACGAAGCTAGGAGCGCGGGATTTCCATGCCGTGTCTCCATTGTTTCCTGCATGTTACGGACTCCGGTGTTTTCGCAGACCATACCGCCTGACCCGGTGATTCCTGTGTGTACAGGGCGAAAACGGAACGCCGGGAGGCCCGGATGTGGCCCGCGCCACGGCGCCGCCGGGCCCGGGGCGGGCCCGTGCGGGCGACCCGGGACGAGGCCGCGCGCGGCGGTGGATACCGTGGAGGCATGAGCGAGGACAGGGCCGTGACCGACGACGACTTCCGCTACCGCGGCAACCGGCTGGGCCTGCCCGAACACGGACCCGACTCGGTGCCCGGCGTGGGCCGCCGCCTGGCCGGCCTGCTGCTGGACTGGCTGCTCGCGCTGCTCATCGCCGCCGGGCTGTACTCGGCCGGGGCCATCGGCGCGGGTGTCGCCGACGAGCAGCAGGCCACCACCCTGGTCAGCAACACCGCCCTCGTGGTGTTCGCCGCCATGAACATCGTGCTGCTCAGCCTGTTCGGCACCTCGGTCGGCCGCCGCCTGGTCGGCGTGCGGATCAAGGCCACCGGCGAGCGCTCCTGGCCGTGGTTCGCCTCCATGGCCGTGCGCACCCTCCTGCTGTGCCTGGTCATCCCGGCCGTCATCTACGACCGCGACACCCGCGGCCTCCACGACCGCGCCGCGGGCACCGTGGCCGTCCGCATCTGAGCACCCGGGTCCCGGCGCGGATGACGACGGGATCAACAGCCCCTCCGGTGCTGTTAGCATCCGATTCTCGGTCACACCGTCCCGGGACTGTGTGATCCCCTCATCGGACGCCCGGCGTCCCCTCCCTCCCGGGTCTCACCGCACCCCTCGAAGGTTCGCCATGGCTGGAAAACGCTCCGCCCCACGCCCCGCCGGCTTCCTGGACGCCGTGCGCCTGTCCACGGGGCAGTGGGTCGCCTGCGCGGTCACCGCGCTGTCGATCGTGGGGAGCCTGGGCGGCTACCTCTGGTACCAGGGCATCGCCAACAACATCACGACCGCCCAGGTCGACACCGACGAGTGGGACCGGCCCACCAGCGTCGAGGGCGTCATGAACCTCCTGGTCATCGGGTCGGACGTGCGCTCGGGGGAGAACGCGAACTACGGCGAGGCCGAGGGCGAGCGCCCCGACATGATGCTCATCGCCAGCATCAACGTCGACCGCGGCGCCGTCACCATGGTCAACCTGCCCCGCGACCTGGTCGTGGACCTGCCCGGCTGCGAGGCGGTCGAGGGCTACGAGGGGATGGCCCCGCAGAGCGGCATGATCAACTCGGCGATGACCTTCGGCGGCGTGGGCTGCCAGTGGAACGCCGTCGAGCAGGTCACCGGGGTCCACCTGGACCACTTCGTCATGATGGACTTCACCGGGTTCAAGGACATGGTCGACGCCGTCGGCGGCGTGCAGATGTGCATCCCCGCTCCCATCGACGACCCCAAGGCCCACCTGACCCTGGAGGCCGGGGAGCAGACCCTGGACGGCGAGCAGTCGCTGGGTTACGTGCGCTCCCGCTACGGCCAGGGCGACGGCAGCGACCTGTCCCGCATCGAGCGCCAGCAGCAGTTCATGGGCGCCATGCTGCGCCAGGTCCTCAGCAGCGAGGTGATGACCAGCCCCCTGGCCATCACCAACTTCCTCAACGCGGTCACCGAATCGGTCACCGCCGACGACGGTTTCACCGTCGACACGATGACCGACATCGCGATCTCCATGCGCGAGGTGGACCTGAACAGGATCCAGTTCGTCACCGTGCCCAACGGCCAGCACCCGGCCGACCCCAACCGCCTGGCGCTGAGCCAGCCCGCCGCCTCCGAGCTCTTCACGGCCATCAACTCCGGCGCCGACCTCTCCGGGGGCGCGGAGGAGGAAGAGGACGGGGACGAGGGGGGCGAGGAGGCCGACGACGCCGAGAGCGGCCCGACCCCGGCCGACATCTCCCTGGACGTGCTCAACGGCACCGGGATCGAGGGCCTGGCCGGCCAGGTCGCCGAGCGGCTGACCACCGACGGGTACACGGTGAACGCCACCGGCAACCCCCAGGTCCGCGTCCCCGCGGTCACCACCGTCTACTACGCGCCCGGCCAGGAGGCCGCCGCCGAGCTGCTGGCGGGGTCGCTGGAGACCGCGGTCACCGAGGAGGCCGCCGGGCTCACCGGCACCCTCGAACTGGTCCTCGGCCCGGACTGGACCGGGTTCAAGGGCGACGAGGAGGAGGCCGCGCCGGAGATCTCGGTCACCGAGGACCTGGGCGGGATCACCGCGGAGGAGAAGCCCGAGAGCGCCTGCTGATCCCCAGGGGGACATTCCGGTCGAAGGGGTTCGTTACCCTTACTTGACCGAAACCCGGCCTTCGGCGTACCGTGCGGTAGCGTTCGGCCGTGATCCCGTCGTGACCCCCGGGCCCGCCCGGGAGAACGGCCTCCCCCTTCCCTTGTCCCTGAACGGATCGCAGGTGCCCTCTTGGCTCCCAGACACGTGTCCAGAACGGCGAAGTCCACGGCGAAGGCGTGGATGTCCCCGGGTCAGTGGGCGGCCTGCGGGCTGACGGGCGTCGTCATCGCGGCCAGCCTGGTCGGCTACGCGGGCTACCGCGACGCCCTGGCGGTGCAGACCGAGGACATCAACACCGACGCCTGGGGCGACCGCCCGGCGCAGGTGGACGGGATCCACAACATCCTGCTGCTGGCCACCGACGAGCGGGCCGGGGAGGACGCCGAGTACAGCGTCGCCAACGGGATCCGCCCGGACGTCCTGGTGCTGGTCAACATCGACGTCGACAAGGGCGGGGTGACCATGGTCAACATGCCCCGCGACCTCATGGTCACCATGCCCGGCTGCGACCCCGTCGAGGACAAGCCCGGCATCACCGCGGGGACGGTGGACCAGCTCAACCACGCCATGTTCTACGGCGGGATGGACTGCCAGGGCAAGACCATCGAGAACATCACCGGCGTCCACCTGGAGCACATGGTCCTCGTCGACTTCGCCGGGTTCCAGGCCATCGTCGACTCCATCGGCGGGATCGACATGTGCATCCCCGAGCCGCTCCAGGACCCCAAGGCCAAGCTCGACCTGCCCGCCGGGGAGCAGACCCTGGACGGCACCCAGGCGCTCGCCCTGGCCCGTTCCCGGGACACCACCGAGAACGGCAGCGACCTGGACCGGATCAAGCGCCAGCAGCAGATGATCGGCGCGATCCTGCGCAAGGTCACCACCGGCGAGGTCATGACCAGCCCCGCCACCCTCTACGACTTCTTCGGCTCGGTCACCGACAGCATGACCACCGACAGCGAGTTCAGCGTCGACGAGATGGCCGAGCTCGCCATCGCCATGCGCGGGGTGGACCTGGGGCGGATGAACATGGTGACGGTCCCGGTCGAGGACTACAACGACGCCAAGGTCCAGCTCATGGAGCCCCAGGCGTCGGAGCTGTTCGCGGCGGTCGCCGCGGGCGAGGCGACCAGGCCCGAAGAGGAGGAGAAGCCGGAGGAGGCGGCCGAGGAGGCCCCCGAGGAATCCGTCTCGCCCTCCGACGTCTCGGTGTACATCGTCAACAACCAGGGCACCCAGGGGCTGGCCGGACAGGTGGAGCCGCTGCTGTCCGGGCTGGGCTTCACCGTCACCGGCTCGGGCAACCCCACCACCCGGGCCCCGCAGCAGACCACGGTCTACCACGCCCCGGGCGAGCAGGCGCAGGCGCAGGCCGTGGCCGACGCGCTGGTCAGCGGGGCGCAGATCGAGGAGGCCGCGGACCTGTCCGGCTCGGTCGAGCTGGTCATGGGCACCGACTGGCAGGGCGTCGCCCTGGAGGGCTCCGAGGGCGGCGGCGAGTCCGGCGGGGAGTCCGCGGACGACCCGCTGGCGGGTCTGAGCGGCACCTCCGCCGATCAGGCCGTCGACTGCGGCTGAGCCCGCACACCACGCACCACAGGGCCCCGGGAGCGCCGAACGCGCCCCGGGGCCCTCGCCGTTCCATCCGTTCGGCACGCCGGGGCTTATCGTTTATCGTTAATATCGAAAAACGATAAGGAGGGAAGGCATGTCGAAGAGGACCCCCTTTCGGTGGAGCCGTGCCGACGGTTTCGTGGCTCGGTTCATCCTCGTCATGGCCATCGGCGTCACTCTGTTCACGACCGTGTTCGCCCTGGTGTGGATCACACCGCTGCTGCCCGCCGACGGCTCCGTGCCCGCGAACACCATCACGGTCCCGTCCCCCGACGGCGCCCCGGAGCCGGCGCCCCCCGCGGTCCCGGCCGGGCCCGAGTACGGGATCGAGGCGGAGCAGGGCATGGTGATCACGTTCCACGACCCCACGACGGTGCAGCGGCTGCTGCTGGTCCTGCCCGGCCTGCTGGCCCAGGCGGCCGCCCTCCTGGTGATGGTCAACCTGCTGCGCATCGTCCGGAGCCTGGACCTCGGCGATCCCTTCGTCCCCGCCAACGCCCTCCGGCTGCGCGTCATCGCCCTGGCCGTCCTGGCCGGAACGCTGCTGGTCCCGGCCGCGGAGAAGGTCGGGGAAGGGCTCCTGCGCGGCCAGGCCCTGGGCGTCGACGGCTTCGAGATCTCCTACGTCCTCATCGGGGAGGGCGGGATCTCCTTCACGATGGTCTTCGTGTCCCTGCTCCTGCTGGGGCTGGCCGAGGTGTTCCGGCGCGGCACACGGATGCGCGACGACGTGCGGGGACTGGTCTGATGCCGCCGGAGGAGGACGAGGGCGCGGACATCGTCGTCCGCTTGGACGAGGTGCTCGCCGCGCGCGGGATCACCCTCACCGAACTGGCCGCCCGGGTCGGGATCACCGTGGTCAACCTGTCGGTGCTCAAGAACGGCCGGGCCCGGGCCATCCGGTTCAGCACGCTGGCGGCCCTGTGCCGGGAGCTGGACTGTCGCCCCGGCGACCTCATCGACTACGCGCCCGCAGCGGACCGGTCCTGAACGGCGGGAAGGGGGCGCGCACCGGATCCGTCCGGTGCGCGCCCCCTTCGTCGCGTGGCGAAAGGCGCCGGGGCTGTCAGCCGCCGCTCTGGCCGCGCAGGCCCCGGGGCATCTTGGCGTTCTTGGGCATCGGGCCCTTGGGCATCTGCATCTTGGCGGGCAGCGCGCGCAGCCGGTAGTTGAGCTGCGTGACGTCCTTCTTGTCCAGGGTGCGCGGCAGCCTGACCAGCGTGCGCTGGAGCTTGGCCAGCGGGACCTGGTCCTCGCCGTTGCCCACCTTGTAGTCGTAGATGGGGGTGTCCAGGGCCACCCGGGACACGCGCTTCTTCTCCGAGGCGATGAGCGACTTCAGGCGGTGCGGGTCGCCCTCGCCGACCAGGATGACGCCGGGGCGGCCCACCACCCGGTGCACCACGTCCTGCTGGCGGTTGGCGTTGACCGCGAACTCGGTCGTCCAGTTGCCGCGCATGTTGTCCAGGATCGCCGCGCCGGCGCCGATCTGGCCGTCGAGGATCTGGTACTGCACGCGCTGGGCCGAACGGGTGAAGATGATGAAACCGGTCAGCAGCGCGATCGGCAGGCCGGTCAGCGGCCACAGGATCCAGGAACCGGTCCAGATGCCGATGACGACGAACACCGCGAGGATGAGGACCGCGACGCCGGCGGCCAGCGGGATACTGCGCGGGCTCTGGCGGTGGACGACCTTGGCGACCATGCCGATCTGCTTGAGCCGGCCGGGCTCCTTCTTGTCCTTGCCCTGGGCGGGTGCTGTGCTCTCGGAACCCTTTTTCGCCATCGTGCTCTCAGGCAGCGGGCGCCGACGGACCGTCGGCGGGGACGGAGATCCCGAAGCTGCCTTGCCTCCTTCTACCTACGCGGTCGACTCGTGCGGCGCCCTTCGGCGCCACCTGTCGGGGCGCCCTGTCGGACCCCCAGGATATGCGGCGGGACCCGGGTGCGCGGAACGGTGGCCCGGAGGCCACCGTTCCAGCTTGGTCACGACTCGGGCGGAAAGCCCGTTATGTACTACTTGGTCAGGGCCGCGGCCTCGGCGTCACGCTTCTCGCGCGCCTGCTGGTAGAGGCGTCCGGCCCGGTAGGACGAACGCACCAGCGGCCCCGACATGACACCGGCGAAGCCGATCTCCTCGGCCTCCTCGCCCAGCTCCACGAACTCCTGCGGCTTCACCCAGCGGTCGATCGGGTGGTGCAGCTTGGAGGGGCGCAGGTACTGGGTGATGGTCAGCAGGTCGCAGCCGGCCTCGTGCAGGTCGCGCATGGCCTCGCTGATCTCCTCCCGGGTCTCGCCCATGCCCAGGATGAGGTTCGACTTGGTGACCAGGCCGTCCTCGCGGGCCTTGGTGATGACCTCCAGGGAGCGCTCGTAGCGGAAGCCCGGGCGGATGCGCTTGAAGATGCGCGGCACCGTCTCCACGTTGTGCGCCAGCACCTCGGGGCGGGACCCGAAGACCTCGGCCAGCTGGTCGGGGTCGGCGTTGAAGTCCGGGATGAGCAGCTCGACGCCGGTGTCCGGGTTCAGCTCGTGGATCTTGCGCACCGTCTCGGCGTAGAGCCAGGCGCCGCCGTCCTCCAGGTCGTCGCGGGCGACACCGGTGATGGTGGCGTAGCGCAGCCCCATCGTCTTGACCGAGTTGGCGACCTTGGTCGGCTCCATGCGGTCCAGCGCGGTGGGCTTGCCCGTGGCGATCTGGCAGAAGTCGCAGCGGCGGGTGCACTGGTCGCCGCCGATGAGGAAGGTGGCCTCGCGGTCCTCCCAGCACTCGTAGATGTTGGGGCAGCCCGCCTCCTGGCACACCGTGTGCAGGCCCTCGGTCTTGACCAGTGAGCGCAGCTCGGAGTACTCCGGCCCCATGTGCGCCTTGATCTTGATCCACGGCGGCTTCTTCTCGATGGGGGTCTCGCTGTTGCGCGCCTCGACGCGCAGCAGGCGGCGGCCCTCAGGAGCGATGGTCAACGTGAACCCGTTCCCTTCTGTGCCCCGCGGACCCGGACGCCCTGGTGAGGGCGGGGCCGTGCGGGGGCCGGCTCATGGTGTGGTGTGTCATCCCCGGGCGGCGACGGGCTCGGACAGCAGTCCGGGGCCGTCGATGTGGCTGTACTGGTGCGCGCCCAGGACGTCCGCCAGGTGGCGCTCCATCAGCGGTCGCACCTCGGCGACCGGGACGTCGCGCCCGGTTTCGGCGGTGAGCGAGGTGACCCCGGCGTCGGAGATGCCGCAGGGGACGATCCGGTCGAACCACGACATGTCATTGTTGCAGTTCAGGGCGAGCCCGTGCATGCCGACCCCGCGGGCGATGCGGCAGCCGATCGCCGCGATCTTGCGTTCGATGAGCCCGCGGTCGGGGTCGGCGTCCAGCCACACCCCCGTGCGCCCCTCCACGCGCCTGCCGACGAGGCCGTACTCCGCGATGGTGCGGATGATGGCCTCCTCCAGCATGCGGACGTAGGCGATCACGTCGATGGGGTCCGGGAGCCGCACGATGGGGTACACCGTGAGCTGCCCGGGGCCGTGCCAGGTGATCTTGCCCCCCCGGTCGATGTCCACGACCGGCGCTCCGGGGTCTGTGATGGGACGATCCGACCTCCCGGTGCGCTTGCCCGCCGTGTACACGGGTTCGTGCTCCAGGAGGAGGACGGTGTCGGCCACCTCGTCGGCGACGCGGCGCTCGTGGAGCCGCTTCTGCAGGTCCCAGCCCTGATGGTAGGGGACGGGGGTGGCGCCGAGCCATGCGTAAACGAGATCACTCACACATTCACTCTACGCCCCGGCGGAAGGCAGCGGTCGGGCCAGGATGTCGGATAGCGCACTGTCGATGGTGGGAAGTGTGAAGGAATAACCTTCCTTGATCAGGCGTTCGGGCCGCCCCCGCAGATCGAGCAGGGCCGTCTCCTCCGCGTAGTCCCCCAGGGTGGCGCGCAGCGCCGTCGCCGGGACCCGCAGGACCGCCGGGCGGTCCAGGGCGCGGGCCAGGGCCTCGGTGAAGGCGGCGTTGCTCACCGGCTCGGGCGCGCACAGGTTGACCGGCCCGGTGACGTCGGGCCGCTCCAGCAGGAACCGGATCGCCCCGATGGCGTCGCGCATCGCGATCCACGTCATGTACTGGGCCCCCGAGCCGATCCGGCCGCCCAGCCCCGCCCGGTACAGCGGCAGCACCGAGCGCAGGTAGCCGCCGGAGCGGTCCAGCACCACCGCCATCCGCAGGTGCGCGGTGGAGATCCCGGCCCCGGCGGCCTCGGCGGCCGCCGCCTCCCAGTCGCGGCACACCTGCGCCAGGAAGCCGGTGCCCGCCGGGTCGGCCTCGGTCACCACCCGGCCCCCGGTGTCGCCGTAGAACTGCATGCCGGAGGCGGCCAGCAGCCGCGGGGGAGGGGCGTCCATACCGGTCAGCGCCCGCGTCAGGGTGCGGGTGCCGCGCACCCGGGCCCGCCGGATCGCCTCCCGCCGCCCCCGGGGCCACGGCGCGTGGCTCAGCGGCGCCCCCGCCAGGTGCACCACCGCGTCGGCGCCGTGCAGCGCCACGGTGTCCACCCGCCCCTGTTCGGGGCGCCACTCGGCCTCCTCCAACCGCGACCGGTAGACCGGCCGGGGCGCGTGCCGCACCATCCGCACGACCCGGTGCCCGTCGGCGAGGAGCGCCTCGACCAGTACCGCCCCGACGAGTCCCGAACTGCCCGTGATCGCCACTTTCATGCTCAGGTGTCTACCCGGCGCGGGAGCGAGTACCGGGGCCGGGGTGCCCTTGTGGGGGCCGCCCCGATTTTTTCCCGGGGATTTTCGCCAAAGTCCTGCGCGCGGGGCCCCGGGTCTTCTACTTTGAACGTGGGACATGGAACTCCGCGTCAACGCGGGGCTACCGTGGGCGACGCGCTGTCGGGCTGGCTGTCGCGTCCACCCAACAGACCTTTGATGATGGGGATCATCAGGGGATGGTGATTGGTGGGGTAGAAAGACGGGGCGGCGCCGCGAGGTGCCGCCCCGTCCACCGTTCCCGGCCCGTGCCCCCACGCCCGCCCGGCGGGCTCAGGCGGGGTAGGGCCGGTGCCGGCGCGCCTCGCGCAGGGCCAGGGCCCACCAGGACAGCTCGTCCAGCAGGAGCTTCGCCGCGGCGTCGGCGCCCGCCATCTCCGGGCCGGGGAGCCCGTCCGGACCGAAGAGCGCGCCCGCGTTGTGCAGGCTCACCGTGTCGCGGATCGTCGCCACGTGCAGCTCGGAGAAGACCGTGCGCAGCTGCTCGATCGCGCGCAGGCCGCCGGACATCCCGCCGTAGGAGACGAACCCCGCGGCCTTGCCGAACCACTCCCGGCGGGCCGAGTCGATCGCGCTCTTGAGCGGGCCCGGATAGCCGTGGTTGTACTCGGGGGTGACCACCACGTACCCGTCGGCGGCCGCCACCCGGGGGCCGAAGTCCGCCAGCGGGGCGCCGTGCCCGTGACCGTACCGCTCGTCGGCGGGCAGGTCGGCCACGTCCAGGACGTCGACGTCCAGGTCCGGTCGGCCCAGGGCCAGGTCCACGAACCAGCGGGAGACCGCCGGCCCCGTGCGTCCGTTCCGGTTCGAGCCCAGGATCACCGCGATCCGCAGGTTGTCCATGTGTCAGGTCCTTGTGCCGTGCTGGTCGGTGCACCAACGCTAAAACCTCAACCGCTGTAGAGGTCAAGCGAATGTGAACTTTCACGCCGGAGGGCCGGGCACCGTGCGGTGCCCGGCCCTCCGGGGCGGATCGGCGGACGGCTAGGACAGGCCCAGCTCGCCCTCGAAGTCGCCCTCCTCCAGGCGGTCCTTGACCGCCGTGAGGAAGCGGCCCGCGTCGGCGCCGTCGATCAGCCGGTGGTCCACGGCCAGGGACAGGTACACCATCGAGCGCACGGCGATGACCTCGCCGCCCATGGCCGGGTCCTCGACCACGACCGGGCGCTTGACGACCGCGCCGGTGCCCAGGATCGCGACCTGCGGCTGGTTGATGATCGGGGTGCCGAACAGCGCCCCGGTGCCGCCGGTCTCGGCGATGGTGAACGTGCCGCCGCCCAGCTCGTCCGGGCCCAGCCGGCCGGTGTGGGCCCGCTCGCTCAGGTCGGAGATGGTGCCGGCCAGGCCGCTCAGCCCGAGCTTGCCCGCGTCCTTGACGACCGGGACCAGCAGGCCGCGCTCGGTGTCCACCGACACGCCCAGGTTCTCGACGTCGTGGTAGGTCACCTCCTGCTTGTCCGCGTCGATGAACGCGTTGAGCTTGGGGTGGGCGCGCAGCGCCTCCACCGTCGCCAGCGCGAAGAACGCGAAGAAGTCCGGGGCCGTTCCGCCGTTCTCGGCGGCCCGCTCGCGCAGGCGCGCGATCTTGGTGACGTCCACCTCGGCGACCTGGGTGGTCGTCGCCGAGACGTGCAGGGACTCCACCATGCTGTCGGCGATGTACTTGCGCAGCCGGGTGAGCTTCTCGGTGCGCCCGCGCAGCGCCGTGTCGGCGCTCTGCTTGCGCGGGGCCGAGGACGGGGCGGTCGGGGCGGCGGCGCGCGCGGCGGCGGCCCTCTGCTCCTCGGCGGCCTTGAGCACGTCCTGCTTGCGGATGCGCCCGCCCACGCCGGTGCCCCGGACGCGGCTCAGGTCCACGCGGTGCTCGGCGGCGAGCTTGCGCACCAGCGGGGTCACGTAGCCCTCGGTGCCGGTGTCGGTCCCCGACGGGCCGGTGCTGCTCAGGGTGCCGATGTCCACCGACGGGGTGTCGGTGGAGGCCGGAGCGGGCGCCGGGGCGGCGGGCTCGGGGGCCGGCTCGGCCGCCGCGGGCTCGGCGGCCTTCGCCGGGGCCGGTTCCGGCGCGGCGGGGGCCGCGGGGGCGGCAGCGGCGCCGGCACCGCCGATGACGGCGATCCGGGCGCCGATCTCCACGGTCTCGTCCTCCTGGACGAGGATCTGCGTGAGCACGCCGGCCACCGGGGAGGGGATCTCGGTGTCCACCTTGTCGGTGGAGACCTCGAGGAGCGGCTCGTCCACCTCGACGGTGTCGCCGACACTCTTGAGCCACTGGGTGACGGTCCCCTCGGTGACGCTCTCACCCAGGGCGGGCATGGTCACGGGGGTCTCGGGGCCCTCCGCGGCGGGGGCCGCGGGCTCCGGGGCCTCGGCGGCCGGCCGCGCCTGCTCCTGCCGGGGCTCGGGCTCCGGCTCCGGGGCCGGCTCGGGCTCCGGGACGGCGGCCGGCTCCGGGCGCGCCTCCTCGGCGGCCGGGGCGGCCGGCGCGGCGGAGTCCTCCCCCGCTTCGCCGATGACGGCGATCTCCGCGCCGATCTCCACGGTCTCGTCCTCCTGGACGAGGATCTGCGTGAGCACGCCCGCTACCGGGGAGGGGATCTCGGTGTCCACCTTGTCGGTGGAGACCTCAAGGAGCGGCTCGTCTACCTCGACGGTGTCGCCCACGTTCTTCAGCCACTGGGTCACAGTCCCCTCGGTGACGCTCTCACCCAGGGCGGGCATGGAAACGGATGTCGGCATGGGTTCCTCGTTGGATATGGGCGCGGTGTCCTGCCCGATCCCGGTGATGGGCAGCGCGGATGTACGGCGGCGGGGGCGGGCCCGCCGGGCCCGCCCCCGGTGCGGTCAGTCGTGGACGTGGAGCGGCTTGCCCGCCAGCGCGAGGTGCGCCTCGCCCAGCGCCTCCGACTGGCTCGGGTGCGGGTGGATGAGCTGGGCCACCTCGGAGGGCAGCGCCTCCCAGTTGTAGATGAGCTGGCCCTCGGCGATCAGCTCGCCGACGCGGCTGCCCACCATGTGGACGCCCAGCACGGGACCGTCCTTCTCGGCGATGACCTTGACGGCGCCCTGGGTCTGGAGGATCTGGCTCTTGCCGTTGCCCGCCAGGTTGTAGTTCATCTCGACGACCTCCAGGCCGCGCTCCTTGGCGGCCTTGGTGGTCAGGCCGACCGAGGCGACCTCGGGCTCGCAGTAGGTGACGCGGGGGACGCCGTCGTAGTCGATCGGGGCCGGGTTGAGGCCCGCGATGTGCTCGGCGACGAAGATGCCCTCGGCGAAGCCGACGTGGGCCAGCTGCAGGGTCGGGATGAGGTCGCCGACGGCGTAGATGTTCCCGACGCCGGTGTGCAGGTTCTCGTCCACGGTGACGAAGCCGCGGTCCAGGGAGATGCCCTGCTCCTCGTAGCCCAGGCCGGCGGAGACGGGGCCGCGGCCGATGGCGACCAGCAGCACCTCCGCCTCCAGGGTCTTGCCGCCCTGGAGGGTGACGGTGACCCCGGAGTCGGTGGTCTTGACCGACTCGAAGGGGGTGCCCAGCTCGTACTTGATGCCGCGCTTGCGGAAGGCGCGCTCCAGCAGCTTGGAGCTGGACTCCTCCTCGACCGGCACCAGGTGCGGCAGGGCCTCGACGATGGTGACCTCGGCGCCGTAGGAGCGCCAGACGCTGGCGAACTCCACGCCGATGACACCGCCGCCCAGGACCACCACGGAGCCGGGGACGCGGTCCAGGCCCAGGGCCTGGTCGCTGGTCATGACCTTCTCGCCGTCGATCTCCAGGCCCAGGGTCTTGGGCTGGGAGCCGGTGGCCAGCAGGACGGCCTTGCCCTTGTAGACGGCGTCGCCGACGGTGACCTCGTCCTTGCCGGTGAGGCGGCCCTCGCCCTCGACGACGGTGATCTTGCGGGACTTGATCAGACCGGTGAGGCCCTTGTGCAGGCCGTTGATCACCTTGTCCTTGTACTTGTGCACGGCCTCGATGTCGATGCCCTCGAAGGTGGCCTTGACACCGAAGTTCTCGCTCTCCTTGGCGGAGTCGGCGACCTCGGCCGAGTGCAGGAGGGCCTTGGTGGGGATGCAGCCGCGGTGCAGGCAGGTGCCCCCGAGCTTGTCCTTCTCGATCAGCACGACGTTCATGTCGAGCTCCGCGGCGCGCAGTGCCGCCGCGTATCCGCCGCTGCCGCCGCCAAGGACGACGAGGTCGAAGGTGCCGCCGCTCTCACTCACGGGAACGAACTCCTTGTTGTGGTGGCTGGTGATTGCCGGTGGTTTCCGCGGCTCGGGGGGAGGGGACCGCGGTCGGGGCGGTCGGCGCGGGCTCAGGGAGCGCCGGCCGCCCCGGGGTCGGGCTATTCGGCGTAGGACTCCGCGATGCGGATCAGGGTCCGGGTGCCGGAGCCGGTACCGCCCTTGGGCGTGTACCCGTGCGGGCCGCCCTGGTTGAAGGAGGGGCCGGCGATGTCGAGGTGCGCCCACTTGACGCCCTCGCCGATGAACTCCTTGAGGAAGACGCCGGCGGACAGCATGCCGCCCCAGCGCTCGCCCGCCACGTTGGCGATGTCGGCGACCGCGGAGTCCAGCCCCGCGCGCAGCTCGGCGGGCAGGGGCATCGGCCAGGCGGCCTCGCCCTCGGCGCCGGCCGCCGCGACGACCTGCTCGCGCACCTCGTCGTCGTTGGCCATGACCGCGAACACACGGGTGCCGAGCGCGACCAGCTGGGCGCCGGTCAGCGTGGCGATGTCGACGACCAGGTCGGGGCCGTCCTCCTGGGCGCGGACCAGGGCGTCCGCCATGACCAGGCGGCCCTCGGCGTCGGTGTTGAGGACCTCGACGGTCTTGCCGCCGTAGATGGTCAGCACGTCGGAGGGGCGCTGGGCGGTGCCGCTGGGCATGTTCTCGGCGACGGCCAGGTAGCCGACGACGTTGACCTTCAGGCCCAGGGCGGAGACGGCCCGCAGGGCGGCGAGCACGGAGGCGGCGCCGGCCATGTCGGACTTCATCCAGTCCATGGCGGTGGCGGGCTTGAGGGACAGGCCGCCGGAGTCGAAGGTGATGCCCTTGCCGATGAAGGCGACCGTGCGGGTGGCCTCCGGGTGGGTGTGGGCCAGGCGGACCAGGCGCGGCGGGTTGGCCGAGCCCTGGCCGACGCCGGTCAGGCCGCCGTAGCCGCCCTCGGCGAGGGCCTGCTCGTCGAGCACCTCGATGTCCAGGCCGGCCTGCGCGGCGATCTCCTGGGCGGTCGCGGCCAGGTCCTCGGGGACCAGGTCGGAGGGGGCGGTGTTGACCAGGTCGCGGGTCAGCTCGACCGCGTCGGCCAGGACGGCGGCGCGCTCGACCGCGGCCTGCGCGCCCTCGGCGCCGCTCGCCAGCAGCAGCGCGGGGGCGGCCTTCTTCCCGGCCTTCTCGCCGGTGCGGTAGCGGTCGAAGGAGTAGGCGCCCAGCCGGGCGCCCAGGGCGACGGCCCCGGCCTCTTCGGCGGTGCCGGCCGGCAGGGCCAGCGCCACGCGGCCCGCGCCCTCGGGGCGGGCGGCCAGGGCGCGCAGCGCGGCGCCCGCGGCGCGGGCGAGGGTGTCGGCGTCGACCGGGCCGTCGGCGGGCCTGTCACCGAGGCCGACGGCGACGATCACCGGGGCGGCGACGGCCCCGAGGGAGGGAAGGGTGTGCACCTCCTCTGCGGCGCCGCTCGCTCCCAGGAGCGACAGGGTCTGGGCGAGGCCGCCGGAGAAGGCGGCGTCGACGTCATGAGCGCCCGACGCGGGCTCCGGGGCGTCGCCCCCGGAGTGGTAACCGACGACGAGGGCGTCGGCGTCGAGCGAACTGGGGGACTCCGTGTGTACTGACAACGTCGTGCTCACACCCACGATGCTAGTCGCCCCGTGCTCCGGTCGGTGACGTGGCGCTCCGGCCCCTGAGGGGGCGCTGCGCGGGGGAGCGGCGGGCGGGGCCGGTCGGGGGTCGGCCCCGGGCCGACCGGCCGGGGAGGGCGCCCCTGGCCGCCGGTGGGGGCCGTCACAGCCGGGCGGCGGGCGGACGGCGCGTTCCCCGGCGTGGTGGGCGGTGAAACGTGGTGTGAAAAAATGTGATGATGGCTACATCGGGTGCGCATTGATATTACCGATCGGTAGAAAACGCCTGGTGGCCGCGCGGTCCCGGCTTCACAGCCACGCGACCGCGCCGGTGAGCACCACCAGGGCCACCGTGGCCGCCGTCTCCGCCAGCGCCCCCAGCACGTCCCCGGTCACGCCGCCCAGCCGGCGCACCGCCCGCCGCCTCAGCAGGGCCGCCCCCGCCAGGCCCGCGACGAACGCCGCGGCGCAGGCCGCCGCGAACGCCGGACCCCGGAGCAGACCCAGCGCGCACACCGCGAGCGCGCACGCGGTCGCCGCCGCCGCGCCCGCCACCGGCACCGTCCCGGCCACCAGCGCGCCCAGCCCCTCCGGACGCGCCGCGGGCACCCCCGGCGTGCACGCCCACGTGATCGCCGTCCGGCCCGCGGTCCCCGCCGCCACCGCCCCGGCCAACGCCGCCCACGGGGACACCTCCGCCAGCCGGCCCAGCGCCAGCACCTGCGCGCCCAGCACGACGATCAGGGTGATCACACCGAACGGGCCGATGTCGGAGCGGCGCATCACCTCCAGCGCGCCCGCGGCCGGCCGGGCGCTGCCCAGCCCGTCGGCCAGGTCCGCCAGCCCGTCCAGGTGCAGCCCCCGGGTGAACAGCGCCCCGGCGCCCACACCGAGCAGCGCCGCCAGAGCCGGGGGCAGCCCCGCCGCCGCCCCCACCGCGGCCAGCGCCCCGGTCAGGGCGCCCGCCGCCGCCCCCAGCGCGGGGGCCCACAGCATCGCCCACCGGGCGGCCGCCCGGTCCACCCGCTCCACCCGGACCGGGACCACGGTGAACGTCCCCACCGCCAGACGCGCGCCCGCGCCGGCGGCACCGCTCACGGAAGCTCCAGCACGCGTCCGGCCGTGACCAGGACGACCTCCTCGGACTCGGCGGCCACCCACTGGTTCAGCCGCCCCAGGTGGTCGCGGAACAGCCGCCCCGACCGGGTCGCGGGCACCACGCCCGAGCCCACCTCGTTGGTCACCGCCACCGCGTAGGCCTGGGTGGCCCGCCACGCCTCCAGCAGGTCGTGCATCTCGGCCTCGACCCGCTCCTCGGCGTCCGGCGCCGGCTCCTCGTCCCACAGCCCGTGCTCGTCCATGACCGCCGTCAGCCAGGTGCCCAGGCAGTCGATGAGCACCGCGCCCCGCGCCCGCTTGAGCAGCGACGGCAGGTCGCGGGTCTCCTCGGTCTCCCACCACCACGGCCGGCGGGCGGCGTGCCGGGCCACCCGCTCGGCCCACTCCGGGTCACGCGCGGGGTCGGCGGGCTCGCCGGTGGCCACATAGGACACCTTCGGCTCGGTGAGCAGCCGCAGCTCGGCCTCGACCGACTTGCCCGAGCGGGCGCCGCCGGTGATGAGCACCCGGTGCGGGCCGTGCGGCCGCGACTGCGGCCAGACCGCCGGCGGGCACGACATGACGTGGCCGTCGCCGGGGGCGAACGCGCCCCACAGCCGGGCCCGGCGGGCGAACTCCGCGGGGGAGCGGACCCGGTGGTCGCCGCCGACCGCGACCACGGCCGTGGTCACACCGATCACCCCGCTGCGCCGCAGCTCACCGATGGTCTCCGGGCGCTGGGCGGCGTCCACGATGACCATGTCCACCTGCTGGGGCGGCGCCGACGCGAACCCCGAGCCGGGCGGGACCGCCTCCACCGGGGGCACCGCGGGCAGCACCGCGGGTCCGGAGCGGGCGTAGAGCAGCCGCCCGCCGTCGGGGCTCGCCACCAGGATGCCGTCGGGGGTGGGCGTCACCGAGTAGTCCGGTGGCACCGGGCCCACCGCACCGCTCTCGCGGAGCCGGAACCGGTCGTCGACGGTCACGCGCAGCGGCAGCCGGCGGTCGGCCTGGGCCTGGTTGCACGAGGCGCAGGTGCACTGCGGGGCGGGCCATCCGGCGTGGCCGGCCGTCCCCGGGAATCGGATTCGCACCTGAAGAAGTAAACCGCATGCTCCACCAAGCCTTGGTTAAGCTCGGGACTGGATCGCGGTGACCCGTAGACCGCGACCTATCGGGACGAAAGGGCGGTCGACGATGGCGTGGACCTGGCGGTACCGCGAGGCCGACGGGGCGGACCCGCCGGCGGGTGACCTCCCCGCGGAGTCGTTCACCTCGCGCGGCGACGCGGAGAGCTGGCTCGGCGAGAACTGGGGCGAGCTCACCGAGGGCGGAGTGGGCCGGGTCGTCCTGCTGGAGGACGGCAGGGAGGTCTACACGATGTCCCTGGAACCCGCCGAATGACCGACGGGCCCCGGCCCCTTCCGGGGGCCGGGGCCCTGTTCTCCCAGGGCCCTCCCGCGCCGGCGGGGTCCGCGGGCGCCGGAGGGCGCCGGGCACGGACCGCTGCGGAGCGGAGGTCCGGGGACTCCGCCTAGGCGCGGATGTCCTCCGGGCTGCGGGTGAGCGCCGGGTCGCGGTCGACGCTGTCGCCGAGGATCTCGTCGATCCGGGCCAGCAGCTCCGCGTCCAGCTTCACGCCGGCCGCCTGGACGTTGTCCCGCACCTGCTCGGGCCGGGTGGCGCCGACGATGGCGGTGGAGACGTTGTCGTTCTGCAGGACCCAGGCCACGGCCAGCTGGGGCAGGGTCAGACCCGCCTCGGCGGCCAGCGGGGCCAGCTTCTGCACCCGCTCCAGCAGCTCCTGGTCGCCGACCCGATCGGCGATGAAGTGCTTGCTGTTGGGGTCGGTGGCCCGGGTGTTCTCCGGCAGCGGCGCGCCCGGCTTGTACTTGCCGGTGAGGATGCCGCCCGCGATGGGCGACCAGACGACCTGGCCCAGCCCCTCGCGGCGGGACACCGGGACGACCTCGGACTCGATGACCCGCCACAGCATGTTGTACTGCGGCTGGTTGGAGACGATGCGGTCGAACCCGGACTCGTCGGCGATCTTCAGGGCCCGCTCGATCTGCTCGGCGTTCCACTCCGAGACGCCCACGTACAGGACCTTGCCCTGGCGGACCAGGTCCTCGAAGGCCCGCAGGGTCTCCTCCAGCGGGGCCCCGTGGTCGAACCGGTGGGCCTGGTACAGGTCCAGGTAGTCGGTGCCCAGGCGGCGCAGGGTGTCCTCCACGCCGCGGATGATGTGCTTGCGCGACAGGCCCCGGTCGTTCTTGCCCGGGCCCATCGGCCAGTAGACCTTGGAGAAGATCTCCAGGCCGTCGCGGCGCTCGCCCTTGAGCGCCCGGCCGAGGACCTCCTCGGCCTTGCCGCGGGCGTAGACGTCCGCGGTGTCGAACGTGGTGATGCCGGCGTCCAGGGCGGCGCGGACGCAGGCGACGGCCGCGTCCTCCTCGACCTGGGAGCCGTGGGTGATCCAGTTGCCGTAGGCGATCTCGCTGACGACGAGACCGCTCTTGCCGAGATGGCGGAATTCCATGGCGGGCACTCTAGCCGGGTACCGGGTCCTTCCGCGAGGGCGGCCCCGGCGGGTGTGGGAACGCTCCCACCGGCCTTCGCGGAGAACCCGGGGAAAGATCGGGGAAGCCCCGGGGTGGTCCCGGGGAAAGACGGGGGAGAAGGTCGGGGGCCGGTGCGCGTGCGCGCACCGGCCCCGGGTGTCCGTGGGGACGCGGGCCCCGTCCCGGGTCCGCGCTAGTGCGGGACCGGGACCTCGCCGACCTTGACCTTCGGCTTGGGCAGCCGCAGCCGGCGGAACTGGATCTGGCGCATGACCGCGTACCAGCCGATGCCGCGCAGCATGTCGTCGTCCGGGTAGTGCTCGGCGGCCTCCCGCTTGACCCGGCGCGAGGTGAAGACGCCCTCGATGATGAGCGACACCATCATCAGCGGCCAGGCCACGTACGCCACACCGACCTGGAAGATCGGGCTGGGCACCATGATCAGCAGGATGATGACGATCGACAGCGGCAGGAAGAACTCGCTGAGCGTGCGGCGGGAGTCCACCAGGTCACGGGCGTAGCGGCGGGCCGGGCCCAGGTCGGCGGGTCGGTAGAACCGGGCCTCGTCGGCGGGAACGCCCTTGAGGCCGCCGGAACTCACCTTGCTGACGCCTCGTTTACGTTCGGAGCGGGCGCGGTGGATCTCGTAGGCCTCCTTGCGGGTCTCCGGAGCCTTGACCAGCTTGCGCGGGTTCGACTCGGATTCCTTGCGCTTGGGGGTGGGCACACCCTTCTTAGGGGTATATCCCTTAGGTTGGGTGGCCTCAGAGGCCTCGGGGCTGGCGGATTCGGTGGTCTTCGAATCCGTGTCTGCGGAAGCGGAGCGACGTCGGAACACACCCTCAGGGTAGCCGGTCACAGCTTTATGGCGACCGCGGGTCAGACCGCGTAGGGTTGGGCGAAGCGCCCGCTGGGAACAGCCGATGTACGCACCGAGAAGGGGACGGCCACGCCGATGAGCGTGTTTCAGCGACTTTCCATGATCTTCAAGTCCAAGGCCAACAAGGCCCTGGACTCGGTCGAGGATCCCAGGGAGACCCTCGACTACTCGTACCAGAAGCAGCTCGAACTGCTGCAGAAGGTCCGGCGCGGCGTGGCCGATGTCGCGACCTCCCGCAAGCGGGTCGAGCTCCAGATCCAGCAGCTCGAGCAGCAGTCCTCCAAGCTGGAGAACCAGGGCCGGGCGGCCCTGACCCAGGGCCGGGAGGACCTCGCCCGCGAGGCCCTGACCCGCCGCTCCGGTCTCACCCAGCAGATCGACGGCCTGCGCGAGCAGCACGCCAACCTCCAGGGCGAGGAGCAGAAGCTCACCCTGGCGGCCCAGCGCCTCCAGGCCAAGGTGGACGCCTTCCGTACCCGCAAGGAGACGATCAAGGCGACCTACACCGCGGCCCAGGCCCAGACGCAGATCAGCGAGGCCTTCACCGGCATCTCCGAGGAGATGGGCGACGTCGGCCTGGCGATCCAGCGCGCCGAGGACAAGACCGCCCAGATGCAGGCCCGGGCCGGGGCCGTCGACGAGCTGCTCGCCTCCGGCGCGCTCGACGACGTCACCGGGTCCGGCCCGCGCGACGACATCCAGGCCGAGCTGGACCGCATGGCCAGCTCCAGCGGTGTCGAGGCCGAGCTGGAGCGCATGAAGCTCGAGCTGGGCGGCGGCGGGTCCTCCTCCACCCCGCAGATCGAGGGCGGCAACAGCGGCTCGGGACGGGGTGAGGGCGCGTGATCGTCCGCATCATGGGCGAGGGCCAGGTGGACCTCACCGACGCCGACCTCGACCTGCTCAACTCGTTCGACTCCGCCCTGGAGGCGGCGATCGAGAAGGGTGACGAGGCCGCCTTCCGCAAGGCGCTGCACGACCTGCTCGACAAGGTGCGCGAGCACGGGACGCCGCTGGCCGCCGACGCGCTGGAGCCCTCGCAGTTCATCCTGCCCCACGCCGACGCCGGCATGGACGAGGTCCGCCAGATGCTGCAGGACGACGGCCTGATCCCGGGCTAGGGCCGCTTTCCGCGGTCCGGGCCGTTTCGCCGGTCTCCGCCACCACCGTCCTCGGCGGGGCCGGCTCGGTGCCTGCGCATGCTGTTCCGGAGCCGCCGCGACCCCCCGGTCGCGGCGGCTCCGGCGTGTTCACGTGCGGTTTTCACCCCTTTCTCACCTTCGCGAACTAGACTCCGAGGCGTCCGGACCAGTGGGAGGGGCGCAGCGCATGGCGGGTTCCAAGTTCACTCCTGACCGAGGCCTGACCGGCCGGATGGCCCTCACCATGTTCCTGTTGGTCCTGGTGTACGTCGCCTTCGTCGTGGGGCTGGTCGCCGTCGGGCTGAACATCTGGCTGGTCCTGGTCATCGTCCTCGCGTTCGCGCTGTTCAGCTACTTCTCCTCGGACCGGATCGCCATGTTCGCGATGGGCGCCAAGGAGGTCTCCCCCCAGCAGGCGCCCGAGCTGCACGCGCTCATCGACCGGCTGTGCGCCATGGCCGACATGCCCAAGCCCCGGGTGGGCGTCGCCGACACCGACGTGCCCAACGCCTTCGCCACCGGGCACAGCAGCAGGACCGCCGTCGTCTGCGTGACCACCGGACTGATGCGCCGCCTGGACGGGCCGGAGCTGGAGGCGGTGCTGGCCCACGAGCTGTCCCACATCGCCCACCGCGACGTCACGGTCATGACCGTGGCCGGCTTCCTGGGCATCGTGGCCGGGTTCCTCACCCAGGCCGGGCTGCGCTTCGCCGCCTTCTCCGGGGCGAGCCGGGGGAACAACAACGGCCCGGCCCCTGCGGTGGTCGCCCTGCTGGTGGTGCTGGTCAGCGCCGTCGCGTGGGCGCTGAGCTTCCTGCTGACCCGGGCGCTGTCGCGCTACCGGGAGCTGGCGGCCGACCGGGCCGCCGCCTACCTCACCGGGCGCCCCTCGGTCCTGGGCAGCGCCCTGACCAAGATCACCGGCGACATGGCGCGGATCCCCAGCCGGGACCTGCGCCAGGTGGAGCCGTTCAACGCCTTCTTCTTCGCCCCGGCGTTCACCAAGGGGTTCAGCCTCAACAGCCTGATCGCCACCCATCCGCCGGTGGAGCGGCGCCTGGCGCAGCTCTCCGACATCTCCCGGCAGCTGGGCCGGGGCGCCTGAGATCCGTTCCCGCCGAGGAGGCAGTGTGAGTTTCTGGAGAGCCCTGCTGGGCCGGTCCGAGCCCGTCCGTCCCGACCTGGACGCCCTCTTCGGGCTGCCGTCGGCGGCGGTCACCCTGCGCGCGGCGGCCGGCTTCCGCCCCACCGGGACGGGGTCGGTCGCCTTCCGGCCCACGGAGGGGGCGGCCTTCGCCGACCTGGAGAAGGACATCACCGCGCTGCTGGAGGCCGGGGACGGGCCGCCGGTCGGCCAGGTCGCCGACGAGTACGGCTACACGTGGCTGGTGGTGCGCTCCGACCACCCGCCGACGGAGCAGGGCGAGGTCACCGACCCCGACATCACGGGGCTGGTCACCTCGCTGCACGCGGTCAACTCCACCCTGGAGGAGAACGGCTACGGGCCCTCGCTGCTGTGCTCGCTGGTGGGCTTCACCGACGGGCGGCGCTCGCTGGGCCTGGTCTACCTGTACAAGCGCGGGACCTTCTACCCGTTCGCGCCGCTGCCGGGGCAGCGCCGCGACAACGCCCTGGAGCTCCAGGCCGAGGCGGCCATCGGCGGAGACCTGCCGTTGGAGTCCGACCGGTCGCGCTGGTTCCCGGTGTACGGCGCACCCGGCCTCTGATTTCCGTATTCCGGAAATGAAAGTCCGGGATATGAATTTTTTTGGCGCCGAACCCTGGTGCGGAGCCGCGTGACCCAGCACACTGAACACGTGCACATCGTGATCGCACCGGACAAGTTCGCCGGAACCCTCAGTGCCCTGGACGCCGCCCGCGCCGTCGCCGACGGCTGGCGGTCCGTCGACCCCTCCGCCCGCATCGACCTGGTCCCGCTCTCCGACGGCGGGCCCGGCTTCGTCGAGGTCCTGCACACCGCCCTGGGCGGGACCCTGCGCGAGGCCTCCGTCACCGGCCCCCTGGGCGAGCCCGTCACCGCCCGCTACCTGCTCGTCGGCGACACCGCCTACGTGGAGAGCGCCCAGGCCTGCGGCCTGCACCTGGTCCCCGCCGGCCGGCGCGACCCCGCCCGGACCACCAGCGCCGGGGTCGGCGAACTGCTCGCCCGCGCCGTCGCCGACGGGGCCCGCACGGTCGTCGTCGGCCTGGGCGGCAGCTCCACCAACGACGCCGGGGCCGGGCTGCTCGCCGCCCTGGGCGCGACCCCCGCCGCCGACCTCGCCCGCGGCGGCGGGGCACTGGCCGACATCGACAAGGTGGACGTCGCCCCGGCCCGGGAGGCCGTCGCCGGGGTGCGCCTGGTCGCCGCCACCGACGTCGACAACCCCCTGCTCGGACTGCACGGGGCCAGCGCGGTCTTCGGCCCCCAGAAGGGCGCCGACCCCGCCCTGGTCCAGCGCCTGGACCTGGCCCTGACCGCCTTCGCCGACCGGGCCGACCCCGAGGGCGCGGCCCGCTCCGAGCCCGGCGCCGGCGCGGCAGGCGGCCTGGGCTTCGCCCTGCTGCTGCTCGGCGGCGCCGTGGAGTCGGGCATCGGCCTGGTCCTGGACGCCGTCGGCCTGGCCGGCCGGCTGGCAACGGCGGACCTCGTCGTCACGGGGGAGGGGTCCTTCGACTCCCAGTCCCTGCGCGGCAAGCTGCCCCACGGCGTCGCCCGCCTGGCGGGGGAGCACGCCGTCCCCTGCGTGGTCACCGCCGGGCGGGTGGCGGTGGGCCGGGCCGAGGCGGCCGCCGCGGGCATCACCGAGACCTACTCCCTGGTCGAGTCCGCCGGCTCGGTGGCCGCCGCGATGGAGCACCCCGCCCGGGGGCTGCGGGACCTGGCGGCCTCGGTCGCCCGCCGCTGGAGCCGCTGAGCACCGCGGTCCGGTCCCGCCGTCCGGTGTGGCGGCGGAGCCGGATGGGTACCCTGGTGGAACACGCGCAAGTCAGCCCGTACCGGACCCCGCGACCGGGGCCGGGAGGGCCGGACGGACACGGCGGCGGCGCGTCGGAATGCGGCGCCGGGTCCGGGTGTTGGCACCCGTTGAAGAGGACATCCGTCCCGGCGGCGGGCGTCAGACCGGGGCCGCGGGCGCAAGCGGGCCGCAACCCCTTTCCACGAGGAGCTTTACACGATGACGGTTCAGAGCGAGACCACCGAGGGGATCATCCTCACGGAGGACGCGTCCAGCAAGGTCCGGGCGCTTCTCGAGCAGGAGGGCCGGGACGACCTGCGCCTCCGCGTCGCGGTCCAGCCGGGCGGCTGCTCCGGGCTTCGCTACCAGCTCTACTTCGACGAGCGCGAGCTCGACGGCGACATCGTCACCGACTTCGGCGGCGTCGAGGTCGTGACCGACCGGATGAGCTCCCCCTACCTCGTCGGAGCCACGATCGACTTCGTCGACACCATCGAGAAGCAGGGCTTCACCATCGACAACCCCAACGCCACCGGTTCCTGCGCCTGCGGCGACTCCTTCAACTAGGGCGCGCGGCCCCGGGACGAGCCGGGGACGCCGACGGCCACCGACGGGAGGGCGGACCTGATCCGCCCTCCCGTCGCCGTGTGTGGGGCCGAACACGGGTCGGTACCCTGGGTCAGTCCGAAAGGGCGCCGTGAGCGCGCCCGGAGCAGTGTCCGGCCCCGGGCCGGCGCGTCCCGACCAAGGAGACCTCGTCCCGTGCGTATCGCGGTTGCCGGATCCATCGCCACCGATCACCTGATGTCCTTCGAGGGGCGGTTCGCGGAGCAGATCATCCCCGAGCAGATCCAGCAGTTGTCCCTCTCCTTCCTCATCGACGAGCTGGACGTCCGGCGCGGCGGCGTCGCCGCCAACATCTGCTTCGGACTGGGCGGGTTCGGACTGTCCCCCGTCCTGGTCGGCGCGGCCGGCGCCGACTTCGAGGACTACCGCGCCTGGCTGGACCGCCACGGCGTGGACACCTCCCACGTCTACATCTCCGAGCTGCGGCACACCGCCCGGTTCATCTGCACCACCGACCGCGACCAGAACCAGATCGCGTCGTTCTACGCGGGCGCCATGGCCGAGGCCCGCAACATCGAGCTCCAGCCGATCGCGGACCGCCTGGGCGGCCTGGACCTGGTCCTGGTCGGCGCCGACGACCCGGCCGCGATGGTCCGCCACAGCGAGGAGTGCCGCACCCGGGGCATCGCCTTCGCGGCCGACCCCTCCCAGCAGCTCGCCCGCATGGAGGGCCCGCAGGTGCGCACCCTCATCGAGGGCGCCGCCTTCCTGTTCACCAACGAGTACGAGAAGGCCCTCGCCGAGCAGAAGACCGGCTGGTCCGACGCCGAGATCCTGGCCCGGGTCGGCACCCGCATCACCACCCTGGGCGCCAAGGGCGCCCGGATCGACAGCGCGGGCGAGCCGAGCGTCCACGTGCCCGCCGCCGTCGTCGGCGACCTGGTCGACCCGACCGGCATGGGCGACGCCTTCCGCGCCGGATTCCTGGCCGCCCACTCCTGGGGCCTGTCCCTGGAGCGCGCGGCCCAGGTGGGCAACGCCACCGCGGTGCACTGCCTGGAGGTCGACGGCCCGCAGGAGTACACGCTCACCGGCGCCTCGCTGCTGGACCGCCTGGAGCGCTCCTACGGCGCGGAGGTCGCCGCCGAGGTCCGCCCGTTCGTCTAGGGTCCCCGGACCCCGTAGAGTAGACAGTCGTGACCCCGCGTCCCGTGCGTTCGCATGCCCGGGACGCGACCGCACGGCTCCCGTCGTCCTTCTTCGGCGGGTCCGCCGTGCCCGCCGGTGCGCTGAAACGCGTGCCGGTGCAGAGCCCGAACCGTTCGCGCGGGGTCACCGCGACGGTGGGGAACCCGCTCCGGTGGCGCCGCCAGGCGCACGGGGCCCGGGCGTGCCCGCACGCCTCCCAGTTCTAGGTCAGCCTTACCTGGGATTCCCCGCATTCCATGTGAAAGGACATTGCATGCGCTACACCGGACCCAAGGTGCGGTTGTCGCGGCGCGCCGGAATGCCGCTGACCCGTAAGGCGGTCAGCTACTTCGAGAAGCGCCCCTACCCGCCCGGCGAGCACGGCCGCCGCGTTCGCCGCAACAGCAGCGACTTCGCCGTCCGCCAGGCCGAGAAGCAGAAGGTGCGCTGGTACTACGACCTGACCGAGAAGCAGCTGGTCAGGATCTACGAGAACGCCAAGAAGCGCCCCGGCCGCACCGGTGAGGAGATGCTGGCCGAGCTGGAGCTGCGCCTGGCCACCGTGGTTCTGCGCGCCGGCTTCGCCGCGTCGATCTACGCCGCCCGCCAGTTCATCAACCACGGCCACATCACCGTGGACGGCAAGAAGGTCGACATCCCGTCGTACCAGGTCAAGCCGGGCCAGATCATCGAGGTCCGGGAGAAGTCCCGGTCCATGGTGCCGTTCGTCGAGGCCGCCGAGGGCGTCCACGCCGACGACAAGATCGCCGGGTTCCTGGCGGTCAGCCACAAGGACCTGCGCATCGCGGTCGTCGACCGCCCCAAGCGCGAGCAGATCCCGGTGCCCTTCGACGAGCAGCTCGTCGTCGAGTTCTACGCCCGCTAGCGGCCGGCGTCCCCGCGGCGCCGCCGGAGCGAGGATCGGCCGTACGGACCCCTGGGTCCGTGCGGCCTTTCTCGTACCCCACACCCCCGGGATTCGGTGTGCCCGAATCGTTATCCAACCGGAGCCGGAATCCGGAACGGTTCAGTACATGCGCCGGATGTGAAAAGCGCTACCCCGCGCGAGGGGCACCTCCGCGACGAACTCGTGCATCTTCATCCGGCACCAGGCGGGGATGTCCGCCTTGGCGGCGGGATCGTCCGCGGTGACCGCGATGACCCCGCCGATGGGCACTTCGTGCATGCGCTGCGCCACCCAGATGATGGGGATCGGGCATTTGCGGCCCACCGCTTCCACGGTCACCGACGCCGTGATCGCCCCGGGCAGCGGCCGTCCCTCGGACACGGGAACCCCCTGTGCGTTGTCGTTCCGTGTCCCAATCTTGACCCCTCCCGCCCGGTAAGGCGAACCCGGTTAAGGGTGCCGTAAACCCAGCGATACGCTCACCTTGTTCTCTCCCCGTGGGACGCCGGAGATCGGACGCACCCGCTGTGGACGCGGGCGCCGCCCGACACCCGGACGGGTGCCCCGGCCGCCTCACGGGAGAGGGGCCCGGGGGAACGCCGGGCCGTGCCTCGCCGACGCCGGAGGGGATCACCCCCGGCGCGCGGACGGGCCCGGCTCCGCGGACCACCGAGCGTCCCGTATCACGGGCCTTCGGCAACACGCTGACCAGGCAAGCCCATGAACGGGACCCTGGGCGGTTCGCGATAATGTTTCCCCCTGACAAGCTTTGGATACTTAGGCCGCCCGTGGAAGTCCACGGGCTACACCGCTGGGAAGGCAATCCGTGAGTCCGACCCGCCAAGAAAATCGGCGCTCCACTCTGCGCCGATGGGCACCACGCGGCGCCGCGCTCGCCGTGCTGGGGCTGGCCGCGACCGGCTGCGCGTCGAACGAGCTCACTCGTTTGGGCATGCCGGAGCCGATCACCGAGCAGGCCGAGCGTGTTCTCTCGCTCTGGCAGGGTTCCTGGGTGGCGGCGTTCGCGGTCGGCATTCTCGTGTGGGGGCTGATGATCTGGTCGATCATCTTCCACCGCAAGCGCTCTGAGCAGCTGCCGCCCCAGGTGCGCTACAACATGCCCATCGAGGCGCTCTACACCGTTCTGCCGATCGTCGTCATCGCGGTGCTGTTCTACTTCACCGCGCGCGACCAGAGCTACCTGCTGGACACCGAGCAGGAGGCGGACGTCCACGTCGAGGTCGTCGCGTTCCAGTGGGCGTGGCAGTTCAACTACCTGGACGCCCCCAAGGACGAGGGCGGCGAGGTGCTGTTCTCCGAGGTGGGCATGCCCAACCCGGACGGCACCGCCGACCCCTCCACGCAGTCCACGCTGGTGCTGCCGGAGAACGCGGTCGTGCACTTCGACCTGTACTCCCCGGACGTCATCCACTCGTTCTGGATCCCGGCGTTCGGTTTCAAGATGGACGTCGTCCCGGGCCGCGACAACGCGTTCCAGGTGAACCTCAACGACGGCACCGCCGGCGAGTACATCGGCCGCTGCGCCGAGCTGTGCGGTGTGGACCACACCCGCATGCTCTTCAACGTCGAGGTCCTGCCCGAGGACGAGTACGAGGCCTGGGCCGCCGAGCAGGAGCAGGCCGCGGCCGCCGAGGAGACCGAGGCCGCCGAGGCCCCCGACACCCCGGACTCGGGTGAGGGCTCCGGCGCCGAGGGCTCCAACGCGGAGGGCACGGGCTCCGGTGCCGACGAGGCCGAGGAGACCAACGAGTAATGAGCACGACCACCACCCCCACGCACAGCGCCACGCAGGGGCTGCCGGGCCGCAAGGGCTCGATGATCGTCAACTGGCTGACGTCGACCGACCACAAGATCATCGGGTACATGTACCTGATCACCTCGTTCGGCTTCTTCCTCTTCGGCGGGGTCCTGGCGCTCCTCATGCGCGCCGAGCTGTTCCTCCCGGGCATGCAGGTCATGTCCAACGAGCAGTTCAACCAGATGTTCACCATGCACGGCACGATCATGCTGCTGATGTTCGCGACCCCGCTGTTCGTCGGGTTCTCGAACATCATCATGCCGCTGCAGATCGGCGCCCCCGACGTGGCGTTCCCCCGGATGAACCTGTTCGGGTACTACCTGTTCCTGTTCGGCAGCCTCATCGCCATCAGCGGGTTCATCACCCCGGGCGGCGCCGCCAGCTTCGGCTGGTTCGCCTACACCCCGCTGTCCGACGCGGTCCGCTCGCCGGGCCTGGGCGGCGACCTGTGGATCCTGGGCCTGGCCGTCTCCGGTCTGGGCACCATCCTCAGCGCGGTCAACTTCATCACCACCGGCCTGTGCATGCGCGCGCCCGGTATGACGATGTTCCGCATGCCGATCTTCACCTGGAACACCCTGCTCACCAGCGTCCTGGTGCTCATCGCGTTCCCGGTCCTGACCGCGGCCCTGATCGCCCTGGGCGCCGACCGCATGGTCGGCACGCAGGTCTACAACGCCGAGCACGGCGGTGCCATCCTGTGGCAGCACCTGTTCTGGTTCTTCGGCCACCCCGAGGTGTACATCATCGCGCTGCCGTTCTTCGGCATCGCGACGGAGATCCTGCCGGTGTTCAGCCGCAAGCCGATCTTCGGCTACAAGAGCCTCGTGGCCGCGACGATCGCCATCGCGGGCCTGTCCGTCACCGTGTGGGCCCACCACATGTTCCCGACGGGCGCGGTCCTGCTGCCGTTCTTCTCGTTCATGACGTTCCTCATCGCGGTCCCGACCGGTGTGAAGTTCTTCAACTGGATCGGCACGATGTGGCGCGGCCAGCTCACCTTCGAGACGCCGATGCTCTTCACCATCGGCTTCCTGGTGACCTTCCTCTTCGGCGGTCTCACCGGTGTGCTGCTGGCCTCCCCGCCGATCGACTTCCACGTCACCGACTCCTACTTCGTGGTGGCGCACTTCCACTACGTGGTGTTCGGCACCGTGGTGTTCGCGATGTTCGCGGGCTTCTACTTCTGGTGGCCCAAGTTCACCGGCAAGATGCTCAACGAGTCGCTGGGCAAGTTCCACTTCTGGCTGCTGTTCCTCGGCTTCCACGGCACGTTCCTGGTCCAGCACTGGCTGGGCGCCATGGGCTTCCCGCGCCGCTACGCCGACTACCTGCCCGGTGACGGGTTCACCGAGCTGAACCAGATCTCGTCGGTGTCCTCGTTCGTCCTGGCCGCCTCGACGCTGATCTTCTTCTGGAACATCTACATCACCGCGAAGAAGGCGCCCAAGGTCGAGGTCGACGACCCGTGGGGCTACGGCTGCTCGCTGGAGTGGGCGACCTCCTGCCCGCCGCCGCGGCACAACTTCACGTCGCTGCCGCGGATCCGGTCCGAGCGCCCCGCGTTCGACCTCAACCACCCGCACGCCGCCGCCCCGGGCGCGGTCCCCGTCGGCGCCACGAAGGAGTAGGGGCTCATGAAGACACAGGCCTATCTGTTCATGGGCGTCTCGACCTTCTTCGGTCTGGCGGCCGCCCTGTACATCTACTGGTCCTGGCAGGACACCGGGGCCATCGAGTGGACCGGTACGACGGCGCTGGTCGTCTCCATCGGCTTCGGCTGGATGGTCGGCTACTGGCTCTGGCAGGCGGCCCGCCGCAGCGAGCACTTCCACGGCCTCCCCGCGGAGGAGCGGCTCGACGGCGAGATCGCCGAGAACGCCGGCGAGTACGGCTTCTTCAGCCCGCACAGCTGGTGGCCGATGTTCGTGGCCATGGCCGTGGCGTTCACCGCAGTGGGCGTGGCCATCGGCTGGTGGATGGTGATCATCGGCGGCTTCGCCATCATCCTCACCGCCATCGGCTGGGTCTTCGAGTACTACCGCAAGGAGTTCCAGCACTAGCCGGAACACCTGGCACCCGCCCCGGCGGCGACCGCACGGTCGCCGCCGGGGCTTTTCCGTGCCCGGACACCGCGGTGCGGCGGGTGGTCGAGGTGCATGAGTGGCAAATGCCGGGATTTCCCCCATGTCCGTTGTAACATCTTAATCACTTAACGTGACATCTGGGGGTTCTGTCATGAACCGACGAGTCCGGCTCGCGGGGCGCCTGGCCACCGGCACCGTCGCGGTGGCCCTGGCGGCCGCGGCCTGCACGGCCGCAGAAGAGGAGCCGAAGGAGGCGCCCGGCCCGCGGATCTCCATCAGCCCGGCCCCGGGGGAGTCCGGGATCGCGCCCAACACACCGGTGCGGGTGTCCGTGGAGGGCGGCGTCCTCACCGACGTCACCGTCGAACAGGTCGACCGGGAGCAGTGGGCCGCGGCGGAGGCGGGGCGGACGGACGGGCGGGGCCCCGCGCGGGCGCCGGTCACCGGCACGCTCTCGGAGGACGGCTCGGCCTGGGTCAGCGACTGGAACCTGGCCCCCGGCGGGGTCGTCTCCGTCTACGCCACCGCCCGGGACGCCGGCGGCGAGCGCACCGAGGTCGTCTCCACGTTCGGCACCCACGCGGTGGCCGGGGAGGACCGCCTGGCCGAGCCCTTCGTGCTGCCGCAGGACGGGCAGACCGTCGGGGTGGGCATGCCCGTCGTCGTCACCTTCGAGGAGCCCGTGGAGAACCGCGAGCAGGTCGAGAACTCCATGCACGTGACCTCGGAGGAGGCCACCGAGGGGGCCTGGAACTGGCCGAACGAGACCACCGCGGTGTTCCGGCCGAAGAAGTACTGGGAACCGCACCAGAAGGTCACCGTCGACCTGCGGCTGACCGGTGTGGAGGCCTCCGAGGGGGTGTTCGGCACCGAGGACCGGCGCATCGGGTTCGAGGTGGGCCGCGAGCTCATCGCCACCATGCACGTCCCCGAGCACCGGATGCACGTGGAGGTGGACGGGGAGCGCGTCCGCTCCATCCCGGTCAGCAACGGCAAGGGGGAGCGGCACTTCAACACCACCACGTCCGGGATCCACGTCCTGATGGAGAAGTACAGCAGGCTGGTGATGGACTCGGCGACCGTCGGCATCCCGGCGGGCTCGCCCGGCTACTACCGGGTCGAGGCCGACTGGGCGGTGCGCACCTCCAACAGCGGCGAGTTCACCCACGCCGCGCCCTGGAACGGGAGCATCGGCTACGCGAACCGGTCCAACGGCTGCACCAACATGTCGGTCTCCGACGCCCGCTGGTTCCACGACAACACCCTGATGGGCGACGTGCTGGAGACCACCGGCACCGCGCGGGAGCTGGAGTGGGACAACGGTTGGGGGTTCTACCAGCGCTCCTGGGAGGAGTGGCTGGAGCACAGCGAGACGGGCGAGCCGCAGGCGACCGACTCCGACAGCCCGCCCGGCGGCGTCCACGGAGAGGGCCTGTGAGGGTCCCTAGGCCGTCAGAAGACCTGTGAGGCGTGCGCGGGCGCGGTCCCAGGACCACTCCCGCTCCACCCACTCCCGGCCGCGTGCGCCCATCCGGGCGGCGCGGTCGGGGTCGCGCAGGAGCCGGACGAGCGCCCGGGCGGCGGGACCGGGGAGGGAGCCGTCGACGACGTGCCCGGTCTCCCCGGGCAGGACCGCGTCCGGGGCGCCCCCGGAGTCGCCCGCCACCACCGGCAGCCCGGTGGCCGACGCCTCCAGGTAGACGATCCCCAGGCCCTCCACGTCCAGGCCGCCCCGCCGGGTGCGGCAGGGCATCGCGAACACGTCCCCGGCGTCGTAGTGGGCGGGCAGCTCCGCGGCGGGGACCGGGCCGGTGAACACCACCGAGTCCAGGCCGGCGGCCGCCGACCGCAGCCGCCCCGCGTAGGGGCCGTCGCCGACGATCAGCAGCGCCGCATCGGGCACGTCGGCCAGCACCCGGGGCCAGGCGCGCAGCAGCGTGTCCTGGCCCTTGCGGGGCACCAGCCGGGAGACGCACACCACGACCGGGCGGCCGCCCAGCCCGTGCCGCCCGCGGATCCGCTCCCCGCCCGCGCCGGGGTGGAACCGGCCGGTGTCCACCCCCGGCGCGACCCGCCGCATCCGTGCCGCGGCGGGGGCGGACAGGGCGCGGGCCAGGCGCCGCCGGGAGTACTCGCCCAGGTAGGTGACGGTGTCGGTGGTGTCGCCGATGCGGCGCAGCGCCTCGCGCGCCCCCGGCACCAGCGCCCACCCCGTCTCGTGCCCGTGGGTCAGCGCCACCTGGCGGCCCACGGCCTCCCGCAGGGGACCGGCGGCCAGCCCCAGCGGTGCCGCCGCCCCGTACAGCACCGAGTCGCAGTCCTCCAGCCGGGCGATGGCGGCCGCCCGCCGCACCACCCGGGGCGAGGGGAGCAGCACCTTCGCGGCGTCGCGCACGACGGGGAACGGCAGCCGCAGGTCGAAGCCGGGGTCGGCGGCGCCGTCCGCGGCGGAGGGGGAGGACGTGTACACGACGACGTCGGGCAGGCGCAGCGCCACCTCGTGGACGAAGGCCTCGATGCCCCCGGCCCGGGGCGGGAAGTCGTTGGTGATGATCAGCGTTCGCGGCACGCCACGAGCGTAGCGGCCCCCGCGGCACGGAGCCCCGCACCGAAATGCCGGTGCGGGGCCCGAAGGAGCGGAGCGGGTCCGCAGGGCGCGCCCTACGGGCGGACGGCCGCGACGAAGTTGGACCGGTAGTAGTCGTTGAGGGCGACCTCGCCGATGGGCTTGCCCGAGGTCGAGGCGTGCACCATCATGCCGTTGCCCGCGTACAGGCCCACGTGGCTCGGGCTGGAGCCGTAGAAGAACAGCAGGTCGCCGGGCTGCTTGTTCTCCCAGGAGACGCGCTGGCCCGCGTTGACCTGGTCGTAGGTGGTGCGCGGCAGGCTCACGCCCGCCTGCGCCCAGGCGGCCTGGGTCAGGCCGGAGCAGTCGTAGCCGTTGGGGCCGGTGCCGCCCCACACGTAGGGCTTGCCGATCTGGGCGTAGGCGAAGTCCAGGGCGACCCGGGCGTTGCCCGAGGCCGGGCCGGTGTAGCTGGAGCCGCCCCCGCCGGAGCCCCCGGTGGAGCCGCCGGTGTTGGCGGTGTTGGAGGTGGCCGCGGCCCGCTCCTCCTCGGTCAGCTCGCCGAGCAGGGCCTCCTGCTCCTCCATCTTCTCCTCGGCCTCCTCGGTGGCCTCCTCGGCCTCCTTGAGGGCCTCGGCGGCCTCCTCCTCGGTCTCCTCGGCCTCGGCCTCCAGCGTCTCCAGCTCCTCCAGCTCCTCGAGGTACTGGTCGAGGCTGGCGTTGTGCTGCTCGGAGAGGTAGGTCAGGTCGGCCTGGTGGAACATCGCCTCCTCGGGGGCGCCCGAGCCGATCAGCTGGGTGGGGGAGGTGAAGTCCGTGCCGGTGTAGGCGAGGTTGGCCAGGGTGCGCACGCCGCGGCCCAGCTTCTCCACCCGCTCCTGGGCCTCCTCGAGGTCCTCCCGGATGTCCTCGAGCTTCTCCTCGGCGACCTCGTGGTCCTCCTTCGCCTCGTTGTAGGTCGCGTTGAGCTCGGCGAACTCCTCTTCGAGGCGTTCGATCTCCTCGCGGACCTCATCGGCGGTCGGCTCGGCGTACGCGACCGACGCGGGCAGCAGGAACGCTCCGCAGGACAGGACGGCAACGACCGATATGCGGCGCGATACGGACACGGTGGGAAACACCTTCCTCAAGGGAGGCGCCGACCGGAACAGGGGCTTCCGGGGTGCGGTGCGGGGGACCGGACCGGCGCGGTGAAGGGGCCGAAAGACGTTCGGCGTTGAACACTAGTGCATCCCCGGGGCGCTCTCAACCTTTTCGTGATGTTCAGAACCATGGCCGGATATGGCCGAAAAGGGGGCGTAAGAAACCGTGGCGAGAGCGGACACGACGGCCCTCCGCCCGGGAACGCCGCGAGGCCGCCCCCGTGGAAGGGGGCGGCCTCGGCGGGACCGGGAGTGCGTCAGGGGCGCACGGCGAACTCGAACACGCCGCCCCAGTAGGCGGCCAGACCGACCACCTCGATGTTGCGGCCGGTGCGCGGGGCGTGCACCATCTGCCCGCCGCCCGCGTACAGGCCGTTGTGGCTCAGTCCGGTGAAGAACATGATGTCGCCCGGCTGCAGGGCGTTGATGTCGTAGATGCGGTTGCCCACCTCGGCCTGCGAGTACGTGGTCCGGGGCAGGTCCACGCCGCCGGCGCGCCAGGAGGCCTGCACCAGGCCGGAGCAGTCGTAGCCGTTGGGGCCGGTGCCGCCGTAGATGTAGGGCTTGCCGATCTGGGCGTAGGCGAAGTCCAGCGCGGCGCCCGCGCTGCCCGAGGCGCCGCCCGTGTAGGACTGGCCGCCGGAGTCGTTCGCGCCCTCGGTGGAGGCGTCGGCGTCGGGGAACTCGGCGAGCAGCTCCTCCTGCGCCTCGATCTTCTCCTCCACCTCCTTCTTGGCCTCCTCGGCCTCCTCCAGCGCCTCCTCGGCCTCCTTCAGGGCCTCCTCGGACTCGTCCTTGAGGGAGAACAGGCGCTCGGCGGACTCGCCGAACTCGTCCAGCTGGGTCTGGTGGGTCTCGGAGAGGTAGGTGAGGTCGGCGTTCTGCTCCAGCAGCCCCTCGGGGCCGTCGGAGGTCAGGATGTTGGTGATCGAGTCCAGGTCGCCGGACTGGTAGGTCGCGTTGGCGAGCTTCTGGACCTTCTCCTTGAGGGCCTCGTAGTTCTCCTGCTCGTCCCCGACCTGCTCCTCGAGTTCCTCGTACCGGGCCTCGGCGACCTCGTGGTCCTCCTTGGCCTGGTTGTACTCCTCGACCGCGGTGGAGGCCTCCTCGTTGAGGCGCTCGATCTCCTCCTCGACCTCTTCGCGGGTGGGGTCCGCGTGGGCGGTGCCGGGGACGAGGAGGGAGCTTGCGACGACCGCTCCGATTCCGGTCGAGGCAGCGATGCGGCGAGCCGTACGCCGACCACCGGTGTTCTTCATGGCGGGCCACGCTCCTTGGGGTGTGAGAAGTCCGCACGGGGGTGCTGGGGAGAACACGTACAAGGGGAGCACCCGCGTCCGGGACGCGGGCACCGGGCGTGAGTGTGCGGGACCCACCGGGGACACACGGGTGGTGTTCTATCCGGTAGAGCACTCACGTTCCCGGTAGAACCTAGCGGACCGTACGGCACGGCTCAACCACACGGTCGAACACATGGCGAGGATCTCAAGGGGGCACGGAAGCGGGTGCGGTGCCCCGGGCACCGCACCCGCGTCAGCCGTGCGACTCCAACCTGCGCAGGAAGATGGGCGAGGAGATCGCCCGCGCCCCGGCCCGGCGCACCGCGCCCACGATCTCCCGGTCGGAGGTGACCACGGCGATCGGCCGCCCGGGCGGCTCGGCCCGCACCAGGCGCACGATCAGCTCGTCCGCCGTCTCCCCGGGCGCGCTGAACAGCAGCCGCACCCGGCGGGTCTGGGCCACCGCCGGCGGGGCGTCCACGTCGGCCCCGTCGAAGACGCAGGTGATCTCCGCCTTGGTGCGGCTGGCCAGCCCCTCCAGGGAGGACAGCAGCCGGGTGCGCTGGTCGGCCAGGGGCAGGGTCCCGTAGCCGGTCTTGGTGACGTTGTAGCCGTCCACCAGCAGGTGCACGCGCGGCACCGTCAGCAGGTGTTCGAGCAGGCCGGGGTCGTCGTCGGGCAGCCCGCCCAGCGACACCCGGCGGCGCTCGTCCGCCTCGGCCGCCACCAGGTCTGCGGGGGAGTCCACCGCGGCCGGCAGCGCGAGCTCGCGCCGCAGCCCGTGGGAGGCGTCGACCAGCACGTCCAGCAGCACACGCAGCCGCGCCTCGTCGGCGTTGCGGCCCGCCCGCACGGCCCGCCGCGCGTTCTCCACCTGCGCCTCCGCCGCCGACAGCCGGGACTTCAGCCGCCGGTTCTCCGACTCCAGGGCGCCGACCCGGCCGGTGGCCTCCGCGGCGCGCTCGTCGGCCTGGAGCGCCGCCTGCTCGGCGCGGGCCGCCGCCTCCCGGGCGCGGCGGCGCTCGGTGTGCACCTTCTGGCGCAGCTCCGAGATCTCGGCCTTGTGCTCCTTGAGCTGGGCGCGCAGCCGGTCCGTCTCGACCCGGTGCTCCTCGCGGGCCTGGGCCAGACGACGGTTCACCTCCTCCAGGGCCTCGGCGGCCTCGTCGGCCTCCTTGGCCCCGGCCTCGCGGTCCAGTTCGCGGTGGACGCCCTCGACGATGTCGGCCCACCCCGGCGGCCGCAGCAGGTACGCACAGGCCCCCACCGCCACGGGGTCGGCTGCCGGGGGCACCACGCCCGAGCGCAGCCCCTCGGCCAGCTCGGGCCACACCTGCTCGACCCGCTCGGCCACCAGGGACCGGAACTCCGGGTCGGTCTCCAGCTGCGCGGCGATCTGCGGTCCGGCCAGCCGGGCCCGGCGGCGCGGCTCGAACTTGGCCACCCGCCGCAGCGGGGCGGGCAGGTCGGCGGCGCGCATGCCGCCCAGCACGTCGGACCCGTAGTCGATGACCCGGGAGCGCACGGCCTCGGGCAGGGGGCGCAGCAGCCGCTCCCCGTCCTCCCCGCGGCCGTGCGCGGGGGCCGCCCCGTTCCCGGAGTCGCCGGCCTCCGGGCGGGTGCTCATGCCCGACCCGTCGGGCTCTCCGCCGAAGTGTCGGAGACCGACCGGTCGGCGTCGGGGCGGGCGATGGTCTCGATGCGGTCCGTGGCCCCGCACCAGCGGCACTTCACCTGCTCGATCGTCTCGGACAGCACGGTGCGCTCCTCCACCCGCCCCTCACCGGACAGGTCCAGGTGCACGAAGTCCTGGGAGCGGACCGTGCGCGTCACATCGAACCGCGTGAGGTTGCCGCATCCGGTGCACCGCCACCGCTCATTGTCACCCGGCATCGCGATCCCCACGGTTCCTCCTCTTGATCGGGTAAGTGCGGGACTTACGTCCCAACACCCACATCTTTCCACGTCGGGTGGCCCGGACCGGAGGGCGGCCGTGTTCGGTCGTCGCCTCCGATTACCCTGACCGGGTGATTCGACGGTCCGCGGCGCCCACGGGCGTGCAACTCGACATCGGCGACATCGGCACTCCGCTGGGCGCCGTGTCCTTCGTCGTGCTGGACCTGGAGACGACCGGCACCAGCGCCACGAACTCCCGGATCACCGAGATCGGCGCGGTACGGGTGCGCGGCGGACGGGTGGAGGAGGAGTTCACCACACTGGTGGACCCCGGTGTGCTCATCCCCGCCGAGATCACCCTGCTGACCGGCATCACCCAGTCCATGGTGGCCACCGCGCCGCCCCTGGAGGAGGTGCTGCCCCGGGTGCTGGACCTCCTCACCGCGCAGGAGCACACCGCCCTGGTCGCCCACAACGCCCCCTTCGACGTCGGGTTCCTCAAGGCGGCCTGCGAGCGCCACGGCGCGGCCTGGCCGGACCCGCCGGTGGTGGACACCCTGCGCCTGGCCCGCGCCGTCCTGCCCCAGGGGCAGACCCGCAACCACCGGCTGGGCACCCTGGCGGCGTTCTTCGGCTCACCGGTCACCCCCAACCACCGGGCCCTGGACGACGCCCGCGCCACCGTCGCCGTCCTCACCGGGCTCATCGACCGCCTCACCCCGCTGGGGGTGGGCAGCCTGGAGGAGCTGCGCGCGGTCACCAAACCGCCCACCAAGGCCCAGCGCGCCAAGCGGCACCTGGCCGAGGGGCTGCCCGAGCGCCCCGGGGTGTACGTGTTCACCGACGCGCGCGGCGCCGACCTGTACGTGGGCAAGAGCAACAACCTGCGCCGCCGGGTCGCCTCCTACTTCACCGCCGCCGAGAACCGCCAGCGCATCCGGGAGATGGCCGGGGTGGTGGCGGGCGTCACCCCCATCGTGTGCGCCACCGACCTGGAGGCGTCGGTGCGCGAGCTGCGCATCATCGCCGAGCGCAAACCCCCCTACAACCGGCGCTCGCGCAACCCCGAACGGGTCCGCTGGGTCACCCTGACCGCCGAGCCCTACCCCCGCCTGTCGGTGGTGACCACCGTCAAGGACGACGGCGCCCCCTACATCGGCCCCTACGCGTCGGCCCAGGAGGCCGAGCGGGCCAAGGAGGCGCTGCTGCACGCCCTGCCGCTGCGCCAGTGCACGCACCGGCTCACCCCCGGCGGCACCGGCGGGGTCGTCCCCTGCGTGCTCGCCCAGATGGGCCGCTGCGGCGCGCCCTGCGACGGCACCGAGCCCCTGGACGCCTACCTGGAGCACGCCGCGGCCGCCCGCACCGCCATGACCGGCGACCCCGGCGCCGTCGTGGCCGCCCACACCGAGCGCATCGCCGAACTCTCCGCCGACCTGCGCTACGAGGAGGCCGCGGCGCTGCGGGACCGGCTCGCCGCGTTCCTGCGCGGCGCCCGCCGCGCCCAGCGCATGGCCGCCCTCGCCGCCGTCCCCCACCTGGTCGCGACCCGGCGCGGCCCCACCGGGTGGGACACCTGCGTGGTCCGCCACGGGCGGCTGGCCGCCAGCGCCGTGCTGGAGCCCGGCACCGACCCCGCGGCGTTCCTGCGCGCCCTGGCCGCCACCGCCGAGACCGTCGAGCCGGCCGTCCCCCCGCAGTCCGCCGCCCTGCCCGGCGAGACCGAGCTGATCCTGGCCTGGCTGGACGACCCCGCGACGCGCCTGGTGGAGATCGACGGGGAGTGGACATGCCCGCTGCGGTCGGCCGAGGCGCACACGGAGATGACACACTGGGCGCATGGCCGCGCTACCGCTCAATGACGACCACCCGGTCCGCCGCACCCCCGTCGTCGCCTACCTGCTGATCGCGGCCAACGTGCTGGCCTACCTGATGTCGCCGCAGGCGACCACGGCGGTCTGGTACCCGGCCGACATGGTCGAGCGCTTCTGCTCGATCCAGGACTACTTCATGCGCTGGGGCGCGGTCCCCGCCGAGATGTTCGGGCACACCGACCTGGCCGACCCGGTCGTCCCCCAGTGCGGGAGGATCGAGGGCAAACAGGTGTGGCTGTCGGTGTTCGCCTCCATGTT
This sequence comes from Nocardiopsis sp. NPDC057823, assembly GCF_042797335.1. Lineage (NCBI taxonomy): Bacteria > Bacillati > Actinomycetota > Actinomycetes > Streptosporangiales > Nocardiopsidaceae > Nocardiopsis > Nocardiopsis sp. NPDC057823. Next base: position 28,234 of record NZ_JBHVLR010000003.1, on the reverse strand, counting down.
CGTCCACTCCGGCGCCGCCCACCTGGTGGGCAACATGGTCTACCTGTTCGTGTTCGGGCCGGTGGTGGAGGACCGGATCGGGCGGCTGCGGTTCCTGGCGCTGTACGTGGTCACCGGCCTGGCCGCCGCCTACGGCTTCGCCCTGGGCGACCCGCAGGGCATGATCCCCATGGTCGGCGCCTCCGGCGCGATCTCCGGGGTGCTCGGCGCCTACCTGGTCGTGCAGTTCCGCAGCCGGGTCACCACCCTGGTGTTCGGGGTGGTCCCCATGCGCCTGCCCGGGTGGGCGCTGGTGGGCAGCTACTTCGTCCTTCAGTATCTTCTCTACGTCACCACATCGAACGCCCCCGGTGCGGGCTCCGGCGTCGCCTACGCGGCGCACGTGTACGGATTCGTGGCCGGGGTGGTCGCGGGATGGGTGGTCTACCGGCTGCGATGGCGCTCCGGGACGCGGCTCTCCGACGTCTACTAGCCGTGCGCGGCCCCGGGACCTCCGCCCGCGCCGACACCGCCCAGGAGGCACAGTGATCACCGCGATCGTCATGATCAAGGCCGACGTCCACCGCATCCCCGAGGTCGCCGAGGCCATCGCCGAGATCGACGGGGTGAGCGAGGTCTACTCGGTCACCGGCGGGGTCGACCTCATCGCCATGGTGCGGGTCCGCCGCCACGAGGACCTCGCCGAGGTCATCCCCGGGCGGGTCAACAAGGTGCCCGGCGTGCTCTCCTCCGACACCCACATCTCCTTCCAGACCTACTCCAAGCACGACCTGGAGTCCGCGTTCGCCATCGGCTGGTAGCCGCACGCGAAGGGGCGGGCGCCGCGCGGCGCCCGCCCCTTCGCGCTCTCCGGCGGATCCACCGGGATCCGCCGGACGCGCCCTAGAGGTCCTTGGCCAGCTCCTGGCTGGTCTCCACCCAGGTCGCCAGGGTCCGCTCGGCGGCACCGCCGTCGATCGCGGCCTCCGCCCGCTCGTACCCGTCGCGCACCGCGTCCACCAGCGGCCCCTCGACCCCGTCGACGGCGGCCAGCGCCGCGCCGGCGTTCAGCAGGACCGCGTCGCGCACCGGGCCGGGGCGGCCCGCCACCAGGTCGCGCACCGCGCGGGCGTTGAACTCCACGTCGCCGCCGCGCAGCGCGTCCGGCGCGGACCGGGGGATGCCCAGGTCGGCCGGGTCCAGCGTCTCGCGCCGGGCCGCCCCGTCGCGCACCACCCACACCGTGGAGGTGGTCGTGGTGGTCAGCTCGTCCAGGCCGTCGTCGCCGCGGAACACCAGCGCCGACGCGCCCCGCCCGGCGAACACCCCGGCCATCACCTCGCACATGCGCTCGTCGAACACGCCGATGGCGGCCGCCGTCGTCTGCGCCGGGTTGGTGAGCGGGCCCAGGAAGTTGAACACCGTCGGCACCGCCAGCTCGCGGCGCGGCTTGGCGGTGAACCGGAACGAGGGGTGGAAGACCGGGGCGAAGCAGAACGCGATGCCCGCCTCCTGCGCCACCCGCACGGTCAGCTCCGGCGGCAGGTCCAGGACCACGCCCAACCGCTCCAGCACGTCCGCCGTCCCGCAGGAGGAGGACGCGGCGCGGTTGCCGTGCTTGACCACGCGGGCCCCGGCCGCCGCGGCGACGATCGCCGCCATCGTCGACACGTTCACGGTGTGCGCCCGGTCGCCGCCGGTGCCGACGATGTCCAGGGTGGGGCCGGGCACCTCGATGCGGACGGCGTTGTCGAGCATGCCCCGGGCCAGGCCGGTCACCTCCGACACGCTCTCGCCCTTGGCGCGCAGCGCGATCGCGAAGCCCGCGATCTGCGCGTCGGTCGCCGAGCCCGACATGATCTCGTTCATCGCCCACGCCGTGTCGGCGGAGCTGAGGGTGGTCCCGCCCAGCAGGGCGGTGATGAGGTTGGCCCAGGTCCGCTCGGTGACGGCGGAGTTCTCTCGGGGCTCGGCGGCGGGGACGTTCATTTCGACTCCAGGGTGACAAGGGCGTGGGGCCGCACGGGCGCGGCGCGGTCACGACCGCGCCGCGGCCCTTCTCAGTGCAGCGGGGGACGGGGGAGGGCACCGCCACGCCATCGCCCGGTGTCGGCGCCGTGGTTCAGGGCACCGCCCACCGCGCGGCGACGGCGCATGCTCCCCTCGCCGTTGTCACTCGTCACGGAGGTCACCCGCTGAGCGCGGTGAGCCGGCGGCGCATCAGCTCCGCCAGCGAGCCGGCCAGCGCGACCGGGTCGATCGGGTGGCTGACCACCTGCTCCGCCTGCGACCAGGTCGCCAGCCAGCCGTCGTCGCGGCGGCCCACCAGCAGCAGCACCGGCGGGCACCGGTAGATCTCGTCCTTGACCTGGCGGCACAGGCCCATGCCGCCGACGGGGGCGGCCTCGCCGTCGAAGATCGCCACGTCGATGCGCTCGGAGGGGTCGGTCTCCTCCAGCTTGCGCAGCACCATCGGCGCCGTGGCGCACTCGACGAGCTCCACCCTGGGCACGTCCGCGGCCGGTCGGCGGCCGATCGCCAGGCGCACCTGCTCGCGGGTGTCGGCCTTGTCGCTGTAGACCAGCACGCGCATCCGGGCACCCGTGTCCGTACCGCTGTCCACCATCGCGCAACCGTCCCATCGCTTCGGACCAGGGCCGCCGCCGTGGGGGGTGCGGCCGAGGCGTTCGTAGGCTGTGTGCCTCTGACTCTATTGCCTTGGGGTCCCGGTGCCCAGGAGTTCCGGATCCGCCGGTGCGGGGCTGAGACCTTCGACACCACAGGATGCCAGTACCTCCCCGGGGTGCGCTAACCGGCCTCGCGCCGGGCGTTGTGCAACGGTGACCGTTTCGTTGTCCCGCCGTTGGACGAAGGGGATTGAAGGGGCATCCAGGGGGGTACGGAACGCCTTCGGTGCCCGAGGATCGCGTTCGGGGCCGGGCGCGGGCGCGTCGGAGGGCCGCCGGGACGGGCCGAGGCGGTACAGTAACGCCCGAGTCACGGTGAAACCCCTGCCCCGAGGCCGCGAGACGGTCGATACCGGTACCGATCCGCCTCCTTACGGGGGGTCGAGTACGGACCTTCGCGAGATGCCGTAATAATGCTCCCGTGGCGACAGCAACCGCGAAACCAAAAACAGCACCGACACCAGCCCATGGTGCGGCAAAGCGTCCTGACCTGGTGAGCGTTGGCACCATCGTGTGGTTGGCCAACGAGCTCATGTTCTTCGCTGCGCTGTTCGCGATGTACTTCACCATCCGATCGGTGATCAACGGCAACCCCGACCTGGGGGCCTGGCCCGACACGCACCTCAACGTGCCGTGGGCCTCGACGATCACCGTGGTCCTCGTGGCTTCCAGCTTCACCGCTCAGGCAGGCGTCTGGGCCGCCGAGCGCGGTGACGTGAAGAAGCTGCGCATGTGGTTCTTCCTCACGTTCTTCATGGGCCTGTTCTTCGTTCTGGGGCAGGCGTACGAGTACTACGAACTCATCGCGCACGAGGGCCTCACCCTGCAGTCCAGCCCCTACGGGTCGATGTTCTACCTGACCACGGGCTTCCACGGACTCCACGTCATCGGTGGTCTGATCGCGTTCCTCATCATGCTGGGACGTACGTACGCAGCGAAGCGCTTCACTCACCAGCAGGCGACCAGTGCGATCGTCGTGTCCTACTACTGGCACTTCGTCGACGTGGTCTGGATCGCTTTGTTCTTCACCATCTACTTCATCCAGTAACCCGAAACGGGGAAACCGTGAAATGGATTACCGCGCGGCGACGGCATCCCCTTGCGGGGTATGTCGTCGTCATCCTCGCGCTAGCCCTGTTCGGGGTGGGGTACGCCGCAGTGGCGCCCACCTCCGACCAGGCGCAGGCGCAGACCCTCGCCGCTGACGCCCCGTCCCCCGAGGACGTGGACGTCGCCGAGGGCAAGACCATCTTCGACCAGACCTGCGCCTCGTGCCACGGCCTGGACGGTTCGGGCGGCGAGTTCGGCCCGGACCTGCGCGACGTTGGTCCCGCGGCGATCGACTTCCAGGTCAGCACCGGCCGCATGCCGTCCATGAACCCGGACGCGCAGATGCCGCGCAAGCCGATGGTCATGACCGAGCAGGAACTGGCCAACCTGATCGCCTACTACAACGAGTCGATCCGCAACGGCGACAACGGCGCCGAGGTCCCGTACGACGTTCCCGACGTCGCCCCGGACTTCGCCGACTTCGAGCCGCTCCGCAGCGACTTCGACAGCGATGAGGCCTACCACGAGGCCGTCGAGGAGGCCGAGGCCGAGTACCAGGCGGCCCTCGAGGAGTACGAGGCCGAGTACGACGACTACATCTCCGGTGCCGATGACACCGAGATGGGCATGCGCCTGTACCTGACCAACTGCGCCCACTGCCACGGCTGGTCCGGCGGCGGCGGCGCGCTCACCGACGGCCGGTGGGCGCCCGAGATCCACGACTCGACTCCGCGTGAGATCTACGAGGCCATGGTCAGCGGCCCCGGCGCCATGCCGATGTTCAGCGACGGCGTCCTCGCGCCGGAGGAGAAGCAGGAGCTCATCTCCTACGTCAAGACCCTCCAGGCCGAACCGAACGCCGGTGGCATTTTCGACCTCCAGCGGGTCGGCCAGGTCGCCGAAGGCCTGATCGGGTGGGTCGTCGGGCTCGCCCTGATCGTCGCCTGCGCGATCTGGATCACCGCGAAGCAGCGTGCCCATGACTGAGAACAACACCAACAACAACGGTGACGAGACGCCCGAGCGCGTCGTCGGCACCCCCACGGACGACAAGCCCGTCGTGACCGACGGCCCCCGTCCGGAGGAAGAGCACGCCGGCCCGTACCCGGCGTCGGAGACCCACTTCAGCTCCGAGGAGGAGCAGCGGGCCGGAGAGAGGGTCGCCTCCCTCTGGTTCGTCCTCGCCTTCCTGGGCGGGATGGGGTTCCTGGTCTCCTACTTCCTGTTCACCCCCGGCGAGATCGCCGACCCGCAGCTGGGCCAGTACTCGAACATGCTCCTGGGCGGCACGCTCACCCTCGCCATGTTCGGCGTCGGCGCGGGCATGACGGTGTGGGCCCGCAAGGTCATGCCGCACTACGAGGTCTCCTCGCCCTACGACGAGCTGCCCTCCAGCGACCAGGAGAAGGGGTCCTTCAGCGACTTCTTCATGCGGGGCGCCGACGAGAGCGGGTTCACCAAGCGCCCGCTCATGCGCCGCACCCTCATCCTGGCGATGGTGCCGCTGGGCCTGGCCCCGCTCGTGCTGCTGCGCGACACCGGCCCGCTGCCCGGCGACAAGCTGAAGAACACGCCGTGGGAGAACGGCCGCCGCATGTACGTCGAGGGCACGCACCGCTACGTGCGCGCCGAGGACTTCGAGAACGACCCGTACGGGATGATCTCCGCCCTCCCCGCCGTCGACGACGACCACTACCCGCACGGGATCAGCCTCAACGACTCCGCCAAGTCCGTCATCCTGCTCATCAAGATGCCGGCCGAGGACTGGAAGCCGAGCATGGAGGACGAGATCGAGGTCGACGGGGAGGTGGCCCCGCGTCTGAATTGGACGCACAATGGGATCATCGCCTACTCGAAGATCTGCACCCACGTGGGCTGCCCGGCCGCGCTGTACGAGCGCACGACGCACCGCATCCTGTGCCCGTGCCACCAGTCCACGTTCGACGCGTCGGACGCCGCCAAGGTCGTCTTCGGCCCGGCCCACCGGCCGCTGCCGCAGCTTCCCATCGGCGTCGACGATGAGGGCTACCTCATCGCGCGGGGCGACTTCACCGAGCCGCCCGGTCCGACGTTCTGGGATTACGCGAAGGACTAGTCGATGAGCAAGACCACCCAAGCACCCAAGGCGCTGCGCGGCGTCGGCAACTTCATCGACGACCGCTTCCACGTCGCCAAGATGGGCGAGAAGAACCTGCGCAAGGTCTTCCCGAACCACTGGTCGTTCATGCTGGGCGAGATCGCGCTGTACTCGTTCATCATCCTGCTCGTCACCGGTGTCTTCCTCACGCTCTGGTTCAAGCCGAGCATGATCGAGGTCGTCTACGACGGGCCCTACGAGCGCCTCAACGGCGTCGTCATGTCGGAGGCGTACGCCTCGACGCTGCACATCGACTTCGCGGTGCGCGGCGGGTTCCTGGTCCGCCAGATCCACCACTGGGCCGCGCTGATCTTCGTGGCCTCGCTCGTCGTGCACATGCTCCGCGTGTTCTTCACCGGGGCGTTCCGCAAGCCGCGCGAGATCAACTGGATCATCGGCGTCGTGATCTTCACCCTGGCGATGCTCGAGGGCCTCTTCGGCTACTCGCTGCCGGACGACCTGCCCTCGGGCATGGGCGTCCGCATCCTCCAGGGCGTGATGCTGGCGCTGCCGCTGGTCGGCACGTACATCTCGATGTTCCTGTTCGGCGGGGAGTTCCCCGGCGAGGACATCATCACGCGCCTGTACATGCTGCACGTGCTGGCGATCCCGGCGCTCCTGCTGGGGCTCATCGTCGCGCACTTCATGATCCTGTGGCACCAGAAGCACACCCAGTACCCTGGACCGGGGCGTACGGATAAGACCGTGGTGGGAACCCCGATGTTCCCCGGCTTCGCGGTCAAGGCCGGCGGGTTCTTCTTCTTCACCTTCGCGGTGATCGCGGGTCTGAGCGCGTTCGTGCAGATCAACCCGATCCACCTGTTCGGGCCCTTCACCCCGACGTCCATCACCTCCGGGCTCCAGCCCGACTGGTACATGGGCTTCATGGAGGGTTCGCTGCGCATCTTCCCGAACTGGTTCGACTTCCAGATCTTCGGCTACGCCGTTCCCATCGGCGTGCTGGTGCCCGGACTCGTCATCCCGGGCATCATCTTCGGCGGTCTGGGCGCCTGGCCGTTCCTGGAGCAGTGGATCACCGGCGACAAGCGGGCGCACAACGTGGCCGACCGGCCGCGCAACGCCCCGGTCCGCACCGCCGTGGGCGCCGCGGGCATCACGTTCTACGGGATCCTGTGGCTCGCCGGGTCGAACGACATCATCTCGGAGACGTTCTCGATCAGCCTGTACGTGACCACGTACATCTTCCGTGTACTGGCCATCGTCGGGCCGATCATCGCCTTCATCGTCGCCAAGCGCATCTGCCTGGGCCTGCAGCGCCGTGACCGGGACAGCCTGGAGCACGGGTACGAGAGCGGCATCATCCAGCAGCTGCCCAGCGGTGAGTTCATCGAGGTGCACAAGCGCAACTCGGAGGAGACCACGGAGATCCTGGCCAGCAAGCCGGAGATCACCTCCACGGCCCTCACCGAGCCCGAGACCGACGACAAGGGCGTCAAGAACCCCGCGTCGCGCAAGGCCAAGGGCCGCCTCCGCCGCGCCCTCGCAGAGTGGTACACCAAGGACAACGTGTCCCTGGACGGGGTGGAGCCGCACAGCGGCCACCACCTCCACCACTCCGACGAGGTCGTGAAGGAGCACGCTTCCCACCACTGACCGAGGTGAAGCCCCACAGGGACCCGGCCGACGGCCGGGTCCCTGCGTTTTCGGGGGGTGCCCGCCCGGGGCCCTCAGGGGGCTGTTGCCGGGCCTCCGCTGTAGGGGCCCACGGGGGCGGTCGATGGGCACCGTGGGGCCCGCACCTCGACCGGACGGGCGACCCCATGCCCTTTCAACGCTGTGGTGGGTGACGGGTGGGTCTGTCGGGGGCCGAGCCACTACCGGAGGGCGAATCATCTCCTTCGACCCCAGGGGGTCGGGGTGGACACACCCTCCGTCCCGGACACACGGGGGTGAGGGCCGCGCGTACCTGCGGGCCCCGGCCGTAGGGGGTCGTCCACCCGACCGGGAACCTGAGCCACAGCCGGAAGGCGAACCGCTACCCCCGCCGCAGGGGGTTTCCCACCCGTCCGGGGCCCTTGGCCACCGCCGGAGGGCGTCGCGGGGCCTCCGCCCCCGGGTGTGCGCGCCGCCAGGGCGCCCGCTGTCTCGGGCCGGGGAGGCGGTCCTCCCTCCGGTCGTGGCTCGGCCCCCGATCGCCCCGCCCCCGGCCGCGGGTGGGGCCGGTGGGATCGGTGTCCGGTATGTCGGGGGTTTCGGCGGGCCCGAAAAAACCGGTCCCCCTCGAAGAGGAGGACCGGCCGGTGAAGGGTGGAGATCAGCCCGCGTAGATCTCCTCGATCTCCTTGCTCCACTCCTTGTTCACCACGTGGCGCTTGACCTTCAGGGAGGCGGTCATCTGGCCGCTCTCCTCGGTGAAGTCGCTGGGCAGGATCTTGAACTTCTTGATCGCCTCGGCCTTGGACACCGCCTGGTTGGCGTGGTCGACCGCCTCCTGGATGGCCGCGACCAGGTCCGGGTCCTCGGTGAGCTCCGGGATGCCGCCGGTCTTCTTGTTGGCGGCCTTCCACTGCTCGAAGGACTCGGGGTCGATCGTCACCAGCGCGGCGATGAACTTGCGGTTGTCGCCGACCACCATGCACTGGCTGACCAGGGCGTGGGCGCGGATGCGGTCCTCGAGCACCGCCGGGGCGACGTTCTTGCCGCCCGCGGTGACGATGATCTCCTTCTTGCGCCCCGTGATGCTGAGGAAGCCGTCGTCGTCCAGCGATCCCAGGTCGCCGGTCCGGTAGAAGCCGTCCTCGGTGAACGCCTCCTGGGAGGCCTTCTCGTTGTTCCAGTAGCCCACCATGATGTGGTCGCCCTTGAGGAGGATCTCCCCGTCCTCGGCGATGCGGATGGTGGTGCCCGGCATCGGCTGGCCGACGGTGCCGATCTTGTTGAACTCCGGGCTGTTCACGGAGGTCGGGGCGGTGGTCTCGGTGAGGCCGTAGCCCTCGATGATGGTGAACCCGATGCCGCGGAAGAAGTGGCCCAGCCGCGCGCCCAGCGCGGAGCCGCCGGAGACCGCGTACTCGGCGTTGCCGCCCAGCGCCGCCAGGAGCTTGCCGTAGACCAGCTTGGCGAACAGGGCGTGCTTGAGCTTGAGCGTGAGGGGGATGCGCCCGGTGGCCAGCGCCTGGCTGTAGGCGATGGCGGTGTCGGCGGCCGCGGCGAAGATCTTGCCCTTGCCCTCGGCCGTGGCCTTCTGCTCGGCCTTGGTGTACACCTTCTCGAACACGCGCGGCACGGCCAGCAGGAAGGTCGGCTTGAACACCGAGAACTGCTCGATGAGGTCGGGCCCGGTGGAGGGGTAGTGGCCCAGGGTGGCCTTGGCCTCGATGACCATCACCTGCACGAAGCGGGCGAACACGTGCGCCAGCGGCAGGAAGAGCAGGGTGGAGGGGTTCTCCCGGCCGCGCAGGACCTGCTTGGCGGGGCCCTCGAGGGCGCTGTGCGCGATGAAGAGGAAGTTCCGGTGCGTCAGCTGGCAGCCCTTGGGGCGCCCGGTGGTGCCGGAGGTGTAGATGAGGGTGGCGAGGTCGTCGGCCTTGACCGCGGTACGGCGCTCCTCCAGGTCCTCGTCGGAGACCCCGGACCCGGTGTCGCGCAGCTCGGCGAACTCGGGGCCGTCGAAGCGCCAGATCTCCTTGAGCTCGGGGGCCTTGTCGCGGACGGAGGTGATGCGCTCCGCGTGGGCCTGGCTCTCGACGAACACGGCCTTGGCGGCCGAGTCGGAGAGGATCCACTCGATCTGCTCGGCGGAGGAGGTCTCGTAGATGGGGACGGTGACGGCGCCGACGGACCAGATCGCGTAGTCGACGACGGTCCACTCGTAACGGGTGCGCGACAGCAGGGCGACGCGGTCGCCGTGCCCGATGCCGGCGTTGATCAGGGCCTTGGCGTAGGCGGCGATGTCGCCGTGCAGCTCCGCGACGGTGACGTCGCGCCACTGGCCGGACTCCTGCTGGCGGGCGGCGACGGCGCTCGGCTCACCGGCCGCGCGCGCGTAGAGCGTGTCGGTCAGCCGCGCGTCATCGGAGATCTCGGCTTTCGCGGGAGAGCTGTATTCGCGCACGTGATGCTCCTGGACGTGTACGGGTTCTGGATGTTCAAGGACGTGACGACCGTAACAACACCATGCTACTCGTGAGTAGAACGGGTTGCCGTTCGGTATCCAACAGTGATCCCCCGTTGGGCGGGTCGTATGTACGCGGGTGCGGCCTGTGACGTCCGGTGAGCGTGCAGGTCAGGAACCCGTTACGCACGCGAACTATACGCTCGGGTCGTGCTTTGCGCACATCAGTGATCGTTCGCGTCGTGTGTCCGTTTCGTTTCTCGGTGTGGAACATCGGGGCTCCCCTGATCCTTCCCTGATCCCTCCCGGGGCACCCGGCGCGGCGTCCCCTGGGCGGTTAACGTGAAGCGAGAACCGGCCTGTCGAGGAGGACCTGATGGCGGAGAACACCGGCGACATCATCGATGACGCCCTGAGGATCGTTGACGGCCTGCAGCGCAGACTGCTGATCGCCGGGGTCAAGCGCGGTGTCGGCGCGGTCACCTCCCCGCCGCCCAAGGGCGACGTGTGGGAGGAGGCCATCCGCCTGGAGACCGAGCCCGAGCCGCGCCCCCTCGTGGAGGAGGTCCTGGGCATCGTGCGGGAGTCGGCCCCGGAGATCGCCGGGCACCTGGGGCGCGCGGGCCTGGGCATGGTGGGCGCGCTGGGGAGGACGCTGGGGGCGCTGGAGCGCTCCCTGGAGCGCGAGCGGCGCGCCTCCGAGCACGCCCCGGACACCTCCGCGCCCTGGCGCGCCGAGGAGCGCCCCGAGGGGGAGGGGCGCCAGGTCACCTCGTAGCACAGCCGGGGTGTCCACAGCGGTCCGAGCCTGGTTTAATCGAATGGTTTACACCATTTGAAAAGACCCATGCCATGGGCCTGGCTACTTATGTCAGAGTTCGGGCGTAAGTGAGAAGGAGCCGCCCCTCATGCTGACCATCGGAGTGGACATCGGCGGGACCAAGGTCGCCGCCGGGGTGGTCGACCACGACGGGCGGATCCTGGACCGCGTCAAGTACCCCACCCCCGCCAACGACCCCCGCGGGCTGGCCGACGTCGTCGCCAAGGCCGTGGACGAGCTGCGCGGCCGCCACGGCGAGGTCCAGGCCGTCGGGGTCGGCGTGGCCGGGTTCGTCGACGAGGACCGCGCCACCGTGCAGGTCGCCGTCAACCTGGGCCTGCGCGACGACCCCCTCAAGGAGCGCGTCCAGGAGAGGGCGGGCCTCCCCGTCGTCATCGAGAACGACGCCAACGCCGCGGCCTGGGCCGAGGCCCGCTTCGGGGCGGGCCGGGGCAGCGACCACCTCGTCTGCGTCACCCTGGGCACCGGCATCGGCGGCGGCCTGGTCATGGGCGGCCGGCTGCACCGCGGGCGCTTCGGCGTGGCGGCCGAGGTCGGCCACTACCGGGTCGTCCCGCACGGACGCCGCTGCGCCTGCGGCAACCACGGCTGCTGGGAGCAGTACGCGAGCGGCCGCGCCCTGGTCGCGGCCGGCCAGGACCTGGCCCGGACCGACCCGGCGGCCGGCCGGCGGATGCTGGAGCTGGCGGGCGGCGTCGTGGAGCACATCGAGGGCCACGTGATCACCGAGGCGGCCGGCGAGGGCGACGAGGGCGCGCTCTCCTGCTTCCGCACCATCGGCGAGTGGGCCGGCGTGGGACTGGCCGACCTGGCGGCCATCCTGGACCCGGAGTGCTTCGTGCTGGGCGGGGGCGTGTCCGACGCCGGGGAGTTCATCCTGGAGCCCATCCGCGACTCCTACGCCCGCCACGTCTCCGGGCGCCCGGGCCGCCGACTGGCCGAGGTGCGCCTGGCGGAGCTGGGCGGCGAGGCGGGCATCGTCGGCGCGGGCGACCTGGCCCGCCACTGACCCCGCGAGGATACCGACCCGCAGGAACGGCGAAGGCCCCGGTGCGCGCACCGGGGCCTTCGCCGTGGCCTATTCGGCGGGGGAGTCCCCGGCGGCCTTCGCGGCCTTCTTCTCCGCCCGGCGGGCCCGGCGCTCCTCCTTGCGGCGCGCCTTCTCGGCCCGGCGGCGCTCCCTGCTGTCGGCGCTCTGCTCCTTGCGGGCCTCGCGCGCCTCCTCCTCGAGCTCGGCCTTGACCGCCTGCGCGTAGCGGTCCACGTACTCCTGGCCGGACAGCTCCATGAGCGCGTACATGATCTCGTCGGTGACGGCGCGCAGGACCCGCTGGTCCTTCTCCATGCCGTAGTACCGCGAGAAGTCCAGGGCCTTGCCGAACTTCACCACCGGGCGGATGCCCAGCTTGGGGACGGTGCGCCCGGGGGGCATGATCTTGTCGGCGTTGATCATCGCCATCGGCACCACCGGGACCCGCGCCTCCAGCGCGATGCGCGCCACGCCGGTGCGGCCCCGGTACAGGCGGCCGTCGGGGGAGCGGGTGCCCTCGGGGTAGATGCCCAGCAGGTCGCCGCGCTTGAGCACCTTCAGCCCGGTGCGCAGCGCCGCCTCGCTGGCCTTGCCGCCGGAGCGGTCGATGGGGATCTGTCCCACGCCGGAGAAGAACGCCCGGCTGGCCAGCCCCTTGACCCCGGTCCCTGTGAAGTACTCCGCCTTGGCCAGGAACGTGATCTTGCGCGGCAGCGGCAGCGGCCCGAAGAAATGGTCGGAGAACGACAGGTGGTTGCCCACCATGAGGGCGGGCCCGCGGCGCGGCACGTTCTCCACGCCCTCGGCGCGGGGCTGCCACAGCACGGCCAGGATCGGCCCCAGGATCGCCTTGACCACCCAGTAGAACATCTCTTCGGATCACCCCTGCACACGCGGGGAGCTCCGGGCAGGGTCTGCCGCGATCCGCTGTCCCGCTCGGCCAGCACTGCGATGAGGATACTCAGTTCGTGCCACGTGATGCGCGACACCCCTCTTTGGGGACGAGAGCGGAACATGGGTGCCCACCCATGACAAACGGTCCGCGGAACGGTTAGCCTCACGCCTGTGAAGCCGGGGTGACCACCGCGGCACCGTCGTCCTGTCACGCGCGCCGCGGCGCCGTACGCATCCCTGGGGGAAGTCCGTGAGACCGACCGAAGACACCGCGCTGATCCCCGGGGCGGAGCCCTTCAGCCACCACGGCTCCGATGTGGGCGTCCTGCTGTGCCACGGGTTCACCGGCTCCCCCCGCTCCATGCGCCCCTGGGCCGACCACCTGGCCGCGGCGGGCCTGAGCGTGGAGCTGCCCCTGCTGCCGGGCCACGGCACCGTCTGGACCGACATGGCCCTCACCACCGGCGACGACTGGTACGCCGAGGTCGAACGGGCGCTGCTGGAGCTGTCCTCGCGCTGCTCCGAGGTCTTCGTCATGGGCCTGTCCATGGGCGGCGCCCTCTCCCTGCGCCTGGCCCAGGAGCACCCGGACCTGGTGCGCGGCCTGGTCCTGGTCAACCCCTCGCTGGCGGTCGAGGACCCGCGGCTGCCGCTCATCGCGCCGTTCCGCACCCTGGCGGCCAGGTTCCTGCCCTACACCCCCGGCCTGGAGAGCGACATCGCCAAGGACGACGTCGGCGCCGGTGAGGGGGGCTACGACCGGGTCCCCACCGCGGCCGCCGCGACACTCCCGAAGCTGTGGCGCGCGGTTCAGGAGGGCATGTCCGGTTTGCGCGCGCCGATTCTGGCCTACCGGAGTCCCCAGGACCACGTTGTCGGACCGCGCAGTCTGCGTATCCTCGCTAGGAGAGCGGTCAACACCCGGCTGACGATCCACCTGCTCCACGACAGCTACCACGTGGCGACCCTCGACCATGACGCCGCCGACATCTTCGACGGAAGCCTCGCCTTCGTGCGGGCCCACGCCAGAAGCGGGGAAGGAGCCGACCGATGACGCAACGTCGGGGTAACGGCCTGCTCGCCGACGCCTACGTGCCCCTGATCCTGCTCGCGCCCACGCACGCCGACCTGATGCTGGAGGCGCTGCGGCGCAGCGGTATCGCGGCCTACGCGGTGCCGCTGGCGGAGGACGTCCTGGAGCCCCCCGGGGGCGACGGGGACGACCCGCCCACCGACCACCTGTACGTGGACGCAGAGGAGCGCGTCGCGGCCGAGCGGGTCCTGGGCACCGAACTGCCGGAACTGGGGGTGCGCGCGGTCCCCGAGGCCGAGGAGCGCCGCGAGGAGGCCGACGCCGACGACCAGGAGGCCGCCGTCGGCGGGGACCTGCTGGACGGCCCGCCCGGGAACGTCGACCCGGACGCCCCTCCGGCGCGCTCCGCCGACGAGGACGCGGTGTGGAACGACCTCGTCGCCCGCTTCTACGACGACGACGCTCCGCCCTCCCGCGGCGCCCGGTGGCCCGACGCCGAGAACGCCGGTCCCCCCGCGCCCCGCGGGAGGACGGAGACGCCGACGCCGGGGGACATCCTCGCCGGCGACCCCGACGACCAGGACGACGACGAGGAGGCGCTGCGCCGCGCCGAGGACGAGCTGGAGGGCCACTACGAGCCGCCGCCCCCGCCGCCGCTGCTCCAGGGCGACCGGCTGGGCATCGCGGCCTGGTTCGGCCTGCTGGGCGGACCGGTCCTGGTGTTCGGCGCGGCCTTCCTGGGGCTGACCCTGCCCAACTGGCTGATGTTCATGGCGGTGGTGGCGTTCCTGGCCGGGTTCGTCATCCTCATCCTGCGCATGACCGACGGCAGGCCGCCGGGTGACAACGGCCCCGACAACGGGGCGGTGGTCTGAGCCCTGGGCTTCGACATCCCCCTGTGGCGCGGCATCTCGCTGTTCCGCGCCGCGGCCCTGGTCTATTCGCTGCTGCTGCTCGTCCAGCACCACGAGCACCTGACCCGCCCCTGGCTGGGCTGGACGGTCCTGGTCGCCATGGCGGCCTGGACGGTGGTCGCCTCCTCCGCCTACGCCCGCCCGGAGCTGCGCACCGGGCGGCTGCTCCTGGCCGACCTGGCGGTGGCCTTCGCCTGCCTGTTCGCCACCGCCCTGGCCGCCACGCCCTTCTACCTCACCCAGGCGCCGCCGCTGAGCGGCTACTGGTTCGCCGGGGCGGCGCTGGCCGCCGGGGTCGTCTGGGGGCGCCGGGGCGCGGGCGCCGTGGCCGTGCTCTACGGCGTCGCCGACATCACCCTGCGGGTCGTCATGGGCGCCCCCATCACCCCGGCCACGGCCCGCGGCGTGGTCCTGCTCCTGCTGGCCGGGTTGGCGGTCGGCTACATGGCGCGCGTGGCCGGGCAGGCCGAGGAGAGGTTCGCCCGGGCGGTGGCCCTGGAGGCGCGCCTGCGCGAGCGCGAGCAGCTGGCCCGCTCCATCCACGACTCGGTGCTGCAGGTGCTGACCCTGGTGAGCCGCCGCGGAGCCGAGGCCGGGGGAGAGGCCGCCGAGCTCGGACGCCTGGCCGGGGAGCAGGAGGTCCGGCTGCGCGCCATGATCACCGACGGGCTCACCGACCTCACCGGGGCCCCCTCCGGGCCGGGGGCGGCGCGGTCCGCCGCGGCGCCGGGCCCGGCGGACGCGGGGGCCGGCGGCGACCCCGAGGTCGACCTGCGCGACCCCCTGCGCCGCCTGGAGTCGGTGCGGGTGTCGGTGTCGGCCCCGGCCACCCCGGTGCCGCTGCCCGGCGCCGTCGCGGCCGAGCTGCTCGCCGCGGTCGAGGCGGCGCTGGCCAACGTCGGGCTCCACTGCCCGCCCGGGACCCGCGCCTGGATCCTCGTGGAGGACGAGGGGGACGCCGTCACCGTCACGGTCCGCGACGAGGGCCCGGGCATCCCGGAGGGGCGCCTGGAGGAGGCGGGACGGGAGGGGCGGCTGGGCATCGCCCAGTCCGTGCGCGGGCGGCTGCGCGACCTGGGCGGCACGGTCGAGGTCTTCTCCGCCCCGGGCCAGGGCACCGAGGTGGAGATGCGCCTGCCCCGCTGACCGCGGGGCCGGACCCGCCGGACCCGCTGGGCGCGCGGGCCGCCAGGGGGCGGTCCGTCAGAGGAGGGGGAGGTCAGAGGGGCGGGCCCTGGCCCGGCTCCTCCTGGTGGAAGAAGCGCTGCTCGCGCCACGCCTCGGCCAGGTTGTGGTAGCCGCGCTCCTCCCAGAACCCGCGCCGGTCGGCGGTCATGTACTCCACCGCCCGCAGCCACTTCACGCTCTTCCAGCCGTACAGGTGCGGCACCACCAGCCGCAGCGGGTGGCCGTTCTCCGCGGGCAGCGGGGCGCCGTCCCGGTGGGTGGCCAGCAGCACGTCCTCGCGCAGGAAGTCGTCCAGGCGCAGGTTCGCGCTGTACCCGTACTCGCCCCACGCCATCACGTGCGTCACCTCGGGCGCGGGCGGCGCGGCCTCCACCAGGTCCAGGGCGCGCACCCCCGACCAGCGCACACCGGGGATGCTGAACCGCATCACGCAGTGGAAGTCGCTCACGCGGTCGGTGCGGGGCAGGCGGGAGAACTCCTGCCAGGTCCACCGGTACGACCCCAGGTCCTCGGTCGCCCCCATGACCCGGAAGTCCCACTTCTGCGGGCGGAAGGCGGGCACCGGACCGTAGTGCAGGGCCCGGTGCCGGGCGGTGCGCGCCGCCTGTCCGGGCGGCAGCCGCCGGTCGCCGTGGTCGTCCAGGTCCTCCGCTGACTCGGACACTCGGCCTCCTGTTCCTCTCGTCCAACCGCCATCCTGCCAGGCGGCAACGAGAGGTAGGTCACGCGCCCCCGTCGTGCGACGACGCCGCGACCGTGCGCTATAGTCACAGCCATGCAGCGGAACTTCTGGCGCTTTTATGGCTACCGGCCCTACACCCCGGTCGCCTGTAAAGCGCTGCGCTGACACAGACGACAGGAGCCCCGGGCCGGTAGCGGCCCGGGGCTCTTTGCGTTCCGGCACCGCGCACCGGGCCACGGCTCTCCCGCACCACATCCAACGACAGGCAGGGAAACCCACATGGTCATCGTGATGGCGCCGGGCGCCACCTCGGACGACATCGACTCGATCGTCGAACTGGTCGCCTCCTCCGGCGGCGAGGCCTACGTCACCCGCGGCGTCAGCCGCACCATCATCGGCCTCGTCGGCGACGTGGAGCGCTTCCAGGACCTGGGGCTGGCCGCCAAGCCCGGCGTCGCCGACGTCCTGCGCATCTCCGCCCCCTACAAGCTGGTCAGCCGGGAGAACCACGACAGCCGCAGCGTCGTCAGCGTCCGCGGGGTGCCGATCGGCGGCGACAACGTCACCGTCATCGCGGGCCCGTGCGCGGTGGAGACCCCCGAGCAGACCCTGGCCGCGGCCCGGATGGCGCTGGAGGCCGGCGCGTCCCTGCTGCGCGGCGGCGCCTACAAGCCCCGCACCTCCCCGTACGCCTTCCAGGGGCTGGGCGAGGCCGGCCTGAGGATCCTCGCCGACGTCCGCGAGGAGACCGGGATGCCGATCGTCACGGAGGTCGTGGACGCCGCCGACGTCGAGCTGGTCGCCTCCTACGCCGACATGCTCCAGATCGGCACCCGCAACATGCAGAACTTCGCCCTGCTCCAGGCGGCGGGCGCCGCGGGCAAGCCGGTGCTGCTCAAGCGCGGCATGAGCGCCACCATCGAGGAGTGGCTGATGGCCGCCGAGTACATCGCCCAGCAGGGCAACCTCGACATCGTCCTGTGCGAGCGCGGCATCCGGACCTTCGAGAAGGCCACCCGCAACACCCTGGACATCAGCGCGGTCCCGGTCGCGCAGAACCTGTCCCACCTGCCGGTGATCGTCGACCCGTCCCACTCCGGCGGCAAGCGCTCGCTGGTGCTGCCGCTGTCGCGGGCCGCCGTCGCGGTCGGCGCCGACGGCGTCATCGTCGACGTCCACCCGCACCCGGAGACCGCCCTGTGCGACGGCCCGCAGGCCCTGGTCCAGGAGGACCTGGCCGAGCTGCGCGACCTCGCCGGGACCCTGGCGGCGCTCACCGGGCGCACGCTCACCCCGGCGCCCGGCCACGAGCTCGCCGGGCTCTGAGACCCCGCGGCCACGACGACGGGGCCGTGCGCGGACCGTGGACCCACGATCCGCGCACGGCCCCGTCGTGTCGGGCCGGCCGGGCCCGCCGGGAGCGTCAGACCCTGACCGCCGCGGCCTTGGCGGGCTCCAGCCGGGCCGGGGCGGCCTCGCCCAGGAAGCTGGGCTTGTGCACCTGGGCGGTGGTCACCAGGTACTCGGCCAGCTCCTCGGCGTCCAGGCGCTTCTCGATCTGGCGCAGGTCGGGGATCTTGGCAGCCGTCTCCACCTGGCGCGGGGTCAGCATGGTGCAGCAGTCCTCGTCGGGCAGCTCCGAGATGGACAGGGTCCCGATCCGGCGGGCCTGGTCCATGATCTCCGTCTTGTCCATGCCGATCAGCGGGCGCAGGATGGGCAGGTCCACCGCGTCGTCCAGCGCCGTGAGGTTGGTCATGGTCTGGCTGGAGACCTGTCCCAGGGCGTCGCCGGTGATCAGGCACTCGGCCTTCAGGTCGTCGGCGAGCACCTCGGCGGTCTTGAGCATGAGCCGCCGCTGGGCGACGATCTGGAGCCGCTCGACCCCGGAGCTCTTGAGCTGCTGCTGGGCCTTGCCGAAGGGGATCACGAACAGGCGCGAGCCCACCTGGTAGCGGTCCAGCTGGCGGACCAGGCTGTAGGCCTTGTAGATCGACTCCGGGCCGGTGAACGGCATCCCGGAGAAGTGCAGGAAGTCCACCTTGAGCCCGCGCCGGATCATCCGGTGCGCAGCCACCGGCGAGTCGATGCCGCCCGACATCAGGACCAGGCCGCGCCCGCTCATCCCGGCGGGCAGCCCGCCCTGGCCCGGGACGCCGTCGGTGAAGACGAACGCCTCGTCCTTGTCCACCTCGACGTACAGCGTGTTGTCGGGGCGCTTGAGGTTCACGGGGTAGCCGTGCGCCTTGACGATCTCCGAGCCCAGGTACCCGGCCAGCTCGGAGGAGGTCATCTCGAAGCGCTTGTCGCGGCGGCGGGCGCGCACCGCGAAGGTGCCCTCGCGGCCCTCCATGGAGCGCACGGCCACGTCGGTGACCGCGGCCAGGTCCTTGGGCACCCGGCGCACCAGGTGCACCCAGACGACGCCCATGACGTTGGCCATGCGGTCGGCGATCTCGGCGACCTCGAGGTCGGAGGCGCCGGGCTTGCGCACGATGATCACGCCGGAGCCGCGCTGGGAGACGCGGATCTCGCCCAGGTCGCGCACGGACGAGCGGATGTTGTTGTGCAGGCGGCGCTCGAACAGCTTGCGGTTGGAGCCCTTGAGGACGATCTCGCCGAGCTTCATGAGCACGCAGAGTTCGCCCAGCCCGTCCCCGGCTCCTCCGACGGGGACCGGCGCGGACTCAAGCGACGCGGACATGGGTGCTACCTCCGGATAGACATGCGTGGGTGCCCGGTTGCCGTGATCGGACCGGCGGTGGCGGGAAACCGGGATCGCCCATCGCCGTACTTCTACCAGTATCGAACATCTCCGCCACCGCTCCATCCAAATTTCGGTCCGGACGGAAGACGACGCACCCGGTTGACCACCGTGCGTATCCGCCGGGGGAAACCTAGGATCGCGGCATGGCCTTGTTCGTCCACCTCACCCCCGCCGCGAACACCGTGCGCCTGCGCCGCTCGGGGGTCCGTGCGGCAGGCCGCGGCCGCGGCCGGGGACGCGGCGTGTACTGCTTCCCGGTACTGCCCTGCTACACGCTCACCCACCAGTGGCTGCGGGAACTCGCACGTGACGACGACCACCGGCGGTTCGTCGCGGTGCACATCCGGCTGGACGACGACCAGCCGGTGACCGTCGGGCACTACGCGAACCGGCCGCTGCGGGTCACCGCGGGGGAGGCGGTGCGGATCGTGCGGGCCCTGCCGGACCCGCGGGGCTGGGAGGTCTTCGTCCCCCGCACCGTCACGGTGCGTGAGATCCACCGGGTGCGCGGAGTGGCCCCGGACGCGGGCCGGCACCCGGAGGGCGCCTTCGACTGCCCCTGCGCCGTCCGGCTCGGCGAACCCGTGCTCTCCTGAGGCGCCCCGAACGCGGCCGCCCCCTCCCGGGAGCCGTGGGAGGGGGCGGTGCGCGGCGGGCCCCTGAGGGGCCCGCGGGGGAGCGTGTTCCGCCGCTCCCCGAGAACTCCGGCCCGGCGCCTGTTCTCTGAACGCCCTCCTGCGCCGCCGGGGGTTCGTGAGGCGCCCGGAGGGGCGGGGGTCCCCGCCCTCAAGGGGCGCCGGGCACGAACCGGGGCGGAGCGGAGGTTCGAAAGAACACGGCCTAGCCGAAGAAGACCTCGGCCTCGGCGTAGCGCTCGACGGGGACCGTCTTGAGGGTGTCGGTCGCCTCGGCCAGGTCCACCCGGACGATGTCGGTGCCCTGGAGGCCGACCATCTTGCCGAACGCCTTGTCGTGCACGGCCTCGATGGCGTTGACGCCCAGGCGGGTGGCGAGCACGCGGTCGAACGCGGTGGGGGTGCCGCCGCGCTGCACGTGGCCCAGGACCACCGAGCGGGCCTCCTTGCCGGTGCGCCGCTCGATCTCGTCGGCGAGGGTCTGGCCGATGCCGCCCAGGCGCACGTGGCCGAAGGAGTCCTTCTCGCCGGTGGCCAGCTCCATCTGGCCCTCCTTGGGGTGCGCGCCCTCGGCGACCACGATGATCGGCGCGTACTGGGTGCGGAAGCGGCTCTCGACGTGTGCGACGACCTCGTCGATGTCGAAGGGGCGCTCGGGGATGAGGATGACGTTGGCGCCCGCGGCCATGCCCGAGTGCAGGGCGATCCAGCCGGCGTGGCGGCCCATGACCTCCACGACCAGGGCGCGGTGGTGCGACTCGGCCGTGGTGTGCAGGCGGTCGATCGCCTCCATGGCGATGTTGACGGCCGTGTCGAACCCGAAGGTGTAGTCCGTGGCGTTGAGGTCGTTGTCGATGGTCTTGGGCACGCCCACCACGTTGACGCCGCGGTCGTGGAGCTGGCGGGCCACGCCCAGGGTGTCCTCGCCGCCGATGGCGACCAGGGCGTCGACGCCCAGGCCGGCCATGTTGTCCTTGACGCGCTCGACGCCGCCCTCGATCTTCATGAGGTTGGTGCGGGAGGAGCCCAGGATGGTGCCGCCGCGCGGGAGGATGCCGCGCACCGCCTCGACGTCCAGGGGCATGGTGTCGCCCTCCAGGGGGCCGCGCCAGCCGTCCCGGAAACCGACGAACTCGTAGCCGTAGTCCTTGATGCCCTTGCGGACCACGGCCCGGATGACCGCGTTCAGACCAGGGCAGTCGCCGCCACCGGTCAGCACCCCGACGCGCATACGAATCTCCTCGACGTTGTGGGTTCCACGGCGCTTGGCGCCATATGGTCTAGACCATAGTGGTACGGGCGATCCCAGGCCAACCCGGGCCGGTGAACACCGTCCGAACTCCGCCGCGGTCCGCCCGGAACGGGCCCCCTGTACCGCTTTGCGCCGTCCGGAGGGCCCCGTCGCGCGGTCCTTTCGGGGCCCGTCCCCCGACCCGCGCCGGGTCAGTCGTCGAGGCCGCGGTCGATGGCGTAGCGCACCAGCTCGACCCGGTTGTGCAGGTGCAGTTTGGTGAGGGTGTTCTGCACGTGGTTCTGCACCGTGCGGTGGGCGATCGACAGCCGCTCCGCGATCTGCTTGTAGGCCAGCCCCTTGGCGACCAGGCGCAGCACCTCGGTCTCGCGCGGGGTCAGCGCCGGGGCGCCGTCGTCGGCGTCGCGCTCGCGCGAGGACGAGAGCCTGCGGTACTCGCCCAGCACCAGCCCGGCCAGGCCCGCGGTGTAGACGGCCTCGCCCCGGTGCACCCGCCGTACCGCGTCCAGGAGCTCGTCGCGGCCCGCCGACTTGACCAGGTAGCCGGTGGCCCCGGCCTTCACGGCGGCCAGCACGTCGTCCCCGGCCCCGCTCGCCGACAGCACCAGCACCCGGGGAGGCTCGGCCAGGGCCGTCAGGCCCGCCGTCAGCTCGACCCCCGTCATGTCCGGCAGGTGCAGGTCGACGATGGCCAGGGTGGGCCGGGCCGCGGGGGCGATCCGCAGCGCCTTCGCGCCGTCGCCCGCCGTGCCGACCACGGTCAGCCCGGCCTCGTCGAGGTCGCGCGCGACCGCGTCGCGCCACATGGGGTGGTCGTCCACGACCAGGACCCGGATGTCCTCACTGCTCTCCATGGCGGTGACCCTATCCCGCCCCGGTCCGTGACGCCCCCCGCGCGTCCGCACCCGGCCGGGCCCCGGACGCGGGAGGGGCGGCGCTCCGGCGCGCCGCCCCTCACACCTCACCCGTACCGGGTCAGTCGTCGTCCTCGCCCTCGAACGCGAAGGGGGTCGCGGTGAGCGTGATCTCGGTGCCCTCGGGCGCCCTGCCGGTGTGCGACTGCTCCGCGACGATCCGGCCGCCCAGGATGCGCTCCACCTTCACCTTGAACCCGGCCTCCTCCAGCTCCTCCTTGGCGTCGCGGACGTTCATGCCCACGACGTTGGGGATGTCCACCCCCGGCGGACCGGTGGAGACGGTCAGCTCGACCACGCTGCCCGCGCTCAGGGTGGCGCCGGTGTCGGGGTTCTGGCTGATCACCAGGCCCTCGTCGACGCTGTCGCTCTCGACCTCGACGATGTTCACCGTCAGGCCCAGTTCCGTCAGCGTCCGCTCGGCGTCCTCGACCTTCTGCCCGGCCACCGGCGGGACGTCGATGCCGCGGCTCACCTCGAAGGTGACGGTCGACTCCCGGTCGGCGACCTGCCCGGGCTCCGGGTCGGTGGAGATGACCTGGCCCGGCGGGACGTCCTCGGCGTCGACGACGTTCTGCTCCAGGTTCTCCGGGGCGAACCCCAGCTCCTCCATCTCCTTGAGCGCGTTGGAGATGTCCTCGCCCGTGAAGTCCGGCATCTCGACCTCGCGCGGCCCCTTGGACAGGCTGATGGTCACCTCGTCGCCGGGGGAGAGCCGCTCGCCGGCCTCGGGGTCCACCGTGCCGACGGTTCCCGCCGCCTCGTCGCTGTAGACGGCCTCGTCGGCCACCAGGCACTTCAGCCCCGCGTCGCGCACCGCGGCGCAGGCGGCCTCCTGCTCGGCGCCGACGACCTCGGGCACCTCCTCGAACCGCCCGACCAGGAACCACCACCCGGCGACGAACACGATCAGGGCCAGGGCCGCGGCGCCCGCGCCCAGCAGCACCCCGCGGCGCCGGCCCGGGGGGCCGTCCCCGGGGTAGTCGTCCGCGTAGTCGTCGTCATCGCGGTAGGGGGCGCCCGGGCCCATCTCCACGACCATGGTGGCGTTCTCGGTCCCGGGCCCGGCCCCGCCCGCGATGAGCTGCGGGGCGGTGACGGCCGCCGTCGCGGCGGCCGCCGGGGCGACCGGGGGCAGCGGGCCGCCCGTCTCCGGGGTCTGCGGCAGCCGGTGCAGCACCTCCAGCACCTTGGCCAGGAACTGCCCGGCGTTGCCCGGCCGGTAGCGGGGGTCGCGCTCGGTGGCCTTGGTGACCAGGGCGTCCACCTCCGGCGGCAGGCCCGGCAGGAAGTGCGAGGGACGCGGGACGTCCTCGTTGACGTGCTGGTAGGCGATCGCGATGGGCGTCTCGCCGGTGTGCGGCTGGCTGCCGGTGAGCAGCTCGTAGAGCATGATCCCGGCCGCGTACACGTCGGTGCGCGCGTCGGCGGTGCCCCGCTCGATCTGCTCCGGCGCCAGGTAGGCGGCGGTGCCCATGAGCGTCCCGGTGCGGGTCAGGCCCTGGGTGGACTGCTCCACCGCGCGCGCCAGGCCGAAGTCGGCGACCTTGATCCGGCCGTCCTCGGTGATGAGCACGTTCTCGGGCTTGATGTCGCGGTGCACCATGCCGGCCTGGTGGGCGGCGCCCAGCGCGGCCAGCACCGGCGCCATCACCTGGAGCGCGTCGCGGGCGGACAGCCGCCCGCGCTCCTTGAGCAGGGCGCGCAGGGTGCGCCCCGGCACGTACTCCATCGCCAGGAACACGTGCCCCCGGTCCTCGCCCTGGTCGAAGACCTGGACGACGTTGGGGTGGGAGAGCTTGGCGACGGAGTGCGCCTCGTTGATGAAGCGCTGGACGAAGGTGGGGTCCTGGGCCAGCGAAGGGTGCATGACCTTCAACGCCAGCCGGCGGTCCAGCCTCAGGTCGTGGGCGACGTAGACGGTCGCCATCCCGCCTCCGGCGATCCTGGACTCCACGAAGTAGCGTTGGTCCAGAGTGGCGCCCACGAGCGGGTCGGAAGTCGTCATGTCCACGGCGGAGTAGTGTCCTTGCTGCGGGGAGCGCGGGCTGTCGCGGTCGGTGGCGCGTACCCGACACCGGGTGTCGAACCGACACGATAGCGGAAGCCCGTCCCGGGTCTGCCCCGCGGTTCACGGCCGCGCCGCCCCTGCTCCACGGGGGGTGGGGCGTGCGGTCCTGGGTCGTCCTGGGGTGCGCCGGGCCCCGCTTCCGGGCGGTGCGCACCCCTCTTCACGGTAGGGGATGGGGGCAACGCCGCGGTGCCGCCGCACCGGTGGCCTTCCCGATGGCCCCCGGTCAGTGCTCTGACCAGCGATGACGCCGTGTGCGGCCGGGTCGGTGCGGTGCGCTCCGGCCTGAGCCGGACCGCCGGTCGGTGACCGCGTCCCCCGTGTATCTTCGTCGCTCGCCGAGCGCATTCGGTTCCGGATCGCTCGCATGATCACGGAAGGGACCCGGTCCCCACGTGTTCGAGGTCTCTTCCGGCGGGCCCCGCCTCGCCGGAGGCGGGGCCCGCGCGCATCGGGGTTCCGCTCAGTCGGCGGCCGGGGAGGAGGCGCGGGCGTGCCGCCGCACGGGGATGCGCCCCGCCAGCCGGGCGGCGCGCCCGGCGCGGACCGCGTCGCGCATCGCCCGGGCCATGAGCACCGGGTCCTCGGCGCGGGTCACCGCGCTGGCCAGCAGCACCGCGTCGCAGCCCAGCTCCATGGCCAGGGCGGCGTCGCTGGCGGTGCCGATCCCGGCGTCCACGATCACGGGGACCCCGGCCTGCTCCACGATCAGCTCCAGGTTGTGCGGGTTGCGGATGCCCAGCCCCGAGCCGATCGGCGCGGCCAGCGGCATCACCGCCGCGCAGCCGACCTGCTCCAGCCGGCGGGCCAGCACCGGGTCGTCGTTGGTGTAGGGCAGCACGGTGAACCCCTCGTCCACCAGCCGCTCGGCGGCCTCCAGCAGCTCCACCGGGTCGGGCAGCAGCGTGTGCTCGTCCGCCACGACCTCCAGCTTCACCCAGTCGGTGTCCAGCGCCTCCCGGCCCAGCCGGGCGGTGCGCACCGCGTCGGCCGCGGTGAAGCACCCGGCGGTGTTGGGCAGCGGGCGGATCCCGTTGCGCTCCAGCACGTCCCAGACCGAGCCGCGGGCGCCCGGGGTGACCCGGCGCATGGCCACGGTGGTCAGCTCGGTGCCGGAGGTGGTCAGGGCCTCCTCCAGGACCTCCAGCGAGGGCGCGCCGCCCGTGCCGGTGATGAGCCGGGACCCGAAGGAGACCCCGGCGATGACCAGGGGGTCGTCGATGTGCTCGGTCACGGTCAGCCCCCCTGGACGGCGGTGAGGACGTCGACGCGGTCGCCCGCGCCCAGCCGGGTACCGGCCCAGGCGGCGCGGCGCACCACCTCGTCGTTGACGGCGACGGCGATGCCGCCGGGGATGGCGCCGCCGTCGGCGGCGGTCAGGTCGCGCACGATCTCCTCGACCGTGGTGGTGTCGGCGGCCTCGCGGCGGTCGCCGTTGACGATCAGCTCCACAACTCTCACTTCCACGTCGTCTCGCCTGCGCGGTCGGCGGCGAACCGCTCCGCGTACTCGGGCAGGGTCCCGGTGGTCAGGGCACGGGCCATGACCTCGCCGGTGACCGGGGTCAGCAGCACCCCGTGCCGGAAGTGCCCCCCGGCCAGGTGCAGGCCGGGGACCCGGGTGGGGCCCAGCAGGGGTTCGTTGTCCGGGGAGCCGGGGCGCAGGCCCACACAGGTCTCGGTGACCTCCAGTTCGGTCACGCCGGGGACCAGCTCGCGGGCGTCCCGGAGCACCTGCCACAGCCCGCCCGCCGTCAGGGAGGTGTCGTAGCCCAGCTCCTCCTGGGTGGCGCCGATGACGATCTCGCCGTCGGCGCGCGGCACCAGGTAGACGGGGAAGCCCCGGACCAGGCCGCGCACCGTCCGCTCCACGAGGGGAGGCTCCCCGGCGGGCACCCGCGTGCGCAGCAGCTGCCCCTTGACCGGGCGCAGCGGCGGCACGACGGGCTCGGGCAGGTCGATCCGGTCGCTCCAGCACCCGGCGGCGACCACCACCTGGTCGGCGGGCAGCTCCCGGCCGTCGTCCAGGACCGCGCCCAGCCGGGCGCCCCCGGCGCCGGGCGAGCGCACGGCCGTGACACGCCCGCGGACCTCCGCGGCCCCGGCGCGCTCCCCGGCCACCGCCAGGGCGCGCAGCAGCAGGCGCGGGTCCACCGAGTGGTCCCGGGGGGCGAGCACGCCGCCGCGCACCGCGGGGGCCAGCATCGGCTCCAGCCGCCGGCACTCCCGGCCGCTCAGGCGCTCGGTCTCCACCCCCAGGCGCTTCTGGAGGTCGTGCAGGCGGTCCAGGACCGCCATGTCGTCGGCGTCGAAGCCGACCAGCAGTGTTCCGGTGGTGCGGTAGCCGACGCCGAGCCCGCTCGCGGCCTCCAGTTCGGCGACGAAGTCCGGGTACAGGGAGGCCGACCGGATGCCGAACTCCATG
Organism: Nocardiopsis sp. NPDC057823; assembly: GCF_042797335.1. Taxonomy (NCBI): domain Bacteria; kingdom Bacillati; phylum Actinomycetota; class Actinomycetes; order Streptosporangiales; family Nocardiopsidaceae; genus Nocardiopsis; species Nocardiopsis sp. NPDC057823. The sequence goes on along the minus strand of NZ_JBHVLR010000003.1, from coordinate 1,661 downwards.
AGGGGCTCCTCGCCGAACACCGCCTCGGTGGCCGGCGTGAGCATGCCCGCCGCGACGGTGGACGCGGCCCGGGCCCCGGCCGGGTCGGTGACGGGGTCGGGTTCGACCAGGGTGACCCGGTGCCCGGCCTGTGCCGCCCGCCAGGCGGTCACGCGGCCGGCCAGGCCGCCGCCGACCACGACGACGCCGTGGCCGCCCTCCGGCCCTCCAGAGGTAGGACGAATCGTGTCGGGGCGCCGTTCGGTCTCAGGGGTGCGCACGGTGCTGCCTCCGCTCCCTTCGCCGGCATGATCCGGATCAGGTTCGTGCGGTCGGGGGCGGCAGCCCCCCTCTCAGCCGGGTCCACCCGGCTCCCGCGGGACGTCTGTGTTCGCCCCACATACTACGGCCCCCCGATCCGGGGGCCGGAGCCGGTGTCCGCGGCGTGCGTGGTGTCCGCGGGACCGGGCCTGTGGCAGATTGGTGGGGTGACATCTAGCGATACCAATCTCGACACCCTGGTCGGCGAGTGGCTGACCCTCAAGGAGGCGGCCGCGCCTCTGGGCGTGAGCCCGAACCGCATCAAGACGCTCATCCGCGAGAACCGGCTCATGGGCGTGGTCCGCGGCGGCGAACTCTCGATCCCGGCCGCCTTCGTCGACGGTGACGACCTCGTGAAGGGGCTGCCCGGCACGCTGGTCCTGCTCAGCGACGCGGGCTACTCCACGGAGGAGGCGCTGCGCTGGCTCTTCACGCCGGACGACACGCTGCCCGGGACCCCGATCCAGGCGATGCGCGAGAACCGGGGCACCGAGGTGCGCCGCCGCGCCCAGAGCCTGGCCTTCTGACGCCCCTGCCGGGGTGGGCGCGCCCGCGTCGCCCGCCCCCTTGGGCCCGCCGGGGCCAGGGCCTAGGCTGGTGGGCGTGAGGACCAGCCACGGAACCAGCCTGCGCAAGCGCCTGGACGCATCCCTTCTGTACCTGTGCACCGACGCCCGCCGCGAGCGCGGCGATCTCGCCGAGTTCGCCGACGCCGCGCTGTCCGGGGGAGTGGACATCGTCCAGCTCCGGGACAAGGGCCTGGAGGCGCGCGAGGAGCTCGCGGCCCTGGAGGTGCTGCGGGAGGCGTGCGAACGCCACGGCGCCCTGCTCGCGGTCAACGACCGCGCCGACATCGCCCGCGCGGTGCGCGCCGACGTGCTCCACCTGGGGCAGCGCGACCTGCCGGTGCCCATGGCCCGCGACGTCATCGGGGCCGACCCGCTGATCGGGCGCTCCAACAACGACATCGACACCGCCCGTGCCTGTGCCGAGGAGCCGGGCAGCGACTACTTCTGCGTGGGCCCGGTCTGGGCCACGCCCACCAAGCCGGGCCGCCCGGCGGCCGGGACCGGGCTGGTGGAGCGGGCGGCCGCCCTGGGCACCGACCGCCCCTGGTTCGCGATCGGCGGCATCGACCTCGACAACGTCGACCAGGTCCTGGACGCCGGCGCCCGCCGGATCGTGGTGGTGCGCGCCGTCACCGAGGCCGAGGACCCGGCGGCCGCGGCCGCGGCCCTGCGCGACCGCGTCGCGGCCCGGCAGGGCTGAGAGCGGGCGGCCCCCGGACCGCGGGGCCGGGGGCCGCCCCGGGGCCGGGGGGGGCCGGGGCGGAGGGGCCCGGGGGGGGGGGGGGGATCCGG
>NZ_JBHVLR010000002.1:168298-511291 GCF_042797335.1 Nocardiopsis sp. NPDC057823 | reverse complement strand
GGCCCCCGGCCCCCCGCGCCGGTGTGCACCCGGGGCGCCCCGCCCGGGGCGGGGCCACTGGGGCCGGCGGGGCGGGGGCGCCCGGGCCCCGCCCCCCCCGCGACCACGAGGGCGAGAGCCCCCGGGGCCTCCTCGGGGAGGGCGTCAGAGGGCCACGCCGAGCAGGGTGTCGACGGTGGTGCGGGCCAGCGCCGGGGCGGCGGTGTCGGTGCCGCCCTCGGTGAGCGCGGCCCGCGCCCAGGCGTCCACCGCGGCCAGCGCCGCCGGGGAGTCCAGGTCCCGGGCCAGCGCGGCGCGCACCGCGGCCAGCAGCGGGGCGGCGTCGGGGGCCGCGCCCAGGGCGAACGCGGCGCGCCAGCGCTCGGCGCGGGCGTGGGCCTCGGGCAGGTGGTCGTCGGTCCACTCCCAGGCGCCCCGGTAGTGGTGGGTGAGCATGGCCAGGCGGATCACCGCCGGCTCCACCCCCTGCTCGCGCAGCTTGGACACGAACACCAGGTTGCCCAGCGACTTGGACATCTTCTCGCCGTCCAGGCCGACCATGCCCACGTGCAGGTGGGCCCGGGCGTTGGGGCCGCCGGTGATACAGCGGGTCTCGGCCGCGCCCATCTCGTGGTGGGGGAAGACCAGGTCGTTGCCGCCGCCGTTGAGGTCGAAGTCCGGGCCCAGCCGGTCCAGGGCGATGGCGCTGCACTCGATGTGCCAGCCCGGGCGGCCCCGCCCCAGCGGGCTCTCCCAGGCGGGCTCGCCCGGCCGTTCGGCGCGCCACAGCAGCCAGTCGAGCGGGTCCTTCTTGCCGGGGCGGTCGGGGTCGCCGCCGCGCTGCCCGAACAGGTCGAGCATCACGTCCCGGTCCAGGTGGCCGATCTCGCCGAAGCGTTCGGCCTCGGCGACGGAGAAGTACAGGTCGCCGTCGAGGTCGTAGGCGGCGCCGGTGTCGCGGATGCGGGCGGCCAGGTCGCTGATGAGGTCGACCGACTCGACCACGCCGACGTAGGAGGTCGGCGGGATGATGCGCAGGGCCGCCATGTCGTCGCGGAAGACGTCGATCTCGCGGTGGGCCAGGTCGCGCCAGTCGACGCCGATGGCCTCGGCCCGCTCCAGCAGCGGGTCGTCGATGTCGGTGGTGTTCTGCACGTAGTTCACGTCGTGCCCGGCGTCGCGCCACACCCGGTTGACCAGGTCGAAGGTCAGGTAGGTGAACGCGTGGCCCAGGTGTGCCGCGTCGTAGGGGGTGATTCCGCAGGCGTACATTCCGGCCCGGGGTCCGGGGGCGGTCTCCTGTATCCGGCCGGTGGCCGTGTCGTGGAGCCGCAGGGGACCGCCGGTACCCGGCAGGGGGACGATGTCAGGCGCAGACCAAGAACGCATACCGGGAAGACTATCCGGACACCGGGTGGGCAAACGCCCAGGGAGGGGCGGTGCCGCGGTGATGATCACCCCACGGGGACGGGGAATCGGCGGCGGGCGTGCGGGGTTCGGCCGGGGCCGGCGCGGTCAGCGGTGGGCGGCGAGGTCGTCGCGGTGCCGGGCGGCGATGAGGAGCGCCGCGAGGACGGCCGCCGCCCCGCAGATCGCCGCCAGCTCCTCGTTGCCCAGCCTCCAGTGCATCAGCGCGCCGCAGACGGAGACCACGTAGAGGAGCCAGTAGGCCCCGGTCTCCATGAGAACGCCGTTGCGTCCCTCCATCTCGTTTCCCCCTGCCGTGCGCACGTCTCCGCCTGGTGCGCGTGTGACGGCGTGTCCACCGTCTCTGACAGAGACGCACCGGTCACGCAGGGGGTTGTCACGAAGTGGCATCAAGGAGTGTGACAGCCACCATTGGTACGGAGTGCCCGCAGGTACGCGTACGTCCCCTCTGTCCTTTTCCGTGACCAGAGTGACGGATGGCGGGGCGGTCGCGACCTCCGACCGGGACGGCCCCGGCGCCCCCTCCGGGGCCGGGACTGTCCGAAACCCGGCCGCGGGGGCCGGGGGCGGGGACGGCCCCCGCTCGGAGCGCGCCTGTTCCGAGCGGGCGGCGCACCCGGCTCAGGGCCGGGCCGCGGCCTCCAGCTCCAGGAGGTCCAGGTCGGCGGCGGCCCGCGCCAGGTCCGGGTCGTCGGGGGCGCCGAACTCGGCCAGGTCGGCCAGCTCCGCGCGCAGTCTGCGGCGGGCCGAGCGCAGGTCGGCGGTTTCGGTCAGGGGACGGGCGGCCAGCGGGCCGCGCCCCGAGACGACGCCGTCGGAGGTGCGCAGCTCCCACTCCCAGCCGGCGCCCCCTCCGGTCCGCCGGGCGTGTTCGAGGACCCCGACGGAGGCGGGGGCCCGGTCGTCGACGCGGACCCAGCGGCCGACCAGGGCGGCCGGGTCGGCGGGGCGCTGGTAGGGCTGGTCGGGGGCGGGGATGGCGCTCATCGGCGGTCCTTCCATCGGGGACGGCTGACCTGGGCGTGCGTTGCACTCCTCGTGCGGGTTGACGCAACACCCGGGTTTTCGGTTCACCCTCAACACGTTCATGCGGGTCGCCTATGACGCGGTTTCGGAATTCTTTCGGAGGTTTTTTGTGGCGACCGCCCGGGTGGGTCCCCTACCGGTTCCCCGGGGAGCCCTCCCCGAAACACCGGACGGGAAGTTGGATAGGCTAACCTAACCAGGACCGGGTCCCCTCGCAGATGCCCGGCCCCACCCTTCGCCGGGAGAAGAGAGACGACCCCCATGAAGATCCGCAACCCCGAGCGCCGCGCCATGGTCCGCGCCCGCGTCGTCCGCACCGAGCGGACCACCCCCAATTTCGTCACCGTGACCCTGGGCGGCGAGGAGCTCGCGGACTTCGAGTTCCTGGGCCTGGACCAGTGCGCCCGGCTGTTCCTGCCGCGCGAGGGGCAGCAGCGGCTGCGGCTGCCCCAGGCCGCGGGCAACGGCTGGATCGCCAAGTACTACCTGATGCCCTCCGCCGAGAAGCCGCTCTTCCGCAACTACACGCCCCGCCGGTTCGACGCCGAGCGCCTGGAACTGGACATCGAGTTCGCGGTGCACGGCTCCCGGGCCCCCGCCTCCGGCTGGGCGCTGAACGCGAAGGAGGGCGACGAGGCCGGCCTGTTCGCCGAGGGGTACTACTACCTGCCGCCCGAGGACGCCGACTGGCAGCTGCTGGTGGGCGACGAGAGCGCGCTGCCGGCGCTGCTGTCGATCGTCGAGCAGGCTCCCGAAGACCTGCGCGCCGAGGTGTTCCTGGAGGTCCCCGAGACGGCCGACATCCGCGAGGTCGAGGCCCCCGACGGGGTGAACCTGCACTGGCTGCCGCGTGACGGCGGCGGTGGCGTGCCCGGCGAGCTGGCGCTGCGGACGGTGCTGGCGGCGGACCTGCCCGCGGGGACCCCGTACTGCTTCGTGGCCGGGGAGCGGGCCCTGCCGACAGGGCTGCGCCGGGAGCTGGTGCGCGGGCGCGGGGTGCCCAAGACGCACATCTCCTTCATCGGGTACTGGCGCCATGGGGCGGCCGCCTACAAGTGACGCGCGAGGCGGGCCGGGCCGGCGACCCCGGCCCGGCCCGCCCCCGGCCGCGCCGGGGCGGGGCGGCACGCGGCCGGATGGCACCCCAGCCGATGGCGCGCCCCCCGGCGGGCCGGACGGGGACGACCGGGCGGCGGCCGGGAACGCGGCCCCCAAGAGACCGGGTCCCACCTCTTGTTCCGGTCCCCTGACTAAACGTAAAGTCACTTTACGATTCAGTGGGTCACACGGCGACCGCGCTCGGTCGCCATGGTCGCGCCCCGGCGGCACGACCGCTCCGTCCGCTCCCCCGCCCCCCGGGGCGGGACCACTCCCCCGGAGTACGCGCATGCGCACGAGACGATTCCGCACCCCCCTCTCCGTGGCGGCGGCCGTGGCCGCCCTGGCCCTCCTGGCCCCCGGCACCTCCGCCGCCGCCCCCGCCCCAGCCGAGGCCGAGCCGGCCGCCGCCGCCGCGCAGGCCGCACTGGTCTGGTCCGACGAGTTCGACGGCGCCGCTGGGAGCGCTCCCTCCGCCGCGAACTGGAACCACGAGACCGGCGACCACGGCTGGGGCAACAACGAGCTCCAGAACTACACGAACAGCCGCGCCAACTCCGCCCTGGACGGCAACGGCAACCTCGTCATCACCGCGCGCCGCGAGGCCGACGGGAGCTACACCTCGGCCCGGATGACCACCCAGAACAAGTTCCAGCCCCACTTCGGCCGGGTCGAGGCCCGCATCAAGATCCCGCGCGGCCAGGGCATCTGGCCCGCGTTCTGGATGCTCGGCGGGAGCTTCCCGGGCACCCCGTGGCCCAACTCCGGCGAGATCGACATCATGGAGAACATCGGCCGCGAACCCCACCTGGTCCACGGCACGGTCCACGGCCCCGGCTACTCGGGCGGCGAGGGCATCACCGGCTCCTACATGCACCCGCAGGGGTGGTCGTTCGCCGACGACTTCCACACCTTCGCCGTCGACTGGCGCCCGGGCTCCATCACCTGGTCGGTGGACGGCAACGTCTACCACTCCGTCACCCCCTCCAGCACCGGCGGCGACCCGTGGGTGTTCGACCAGCCGTTCTTCATGATCCTCAACGTGGCCGTCGGCGGGAACTGGCCCGGCTACCCCGACGGCAGCACGCAGTTCCCGCAGCAGATGCTGGTGGACTACGTCCGCGTGTACTCGCTCGACGGCGCGGGCGGCGGCGGGACCGGCACCATCACCGCCTCCAACGGGATCTGCCTCGACGTGGCGGGCGCGGCCAACGCCGACGGCACCCCGATCCAGCTCGCCCACTGCAACGGGAACCAGGCCCAGCAGTGGACGGTGGGCTCCGACGGCACCGTCCGCGCCTACGGCCGGTGCCTGGACGTGGCGGGCGGCGGCACCGCCGCGGGCACCCGGGTCCAGCTGTGGACCTGCAACGGGACCGGCGCCCAGCAGTGGACGCACACCGCCCAGCAGGGGCTGCGCAACCCGCAGTCGGGGCGCTGCCTGCAGCCCGTCGGCCGGGCGCAGACCGACGGGACCCGCACCGAGATCGCGAACTGCGACGGCAGCGCCGTCCAGAGGTGGAACCTGCCCTGACCCTCCCACCCGCGCCCCGGGCCGCCCCGGGGCGCACCCGTGACCCCCGTTGAATCGCGCGGCCCGCCGGTCTTCCCCACCGGCGGGCCGCCCCTTTTCCCGGGGCCGCGCGGCCCCGGCCGCCGCTCGCCGCATCGGCCCGCCGCGCCGCAGGTCGGCGGGCGAGTCGGACATCACACCCGGTGGCCGGCGGTTACCGGGAAGTAGACCACCCCCGGCCCCGGTTGTGCCAGTGTCGCCGGATGTCCGGACATCCGACGCCCCGGGCAACGGAGCCCGCACCCCCGCACACCGACCTCACCCCCCGGTCCACTCCACAGCCGTTCAGAGAGGTCCGCCATGCCCTTGGCCCTGCTCGCCCTCGCCCTGGGCGCTTTCGCCATCGGAACCACCGAGTTCGTCATCATGGGCCTGCTGCCGGAGGTCGCCGACGGGCTCGGCGTCAGCATCTCCCACGCCGGGTACCTCATCTCCGCCTACGCCCTCGGCGTCGTCGTCGGCGCCCCGCTGCTCACCGCGATGGCCACCCGGCTGCCCCGCAAGACCGTCCTGATCCTGTTCATGGTCCTGTTCGCCGTGGGCAACCTGGCCACGGTGCTGGCCCCCACCTACGAGACCGTGTTCGCCTCCCGGGTGGTCGCCGGGCTCCCGCACGGCGCGTTCTTCGGCGCCGGGGCGCTGGCCGCCGCCCAGATGGCCGGGCCCGCCCGGCAGGGGCGCGCGGTGGCCCGCATGTTCCTGGGCCTGACCGTCGCCAACATCATCGGCGTCCCCGCGGGCACCCTGCTCGGCCAGGAGCTGGGCTGGCGGTCCGCCTTCCTGGTGGTGACCGCGATCGCCGTGCTGGCCGTGGTCGGCATCGCCGTGTTCGTGCCCCGGCTGGAGCGCACCGGCACCGGGCGGCTGATGCCCGAGGTGCGGGCGCTGGGGAACTCCCAGGTGCTGCTGGGGCTGCTGTCGGCGGTGTTCGGGTTCGCGGGCGTGTTCGCCGTGTACAGCTACATCGCGCCGATGATGACCGAGCTGGCCGGGATGAGCGGCGGTGGCGTGACCGTGGTGCTGGCGCTGTTCGGCATCGGCATGACCCTGGGCTCGCTGGTCGTGGGCCCGCTGGCCGACCGGGCGCTGCGGCCCACCATCTACGGCGCGCTGGGGTCGCTGGCCGTGGTGCTGGTGGTCTTCACGTTCACCGTGCACAACCCCTGGACCGCGATGGCGTCGGTGGTGGTGCTGGGCGCGGTCGGGTTCGGCGTGGCCACGCCGTTGCAGCTGCTCGTGATGAACAAGGCGGGCGCCGCGCCGGCCCTGGCGTCGGCGGCCAACCACTCGGCGTTCAACCTCGCCAACGCGGGCGGCGCCTGGCTGGGCGGGGTGGGCATCTCCGCGGGGCTGGGGCTGTCCTCCCCCGCCGCGATCGGCGCCGTCCTGGCGGTGACGGGCCTGGCGATCGCGCTGATGGCCGGACTCCTGGACCGGCGTGCCGGGGCGGGAGCACCGGAGGCCGCGAAGGCCGCCGCCGAACCGTCCCGGGAGGCCTCGCAGGTCTCCTGAGCCGCCCGGCGGACCCTCAGCCCCGGCCGTCCGTCAGAGGCGGACGGCGGCGCCCAGCCGGGCCACGGCCTCGCGCAACCGCGCGGGGCCGTGGCCCGCGTAGGCGATGACCAGGCCCGGCGGACCGGGGGCGGTGCGGTGCCGCGACAGCGGCTGCACCGCCACCCCGGCGCGCTCGGCGCGGGCGGCGGCCTCCCGGTCGTCCACTCCCCCGGGCAGCAGCACCAGCAGGTGCAGGCCCGCCGCCACCCCCAGGACCGTGCAGCCGGGCAGGTGGGCGCGGACCGCCGCCACGGCGGCGTCCCGGCGGGAGCGGTGGCGCGCCCGCATCGTGCGCAGGTGGCGGGCGATGGTGCCGTCGCGCAGCAGCAGCGCCAGGGCCAGCTGGGGCAGCGAGGGCGAGCCCAGGTCGGCGGCCCAGCGCGCCTCGACCACGTCCTCCAGCAGGTGCGGGGGCGGGACCAGCCAGCCCGCGCGCAGGGCCGGGGCCAGGGTCTTGGACAGGCTGGAGGTGTGCGCCACCAGGTTCGGGTCCAGGCCGTGCAGGGCGCCGACCGGTGAGCGGTCGTAGCGGTACTCGGCGTCGTAGTCGTCCTCGATCACCAGGCCGTCGCGCTCGCGCGCCCAGGCCAGCAGCGCGCGGCGGCGCAGCGGCGACAGGACCACGCCGGTCGGGAACTGGTGGGCGGGCGTGACCAGGACGGCGCGGGCGTCGGTGGCGGCCAGGGCGTCGGTGTCGATGCCGTCGCCGTCCACCGGGACGGGGACCGTGGAGCGCAGCCAGTGCCCGAGGATCATGCGGTTGCCGTCGGCGCCGGGGTCCTCGCGGGCCATGGTGTCCAGGCCGCGGGCGCGCAGGACCTGGGACAGGATGCTCAGGGCGCCGGTGACCCCGGCGGTGACCACCATCTGCCCGGGGGCGGCGCGCACGCCCCGGGAACGGGCCAGCCAGGCGGAGAGCTCGGTGCGCAGCTCCAGCGTGCCCTGGGGCGGGGCGTAGCCGAGGGAGCGGGCGGTGGCGGTGGACAGGACCTCGCGTTCGGCGCGCAGCCAGGCGGCGCGGGGGAAGGCCGCCAGGTCGGGGATGCCGCTGGCGAGGTCGACGGTCTCGGGCGCGTAGACGGTGGGTTCCCAGGTGCCGGTGGAGCATGCGGCGGGGGCGTCCAGGGGGCGGGCCGCCACGGCGGTCCCGGCGCCGCGGGCCGCCGTGAGCAGGCCCTCCTCGGTGAGGCGCTGGTAGGCCTCGACCACCGTGCCGCGGGCCACGCCGAGGTCGGCGGCCAGCACGCGGGTGGGCGGGAGCCGGGTGCCCAGCGGCAGGACGCCGGAGGCGACGGCCGAGCGCAGGGCCCCGGTGAGCCATTCGGTGCGCTCGCCGCGCGGGACGGCGGAGGCGTCCAGTTGCAGGAAGTCCGAGCCCTGGGCCATCTCCCCCGCCCCCTTTGGTCCGGTCGGAACGCTCATGTTTGGTCCTGTCGGTCGGACCATACCGGGTCCAGAGTGGAGGCGTGCAAAAGACATCTTCCCTGAGCCCCGCTCCTTCCGCCTCCCCGGTCTCCGCTCCGTCCGCCGCCTCCGCTCCGTCGTCCCTGTGGGGGCTGTGGCCCGCCCTGGGCGGGATGGCGCTGATGGGCAGCAGCGTCGCCGTGATCGGGGCGACCGCGGACATGCCCGCGTTCGTCGTCCAGTCGGCCCGGTACGCGGTGGCGGCGGTGGCGGTCGTCGCGCTGGCCCGCCTGTTCGCCCAGAAGGTGCCGCTGCCGCGCGGCCGGGACGTTCTCTGGGTGGTCGCCGGCGCCCTCTCCGGGCTGGTGGGGTTCAACCTGGCCCTGATCGTGGGAACGGCGCACGCGGAACCGGCGGTGCTCGCGGCGGCGGTGGCGTGCATCCCCATGGTGCTGTCGGTGGCCGGGCCGCTGACCCGCGGCGAACGGCCGTCGGCGCGGATCGTGGCGGGGGCGCTGGTGGTCAGCGCCGGCGCGGTCGCGGTGACCGGATGGGGGCACGCGGACGTGATCGGCGTGCTGATGGCGCTGGCGCTGATCGCGCTGGAGGCCGGGTTCACGCTGTTCGGGGCGCCCGCGCTGCCGCGCATGGGGGCATGGGGGTACACGGCGGCGACGACGGTGACGGCGGCGCTGGTCTTCGGAGTGCTGTCGCTGTTCGTGAACCCGGCGGGGTGGGCGATGGTCGCCGACCCGGCGGTGCTGGGTGCGGTGGTCTACCTGGGGGCGGTCGCGACCGCGCTGTCGTTCGTGCTGTGGTTCACGGGTGTGGCGCGCATCGGCGCGGGCGCCGCGAGCCTGGCGGCGGGTGCGGCCGCACCGACGGCCGCCCTGGTCGCCACCGCCCTGGGCGCCCCCATGCCCTCGCTCGGCGCGTGGATCGGCATGGCGGTGATCGGCGCCGGGCTCGCGGTCGGTTTCGCCCCCCTGCCCCGGCGGAGCCCGCGGAACACGGAACCGGCGGCGACGTCGGCCTGAGCCCGCGGAACCCCCGGGCGGCGGCCCTGGCGGCCTGATCCGCCGGGGCCGCCAGGGCTGCGGGGACGGGGCCGCGCGAGGGCCAGGAACTCGGTACCGAGCGTGCGCGTTCCGGCACGGCGCGGAGTCCGCATGCGGCCACGGGCTCCGCGCACGGCCGTCCGAGAGATATCTTGGCCGGGCCCTCCCCTGCCCCCGGTACGGCGCCCCGGTCCCGCGACGCCCTGAGGAACCCCCGCTCCGTGTACCCCCTCACCTCCGACGACCCGCGCACCGTCGGCCCCCACCGCATCCTGGCCCGCCTGGGCGCGGGCGGCATGGGCCGGGTCTACCTGGCCCGCACCCCGGGCGGGGACCTGGCCGCCCTCAAGCTCGTCAAGGACGACCTGGCCCAGGACCCCGAGTTCCGGGCCCGGTTCGCCCGCGAGGTCCGCGCCGCGCGCCGGGTCTCCGGCCCCCTCACCCCGGCCGTGGTGGACGCGGACACCGACGCCGCCGTCCCCTGGATGGCCGCCGAGTACGTGCCCGCCCCCACCCTCAAGGAGGCGGTGCGCGAACACGGGCCGCTGCCCGCCGAGTCCCTGCCCGTGCTGGTGTCCGGCCTGGCCCGCGCGCTGGAGGCGGTGCACGCGGCCGGGCTCATGCACCGCGACCTCAAACCCGGCAACGTGCTGCTGTCGCCGCGCGGGCCGCAGGTGATCGACTTCGGGCTGGCACGGGCGGTGGAGGGCACGGTGCTCACCCGCACCGGGCAGACCTTCGGCACCCCCGCCTACACCTCGCCCGAGCAGATCAGGGGCCGGGACGTCTCCCCGGCGAGCGACGTGTTCTCGCTGGCCGGGACGGTGCTGTTCGCCGCCTCCGGGGAGCCGCCCTTCGGCTTCGCCCCGCCCCGGGAGACCCTGCGCCGGATCCTGGAGGAGGCGCCGAACCTGGGCGCGGTCCCGGAGGGCCCGCTGCGCGACCTGCTCGCCCGCTGCCTGGCCAAGGGCCCCGGGCACCGGCCGGACATCGCCGGGATCCTGGCCGAACTGGCCGACGTCCCGATGCCGGACACCGGGCACCCGTGGCTGCCCGGCCCCGTCACCGAGGACGTCCGCCTCCTGCGGGAGCGGGAGGCCGGGGAGCGCGCCCGCGCGGACCGGGCCCGGTGGCGGCGGCCCGCGCTGGCGGCGGTGGCGGCGGCCGCCGCACTGGCGCTGGTGGCCGGGGGCGGGTACGCGCTCACCGTTCTGCCCGGAGGCGGAGGGGGCGGCGGCACGGGCGACGACACGGCGTCGGCCGGCGCAGGCGGGACGGCGGACGGCGCGGACGGCGCCGGCGCTGAGGGCCCGGCCTTGGAGGAGGCGGGCGGCGCACCGTCCGTCGACCCCGCCTTCGCCCCGGAGGGGTACCGGCAGAGCCTGTCATGGGCCGAGGACGTGGCCTTCTCCCCCGACGGTGAACGGATCTACGCGACCGGCTCCCTCTACTTCTCCGTATGGGACCGGCGGACCGGTGAGATCACCGCTTTCCTGAACCCCTCGCCGTCCTCCGTCGACGTCAACGCCGAGGGAACGATCGCGGCCGCCTACGCGGGCGGAACAGGGCACACGCACCGGGACCGGATCGAGGTCCACAGGGACGACGGCGGCACCCTGGTCCACGAGACCACCCTGCTCTACGAGGATCAGTCGACCGACCCCCGTATCCCCGCGCTCTCCCCTGACGGCACCCGCCTGTCGGTCCTCGTCGACATCCGGGAAGGGGACCGGACCACACACGGGCTGCATGTCTGGGACGTCGCCGCGGCCGAGCACACCGGCACCATCCCCCTGCCAGGGGAGGACGGCTACTCCTATGTGTTCGACCTGGAGTACACCGCCGACGGCGGATTCCTGGTCGGCACCGTCAGCGACAGCACCGACCGCGTGCTGGGCGTCGCCGTGTGGGACACCGGCACCGGGGAGTGGGTCCACTACTTCGAGAGCCCGGGGAACCTGGGGTTCGCCCTGCATCCGAGCGATCCGTCGGTGATGGCGCTGCTGGAGGACACCGACCGGGTGCGCCTGGTGGACCTGGAGACCGGCGGCACCCTGCGGGACCTGGGCCGTATCGGCGAGGACGATCCCGATGCCGGATTCCCCCTCGCGTTCTCCTCCGACGGTGAACGGCTGTACGCCGGGACCGAGGACCCGTACGCCGTCACCGACCTGCTCGGAACGGTGTGGGACACCGGCACGGGCGAGGTCCTTCGCGACGGCGACGCCCTGCTGCCCGGGCCGGTGGGACCGCATCCCCGCGACGAGTTCCTGGCCGTGCTCGACACGGAGGCGGCCCAGGTGCTGGTACTGGACGGCGAGAACCTCACCGTCGTCGACGAGCTGTACTGAGACACCCCGCTGAGACGAAGGCCCCATGCACGACCTCTCCCCGGACGACCCCCGCGACATCGGCCCGTACCGCCTCCTCGCCGTTCTCGGCTCGGGCGGTATGGGGCGTGTCTACCTGGCCACGGACGCCGACGGCACCCTCGCCGCGGTCAAGTCGGTGCGGCCGGAGTTCGCCTACGATCCCGGCTTCCGCACCAGGTTCGCCCGTGAACTCGACCTGGCCGACCGCGCCCTCGGTCCCTTCACCCCGCGTGTGCTGGACAGCGACCCGGCCGCCCGGATCCCGTGGATGGCCACCGAATACGTGGCCGGTCCAACCCTGCACGAACTCGTGCGAGCGTCCGGCCCGCTGCCCGAGGAGTCGGTGAGGTTCCTGCTGCGGGCCGTCGCCTCAGCGCTGGAGGGCATGCACGGGAACGGCCTGGTGCACGGGGACCTCAAACCCGGCAACGTCATGGTCGCCGCGTCCGGTCCGCAGGTGATCGACTTCGGGGTCTCCCGTGCCCTGGAGGAGGCCGGGTCCGCCGAGGACGAGGAGACCCTGGTCGCCGGAACGCCCGGGTACACCGCCCCCGAGCTGTACGGGGGCGCGGAGGCGTCACCCGCCGCGGACGTGTTCTCGCTGGCGGGCACCGCCGTGTACGCGCTCACCGGTACCGGGCCGTTCGGCGAAGGGCACCCCTCCGCGGTGGCCTACCGCATCACCCGCCTGGAGCCGGACCTGGACTCCGTCCCCGGGGGCCTGCGCGCACTGCTCTCCCGGTGCCTGGCCAAGGACCCTGGCGACCGGCCGACCGCGGCCGTGGTGCTGGAGGAGCTGGGCGGGCCGGTGGGCCCGGCCGACGCGGCCCCTGACTGGCTTCCGTCGGAGGCCGCCCGGAAGGTGGAGGAGGTCGCGGAGGAACACCGGGAGTACGTCTCCCGGAACCCGCGGAGCGGGTCGGCGCCCTCCCGTCGTGGTCGGTCGTGGGCGGTCGGCGCCGGCGCGGCGGCACTGGTCCTGGCCGCGGGCGCGGGGGTGTGGGCGGTCTCGGAACAGGGGTCGGCGGAGGCCGGACCACCGGGGGCCGAGGAGGGCGTGCACCGGGCCGGGGGCGACGGCGGGACGGGGGTGTGCTCACGGCCCGAGGACTTCGCGGCGGAGTACACGGCGGCGGCCCGGGAACGGCCGGAGGTCCCCGGAGAGGACGGCTACAACCTGGACATGGCCGTCTTCCCCCGGCTCTCGTTCGTGGCCGGCGGCGACCTGCTGGCCGTGTCCCACCCGTCCGGCGTCGCCCTGTGGGACTGGGAGGCGGGCACGGAGGTCGCCTTCATCGGCGATTCCCTGCCCGACTTCGGCGGCATGCCGACGGTGGGCCCGGACGGGTGCCGCTTCGCCTACCTCTCCACCGAGGGCGGCCTGCACGTCTTCGACCTGCGCAGCGGGGAGCGGGCCATGCACCTTCCGGACCTGGTCGGCCTCCTCGCCTACGAGCCCGTGGTGTTCTCCCCCGACGGTGGCGAGGTCATGGTCGGTCCCGGGGGGACGAGGAGGATCGACCTGGAGACGGGCGCGGTCACCGATGTCCGGGACGAGATGGTCGACTGGGCGGCCTACTCACCCAACGGCGAGTACTTCGCCCTGGGCGGGGCCGACGGCTCCGTCGCGGTGCTGGAGGCCTCGACCGGCCGGGAGATGTTCCGCGAGGAGGGCCCGCTGAAGCCGGAACGCGGGGCGGTCGCGCTGCCCAACGACGAGGGCGACCTGCTCTACCTGTCCGCCTCCCCGGAAGCGGTCGTGCACACCAACTACCTGACGGAGACGGAACCCCGGCTCTTCGCCCCGGACGGTGAGGCGCCCCACCTGTTCGAAGAACTCGTCGTGGCACCCGGCACGGACCGGTTCCACCTGCTGTACAACGAGGATGTCGCGCCCGGCCTGCGGCGCGCCGCCTGGGACCTGTCCACCGGCGAGCAAGTGACGTCCGGAACGGACGGCGCGGGCGAGGCGGGCATCCGGACGTTGGCGGCGCACCCGGCGGGAGAGGTGCTGGCCGTGCTGCCCTTGGAGGCGACCACCGTGCTCATCGTCGACGCCGCGTCCTCGGACGTCCTGGCCGAACTCGGCTGATCGGAGAGGACCGGGATGCTCCCCCTGCACCCGCACGACCCGCCCGGCGTCGGGCCCTACCGCCTGCTGGGCAGGCTCGGCTCGGACGACACGGCCCACCGCTACGCGGGCGGGACCGGCGACCGCGTGTCCGTGACCATCGTGCTCCTCCGGCCCGGACATGCCACCGATCCGCTGTCCCGCGGCGAGTTCGCGCGCCGGGTCGGGGCACTGCGGAGGCTGCGGAGTCCGTACGTGTGCCGGGTGGTCGGCGCCGACACCCGGGGCGCGGTGCCCTGGGTCGCGTTCGCGCGTGCGGGCGGGGAGACCCTCGCCGACCGTGTCGGGAGGAACGGGGGCGGCCTGCCGCCGGAGGAGTTCCCCTCCGTGGCGACGGCGCTCGCCGCGGGCCTGGCCGATCTGCACGAGGCGGGTGTGACCGCCGGGCCGCTGCGTGCGGAGGACGTGCTGTCCACCACCGGCGGCGTCATGCTCACGGGAGCGGTCTCCGCGGAGCCGTCCGGTGCGACGGCGGAGGACGTGCGCCACTGGGCCGCCCTGGTGTCCGCCGTCGCCGGGGACGCGGGCCCTCCGCTGCGGTTCCGGAAGGTGATCGAGGGCTGCCTGCACCCCGACCCGGACCTGCGACCGGCGCCGCGTGAACTCGCGCGGATGCTCTCGGGGACCGGGGCGGGCCGGGAGGGCGGGGCTCCGACCGCCGGGCGGCGGTCCTGGAGGCGTATGGCCGTGCCGTTCGCCGCGGGGCTGCTGGCCGTGGCGGCGGTCGCCGCGACGGCGTTCGTGGTGGCCGGGGAGGAGGCGGCGGACCCCGCGGGGGCGTCGGGGAGCGTGGAGACGCCGGGGACCGTGCTCACCGACTGCACCGAGGCGGAGGGGTTCGCTCCCGCAGACGAGTGGTCGGCCGAGGATCTGGGGGACTTCTCCCACCTGCGGTTCTCCCCCGACGGCGAACTGCTGGTGATGCAGACCCTTCAGGACGGGCTGAGCGTGTGGGACTGGCGGGAGGGTCGGGAGATCGCCCGCCCCGACACGGGTTTCAACGGGCTGGCGGGCTACGGTTTCCTGCCCGAGGGATGCGGCATCGCGGCCGTCGTCATGGAACCGGAGCCCCGCCCCGGCAACGAGTACCCGACACCGGTCGGGCAGGTGTTCGACCTGGCATCCGGCACGGCCACCGGGTACGGGGGCGAGGGTTCGGCCGACGGACCCCCTTCGGAAAAGCCTCCGGCCGTGGACGGGATCGCGGTCTCGTCCGGCGGGCTGATCGCCCTCACCGGGTTGGACGGCGGTGAGCGCGTGCGGATCGTCGACGGCGCGACCGGGAACATTGCGGGGGACTTCGGGGCCGCCGGGTCGGAGCCCGTCTTCCTCGACGAACGGCGCCTGGCCCTGCGGACCCCCGCCGGTACCGTCGAAGAGAGCATCACCGTCTGGGACGTGCACACGGGTGAGCGCCTGCACACGGTCCGCCCGGTGGCGGAAGGGTTGTTCGCGCCCGTCACGGGAACCGACGAGGTCGTCTACGTCCACGAGGGCGAGGTCGTCGTGTGGGACGTCGCCGCCGGGCGGCGGGTCGACGCGTTCGACATGGCGGAGGTCGCGGAAATCCATGAGCCCTGGATCCGGGACGTCGTCGTGGACCCGTGGCTGGGCCGGGTGTACGTCCTGTGGTGGGACACGGGCCCGAGGGGCGAGGGTACGGAGGAGCCCAAGGTCCACGCCGGGGCGTGGGACCTGGAGAGCGGGAAGAACATCCTCCCGGAGGGACTGGTCCTCTGGCATGTGGCCCCGCATCCGGACGGCGAGGTGGTGGCGGTGGCGACGGAGGAGCCGGGGGTGCGGTTCCTGGATCCGGAGACCTGGGAGGTCGTCGGGACCCTGTAGGGGGCTCGACACGGTCTCGGGCCACCCGCCGCCGAGGACGTGGGCGGCCCCGGAGCGGGCGCTCCGGGGCCGCGGTCACCGGGCCGTGCGGCCGCCGGTCAGTACCCGCAGGAACCCGCCGGGTTCCAGGGGCTGAACAGGCCGCTCGGGTTGTGCTGGTACAGCCACACGTGCAGCGTGTAGTTGACCGGCAGGCCCGGTTCCTGGGGCTCGTCGGGGCCGTCGAACGGGTGCCCGAAGAGGGAGGGGCGGTCGTCGTCGGTCTCCACGTCCTGGTCGGCGTCGACGTAGTAGTACTCCAGGGCCACGAGCTTGCGGCCGCCGTACCCGTCCGGCTGGTAGACGAGCACCTCGGGGGTGCGGATGTCCAGCTTCCGGTCGATCAGGTACGGGTTGACGTAGTGGTAGCCCATCACGCCGTCCGGGCTCTGCGCGCACTGGTCGGTCGGCACGTAGCCGTCGGCGATCGCCTCGGCCTCGTCCTGGTACTTGGTGGTGGCCTTCTTGGCGGTGGCGAGGTCCTGCTCCACCGTGCTGTGAGCGCTCGCGGCCATCGGCGCGAGCAGCGCCAGTGCGGTCCCGACCGCCGCGGCGGCGGTGAGGCGTGCGGCACTTAGCGACATCTTGTCCCCCTGAGCTTCGAGCGCCTTCGCGAGTCGTCCGCCCGGTCGAGGACCGGGTCCGGCACCGATTCCGGGAGCGGTGCCGGGGGCACGGGCCCTTGCGGACCGGGGCGCTTATCCGGGGACAGCATGCATCCGTCTGTGCTGGTCAGAGCGTTGAACATCGCGCCGGTAGAACCAAAGCCGACCCAAGCTTGACCTTGAAGGGGTGGCGATGTGCTCCCGTACGCCCCCATAACCGGCAAACCGCGAGACCCGCCGGCCACGCCGGAGTCACCGGTTCCCGACTCTTTAGAACTCATCTCATTTGGGTTCTCGGCAGCCTGCTCCTGTGTCGATGGTGGAACGGCTGGTGCCGGACGAGCTGTGGGAACTGTTCCAACGGGTGGTCCCCGAAGCGCCCACCCGCCCCCAGGGCGGCGGGCGGCGCAGACACGGCGACCGCCAAGTCTTGGCCGCGATCATCTTCGTGGCCACCAGCGGGTGCACCTGGGCCCGGCTCCCGCCGGTCTTCGGCCCCTCCGGCCCCACCGCGCACCGGCGCTTCACCGAGTGGGCCCGGGCCCGGGTCTGGGCCAAGCTCCACCGCCTGGTCCTGGACGAACTCGGCTCTCGCGGTGAGCTGGACTGGTCGCGGTGCGCGATCGACTCGGTGAACACGCGCGTCCTCAAAGGGGGGCCTGACAAGTCCCAATCCTGTCGACCGGGGCAAGAAGGGGTCGAAGATCCACCTGATCACCGACCGGTCCGGTCTGCCCCTGTCCATGGCGATCTCGGGGGCCAACACCCACGACAGCCAAGCGCTGCAACCCCTGGTGGCGGGGATCCCGCCGATCCGCTCCCGCCGCGGACCCCGGCGGCGCAGACCGGGCAAGCCGCACGGCGACAAGGGCTACGACTACGCCCACCTGCGTCGCTGGCTCCGGCAGCGGGGGATCGTGCACCGCCTGGCCCGCCGGGGCGTGGAGTCCTCGCAGCGGCTGGGCCGGCATCGGTGGCAGGTCGAGCGCACCATGGCCTGGCTGGCCGGATGTCGCCGCCTGCACCGCCGCTACCGGCCGATCACTTCCTGGCCTTCGCCGGCATCGCCTGCACGCTGATCTGCTACCGCCGACTCACCAAATGAGATGAGCTCTTGATATGGCGATACCGGCCAGGCGGCTGATTCCTGTTCGAGCCAGGTCAGGCCTGCCTTCTGGCATCCAGGTCCTGCTGGATCTCGATGATGCTCTCCTGTGCGGCTGCGGCCCGGCCATTGTCCCCGACGGTTCGAAACAGCTCCACCGACCGAGTGTGGGCGTTGATCGCCTCCCCGAATCGGTCCATGTCGCGCAGCGCGAGGGCGAGGTTGTTCCATGCCACCGCTTCGCGGTGGCTGTCTCCGGTTTGGTGGAAGGCCCGGCCAGCGCGGGAGTGCGCGTCGATCGCCTCATCGAACCGATCCACCTTGCGCAGCGCCAGGCCGAGGTTGTTCTGCGCCATCGCTTCGCCATGGGTGTCACCGGTTTGGTGGAAGGCCCGGCCAGCGCGGGAGTGCGCGTCGATCGCCTCTTCCAACCGACGTGCCTCTTGTAGCGCTACACCGAGGTTGTTCCACGCCTTCGCTTCGCCCTGGATATCACCGGTCCGCTGATGGAGTTCCCGTGCACAGGTGTGGGCGTCGATCGCCTCACCGAACCGATCCACGTCGCGCAGCGCGAGGCCGAGGTTGTTCCATGCCATTGCTTCGCCGTGGGCGTCTCCGGTTTGGTGGAAGGCCCGGCGGGCGCGGGTGTGGGCGTCGATCGCCTCATCGAACCGACGCACCTGACGCAGTGCGGTGCCGAGGTTGTTCCATGCCATCGCTGCCCCTTGAGTGTCTCCGACCTGATGCGCGCTCTGTCGGGCCAAAGTGTGGGTGTCGATGGCGTCGTCGAAGCGGCGCCGCAGCCGCAGGTAGATACTCAGGTACTGGGGCAAGCGGATGGCGGCCCGCGCGCAGTGGGTGTGGTGTGCGGTGCGCACGCACGCCAGGAGGTTGTCGATCTCGGCGTCCAACCACCCCAACGCCTCCTCACGGCCTGGAAACAGTTCGGATGGGGTGTCGCCTTTCAGGGCCCGCAGGTGGTCATCGGCCGCATTGGTCCTAGCCGTATAGAAATCCAGGATCCGGTCCAAAGCCTGGTCGCGGGCGTCAACCACTTCGCCGGTGCTGCCTTGGCCGCCCTCCCCTGTGGGGCGCTCGGTGTTGGTGGTGGGTGGGATCAGGGCACGAGCGTGTTCGGCCACCAGGTCGTGCATCGCCCACCGGTCCTCCGCGGGTGTGGTGATCAGGTGTGCGGCCGCCAACTCCTCCAGTACCTCCTCCACATCCTCCACTTCCAGACCGACCAGGGCCGCAGCTGCGGTGGTGTGGATGTCGTTTCCGGGATTGGAGCCCAGCAGAGCGAATACCCGTACCTCCTCGGGGGAGCGGTGGGCCAGGGAGGCATCGAAAACCGCTTTGAGATCGTGGCGGCCGTCAGTGAACTTGGCCAACTCCCCCAATCGCACCGCCAACCGGTGCGGGGCCAGACGGATCTTGCGGGCCAGCAGAGCAGCGGCGATCTTGAGCGCCAACGGCAGGTACCCGCACCGCTTCGCCAGTTCCCCCAAACCTTCCTTTTGCTCTCGGCGGGGGTCAGTGGAGGGCAAGCCGGCTGTGAGCACTTCCACCGCCTGGTCAGGGGACAGAGTGTCCAGGGTCAAGGCCTGGCGGGAGCCCAGGGGTAGTGCTTCGCGGCTGGTGACCAGTAAACGGTGCCCGCCCGCCCCCGGGAGCAGAGGTTCGACCTGGTCCACGTGGTGAGCGTTGTCGGCCAGCACCAACACCGGACGGTGTCGCTCATCGGCCCTGGCCAGGTCGGCCAAGGCCGAGCGGTAGAACACCGTACGCTCGGCCACCCCGAGCGGCATCTTCTCCAAGTCCGCACCGGTTTGACGCAGCAATGCATCCAGCGCGGCTTCACCGGTCAGGGCTGGTGTGTGGGGGGTGTAGCCGTGCAGGTCCACGAACAGGTAGCCGCTGAACCATCCCTGCTCCCATGCCCGGTGCGCGGTCCGCGCGGCCAGTGCGGTCTTGCCGACCCCGCCCATGCCGGCCACCGCACAGACCACCACCGCACCCGACCCATCATCACCGCGGTCGGAGCCACCTGTGGGGTCCAGAAAATCCAGCAGCTCCTGCATCTGCTCGTCGCGGCCCACGAACCCACCCACCACCATGGGAAGGCCCTGCAACGCCTTCGGCAGCGTCTGCTCCTGCTGCACGACCGTGTGGTTGGTGATGGTCGTGGTGGTGTTGGTGTTGCCGACGCCGCCCTCGACACGGTTGGCCTGCACTGCAGTGCCCGACACATCATCGGTGATCGTGTTGGCCGTACCGTCAAGCGTCCGCTTCCATCCCATCCACTGATTCTTGCGTCCCTGCAGGCGTTCTGGGCAAGTTTTCGCGGACAAGAAGTCCGGTCGCGACGCCGACTGCCCCGAACTGAAAACGTGCCTGGCCTACCTGCGATCCGACGACACCCTGGTGGCGGCCTGCCCAGACCGGTTCTCCCGCTCCCTGACCGACCTCATCACCCTGGTCGACGGCCTGCTCCGTGCAGGGGTGGGGTTTCGGTCCCTGCACGAAGCGTTGGCCACCACCATCCCGGGCGGGCGGCTGGTGTTCCACGTGTTCGCCGCGCCGGCGGAGTTCATCCACGAGCTCATCGTGGAGGGCACCCGCGAGGGTTCGGAGGTGGCCCGCGCGTCCGGTGAACACCTGGGCCGCGCGCCTGTTCGGAGTGATCAGGTCGATCCTGTACAAGCACCTACCGGAACTAGGCAGTGTTTTTTGGACGGGTCAGGTCGCGGAGCCAGATCCGGATCGAGGCCACCAACACGATCCCGTCAAAGGTCTCGACCCGCTTGTCGTAGCAGGACGCGACCGCCCGGTTCTGCTCGAGCAGATTGCTACACCGCTCCACGGCATTGCAGCCCCGGCAGGCGTCTCGGTCGAAGACCGGGGCCTGCCGCCCGCCGATCCCTTACAGCGGCGGTTCTCACGCCGGTCCTTGGGGTGCGCGATGGTCGCCTTGATCTTGCCCGCCCGGGCGGCCGACCGCCGCCGGGCCGTGCACACCTCCGCTTCCGCACGGCGCGAACACCTGCTCCCACTGCGGCGTTCCGCCCCGCCCGGGTGCGCCCCCGCCCGGAACCCCCGGCCGCCCGCTCCAACCCCGCCTGTCAGGCACCCTCCGGCGGGTCGGCCAGGTGGGCGTTGATCCGGCCCAGCAGCGCGAACAGCCGCGCACGCTCCTCACCGTCGAGCGGCGCCATGACGTGCTCGTTCACCCCGTCGAGGACGCGGTCGAGTTCGGCGAGGCGGCGCTCGCCCGCGCCGGTGATGGTGATGACGTTGCGCCGCTTGTCCGCCGGGTCGGGGGCACGGCGGACCCACCCGCCCTTCACGAGGTCGTTGAGGACGGAGACGAGGTCGCTGGTGTAGATCCGGGTGCGGCCGGAGAGGTCCGCCTGGCTGGCGTCGCCGAACTCCGCGAGTGCGGCCAGCACCATGAAGTGGTTCTTGTGGGCGCCCACCGCGGCGAGCGCGTCGCTCGCGACGCGGCCCGTCTGGACGGCGGTCATCCCGAGGAGGCGCGAGAGCTGGCCCCTGAGCCGGGCCGGGGTCTCGTCGCCGTGGTCGAAGCGCAGCTCGTCTCCGGTCTCCATGCGGACAGGCTACCGGCTTGCGTTAGTGCCACTAACGATCTAAATTCATTAGTGCCACTAACGTTAGTCCCACTAACAAATCGGAGGACCTCCCATGACCGGCACCGACACCCTCGTCCGCGAACTCGCCGACCGCGCCGAGCTGGCCGACCTGGTCGCCCGCCACAGCCTGTGGATCGACGAGGGCCGCTACGACGAGAGCGACCGGCTCTTCACCGAGGACGTCGTCGTCACGTCCCTCCGCGGACGGGCCCGCGGCATCGGGGCGCTCGTCGAACTCGTCCGCTCGCGCCACGACGACTACGCCCGCACCCTGCACAACAAGTCCAACCTCGTCATCGAGATCGACGGCGACACCGCCGCCGTCCGCGCCCACGACATCGCCGTGTTCGTCATGGACGACGAGTCCGAGGCCATCGCGGCCGCGGTCCACCGCTACGGGGCGCGCCGCACCGGCGACGGCTGGCGCTTCGACCGCCTGGAGATCACCCCGGTCGCGCTGACCGCGGCCCTCGACCGGGCCCTCTAGGGCACGGGCACCGCGACCGGCGCGGGGGCCGCGAACCCGCCCCTACCCTCCCCGCGCGACACCAGCACGGGAAACCCGGTGGCGTCCGGGGCGCGGATCGGCGAAGCTGGGCCGCATGGTCTCGGTAGTGCAGAATGTGGCGATCGACTGTGCGGATGCCTATGAGCTGGCCCGGTTCTGGAGCGGGGTGACCGGCCGCCCGCTGCATCCGGAGGACGAGCCGGGAGAACCGGAGACTCAGGTGATGCTGGCGGAGGGCCCGGTCCTGCACTTCAACCAGGTGCCCGAGCCCAAGACGATCAAGAACCGGATCCACCTGTGCCTGCGGCCCGAGACCTCACGCGACCAGGAGGTGGAACGGCTCCTGGGCCTGGGCGCCGCCTTCGTCGCCGACCACCGGAACCCCGACGGTTCGGGCTGGGTGATTCTCGCCGACCCCGAGGGCAACGAGTTCTGCGTTCTGCGCAGTGAGTCCGACCGGGCCGCCGCGCACCCCTGACGGGCTCCGGCGACGGGGGCACGAAACCGGGACCGGCGCACTCGGTCCCGGAGGCGGGCCGCGCCGGCCCGGCGGGTTCCACGGCGTTCGCGACGCCGCCGTCGGGCCGGACGGGCCCTCGGGGGTCCCGCGTGCGGGACCGGTCTTTAGCTGCGGATGTTGATGTCCACGCAGGCGTAGAAGGCGTTGGCCGTGTCGGCGATGTTCCACCGGGCCAGCAGCTTCTGCCGCCCGCTGTACCCCGACAGGTCCACGGTGTGGCTGAACGACCACGGCGGACGGGCGCCGTTGTCGTTGAACACGGCCACCCGCTGGTTGCCGATGAAGTACTCCCAGGTGGACGTGGAGTGCGCCGCCGTGATGGTCCAGTTGAAGGTCTGGACCCGGCTGACGTCGGTGACCCGCCAGCCGTGGTTGTCGTTGTTCAGTTCGGAGAAGCGGCCGACACCGCCGTCGCACCGCATGAGCCCCTTGGGGCCCTCGACGCTCTGCGGCTCCCACTGGATGCCGCCGCACTGGACGATGCCCGCGGCGCACTGGGCCTGGCGGCTCATCGGGTTGGAGATGTAGCCGTGGGCACTGGCCGTGCCCGTGGGCATGAGGCCGAGGAAGAGGGTGGTCGCGGCGGCCACTGCCGCCGCCGCGCGGAAACGGTGCTTCTTACGGGAGGTGTCGGACGTGAGGGTCGGCATGGTGCGGGTCCTTCGGTCGTGGATCGCGTCCCGGCACCGCGGAGGCCGGGAGGTAGCGGGAATCCATTGGGGGGGGAGTCCCGGGCCGGTACCGGCCCGGGGCGAAGGCGAGCGCTCGGAACTGCGGAGGTGTCGGAGGGGCCACGGGCTCCGAGCCGCGGGGAGCGGGCGCCCGGGATCCCTCTGCCTCAGGGGTTTCCCGCCCGCGGGGGCCGGTAAGCGGCCCGTGACGAAGCGTCGGATCCGCTGGTGGGCGGCGGGACCGGACCGCCCACAGGACCAGTGGGCGCCCTGCGCACGGCGGTACGGGCGGGTCCGCCGGGCACCGGCGAACCGGAACAGGAAGGATTCCGTCCCATTGCGTGGGTGGTTCGCACCGACGGGCAGTGGACCAATCCGGCCCGGGCCGGTCGGCCCCGGTAGACCTCACCGGAAGGCCACATTTTGCTTCCCCGGCCCGGTGTCCGCCCCGGAGCGGCGGCCGGGGCCGGAGGCCGCGCGGGAGCCCGGCCGGAACTCCGGCCGGGACCGCGCACGGGAGCCCCGCGGGGAACGCACGCGGGCCCCGGCACCGCGTCGAACGCGGTGCCGGGCCCGGCGGCGTGCGGACCCGTCAGGCCGCGGGCTCGGTCTCCACGACCGCGTCCGGGCAGGACTGCGCGAAGCCGAGCAGGGCCTCCCGCTCGGCGGTGTCCACCGACAGGCCCCACCGCGTCTTCACGGTGGCCCACTCGGTGACGTACCGGCAGTGCGCCTCCGCGGAGGCGGGCATCCACTCGGCCGGGTCCTGGTCGGCCTTGCTGCGGTTCTGGCGGGCGGTGACGGCGACCAGGGCCACCGGTTCGCCCAGGTCGTTGGCGTAGTCGCGGCGCCGGGCGGTCGTCCACTGCGAGGCGCCGGAGTCCCAGGCCTCGGCGAGCGGCACCATGTGGTCGATGTCCAGAGCCCGGGCCTCGGTGACGGTCTCCCCGTCGTAGTAGGAGGACCACTCCCCGCCGGAGATCCGGCACCGGTCCCCGACCTCCGGCGCGACCACGGCCTCCTCCAGCAGGACCTCGGACCGGGTATTGCACCCGTTGCGGTCGGCGTCCACCCAGTGGGGGAAGAGCGAGCGGTCGTAGCCCTCCCGGGCCTCGTCGGCGACGGGCAGGGCGGCCACCGCCGCGGCCAGGGGCAGGGGTACGGACACGGCGGTCTCGTGGGCGTGGGCGGGGGCGTTGGCCGGGAGTGCCACGACCGCCGTCAGAACGGCCGGGGCGAGGGCGGAGAAGCGTGCGAGCAGGGACACGGAAGAGCCTTTCGGGGTCGATCACTTTCTGTGACGGCAGGGTGATTCTCCGGTAAGGAGTCGGGTGGGGGCGGGCGACGCGCGAGGGGCGGCCGTATCCTCCCGGAATGACCGGGGCCCTCTCCCACCCCGGAAAGGGACGTTCCGGGCATGGCTCGGGGCCGGGCGGGTAGTCGGCACCCATGGTGGACGGTTCCCGACTCTTCGCCGCCGGAGGCGAGCCGACGGTGGTCTCCGACCTGGGCGGCCTGGCGGACCTCGTCCGCGACCCGCGCCCGCTGTACCTGCGGTACTCCGAGGGCCCCGAGCGGGACGCCTGCATCACCAGCAAGGACTACGAGAGCGGACTGGACCTGCCCGGGCTGTCGGCGACCCCGCTGACGCCGGAGCCGTGGTGGACCCGCCCGCTGGAGGACTGGCTCGCCCGCCAGGTGCGCAAGTACGCCTCGCTGGCCGAGGAGGACTCCGACCGGCACGGGTGGGCCCTGCGCGGGCGGGTGGTCGCCCGCGGCCCGGACCACGAGCCGCTCCTGGACCGGGTCGAACCGGTCGCCCGCCTCGCGGAAACGGTCATGGAGGAGGCGCTGGAGAGGTACCGGCTGCGGTTCTCGGCGGGCCGGGGGCCTAACGACGAATGAGCCGGCGGGGCGCGGCACGTGCGCCCCGCCGGTCCCGCGGGCACGGCTCCCCGGCCCGCCTTCCGCCCCTCCCCCGCGCCGCCCTCCTCCGGTGCGACCCGTACTCCGACGCGTCTCCCCTTCGGTGTGCGCCCGCTCCGGCACGTCTCCGCTCCGGCGCGCGCCCGCCCCGGTGCGGTCCCGCCTCAGCGCGTCCGGTGTGCCCGCGCCCCGCGCTCCCACGCCCGGGGTGTTCCCGCGCCCCGTGCTTCAGTGCGCCTCATGGCTCAGCGCGCCTCATGGCTCAGTGCGCCTCGTGCCAGCGGCGGGGCAGCGACCCGTGGTCGACCCCGATCTCGATCCGGTCCTCCCGCACCGCGATGACGTCCTCCCACTTCACGTAGCGTTCGTGGCGCCGCAGCCAGCCCAACAGGTGCTTCCACGGCGTGGGCGGCTCCAGCGAGTCCCCGTACCCGAAGCGCCCGGCGAGCGCGGAGCGGCCCAGGACCAGCCCCAGGACCGTGTAGACCCCCTCCTCGTGGCGCACGACGATGTCCTGGACCGAGCCGGCCTCACGCCCGTCCCGGTCCACCACCCGCACCCCGAGCAGCTCGCCCGCGCGCAGCCGCCTCACCGCCGGCCCCCGGGTATCCGGCAGATGATGTGCTCCGCCACCCAGGTCTCCATGGGACGCATGCCCGGCGGCGCCGCTATGGACAGGACCGTGGAGGGATCGAACTGCTCCACGTCCTCCAAACGGATGAGCGTGGGCTCCTCGTCGGGCGGCCGCAGCCTCCCCAGGAGCACCTCCCAGGACCGGCCCAGGCGCCCGGCGATCCTCGGGCCGAGGGCCGCGGTATCGCTGACCAGGGCCGTCATCGTGGGCGGCTCCCCCTCACGCCACTCGAACTCCACGTCGTCGACCTTGCCCACGTTGTCGCCCTCGGCGTCGACGATCTGGCGGTCCAGGACGGTGAACCCGATCCGGAAGACGGAACCGCCCCCTCCGTCGGACATCTCATTGACCCGCTTTCGTGTAGACCATCAGGGGGATGGCGGCCAGGGAGACCGCGGACAGGAGCACCAGGTAGACCGACCCGAGGACGTTGGTGAAGCGCGAGTTGACGCGGTCCCCGAGATAGGAGCGGTCGTTGGCGACGACGAAGATCGGCAGGTAGGTGAGGGGCAGGGCGGCGGCCGACAGCACCAGGCTGTACTCGGTGACGGTGATCGGATCGACGCCAGTGAGGACGAAGAGCGTCCCCGCCAGCAGGCCGCCCAGGATCACGAGCTGGAAGTAGGCGGCCCTGCGGGGCGGCAGCTCCTTGCCCCACTGCCACCCGAAGTACTGGGCCACCGCGTACCCGGCGGCCAGGCCCGACTCCAGCGAGGCGCCGAAGGTGGCGGCGAAGAACCCGAGGATCGCGATGACCACCCCGATCTTGCCCAGCGAGGAGACGACCGGGAGGGCCACCTGGCCCAGGTCCGACACCTGGATCCCGGCGGGCAGGAGCGCGACCGCGGCGCAGCCCATGATCGCCAGGGCGAGCAGGCCCCCGAGGGGGAGGCCGAAGAAGATGTTGACGCGCGCCGTGGCCAGGTCCTTGGGGGTCCACTTCTCCTCCACGCCGCTGGAGGAGAAGAAGAGGACGGTGTAGGGGGTCATCGCGGACCCGAACAGGGCGATGGCGTAGTACCACCAGACCGCCGTGCCCTCGTCCGCGGGCGGGGCGAACGCGAGCGCGTCCTCCAGCAGCACCCCCCAGTCCGGCCCCAGCCGCCACAGCGCGACGCCGAACACCACCAGCGCCAGGCCCATGAAGCCGTAGATCTTCTCCATCCGGTCGAACGGCACGCGCCAGAGCACGATCCAGACGAGGGCGGCGGCCACCGGCACCCACAGCAGGTAGTGGATGCCGCTGGCCAGTTCCAGGGCCAGGGCGATGCCGCCGAGCTGGGCGGCGAAGGTGAGGAGGGTGATGAGGTAGGAGGCCAGCAGGTTGGCGAGGCCGACCCGGGGGCCCAGGCGTTCGCGGACCAGGTCGAAGGTGCCCCGGCCGGTGGTGGAGGTGACGCGGGCCGACATCTCGGTGAACAGCATCAGGCCGACCAGCCCGAGGGGGATCACCCAGGCCAGGGTCATGCCGAAGCGGGAGCCGACGATCGAGTTGGCGACGAGGTCGCCGATGTCGAGGAAGCCGCCGACGGCGGTGAGCAGGCCCAGGGTGAAGGCCGTCAGCCACCTCATGAGAGCTCCCCCTCGAGGCGTTCCAGGGCGTCGGCCGTCTCCGTGAGCAGGCGCGCGGCCTCGGCGACCCCCGCGGAGTCGTCCCTGCGCAGGGCGATGCGCAGGTCGGCGAGGGCGTTGACCGCGTCGTCGCACAGGGGGACCAGGCGGGCGCGCAGGAGGTCGGACTCGGCCGAGGGGGGCTGGATGATCCCGTAGGTGTCGGCGATCGAGCGGGCCGCGGACTCGGCGTCCCAGGCGACCGTCTCCAGGTAGGGGGAGAAGGCCTTCCCGTCCCGGTGCGCCGCGGCGACCAGGACGCCGGAGTTGACGGCGGAGAGGAGGTCGGTGACGGTCTGCCCGGCGGAGGCCCGGTGGGCGTCGGTGGTGGGGGTGGGGGCCACGCAGCCGGTGAGCGCGAGCACGAGGAGGGCCAGCGCGGCGAGGAGTCCGCGGACCGCCGGCGTCGGGGGCCACCCGCCTGAGGTGCGCACACGGGGCGCGAGGGTTTCCAGCACCCTTCGACCATAGCTCTGGGTAACGGTTTTATCGCTTATCGCAACCGGGGGTTCGGGGAAGTCGCGGCCGGGCTGTCCGGGCCTCGCGGGAGGGCGGGCCCCGGGCGGACCGTGCGCCGTCCGGCCCCCTCCGATCGCCGGACACGAGAGGGCCCCGCCCTCCGGGGGTACCGGAGAGCGGGGCCCGATGGTGCATCCGGCCGGCCCGCTTCCGCGGGTCCGCCCGGGTGCGGTCCGCCCGGGTGCGCGGTAGGCAGGCCGTCACTCCTCCCCGACACGCCCCCGGTCCCGAGCCCGGTCTCAGGGCAGCTGGTCCAGGAACCAGGTGGCGAGCTCCTCGCTGACCAGGGCGTGCATCTCGTTCCGCGAGGCGAGCTTGACGGCGTCGAAGGGCGTCTTCTCCAGCTCCTCCTCGCTGAGCGGGGTGTACAGGTCCTCGTGGGTGGCCGGCTCGCGCGCGGCGACGGCGCTGACGGCCGGGACGAAGCAGTGCTCGCGGACCGGGGCGTCGACCTTGAAGCCCAGCAAGGCCGGGAGCGCGTTCAACGCGTCGGCGAGGATCCCGAAGCCGGGCAGGGTTCCGCCGGGCGCGCCGTCGGCGTCGGGCAGTCCGCTGGTGCGGATCTGGCGGGTGGGCAGGGTGACCACCCGGAGCTTGGCGGCCGACTGGTCGTCACCCTCGGCCTGGGTGCGCAGCTCGGTCCCGGTGACGGCCAACCCCTTGCCGACCACGGCCTCAACACCGGGGTCCACGCCGTTGCCGGTGCCGTTGGCGGGACCGTTGGCCAGGGCGATCCTCCGGGGCTCCTGGGGCCAGTTGCCGACCTCCTCCAGCGCGCGCAGGAACGCCCGGCGCTTCTCACTGGCGGTGGGCTTGTCCTTCCAGCTTGCGATGTGCCTGGTCAGCAGCTCCTGGGAGGCCGGGCTGTTGATCTGCTCCGAGAAGCGGCCGTCGAGCTTCTTGATGTAGTGCGCGAACGCCTGTAGGGGGACCGGGATCCAGGCGCCGGTGTGCGGACTGTCCCAGGAGAAGTAGAGCCGTGCCTGGTGGTCGGTGCCCGTCGTCTCCATCTTGGCGAGGGCGTACCGCGTGACCAGGCCGCCCATGCTGAAGCCGCCGACGACCGGCGGGTGGTCGCCCACCCGGCGGTCGTTCGCCTCGGTGATGGCCGCGATCACCGTCTCGGCGTTCTGGAGGATCGGGGCGCTGCGCTCGTGGTAGCCGACCAGGACCACGTCGCGGCCCCGGCGGCGGAGCTCGCTCAGCAGCGGAAACGGTCCGTACTCCAGGAGCTCCCAGGTGAGGGCGAGGTCGCTGGGGCCGGAGCTGAAGCCGTCCGCGATCAGGACCGGGCGGGTGAGCCCGCTGTTGCCCTCGCCGTGGTAGACCCAGGCGGTGCCGTAGGGCAGGTCCCAGATGTCGTCGGGCTCGGGCGGGGTGTGATCGGTGGTGCGGGGGCCGGGCGCCAGGATGATCGGAGGAGCGGCCTGCAAGGCCTCGGCGGCCTGCTCTTCGGTGGTGCTCACGAGCGTCCCTTCCTTTGTTCCGGGCGGGCGCCGACCGCCCGCCGCGTCCCGGTCATCGTCACTCTCCGTTCACGGATTCGCGGGAGGACAGACCGTCGACGTCCGATCAGTGGGGCAAGGCGGGCGCTTGGCAACGGTATGGGCGGCTACAGCATCCGCATCCGCGAGAGATCCGGCCGACCGTAGATCCCCCTTGCGGCCTGACCGAGTCCGGGGTGGAGGTCGGCCCGGCCGGTGGCGGCGCATCCTTCGGGGCGCATATGCCGCGCCGCGCCCTCGGTACCGGCATCGGTACCGGGGGCGGCGTGGCGGCCGCCATGGTCCCGGTGCGGCCTCAGCCGTCCGCCGGGCCCCGGCCGCGGATGGCGGCCTCGATGCGAAGGCCCACCGCCAGCAGGGCAAGCACCGGCACCGCCAGCGTGGTCCAGTGCGTCGGGGCGACGATGTGCAGCACGAACATCACGGCGCACAGGCCCAGGAGGCCGTTCGCCGCCGCCTCGACACCGGTCGCCGGAACACGGGTATCCCCCGCACGCTTTGTCATGCGGCCATTGTGGCCGTGCCCGGGGCGGGCTCAGCGGGCGGGCCCGCGTTCGGTGCCCGGCTTCTCCCCGTCCTGGTCCGCCTCCGGCTCCGGGGCCGAGGGGCACCCCGACCTGTACGCCCCGGTACGGGCGGAGGTAGTGTCACACCAAACCGACTGTCCGGTATGTTACTGGAGCCCCCCATGGAAACGGCACTTCGGATCTGCCCGCTGTGCGAAGCCACCTGCGGCCTCACCCTCACCATCGACACCGGCCGGGTGACGGCCGCCCGCGGCGACCGCCGGGACGTGTTCAGCGCGGGGTTCGTCTGCCCCAAGGGCGCGACCCTGCCCGCCCTCGACAACGACCCCGACCGCCTGCGCCGCCCCATGGTGCGCGAGGGCGGGCACTGGCGCGAGGTCGACTGGCCCGAGGCGTTCGCCGCCGTCGACGCCGGGCTCTCCGGGGTCCTGCGCCGCCACGGCCGCGACGCGACCGCCGTCTACCTGGGCAACCCCAACGTTCACACCCTGGCCGGACAGCTGTACTCGGGCCTGCTCGCGCGCACCCTGGGCAGCACCAACGTCTACAGCGCCAGCACCGTCGACCAGATGCCCAAGCACGTCTCCTGCGGGCTGATGTTCGGCGACCCGCTGGCCATCCCCGTTCCGGACCTGGACCGCACCGACCACCTGCTCATGCTCGGCGCCAATCCGGTGGAGTCCAACGGCAGCCTGTGCACCGCGCCCGACTTCCCCGGCCGGCTCAAGGCGCTGCGCGCCCGCGGCGGCCGCCTGGTCGTGGTCGACCCCCGGCGCACGCGCACCGCCGACCTGGCCGACGAACACGTCCCCGTCCGGCCCGGGACCGACGCCTACCTGCTCTTCGCCATGGTGCGGACCCTCTTCGCCGAGGGGCTCGCGGACCCGGGGGCGCTGGCCGGGCACGTCGAGGGCCTGGCGGAGGTCCGCGCCCTGTCCGAGGAGTTCACCCCCGAGGCCGTCGCGTCCGTCTGCGGCGTGGACGCCGACCGCATCCGCGCCATGGCCCGCGACCTGGCAGCCGCGCCCACCGCCGCCGTCTACGCCCGCGTGGGCACCACCACCGCCGAGTTCGGCACCCTCACCAGCTGGCTCGTGGACGTGCTCAACCTGATCACCGGCAACCTCGACCGCCCCGGCGGCGCCCTCTTCCCCCGCCCCGCCCACCGCCCGGCCGGAGCCGGCCGCAGCCGCCCCTTCCGGCTCGGGCGCTGGCGCAGCCGCGTGCGCGGCCTGCCCGAGGCCAAGGGCGAACTGCCCGCCGTGACCCTCGCCGACGAGATCGCCACCCCCGGCACCGGGCAGGTGCGGGCCCTGGTCACCGTGGCCGGGAACCCGGTGCTGTCCACCCCCGGCGGCGACCGCCTGGACCGGGAGCTGGCGGGCCTGGAGTTCATGGTGAGCGTGGACCCCTACCTCAACGAGACCACGCGGCACGCGCACGTCATCCTCCCGCCCGCGCCGCCGAGCCGCACCCCCCACTTCGACCTCGCCTTCGCCGAACTGGCGGTGCGCAACACCGTCCGCTACTCCCCCGCGCCCCTGCCCCTGGGCGAGGGGGAGGCCGACGAGTCGCTCATCCTGCGCCGGCTCGTGCAGATCGCCGCCGGCCAGGGGCCTGACGCCGACCCCGACGCGGTGGACGAGGCCGAGGCCGCCCGGCTCCTGTCCCGCGCGGTCGCCGACCCCGACTCGTCCGTGTACGGACGCGACCCCGCCGAACTGACCGCCGCGCTGTACCCGGGCACCTGGTCCGAACGCCGGATCGACCTGCTCCTGCGCCTGGGTTCCCACGGCGACGCCTTCGGCGCCCGCCCCGGCGGCCTCACCCTCCAGAGCCTGCTGGACGCGCCGCACGGTGTGGACCTGGGACCGCTGGACCCCCGCGTCCCCGAGATCCTGTCCACCGCCTCCGGCCGCATCGAGGCCTGCCCCGCACCCGTGGCCGAGGACGTGGCCCGCCTCCGCGAGGGCCTGGCCGCGCGCCGCGACTCCCTGGTGCTCGTGGGCCGCCGCCACCTGCGCTCGAACAACAGCTGGTCGCACAACGTCCCCCGGCTCACCGGCGGCAGCAATACCTGCACCCTGCACGTCCACCCGCAGGACGCCGCCCGCCTGGGCCTGGCCGAGGGCGCCGAGGCCACCGTGCGCAGCGCCTACGGGGAGGTGAACGCCCCCGTGGAGCTCACCGACACCGTCTCCCCCGGTGTGGTGAGCCTGCCGCACGGCTGGGGGCACGGCCTGCCCGGCACCCGTATGGCGGTCGCCGCACAGAACCCGGGGGTCAACGTCAACGCCGTCACCGATCCCTCGGTGGTGGATCCGCTCTCGGGCAACGCGGTCCTCAACGGCGTCCCCGTCGCGGTGCTCCCCCTCGGCTGACCGGCACGGCAGGCGGGGCGGGGCGACCGGTCCGGTACGGGGCGGCGTGCCCGCGGTGGCGCCGGGACCGCTCCTCGTCGGACGCGGGCCGTCGGAGGGCCGTCCACCGGTCCGCTCCGCCCGGGCGGGCAGCGGCCCGGCAGGACCGCAGCCCCGGGGCCGGGCAAAGGTCCGGCGGGGATCGGTCGCCCGGTGGCGAGGGCGCGGCACCGGGCCGTCAGCCGGGTGGCCGGTCGGACTCCCCGAGCCGATCGCGCACCAGGTCCAGGACCTCGCGCAGGAGGCGGGAGACGTGCATCTGGGAACAGCCCAGGTGCTCGGCGATCTGGGCCTGGGTGAGATCGTCGAAGAAGCGCAGGCGCAACAGGGCGCGGCCCCGGTCGTCCAGGCCGGCCAGCACCGGCTTGAGGGACTCGCGTTCCAGGACCAGCTCGTAGCCCGTCTCCTCATCGCCCAGGCGGTCCTCCAGACGGGTCCCGGCCTCCTCGCCCTCATCGTCGGGCTCGGTCCGGTCCAGGGACAGGCACTGGTAGGCCTCGGACGCCTGCAGCAGCCGCCGCACCTCCTCATCGGACAACCCCAGCAGCCCGGCCAGTTCGGCCGTGGTGGGCCGGCGCCCGTGTTCCTGCTCGAAGTCCTCCGACACCCGGCGCAGCCTGATCCGGTTCTCCTGGTGGCAGCGGGCGACCCGCACTGCCCAGGTGTGGTCGCGGAAGTGCCGCTTGATCTCGCCGGTCACGGTGGGCCGCAGGTAGGCCAGGAAGGGCGTGCCGCGACCGGGATCGAACCCGCGCACGGCCTTGACCAGCCCCACCATGGCGGCCTGGGTGACGTCTTCCAGGGGCTCGCCCCTGCCCCGGTAGTCGCGGGCGATCCGGGAGACCAGGGGCACGAACTCCTCCAGGAGCCGCTCCCACAGCTCCCGGGCCTGGGGCGCGTCGGGCGCCAGGGCGTGCAGCCGGGCCAGGATGTCCTCGGCCGAGCCCTCCTCGAAGCCGTGGGAGTCGACGGGGCGGCGTGGCCGCGGTACCTGGACCGGTGCCGTCGCGGTCGGAGTCGGAGTCGGAGTCGCGGTCGGAGTCGGAGTCGGGGTGGCGTGTGCTGCGGGCGGGACCAAGAAAACCCCCGGTGCTGTGTCCTGCGTGGAACTCGTCCCTGCGGGTGGACAGGGCCGGCCGGTATCTCCCCGGCCGCACCCACCACCCGTGTGACACATGAGGCCCAAGGGGGGATCCGGTGAGCCTGACCCTGCCCGGAAAAATCCCCCCGAAGCGCCATAGAGACGGTTTTCTCCCCTGAGCACCTCAGGCCCGTCACGTGTCGCGGCCGGCGCCCCGGGCCCGGAACCGCCCCTTGGATCCGGGGCCGGGGCGCTCACCGTGCGGGTCATCCCCGGAACACGCGCGGGCCGCACGGCCGTCCCGCCCGGACCGGGCACGCATCCGTTCAACGGCGCCCGGACCGGTCGAGGCCCGCCCACGGTAAGCACTCGGCGGCGCCGGGTCCCGGACCGCGGGCGGCGTGTTCGAAATCGGCCGTCCGAGCAGGACGGCGGGCCGACGTGACCGCCCTGCGCGACACCCGCCCGCGGCGCCCCGCGCAAGGGGCCGGCGGCGGAAGCAGCAGAGCCGGAAAGCCTTCGGTCGGCTGGGGTCGTGCGGGGCCTTGCCCGGATCGGCCGGCGGACTCGCGTCGGCGCCGGGGCTCTCCTTCCCGCTCCGGTTCCGGGGCGGATCGGAACGGCCCCGGCCACCGCCGGATGGGCCGTATCCCCGTCGGTGCCCGGTCGACCCGTCCCGGGGCCGGCGCCGCCGTGGTCACGGTGGGGCCGTGGGGGTGTCCGCGCCGCCGAACACGGACCTGTCCGGCGGCGACCGGCACAGCCGGGTTCAGGCGGGTGCGACGACCTGCGCCTGGCAGGCGAAGCACATCAGCGTGTACTCCACCACGCGCCCCTGATCGAACCGCTGGCCCGCATGGACGGTGTACTCGTCGCACTCGGGGCACGACCAGGGGCCGGACTCGTCCTGCTTCGCCGAAAGGATGATGCGGTTCCACTCGTCATCGTTCATCCCGGGAGCCTACTGCTCCCCCGGGACATCGGCCGGGGCCGGGACACCGGCTCCCCCGAGCTCCGGATCCGCGACGGTTGCGTGCACGTCGGCCCGGAGTGCGGCCCCGAAGAGGGCACGCGTGGAACGCGCGAAAGCGCGGAACCGGGTCAGCCCGGCTTGCGCTCGGTGCCGGGCTTGTCCGCCTCCGGCTCCGACTCGGGCTCGGGGACCGGGTCGATCGGGTCCCAGGGCACCCGGCCGCCGACACTCGGTCCGCCACCCTTGGATCTGCGCATGAGAGGCCTCCTTCCCGGGGGTCCGGTCCGCCCGCTCGGGAACGGCCTACCCCGCGCCGACGGCGGTCAGGCCCACCTGGCCGGGACAGGCCATGGCCCCTTCCCGGTTCACCTCGGCAGCCTCCCCGCAGGGCCCTCTCCCCCGCGGCGCACGTTCAATCACCGCCCCCTCCGTCTCCGCCGTCACCGCTGACGCCGCCGTAGCCGTCGTAGCCGGACGCATCTCCGGAGCCGCCGCCGTAGCCCGAGCCGGAGTCACCGCGGCCCCGGTACCGCTCGCGGTACCGCCGCAGCATCCGCTGCTGCCGGTTCCACACCTGCCTGCTCATCCCCGGAGGGCGCCGGGGGGTGTCCGGTTCGTCCCAGCTCAGGAGGATCATGAACCCGAGCACCACGATGAACGTCACGACGATGACCACCAGGGTCAGCAGGCCCTCGAAGACCGCGCCGACCGTGTCGACCACGTCGCCGAGCGCCTCCCGGGCGCCGGGATGGGAGACGACCCCGACCGAGGCCAGGAACACGGACCCGACGGCGGCCCCCAGCGCGACCGTCAGGAGTTCACGGATGCGGCCCCGGTGGCGGGCCCGGTCCAGGCCGTCGGTCGCCCAGATGCACCCCGCGCTGACGAGCGCCTCCGCGACCAGTAGCACCAGGAGGACCTTCGCGCCGGTGCTCTCCGGCCGCGCGAGCACGAGCACGAACAGGCTCGCGCACACGTTGCCGCCGGCGGCGACGGCCGCCACCTGGGTGAGCACGTCGTTGCGTTTCTCGAGGCGCTCCTCCTCGTGGGAACCGGTCATCTTCTTGTGGAAGCCGACCACGTCCCACAGCGCCCAGGCGCACGCGAGGGCGCATCCGGCCGCGACCAGCAGCATCGGCGACGTGGACATGGCGGACCTCCCCGGCGTGGCGGTGGTCGGTTCCTACCCGGCCCCGCCCCGCCGACGGCCGGCGGCGGTGGCCGGATCAGGACGGGAGGGCGGGCGCCGGGCGCCTCCGGGGCCCGGGCCCTGGCACGGGAGGAGACCCACGCCCCTCGGTGCCGGCGACGGCCCGGCCTTCACACCTCCGCCTGCCGGGCGCGGCGGGCGCGGAGCTTGTGCCGGTTCCCGCAGCGCTCCATCGCGCACCAGCGGCGCGCGCCGGGGCGGGAGGAGTCCACGAACACCAGCGGGCAGTTGTCGCCCGCGCACTCGCGGATGCGGTGGGCGAGCGGCCCGGACAGCAGGTCGATCATCTCCCGGGCCATGCTCGACAGCGCCTGGCCCGCCCGCACCGGCCGGGCCCAGCCCACAGTGGTGCCGTCGGCGGCGAGTTCGGGGGTCAGCGGCGCCTGCGCGGCCGCCGCGTTGATCGCGGCCACCGCGGCGGCGTCGGGTGCGCGGTCCGCCGCCCGGTCGTGCGCAGCAATCCAGATCGCCTGGCGCAGGGTCTTGGCGGCGGCCAGCTCCTCGTCCGTGACGGGCTGCGTCACCACCACGCCCAGCGCCGGATGGGCCAGCCATTCGGCCAGGTCGGAAGGGTCGTGCAGGGTCTCGAAAACCGCGTAGCGGCCCTCGCCGCCCGTGTGGGCGAAGTCCAGGCACAGGGCGCCGGCATCGAAGCGGAACGACCCGCCCTTGGGGTCGTGCAGGACGCGTCCGGTTGTGCTCGCTCGCATGAAACCAGTATAACTGGTGTCACTTGGACACCGGTTATAGCGGTGTCCCGATCGGAAGGGGCGACACATGCCCGTACGTCACATCAACCCCGAGGGCCTCCACCGCAGCCCCGCGTTCAGCCAGGCCGTGGTCGTCGAGCAGCCCGCGAAGACCATCTACATCGGCGGACAGAACGGCGTCGACGCCGACGGCAAGGTCGTCGGCCCCACCGTCGGGGAGCAGGCCCACCAGGTGTTCCGCAACCTCGCCGCCATCCTCGAGAGCGAGGGGGCGGGCCTGGGGAACATCGTGCACTGGACCATCGCCGTGGTCCAGGGCCACTCCTTCGACGAAGGGGTGGCCGCGTTCCAGCAGGTGTGGAACCAGGCCGACCCGCCGCCGGCCATCACGGTCCACGTGGTGGCCGGCCTGAACCCCGGGTGCCTCGTCGAGATCGACGCCGTCGCCGTCGTGTGACACCGGCGCCCCGCCCTTGACCGCGCCCGGCGTCCCCTCCGGCGTTCCCCTCCACCGACGAAGAACCAGGAAAATGACGAACAACGTCGAGGGGCCGCCCGCCGGGCGCGTCCCCGCGCACCAGCCCGGCGCCGTATGGCC
This sequence comes from Nocardiopsis sp. NPDC057823, assembly GCF_042797335.1. NCBI lineage: Bacteria > Bacillati > Actinomycetota > Actinomycetes > Streptosporangiales > Nocardiopsidaceae > Nocardiopsis > Nocardiopsis sp. NPDC057823. Next base: position 475,011 of record NZ_JBHVLR010000002.1, on the reverse strand, counting down.
GGTCATCGCGCTGGTCTGCCTGGCGCAGTTCATGATGGTCCTCGACGCGGCGATCGTGAACGTCGCCCTGCCGGCCATGGAATCCGACCTCGGCCTGGGCACCGCGGGGTTGCAGTGGGCGGTCAACGCCTACCTCCTCACCTTCGCCGGGTTCCTCCTGGTCGGCGGCCGGATGGCGGACCTCTGGGGACGCAGGCGCACCTTCATCGCCGGACTGGTCGTGTTCACGATCGCGAGCCTGGTCGGCGGGTTCGCCACCACGCCGGGAACGCTGATCGCCGCGCGCGCCGCCCAGGGGCTCGGCGCCGCCGCGGTCTCCCCGGCCACGCTGACGATCCTGACCACCGCGATCCCCGCCGGTCCGGCGCGGGCCCGGGCCATCGCCACCTGGGGAGCGGTCGGCGCCATCGGCGGAACCGCGGGGTCACTCGCGGGCGGGCTGCTCACCGACTACCTGTCGTGGCGCTGGACCCTGCTGATCAACGTGCCGATCGGGGCGGTCGCGATCCTCGCCGCGTTGTGGCTGCTCACCGAGAGGCGGGCTCCGGGGGCCCGCGGCCTCGACCTGGCCGGCGCGGTCGCGGTGACGCTGGGACTGTCGGCACTGGAACTCGGGCTGCTCCAGACCCCCCAGCACGGCTGGGGATCGGCCCGCGCCCTGGTCCCGCTGGTGCTGGGCATGGCGGCCCTGGCCGTGTTCGTGCTGGTGCAGGCCCGGTTCGCGCGGGCCCCGCTGCTGCCGCTGCGGATCCTGCGGTCGCGCTCCGTCTCCGGCGCGCTCCTGGTGCAGTTCTTCCTGGGGGCCGCGGGTTTCGCGGTCTGGTACTTCCTCTCGCTCCACATGCAGCAGGTACTGGGCTACAGCGCGCTACAGGCCGGCCTGGCGTTCCTGCCCCACACCGTGGCCGTCATCATCGCTTCCAAGGCCACACCGCGGCTGGTCGAGAGGTTCGGCCTGCGTCCGCTGCTGGTCGCCGGGGCGCTGATCTCGGCGGCCGGTTTCGCCTGGCAGGCGACGATCACGCCGGACAGCGGCCTGCTCGCTGGCATCGTGCTGCCCGGCGTGCTCATCACCGGAGGTCTGGGGCTCACCTCGGCGCCGATCGCCATGGCCGCCACGGCCGGGGCCCGCCGCGGCGAGGAGGGAGCGGTCTCCGGCGTCCTCAACTCCTCCCGCCAGGTCGGCGGATCGCTCGGGCTGGCGGCGCTGACCACCCTCGCCGCCTCCCAGGCGGGCGCGCCCGCCTCGGGATACGCGCCGGCGTTCGCGGCCTGCGCCGGCCTGGTGGCGGCCGGTGCGCTGTCCGTGCTCGCGCTGCCCGGACCGTCGGCGGGAGGAGGCGAGCGGGCCGAACCCGCCCGGTGACCGATAGAGTGTGCGGGAGGCCTCCGTCCGGATCGATCCGGGTGGAGGTTTTTTCGTATGAGCGAACTGAGCATTCGACCGGTGGGCCCCGGGGACCGTTCCGCCCTGGAACGGCTGTGGCCCCTCTTCCAGCACGACCTGTCCGAATTCACCGGTGCGCTGCCCGACGCGCGGGGCCGCTTCCGCCGGGAGCGGCTGGACCTGGCGCTGGACGACCCCGGCTGGTGCGCCTACCTGTTCCGGCTGGGAGAGGTCCCCGCCGGGTTCGCCCTGGTGCGGGCGCTCGACGAGGAGGAGCGGGTGCTGTCCTCGTTCTTCCTGCTCCGGCCGGTGCGCGGGCGCGGGCACGGACTCGCCGCGGCGGCCCGGGTGCTGCGGGCGCACCCCGGCCGGTGGGCGGTGTACTACCAGGAGGCGAACCGAGCGGCCGCCGCGTTCTGGCCGCGGGTGGCCGCCGAGGTGGGCGCCCCCGGGTGGGAGGCCGACGAGCGGCCGGTCCCCGGCCGCCCCGACCTTCCACCGGACCGCGTCGTCCGCCTCCGGGTCGGCGGATGACCCCGGCCCGCGGCCCGTCCCCGCGCGGGGTTCACGGCCATCCCCTGACGAAGACCCTGAGCGAATGTAGGACCATCCCCGCATGCGCGGGGCTCGCTCCCGCGGGACCGCGCCGCGGCGGTCGCCGACGCGAGCCGCACGCGCTGTTCGCCGCAGAGTGCGCCGGTTGCTCCAGCGGGCCCGGCGGCACGGAACCGGTGCGGCTGATCGGACACGACCCGGTCGTCGGCGACGTCGCACGGCTCGCCGTCCCCGCGGTCAAGCCCGGAGGCGTGTCGGCACGGGCTGCCGCCGAAGCGGACCGGAAGCACCGCCGGGACCCCCCGGGCCCGGCCTGGTCGGGGAGACCGGCCGGGTCCGGACCGTCGCTCGGACGCCGCACCGGGCCGGGCGTCACCGAGCGGTTCGGAGCAGATCGCCCAAGCCCATGCGCAGCACGAAGTTCTCCCGCGTATTGTCGACATGCCGCATGACGTGGTCGACACCGGCGTCCGCGACGTCGACCACGCTGCGGAACGGCTTCTGCCCGAACGGGAGGCCGAGGATGCGCGTGATCTCGTCGGCCACCCGGTCCGGAGTGGCCACGACACCGGGCGGGAAGACCCGCCTGGTCGCCTCCTCGTTGGCGGCCACGAGCTCGTCGAGCTCCGCGTAGGCCGCGGCCACCGCGGTGTCACCGGCGCGCGTCGCGTTCGAGAAGTGGGACGTGCCCTCCACGATCGCGCCCGGCATCACGATGCTCGTCTCGATGCCGAACCGGCCCGCCTCGTAGGACGTGACCACGGCCAGGGAGTCGAACGCGGCCTTGGAGGCGACGTACGGGCCCAGGAACGGCGGGGTCGTGACGGGGATCGTGCTGCCGACGTACAGGAGCGTGCCCGAGCGCTGCTCCCGCAGGTGCGGCAGCACCGCCCGGTTGACACGGTGGGCGCCGACCGCGTTGACGTCGAGCAGATGGGCCAGGTCCTCGGGCGTGAACGCCTCGACGTAGCCCACCACCAGGTGCCCGGCGTTGTGCACGACGGCATCGATGCCGCCCATCTGCTCGACCACGGCCGCGACCGCGCTGTCGGCGGACTCCTGGAATTGAACGTCGAGCTCGACGACCCGCAGGTCGAGACGCTCCTCGCCGGCGAGTTCGCTCAGCGCCGCGGCGTTGCCTGCGTTGCGTCCGGCGACGTCTCGCATGCCGGCGTAGACGGTGTGCCCGGCGCGTGCCAGGGACCGAGCCGTGAGGTTGCCGATACCGGTCGAGGCACCGGTGATCAGGATGACGGGCATGGGACTCCTTCTCCTGCGCGCTCGCCTCGGTGCCGGCGGCCGGGCGTCATCGCGCGAGGCCGTTCTGCATCGCGAAGACCTCGCCGTAGGTGCCGTCGGCCTCGGCGAAGCGCTGCCGCTCGACCCGCTTGACAAGGATCTGGTCGGCGTCAGGCCGAGTGGCGAGCAGGCTCATGACCTCGTCGGCGAACTCGTCGAGCGGCATGGCCCGCTCGTTGTTCTCGCTGCCCGGCCAGAGCGAGGTCCGGGTCAGCGGGGGCACGACCTCGATCACCTGGACGGTGGTGTCGCGCAGCTGCGCGCGCAGGCTCTCCGTGTAGGAGTGGATCGCCGCCTTGGTGGCCCCGTAGGTCGGCGTGGCCGCCAGCGGGACATAGGCCAGGCCGGAGGTCACGGTGAGGATCGCCGCGTCGGGCCGCCCCGTCAGGAACGGGGCGAAGCGGTGCACGAGCCGGATCGGGCCGAGCACATTCGTGGCGATCGTCCGCTCCGCGATCTCGAGCGACCCCGGGTCGAGCACCGGCTCGGCGATCATGATCCCCGCCATCGCCACGACGACGTCGAGCTCGGGGTGCTTGCCGGTCACGGTCTCGTAGAGCGCCTGGATCGACTCGGGGTCGGTGATGTCGAGCTGCTCGACCTCGATCCCCGGGTGCTCCTCGGCGATCCGGTCGAGCCGGTCCCGCCGCCGTCCGGCGACGATGACCTTGTTGCCGGCCGCGTGCAGACGCGTCGCGAGAGCGAGGCCGATGCCGGACGTGCCGCCGGCCATGAGGATGGTGTTGCCGCTGATGTTCATGCTGATCTCTTCATTTCCGGGTTCTGCCGCGGTGTCGCGGTCATGGCCGAGGTGGTCGGGGCCGGCGCGGTCAGGGCCGGGCATCGAGCTCCAGCCGCAGGATCCGGTCATCGCCCGGGCGCGGCTCCGTGCCGCCCCAGGTCGCGCCGTCGGTGTTGGAGGTGGTGAGCCAGAGCGCGCCGTCCGGTGCCGCCTCGACGGTGCGGAGGCGGCCGAGGTCGCCGGTGTAGTGCGCTATCGGATCCCCGGCCGCGTCGGGACCGTCCACGGGCAGCTGCCACAGGCGCTGCCCGCCCAGGGCGCCCATCCAGAGCGAGCCCTGCGCGTAGGCGATGCCGGACGGCGAGGCGTCGTCCGGATGGAGGGCGAAGATCGGCTGCTCGCCCGTGTCTCCGGCCACGCCCTCCGTCTCCGGCCAGCCGTAGTCGAGGCCGGGACGGAGCACGTTGACCTCGTCCCAGGTGCGGTGGCCGAGCTCGGAGGCGTACATCGTCCCGTCCGGCCCGATGGTGATGCCCTGGACGTTGCGGTGGCCGCTGGAGTAGATCGGCGAGTCGCCGGGGTTGTCCTCCGGGATCGAACCGTCGAGCGCGATCCGCAGGATCTTGCCGTTCAACGAGTCGTCGTCGGCTGCGTTCTCCGGGAGGAACGCGTCTCCCGTACCGATCCAGAGGTTGCCGTCGGGCCCGATCCGCAGGCGTCCGCCGTGGTGCCGGTCGGCGGTCCGGATGCCGTCGAGCAGCACCCGGGTGACGTCGAGCGAACCGAAGTCCTCGGCGATCTCGAGCGCGACGACCCGGTTGGCCGGCGAGCCGGAGGCGTAGGCGAACACCGTGCGGTCGGTGGCGAAGTCCGGCGAGGCGGCCAGGCCGAGCAGCCCGCCCTCCGAGCTCGTCTCGACGTCCGGGACCACGCCGACCACGTCCGGTGTGCCGCCTTCGGCCGGGATGCGCAGCACCCGGGCCGACAACCGCTCGGACACCAGCGCGGACCCGTCGGGCAGGAAGGTCAGCTCCCACGGGGCCTCCAAGCCCGTGGCGAGCTCTGTCAGCTCCCCCGGCGCCGAGGCCGCCGTTCCCCCGTCCTCCGGTGTGCGGACGTCGTTCCCGACCCCGGACGGCCCGTCCACGGAGTCGGGCCCGCCGCACCCTGCGGTCACGAGTACCGCTGCCGCCGCGGCCACCAGGACCGTGGGTGTCCTGCCGAACATCTGCACTCCCCGCCTCACACCCGCTGCTATCGACGATAACACTAGACTCGCTATCGCTGATATGCAAGCCTTGATAACACAAATGCGTTATCATTGATAAATGAGCGAGTCCACGAGCAGCCGGTCACGGATCCTGGACGCCGCGGCCCGTCTGCTGGAGGAGCGCGGACGCGAAGGCGTGACGACTCGCGCCGTCAGCCGGGCCGCCGGTGTTCAGGCACCGACCATCTACCGGCGGTTCACCGACATGAACGGCCTGCTCGAGGCGGTCGCCGTGCAGGGCTTCGAGACCTACCTCGCCCGCAAGCACGCCCTCGACCTCACCGATGACCCGGTCCAGGACCTGCGCGACGGCTGGGACCTGCACGTCGAGTTCGGGCTCACCCACCCGGCCCACTACCTGCTGATGTACGGACCGCGCACCCCGGGCGAACTGTCCGCGGCGGCACACCGCTCGGACGAGCGGTTGCGGATGCTCGTCGAGCGGGTCGCCGCGGCCGGCCGCCTGACGGTCACCGTGGAGACCGCGGCGACGATGATCCACTCCGCCGGGAGCGGCCTCACTCTCGACCTCATCCGCACAGCCGCCCACCAGCGCGACCCCGGGCTGCCCCGCCGGCTGCGCGAGGCCGTCCTCAGCGCCGTGACGGGTGACGCCCCGCCGCAGGCCCCCGGCTACACGCGGCACGCGACCGCCCTCAAGGCCGCACTGGGTCACACGGACGGGCTCCTGACCGCTGGTGAGCAGACCCTGCTCGGAGAGCTCCTCGACCGGATCGGCGACTCCGGCTCCTCCCCGGCCCGGTGACCAGGTGGCCGTGGCCGGAACCAGGGCCCGGCGCACGCCACCGGGTCCCACGGTCCGTGTGGACACCCCCGCGACAAGGCGCGGGCCCGAGTCCGGTCACCGCAGCGGTACCAGGGCGTCGGGCGGCGACGCGATGCCCCTGCCGATGATCCCCATGATCGTCGGCTTCCCCGCGATGAACGTGGTCATCGCGGCCGTCTCCACGATCGTGCCGACGCGCGACCACCGCCCGGTCGCGCGGGAGCAGGCGCGAGCCGAGCGACTCGCGACCAGCGGGCACCGCGTCGAGGGACGTGCGGCCTCGTGGGCGGCGGGGCCGGGGGCGGCGACGTGCCACCGGGGTGCGTCTGCGCGTGCGCTTCCCGGTCGACGACGAGCCGCACGAGACCGACCCGGAGATCGGCGTCGACCGCGGGCCCGGGCAGGTTCGCGCCCGGTTCCGTCCTCCGCCCACCGGTCGACCCCGACGACCTGGATCAGGCGGCGGTGGGCCTCCGAGCGAGGCCCGCTCGGCCGCCGCGGTAGGTGTCGGCCGGTGCCCCGGCCGCCCGACCGGGAAACGGCCCCTCACCGTCGGATGCCGCCGACGGACGCCGAGGAGGGCCGCCTACGGCGTCGCCCGCGTTCCGGTCGCGGGCGACGCCGGGGTCAGGATTCGCGCGCCCTCAGGGCGAGGATGCTCCGTGCCGTCGCGAGAACGGCCTCTTCCGGCGGGCGCGGTTTCCAGCCCAGCACGCGCTGCGCCTTGGCGCTCGTCGTGTCGCGCGGGGTGCCGAGCATCGACAGGCTCAGCCGGACGTTGTCGTCGAACACGGCGATGATGCGCACCACCCAGTCCGGGATGGTCCTGGTGGGCACCTTGCCCGCCGCTTCACCGAGCCCGTCCCGGATCTCCCGCGCCATCTGAGGCAGGGTCATCAGCCCGGCCGTCGCGATGAAACGCTCACCTGCGGCGGCGGAGTGCGTCATCGCGCGCACGTGGAGATCGGCGACATCGCGAGCGTCCACGATTCCGACGGTCGCCCGGGGAAGAGCCGGAGTGCCCCCGTCGAGCAGGAGCGCGATCGCGCCCACCGAGGTGCCGTAGTCGCCGCCGAGGACCGGTCCGAGGATGCCGACCGGGTTGACGACGGCCAGCTCCAGGCCCTCGCGTCCGGCGAAGTCCCACGCCGCGCGCTCGGCGAGCGTCTTGGACCTGGCGTACGCGGTCACGCCGGGACCGTCCAGGTCGGTCCACATCGTCTCGTCGTAGGGAGTGGTCGTCGGCGGGTGCCCGTAGTCGATGGCCGCCAACGACGAGGTGAGCACGACCCGCCTGGCGCCGGCACGTCGTGCGGCGCGCAGGACGCGCAGGGCGCCGTCGCGTGCGGGCACGATCAGGTCGTCCTCGCGTGCCGGTGGCACAGCCGGGAACGGGGAAGCGACATGCAGGACGTATTCGCAGCCTGCGACAGCGGCATCCCACCCCGTGTCCGCGGTGAGATCCGCCTGCACGATCTCCACATCGGCCGCATCCGCGCCGCCGCCCGCGGCCGACATGGAGCGGACGCGGTCCGCGCCGCGCTCGGAGCGCACGGTGGTCCGGACGGTGAAGCCGTCCTCCTGCAGGCGCAGGATGCAGTGCGCCGCGAGGAACCCGCTGCCTCCCGTCACGAGCACTCGGCGGTTCGTCATGGCCGACTCCTTCTTTCGTCCGCGTCGCTGCCGGAAGGCCGTTCGCTTATCACGATCGCCGCCCACACCGCGGCGAAGCCCGCGCTGCAGCGGCTCTCGAACTCTTCGGGCTCGCGCGCGACGGCCTCCATGGTGGTGGCGGCCATAGCGCCCACCGTGGCCACCAGGAACTCGAGCGGCTGGTCCGCGAAGGGCCCGCCCGGCCGCGCTTCCGCGAACAGGGAGTCCGCGCCCTGCATGGCCTCGACGCCGTCTTCGCGCGTCCGGCCGGTCAGCTCGTGGGACACGTCGATCAGCATCAGCACACGCTGCTTGTCGGGATCGGCGGCACCCCATCGGATCCACCGCCGCCAAGCCTCCCAGGCACGTCCGCGCAACGGTCCGGGAGGGATCGACGGCTCGACCACCGCCCCGGCGAGGTCACGCTTCAGGTGGAGGTACAGCGCGTTGATCAGCGCGGTCTTGGTCGGGAAGTAGTTGAACAACGAGCCGACCGAGAGTCCCGCCTCTGCTGCGATGGATGCGGTCGATGCCGTCAGTCCGTCGCGCGCGATCACCCGTGTCGCAGCTTTCAGCACCGCAGCCCGGCGCTGGTCGCTCAATGTTCGTGGCATCCGACCCTCCAAAAACGACTGAGTAGTCAGTCGTTTATAGCACGATCGATGCACCGACCGTCAAGCCTGTCGGCAAGGTGTCACCGGCCATGTCCTCTGGCCTCCCGCGCGCACGTCAATATGCCGTGATCGCGGCGCCCGGCCCGGGTCGGCGGACGGCCCGGGCCGCTCGGCCCGGCACAGCCGCGGGCCTGCGGTGCACGTTCTTCGGCGCCCGCCGGTGTCGGCCCCCAGCCCGGGCCGACCGGGAGCGTCTGAGGCACCGCAAGGTCGAATCGACCCTCCCTCGGCCCCGTGACCAGCGCGAGCACTAAAGCCAGGGGGCGGCGGGCGGTAGACCCTGGCCCTCGACCGGGTGGCCTACCGCGACCGCAACACCGTGGAGCGGGCGATCGAGCACCTCCAAGGCGAGCCGACCCCCGGTCCATCCCCGCGTGCGCGGGGGTCACTATTCTTCATTTGTTGATCCTCGGGATGAAAACGGTCCATCCCCGCCTGCGCGGGGGTCACGGCGCCGAGCGCGGCCATGAGGTCGGTCAGGACGGTCCATCCCCGCCTGCGCGGGGGTCACCTGGCGCCGATCTCCAGTCCCTGCACCCCGTACGGTCCATCCCCGCCTGCGCGGGGGTCACGTGACCTCGTCGGGGGTCATCTCCTCGATGGTCGGTCCATCCCCGCCTGCGCGGGGGTCACGAAACCCCGAGTCCTCGTCGGTGACGGACTCCGGTCCATCCCCGCCTGCGCGGGGGTCACGACTCGATCAGGCGGCCCTTGCCGACGTGCCGCGGTCCATCCCCGCCTGCGCGGGGGTCACCGACGCGCTGCTACATCTGCGGGGCCCGGTCGCGGTCCATCCCCGCCTGCGCGGGGGTCACCACGGCGCGGCGACAAGGAGCACGCCCACCGCCGGTCCATCCCCGCCTGCGCGGGGGTCACAGTTTCAGAAGTCCCCACTCCTCGACGTGGTGCGGTCCATCCCCGCCTGCGCGGGGGTCACATGCCTAGGCGTCCCTGCCTGGACTGCGGGCGCGGTCCATCCCCGCCTGCGCGGGGGTCACCACGGCGCGGCGACCGGCGCCCCCGACGACCACGGTCCATCCCCGCCTGCGCGGGGGTCACTTGACGCGGATCATAGATGGCCGCCCGGCGTCCGGTCCATCCCCGCCTGCGCGGGGGTCACGCCCACGGCGGCACAGGCGTTGGCGATCTCGGCGGTCCATCCCCGCCTGCGCGGGGGTCACCGAACGGGCACCCCAGGGGGGTGAAGTCATGTCGGTCCATCCCCGCCTGCGCGGGGGTCACGACAGCCGCTGACGGTCCCGCGCCGAGGGGGCCGGTCCATCCCCGCCTGCGCGGGGGTCACTTCGCCACCCCCGCGCTGACCCTCACCCCGATCGGTCCATCCCCGCCTGCGCGGGGGTCACTGTAGCTCTGCGGGGGCTGGAGGTGACCGTGCGGTCCATCCCCGCCTGCGCGGGGGTCACGCCGACCGGGCCGCGGTGTACGCGTCGTGCGGCGGTCCATCCCCGCCTGCGCGGGGGTCACCCGACCCCGTTGTCACCGAGCCAGTCCGCGAGCGGTCCATCCCCGCCTGCGCGGGGGTCACCCGATCCCGCGCAAGGGGGAGCAGGTCACCCCCGGTCCATCCCCGCCTGCGCGGGGGTCACTCTCGCTGTGGCTCCGGAGGATATGGACGCGACGGTCCATCCCCGCCTGCGCGGGGGTCACTAGCCCCCGTAGAGGCTGTTGGGCCTGTAGACCGGTCCATCCCCGCCTGCGCGGGGGTCACGCCCGGCGCACCCGGCCTCGGACGACCACCAGCGGTCCATCCCCGCCTGCGCGGGGGTCACAGTCCCTTTCGGAGTGGGCCGGGGCTGTTCCCCGGTCCATCCCCGCCTGCGCGGGGGTCACATGGCCAGCAGCAGCACCCTCAACGCGAACGTCGGTCCATCCCCGCCTGCGCGGGGGTCACCGGGGACGAGCTGCACACCAACACCCGGGGCCCGGTCCATCCCCGCCTGCGCGGGGGTCACTCCCCGAAGATGGTGCTGGTCATGGGCGCCTGCGGTCCATCCCCGCCTGCGCGGGGGTCACAGTTAATGACCTGGGACAACGCGGGCCGTTATCTCCACGAGACCTACTGGCGGGTTAAGAAATGACCTGATCCGGCCACGTCCACCAAACGCCTGCGGAAGCTCGCACACCCGCACTAACTTCAATCTCCACACCATGCTCTCATGACCTCTGGAGCACACCCGGATGCCTCCCCCTCCCCCACCCCCTTCCCCCGATCCCTCCGACGACCCCACCTATATCGACCTCGATCTGTGGGCCAAAGAGCGCAACCTCCAAGGCAGCCGCTACCCCTACATCCTCCACGCCCTCGACGCCACCGCCGCAGCCCTGAGCCTCTGGAACGCCTTCCTCTCCCCCGGTGTCAGGCGCGGCATCGCGGGCGGCCTCGGTGTGGACGAGACCCACGCCCGCGCGCTGGTGGCCTTCTGGGCCGGCTGCCACGACATCGGAAAACTCATCCGGGAATTCCAGGAGCAAATCCCCGTCGACCTTTCCTCTTACCCCCGAGAACAACCCCCCGGCGACAGGAGCGGCCATTCCTTCGTCACCCACCAATGGCTCACCTCCGCCCTCCCCCGTTTCGGTTATCCGGGCGAAGACGAATACGTCGCCGACCTGGTGGCCCAACTCCTCGGCGGGCACCACGGCGTCTATCCCGACCCCCTCGACGAATACACGACGCACCGCTTCGCCGAGGGCCCCTGGTCGGAGCAGCGCGAGCGCGCCACCCTGCTGGTCCGCGAGGCCGCCGGCTCTCCCGAGCCCCCCGAACGGTTGAAGGCCGCCATCGCCCCCCTCGTCTGCGGGCTGGTCATCCTCGCCGACTGGCTGGTCAGCCAGGAGCACTTCCTCCCCGCCCAACTGAAGACACCTCCCGCCGACGGCAGCCGTCCCGCGCTCCTCGCCCACTTCCACGCCTCGCTCCCCGCCGTCACCCGCTTGGTCGACGACGCGGGCCTGCGCCCCCTCACCACCTCCCCCGCGTCGTTCGTCGAGTCCTTCCCCTCGATCGACACCCCCAACGGCCTCCAGTCCTCGCTCGCCCGGCACCTCCCCGACCTGTGCTCCGACGGCGGCCTGGTGCTCATCACCGCCCCTCCGGGCGAGGGCAAGACCGAGGCCGCCCTGCACGCCGCCGACCTGTTGGGCGCCGCCACCGGCCACCACGGCCGCTTCCTCGCGCTCCCCACCATGGCCACCGCCGACCAGATGTACGGCCGCCTACGCGAGTACGCCCTGCGCCGGGCCGACGTCCGGGCTCCCCTCGCCCTGCTGCACTCCATGGCCTGGCTCAACCCCGAGTACGCCCCCACCGACGAAGAGCTCTCCGAGCCCGACGGCCTGGCCCCCACCACCTGGCTCATGAAGTCCAAACGCGGCCTGCTCGCGTCCTGGTCGACCGGCACCATCGACCAGGCACTCATGGCCGCCCTCCCCGCACGGCACAACGCGGTGCGCATGCTCGGCCTGTCGGGAAAGGTCGTGATCGTGGACGAGGTCCATGCCGTGGACCCGTACATGCAGATGCTCCTGGAACGCCTCCTGCACTGGCTCGGCGTCTACGGCGTCCCCGTCGTCCTGCTGTCCGCCACCCTGCACCACTCGGTGGCCAACGCCCTGGTCAAGGCGTACGTCTCCGGTTCCAAGGGCAAGGTGAAGCGCTCCGCACCGCCGTTCGTCGAACGGATCGCCTACCCCGGCTGGCTGCACGTCCACCCCGCCACCGGTGAGGTCACCGCCAACCCCGAGCCCTTCACCACCACGGAGCGGCACCCTCTGAAGGCGGACCTGGTCCCCGTCCCCCTCCAGGACGGCCGGCCCGACCGGGAGCAGGCCCTGCGCGAACTCCTGGGCCCCCTGGTCGCCGAGGGCGGCTGCGCGGCCGTCATCTGCACCACCGTCGCCGAGGCCCAGCAGACCCGGGACCTGCTGGCCGAGTGGTTCTCCGGCATGGACCCGGCGCCCGAACTGTTCCTCCTGCACTCGCGCTTCCCCCAGGAACAGCGCACCTCGATCACCGCGGAACTCACCCACCGGCTTGGCAGGAAGGGCGCCGCGGAGAACGTCCGCCCCGAGCGGGCCGTCATCGTGGCCACCCAGGTCATCGAGCAGTCCCTGGACCTGGACCTCGACCTGCTCATCACCGACCTGGCCCCCATCGGCCTGCTGCTGCAGCGCGCGGGCCGCTGCTGGCGGCACGAGCACCTGGGTATCGTCACCCGCCCGACCTGGGCGAACGAGCCCCGAATGGCGGTCCTGGTCCCCCGGGAGGAGCAGAGCAGGGGGCACCTCCCCAAGTCCTGGGACTACATCTACACCGCCTCCCTGCTGATGCGCACCCACTCCCTGCTGGCCCGGCGGGGTGACCGGCCGATCAGGGTTCCCGAGGACGTCCAGCCCCTGGTGGACGACCTGTACGACGACGCCTCCCTCATCGAGGACGTCGACGCCGACATCAAGCGCATCGGGGAGGAGCTGGCCCTGCGCACCCACGGCCGCAACGCGGTGATCCCCACCGCACGGGACCTGCACGCGGACCTGTCCCCGCTCACCAGGTCCGACCTCCCCATCGGCGAGCACTTCCTGGCCACCCGCTTCGGCGCCGACTCGGTGCGGGTCCTGTGCTGCTACCGCGACCCGCACGGCGGCCTGTGGCTGGACGCCGGGCTGACGCGGCGCCTCCCGGAGGTCGGTGCCGACGGCCGCATGGACGGTGACGACCTGCGCGCGGTCATGGCCCGCACCATCCCCATGCGCGCCACACACGACACGGAACCGCCCCTGGCGGAGGCCAACCGGGTCCCGAAGGGGTGGGAGGACGACTACCACCTCCACGACCTGGTGCTCCTCGTCCATCCGGTCGACGCGGACGGCAGGGCCGGTGAGGCCCTCCTCGGCGACAGACGCCTGTTCCTCCATCCCGACAACGGCCTGGAGTACCGCACCTGACCCGCGCCCGGCCACCCGGACGCCTTTCCATTCCGCATTCCGAGCGACCCTCCCCACGGAGCGACGGTGACCCCACCCTCATACGACCTGGTGACGCGGCCCTGGCTGCCGGTCAGAACGGCCGACGGCACGCCCGCACCCCAGGTCGGGCTGCGCGAGCTGCTGTACCGCGCACACGAGTTCTCCGACATCGAACTCCCCCTCCCCCCGGCCTCCGCCCAGCTGTGGCGGGTGCTGACCCTGTTGGCCGCCCGTGTCACCGGCCTGGACTGCGGTGACGACGCCGCCGAGTGGTACCGGGCGCGCCGCGGGGTCCTCGAGGCGGGAGGGTTCGACCAGGCACGGGTGGACGCCTACTTCTCCGGCCTCCCGAACCGGTTCGACCTCTTCCATCCCGAGCGCCCCTGGTCGCAGGACCCCCGGCTGCGCGAGCAGTGCTCCAAGACCTCAGGCGTCAACAAGCTCGCCTGGGGGCGCACCGCCGGCCAGAACCAGGTGTGGCTGGGCGGCCACCACCACGACGTGGCCCCGGTCCCCCTGCTCCCCGACGAAGCGGCCTGGCACCTCCTCGCCACCCTGGGGTACGGCCCCTCGGGGCGCTGTACCTCCCGCACGGTCGATGGCCGCTCCGAGGCCAACAGCACGGCCGGGCCCCTGCGCGGAACCGTGTCCTTCCACCCCCTGGGCCGGAACCTGTTCCAGAGCCTGGTCCTCAACATCCCCTTCGGTTCCGACAACGAGGACGAACCCGGTGACGTGGAACCCGCCCCCTGGGAGCGGGACGGCCTCCCCGACCCGTTGGGCGCGCCGGAGGAGTCCACCGGCCTGGCCGGCACCCTGCTGAACCAGGCCTCGCACGCGGTCCTGCTGGTGCCCGACCCGGGCGGCGACAAGGTCGTGGACGCCTATGTCACCTGGTCGCGCCGGGACCGGCCGGTCCCGCCCACCGACCCGTACCTGATCCACCAGACCAGCAAGGACGGCCGCCGGTACGCGCGTCCCGCGGACGCGGCGCGTGCGGTCTGGCGCGACCTGGACTCGCTGCTGTCCGAGGACATCCGGGACGAGTTCCGTCCGAGGCTGTTCGACCACCTCACCAAGCAGGCGCGCCTGTCCGAGGACCTCCGCAAAGGCATGCGGCTGCGCGCCTTCGGCTTCGACCAGGACGGGCAGACCCGCGACCGCCAGTGGTTCACCGCCACGACGCCGCCGGTGCTGCGCTGGCTGGAGGACTCCACCGACACCTCCGAGGAGGCGGTCAGGGCGCGACTGCGCATCCGGCTCGCCCGGCGTTCCGCCGAATCCCTCGGGTACCGCCTGCGCAAGGCCCTCACGGACGCCTGGAAGGAGGGCAACAGCCCCTCCGGCGGCTCCGCGCGCACCGACACCGGAACCGGCCCCTGGCTGCGGCGCGGCCTGTCCCGTTACTGGTCCACCGCCGAGAAGGAGTTCTGGCGGATCGCCCTGGACGAGGAGGCCGAAGGCCCCGGCGTCTCCTTCTCCCGCCTGGCTCTGGCCGCCTATGACGAGGTGACCGGCCCCTACTGCTCCCGGCCCCGGGTGGCCGCCGTGGTCGAGCACCACCGCCGGCACCTGTTCCACCGCAACCCCGCCCGCCGCACCGACCGAGGAGAGACCTCTTGAGCACCGAATCCGAGATCCTCCGCGCCGCCGACCGGATGGTGAAGAGCCTCGAAGAGAGGGTGCGCGACGAACCCGCGGTGCGGGCCACCCTGCGCCGGGCCGCGGGCAGGCGGGTGGACGACCCCGCCGTCCTGCCCGTGCACACCTTCGTCGCCCGCTACCTGAACGGGCCGCTCACCCACCTCGAGAGCGACCCCAACGCCCGCCGGCGGACTCCGGAACAGGATGTGGAACGCGCCTTCTACGGGGTGGCGGCGATGATCGCCGCCCAGCCCCGCCGGGCCCGCGACCGGAAGGCCGCGGAGGGGACGGAAGGGGCCGAAGGCGCCGGCGAGGACGCCCGCGACACCCTGCCGGAGGAACCCGGACCCTCTTCCTCCCCGGACACCGGCAGAGCCCCGGGCACCGGGCAGAAAGGCGCCGACCCGTTGCGGCGCGGCTCCAACCTCGGGGCGATGATCGGCAGGGCCGTCACCGAGGGCCGGCTCAACGGGGAGACCACGGAGGGGCGCCTGCACCTGTTGTGCCGCCAGTCCGTCGACGGCGTGCACTCCCAGCTCCCCCGCCTGGTCCTGCACGCCCGCGACAGGGACGTCGACATCGACTGGGGCCGCCTGACCCTGGACCTGTCCCGCTGGGGCGGCGACCGCGACGCCGTCGCCAAGGAGTGGGTGCAGTCCTACCACCGCGTCATCGAGACCGAACGGGCCCGGCGGGAGAAAGCCCCCGTGGACCCGAACACCACCGACGAAACCGACGAGGACACCGCCGCATGAGCACCCCCGAGTTCCTGGACGTCCACGTCCTGCACACGCTCCCCTACTCCAATGTCAACCGCGACGACCTCGGCTCTCCCAAGACCGTCGTCTACGGCGGCACCGAGCGCACCCGCATCTCCAGCCAGAGCTGGAAGCGGGCGGTCCGCCACCAGGTCGAGGAACGCCTCGGCGACCCGGCCGTGCGCACCCGGCGCATCGTCGGGGAGATCGCCCGGCGGCTCACGGCCCTCGGGTGGGAGGCCCCTTTGGCCGAGCAGGGCGCGCGCCAGGTCGTCCTGTCCGCCGCCAAGGGCGGGATCAAGCTGGAGAAGGAGAAGGAGGGCGAACCGCCCGCCACCTCCGTCCTCTTCTACCTCCCCGTCTCCGCCATCGACGCCCTGGCCGCCATCGCCCACGAGCACAAGGACGCCGTGGCCAAGGAGTCCGCGAAGAAGACCCCCAAGGGGATCCTGCCCGCCGACGACATCGTGGCCGTACTGCGCTCGCGCAACGCCACCGTCAACCTGTTCGGCCGGATGCTCGCCGAACTGCCCTCCACCGAGGTGGACGGCGCCGTGCAGTTCGCGCACGCCTTCACCACCCACGGCACCAGCGTGGAGGTCGACTTCTTCACCGCCGTCGACGACGTCCCCAAGGAGGACGACCACGGCAGCGGCCACATGAACGTGGGCCAGTTCAGCACCGGCACCTTCTACCGCTACGCCAACATCGACCTGCGCGGGCTGCTGCGCAACCTCGACGGGGACGCCGCCACGGCCCGCGAGCTGGTGTCGGAGTTCCTGCGCGCCTTCCTGGGAACCTTCCCCTCGGGCAAGCAGAACGCGACCGCCGCGATGACCCTGCCCGACCTGGCCCACGTGGCGGTGCGGTCGGACCGCCCGGTGTCGTTCGCCCCCGCCTTCGAGGCCGCGGTGCGCAACACCGAGGGGTTCGGTGCGGCCTCCGTCGGCAGGCTGAGCGAGTACGCCGGGAAGATCAACGGGCTCTGGTGGCCCGAAGCCGTTCTGGCCTCCGCGCACGCCGGGATCGACGACAAGCCCGTGCAGAACCTCGGTGACCGGGTCTCCGGCTACCCGAAGCTGGTCGACACCGCCGTGGCCGCCGCCTACCCCGGGGACGGGTCGTGACCGGTCTGCTGCTGCGCCTGGCCGGGCCGATGCAGAGCTGGGGGGAGCACAGCGCGTTCGGCGATCGCGACACCCTGTCCTTCCCCACCCGGTCCGGGCTGGTGGGCATGTTCGCCGCCGCGCAGGGGGTCGGGCGGGAGGACCCCCTGGAGCGGTACGACGGGCTGCGGCTGACCGTGCGCATCGACGCACGCGGACTGCACATGACCGACTTCCACACGGTCGGCGGCGGCCTCCCCCGGGAGCGGACGGTGCCCACGGCCGAGGGCAAACGGCGCCCCGAGGGCACCACCACCATCGTGACGCGGAGGTCGTACCTGGCCGACGCGGTGTTCACCGTGGCCGTCACCGGCCCGGGAGCAGGGGAGATCGGGCGGGCGCTGCTGTCGCCGCACTGGCAGCCCTACCTGGGGCGGCGGTCCTTCGTGCCCGATCCCCTCCTGGTGCTGCGCACCGGGGTCCCGGACCCGGAGCACGAACTGCACACGTCGGTCCCGTTGCCGCACCGACGCGTCCCCAACGGGGGCACGACCGTGGCGGTGGAGATGGTCTCCGATCAGACCCCGGGCGGAGGCGGAGGCACGGACACCCGGACCGTGCTCAACGACGTCCCCCGCTCCTTCGCCTCGGCCCACCGCCGGTACGCGAGCCGGGAGGTCCGGGTGGAGGAGGCCGACCTGCCCGCGCACCTGGTCGCCACCGACCGCCACGACTACCGGAAACGCCTGTTCTCCTACGTTGAGGAGCACCGTTGACCTGGCTCACGAAGATCACCCCCGACCTGTCGTCGCGGCGGGCCCGCGCCGCCTTCTCCAACGCCGGGGAACTGCACCGCCTGCTCATCGACCTGGCCTCCGAGCACCTGGGAGAGAAGACGATGCCCTCCCCCCGGCAGCACGCCGGAATCCTGTTCCGGGTGGACGAGGCGCGCACCGGTCCGGTGCTGCTCGCCCAGAGCCATGGCCGGCTCGCCGTGGACCGGCTCGGCGACGGGTTCGGGCAGGCCGCCGAACGCGACCTCGCGCCCTTCCTCGCCGGGTTGGAGAAGGGGCGGGAGGTGCGGTACCGGTTGGCCGCCACCCCCTGCAAGCGGCTCGGCAAGTCGGAGAAGAACGCCGAACGCCTCGGGGAGCGCGCCCGTCCGGGCGTGAACGCCTACACGCGGCCGCTGTACGGGGCCGATGCCGAGCAGTGGTGGCGCGAGCGCGCGGAGCGGTGCGGCCTGGAGCTGCGCGAGGTGCGGAGCACCGGCATGGGCCCGGCCCTGGACCCGGGTCGGAGCGGGAGGCGCAAGGTGCGCCTGCACATGACGAGGTTCGACGGGTACGCGGTCGTCACCGACCCCGAGGCGGTGCGCGGGGCCGTGGTCGAGGGCGTGGGGCGCGGCAAGTCGTTCGGCTGCGGAATGCTCAGCCTCGCGTCGGCGGAGTGGTGAGGCCGGTGACCGCGACGAACGAGGCACAGGCGCGCAAGGCGCTGGCCCGGCCGACCCTGGCGATGCTGCCGAAGGTATCGGACAACCTGTCGTTCCTGTACGCCGACATCTGCCGCATCGTGCAGACCGACACCGGGGTGTGCGCCGAGGTCGCGGCGGGGGCCGGGACGGTGCACCGGGTCCCGATCCCGACCGCCTCCCTGGCCTGCCTGCTGCTGGGACCCGGAACCTCGATCACGTCACCGGCACTGGCCACCTTCATGCGGCACGGGACGACGGTGGTCTCCTGCGGGTCGGGCGCCATCCTGCACTACGGGAGCCTGGTGCCCGAGAGCCGGACGACCCTGTGGCTGGACCGCCAGGCGCACGCGTACACCGACAAGGCGGCACGGCTCGCGGTGGCCAGGCGGATGTACGAAATGCGGTTCGGGGAGGAGGTGGAGGAAGGGGTCGGCATCGAGAGGCTGCGGGCCCTGGAGGGGCAGCGGATGAAGGCCCTCTACCGGAGCCTGGCCACCAAGCACCGGGTGAAGCCGTTCAAGCGCAACTACGACCCGGCGGCGTGGGACGAGCAGAGCCCGGTCAACAAGGCGCTGTCGGCGGGGAACGCGGCGCTGTACGGGGTGGTGCACTCGGTGATCGCGCACCTGGGGTGCTCGCCCGCCATGGGGTTCGTGCACGCCGGCAAGCAGCAGTCGTTCGTGTACGACATCGCGGACCTGTACAAGGCGAAGACGACGATCCCCCTGGCCTTCTCCCTGCACGATGCGGAGAACCCGGAGGCCCGGGCCCGGACCCTGCTGCGGACGGAGTGGAAGCTGTACCGGATGATCCCGCGCATGGTGCGGGACGTCCAGGTGCTGCTCGACCCGGAACTGGAGGACGAGGAGGACGACGACGGCCCGGTGCCGACGCGGTGGCGGGTGGTCGACCTGTGGGACCCCGTCCTGGGCGCGGTCTCCGGCGGGGTGAACTACGCGGGGGAGGCGAACTGATGGGGTCGATGGTGGTGATCTCCACGACCGCGGTACCGGACCGGGTGCGCGGTGCGCTGTCCCGGTGGATGATCGAGCCGGATACGGGGCTGTACGTGGGCACGATGAACGCCCGCGTACGCGAGAGGCTGTGGGCCGCGGTGAGCGAGTCCGTGGGGGACGGCGCCGCCGTGTGCCTGCACACGGTCGACAACGAGCAGGGGTATGTCGTCCTGACGGCGGGTGAGCGGCGTCGGCGAGTGGTGGACTTCGACGGCCTGCAACTGGTGAGGTTCACCGCGCCGGTCGAGGAGGAGGATCCCGCCTGGCTCGCCGAGGCCCCGGAGGGGATGGGGGGTGCGGGGGCGCCGGAGGGTCCGGAGGTGTCGGAGGGCCCCGGAACGCCGGGGGTTCCGGAAGAGGACGGCGGCTAGCGCGCCCTGCCGGTGCGGGGCTCGTGAGGGGCGCTTTCGTCGTTCCTGGGATGCTGTCTTCACCCGCCCGGCTGGAGTCGCGACCCCGGCGGCGCTCAGCCACGATCGGCTCCACGTGAGAAGCGGTGGAGCGGACCCCGGATGGAGAGGACATCCGGGGTCCGCCTCCTCCCGGAATCGTGCACCGTACCCCCCGAGGAAAGAGAAGCATGAGCACCAAAGTCGCCGTCTGGTTCACATGGGTGGCGCTCGCCGTCGCTGGAATCGCCCTGCTGCTCGGCGCCGCCTGGTGGGCGTGGTGCATCTGGGCTGCGCTGGTCATAGGGGCCGCCGTCCTGCACACGCTGGCGTACCGGGCCGGCCTGATGTAGCCCGGGGGCAACGGCGCCCTGTCCTCCCTAGGGGGCGGGGCGCCGTCGACCCCTTCCGGTCCATCCCCGCGTGCGCGGAGCTGACCACCCGTACTGGTGGGCGGCGGCGAGGGTGCGCGGTCCATCCCCGCGTGCGCGGAGCTGACGGCGCCCAGATGCGCCCCTGCTGGCGGGACGGCGGTCCATCCCCGCGTGCGCGGAGCTGACGTGACCCTCCACCCCTGGGCAGCCAGGGCCAGCGGTCCATCCCCGCGTGCGCGGAGCTGACTGAGCCACCCCAAGGGCGCGCACACCGCCGACCGGTCCATCCCCGCGTGCGCGGAGCTGACGCCGCCTCAGCAGCGGCCTTGAGCTTGGTGGCCGGTCCATCCCCGCGTGCGCGGAGCTGACCAGGAAGCCACCGCACCGGCGGGCAGCAAAATCGGTCCATCCCCGCGTGCGCGGAGCTGACACACGGTCGATCTGGAAGGACCCGCCGAGGGGCGGTCCATCCCCGCGTGCGCGGAGCTGACGCCTGGCGGAACTCGTCGGTGGCCGGCGCCCCCGGTCCATCCCCGCGTGCGCGGAGCTGACGGCTGGTGGCGCTCCACGAACAGGCTGATGCGCGGTCCATCCCCGCGTGCGCGGAGCTGACAGCGCGAGGACGGCGTGCCCGAGGACGTTGAGCGGTCCATCCCCGCGTGCGCGGAGCTGACCTGCTCATCGAGGAGGCGGCCGCGGTGGTCGACGGTCCATCCCCGCGTGCGCGGAGCTGACTCCCCGGTCTTGGGGTTCACCCGCCGGACGGACGGTCCATCCCCGCGTGCGCGGAGCTGACGATGTCGCCGTACTTGCTCATCTGGCCTCCAGCGGTCCATCCCCGCGTGCGCGGAGCTGACTCCCTGCGGGCCGCGATCTGCACGATCTTGGCCGGTCCATCCCCGCGTGCGCGGAGCTGACCGGGGAGAGGGGCCTTCGGCGTTTCCGGACCCCGGTCCATCCCCGCGTGCGCGGAGCTGACGGATCGTCCGCCTGGTCGGGTGGGTCATCGGACGGTCCATCCCCGCGTGCGCGGAGCTGACACGGACTCGGTGCCATATAGAGCCGGAGCTGGCGGTCCATCCCCGCGTGCGCGGAGCTGACGTCGACGGATGCCATGGCTGTCTCCTGCTCTCGGTCCATCCCCGCGTGCGCGGAGCTGACGTTGGGTGTCTCTGAGACACCCCGCGAGGTGTCGGTCCATCCCCGCGTGCGCGGAGCTGACGGCCTGGAATCGACCGACCGCGCTGTGATCGCCGGTCCATCCCCGCGTGCGCGGAGCTGACAGTTAACGACCTGGAGAAACGCGGAGCGTTATCTCCGCGTTATGAAAGATCTGGCACGTACACTCGCTGCCCTGAACACTGTCGCACGCGGACCCCACCAGCTCAAAGCGAGGATGTACAACTGGCTGGAACGCGACTCGTCCAAGAGCAGGTAGGCAAAGCAGACCCCAGGCACAGGTGCGCATACCGGGTGCGGCCCGGTTCATCCCCGCGTGCGCGGGGCGGACGCCGGCGCGGCCGGTCCGTTCGTCATCATGGACGGTTCATCCCCGCGTGGGCGGGGCTGACAGTTGATGAACTGGGGCGACGCGGGGCGTCGGCTCCGCGTCGCGGGGGTCCGGCGGGTGCCGACCGCCCCCTGACACCATCGCACGTGGGGCTTCGGGGGCTCAAGGGGTGGGGGCGCCAGTGGCCCAGGACCTACGCCCCCAAGGGCGGGTAGTCGAGGTAGCCGCGGTCGTCGCCGCCGTAGAAGGTGGCGCGGTCGGGCCGGTTGTACGGTCCCCCGGCGGCGAGGCGGGCCGGGAGGTCCGGGTTGGCCAGGAAGGCCGAGGCGAAGGAGACCAGGTCGGCGCCCGCGTCCGCCAGGGCGTCGGCCCCCGCCTCGTGCGGCGGCAGCGGCTCCTTGTCCCGGTGGGGGTTGAGGACCAGGGTGTGCGGCCACGCCGCGCGCAGCGCGCGGGTCAGGTCGCGGCGGCCCGGGGCCTCGACCACGTGCAGGTAGGCCAGCGGGACCTCGCGCAGCTCCTCCAGCAGGGCCGTGTACAGGGCGAGGGGGTCGCCCTCCTCGATCCCCTGGGAGGTGCTCGCCGGGGACACGCGCAGCGCCGCCCGGCCGGGTCCGAGGGCGTCGGCCAGGGCGCGCACGAGTTCGACGGCGAACCTGATGCGCCCGCGCACCGACCCGCCCCACTCGTCCGTGCGCAGGTTGGCGCTGGTCGAGAGGAACTGCTGGGTCAGGTAGCCGTTCGCGCCGTGCACCTCGACGCCGTCGAAGCCCGCCGCGAGGGCGTTGCGGGCCGCGTCGACGTGCTCCCGGATCACCCCGCGGATCTCCCCGGCGGTGAGCTCGCGCGGCACCACGGGGTCCTTGCGGCCGGTGGGGGTGTAGATCTGTCCCGGCGCCGCCACGGCGGACGGGCCGACCGGCCGCAGGCCGCGGACGTCCGGGTGGCCGACGCGGCCGGCGTGCATGAGCTGCGCGAAGAACAGCGCGCCGTCGGCCCGGGCCGCCTTGACGACCGGCTTCCAGCTCTCGGCCTGCTCGGCGGTGTGCAGGCCGGGCGTGTCCGGGTAGCCCTGGCCGGTGAGGCTGGGCTGGACACCTTCGGTGACGATCAGGCCCGCCGTCGACCGCTGGCCGTAGTACCGGGCCATGGAGTCGGTCGCGTGCCCCTCGGGGGTGGCCCGGCTGCGGGTCATGGGCGCCATGGCGATCCGGTTCGTCGTCCGGGCCGACCCGATGGTCGACGCCTCGAAGAGTGTCGGCATGTTCTCTCTGTCTCCTGGGGGGCTGTACGTCTCGGCCGGGGCCGTTCCCGTCGGCCGGTCCGGAGCGCCCCGGACCGGCCGTTCGGAGGGTACGGGGAGCGTCCGGACGCGTCACCGCCGGGGTGGCGGTCCGGCCCTCCCCGGCCCTCCCCGGCCCGGGCCGGTGACGTCCCGGCGGTGGGGTGGTGGACACGGGCGGGCCGGTGGACGAGGGTGGCGGTACCGCGAGCGCGCTCGCGGACGCTCACCGTTCGGAAGGGGACGATCTCCGTGTCGCAACGAGTCCGGGGCGTGGTGGCCCGCGCCGTGGGGCAGCCCGTCGAGCTGACGACCATCGTGGTACCCGATCCGGGTCCCGGGGAGGCCGTGGTCGCCGTCCGCACCTGCGGGGTCTGCCATACCGACCTGCACTACCGGGAGGGCGGCATCAACGACGACTTCCCGTTCCTGCTCGGGCACGAGGCCGCCGGGGTGGTGGAGGCGGTCGGAGAGGGCGTGACCGACCTGCGGGCCGGGGACTTCGTGGTCCTCAACTGGCGGGCGGTGTGCGGCCGGTGCCGTGCCTGTCTGCGCGGCCGCCCCCAGTACTGCTTCGACACCCACAACGCAAAGCAGAGAATGACCCTGGAGGACGGCACCGAGCTGTCCCCCGCCCTGGGCATCGGGGCGTTCGCCGACAAGACCCTGGTGGCGGCCGGGCAGTGCACCAAGGTGGACCCGCAGGCCTCCCCCGCGGCGGTGGGGCTGCTGGGCTGCGGTGTCATGGCCGGGATCGGCGCGGCCGTCAACACCGGGGGCGTCACCCGCGGCGACTCGGTGGCGGTGATCGGCTGCGGCGGCGTGGGCAACGCCGCGATCGCCGGGGCGAGCCTGGTCGGGGCGCACCGGATCATCGCCGTGGACGTGGAGGAGCGCAAGCTGCGGTGGGCGCGGGGCTTCGGCGCGCACCACACGGTGAACGCCGCCGAGACCGATCCGGTGCAGGCGATCCGCGACCTCACCGGCGGGTTCGGGGCGGACGTGGTGATCGACGCCGTGGGCACGCCGCGGACCTACGAGCAGGCGTTCCACGCCCGCGACCTGGCCGGGACGGTGGTGCTGGTGGGGGTGCCCACCCCCGACATGCGGCTGGACCTGCCGCTGCTGGACGTGTTCGGCCGGGGCGGCGCCCTGAAGTCGTCGTGGTACGGCGACTGCCTGCCCTCGCGGGACTTCCCGGTGCTGGTGGACCTGTACCTGCAGGGGAGACTGGACCTGGACGGGTTCGTGAGCGAGCGGATCGCGCTGGACGAGGTGGAGGAGGCGTTCGCCCGGATGGAACGCGGTGAGGTGCTGAGGTCGGTGGTGGTGCTGTGAGCGGCGCGCGGGTGGAGCACCTGGTCACCTCCGGGGTGTTCGCCCTGGACGGCGGCGAGTGGCAGGTGGACAACAACGTCTGGCTGGTCGGAGACGACTCCGAGGTGCTGGTGGTGGACGCCCCGCACGACGCCGACGCGATCGCGGCGGCGGTGAGCGGGCGCCGGGTGGTGGCGATCGTGTGCACGCACGCCCACAACGACCACGTGGACGCGGCGCCCGCGCTGGCGGACGCGGTGGGGGCGCCGGTGCTGCTGCACCCGGACGACCGGGTGCTGTGGGACATGGTCCACCCCGACCGGGAGCCCGACGGGGCGCTGGCCGACGGGCGGGAGATCACGGTGGCGGGGACCGTGCTGCGGGTGCTGCACACCCCGGGGCACACGCCGGGCGCGGTGTGCCTGTACGCGCCCGGGCTGGGCACGGTGTTCAGCGGGGACACGCTGTTCCGGGGCGGTCCCGGGGCCACCGGACGGTCGTTCTCGGACTTCCCGACGATCATCGAATCGATCCGGGACCGGCTGCTGGGGCTGCCGCCGCACACGGTGGTGCGCACCGGGCACGGCGACCCCACGACGATCGGCGAGGAGGCCCCGCACCTGAAGGAGTGGATCGAGCGCGGGCACTGACCGGGCGCGGGCGCCGACAGGCGGTGGGCGCCCGCGGCCGCTCTTCGCCCGGGGCGGGGCCGGGTCCGGCCCCGCCTCAGCCTGAGGCGGTGTCCACCATGGCCCAGGCGCCCGGGTCGGCCGGGTCGGAGGTGAAGGCGTAGCGGACCGTGTCCCGGTCCATCGCCAGCAGGGTCACCGACCCGGTCGCCCACACCTTCCCGCCGCCCAGGTCGGCGTGGGCGATGAGGCCGCCGGGGTCGCCGCTGTCGTCCAGGCCCGCCGAACGCGGCGCGGCCTTGGCCGCCTCGGTGATCAGCCGCGGCCACTCCCCCCAGACCTCCTCAAGCGTGCGGGCCGCCGCCAGGCGCGGGTCCGGGCGGGTGCGCGCGAACTCGGGCGTGTGCCGGGCCGCCCGCGGGTCGGCCGGGTCCAGGCCGGTGTTGACGATGACGCTCACCCCGGCCGGGATCCGCCGGGTGTCCAGGCAGCGCCCGTCCCAGCTGTACAGGTCGGCGTGGTGGGCGTCCGCGTCCAGCAGGTGGAACGGCGCGTACAGGGTCGGGTCCTCGCCCTGGAGCGGGTCGCGGACGGGATGGGTCAGGGCGCGCAGCGGCAGTTCGCCGCGGCTGGCCGGGTAGGTGCCCTCCCAGGGCATCTTCCCGTCCCAGGGCCACCCGTTGAGCAGCGCGGCGGTGCGGGGCCGGCCCGGGTCCACCGCCAGCCAGGTGCCGCCGGCCAGGCGGTCGCGTCCGCCGACGAACCCCGGCCGCTCCGGCCAGTGGCGCCCGGGCCCGTCCCAGGGGCGGTCGCGCATCTCGTCCCGGATGGCGGCGATGACCAGGGGTGTGTCGGCGTCGGGGTCGAAACCGACGATGACGGTGCACATGTGGACCTCTACCTACCCGTCTCTCCGGGTCCCCGCGGTGGGACCTCGAAGGCTGGGAACACGGTACCCGGACTCACCCGGGCCGTACACCGCGGCTCCCGGACCGGACCCGTACCCCGCTCCCCGGGCGCCCACACCCGGCCGCCCGCACCCGGGCGTCCGCCCGGGCATCCGCGCTCCCCGGCAGCCGCACCCCGCACCCCCGGCATCCCGCGCCCCACCTCCGGCCCCCGGTGCCTCCGCTCCCGGCGTCCTCCCCCGGCCTCTCCGCCGCCCGCGCCGCGGGCCCGGCCGTCCCACCCTCCCCGCCCGCCTCCCGCGCGCCCCGCGGGCGTTCCCCGCGCACCGGCGTCCGGGCACCCGCTCCGGGCGTGGTGCCGCCCCCACCCGCGTCCGGGAGCGGGCACGACTGCGTCCTGCGTCACCGATCTTCTAGTCTTGTGTCCCTCCCCCACTCCCGAGGTCCCTCCTCGGGGCGTCCCGGGACCGCCGACCGGCCCGGGCGCGCACCGTCCATGTCATCCGCAGGAGCACGTGTGCCCGACAACCACGACCGCCCCGGCGGCGCGGAGGCCGCCCCGGAGCGGCCGTCCCCGCTCTCGACCGGCCCCTCCCGGCCGCCGGAGGAACCCGGACTGTCCCTGTCCCAGGTCTCCGAGCGGGTCGCCGCGGGCCGGACCAACGACGTCCCCGTCCGGGCCAGCCGCACCGTCGCCCAGATCATCCGCGGCAACGTGTTCACCCGCATCAACGCGATGATCGCGGTGCTCTTCGCGATCATCGCCGTGATCGGCCCCGTCCAGGACGGGCTGTTCGCGATGGTCATCCTCATCAACACGCTGATCGGCATCGTCCAGGAGCTGCGCGCCAAGCGGACCCTGGACAAGCTCGCCATCGTCAACGCGGCCCGCCCCCGGGTGGTGCGCGAGGGCGCGGTGGTGCGGGTGTCCGCCCAGGAGATCGTCCTGGACGAGGTCCTGGAGGTGGGCGTCGGCGACCAGATCGTGGTCGACGGCGCCGTCACCTGGTCGGGCGGCCTGGAGGTCGACGAGTCGCTGCTGACCGGCGAGGCCGACCCCGTGGTCAAGAAGCCGGGCGACACGGTGATGTCGGGCAGCTTCGTGGTGGCGGGCACCGGTCGGTTCCGCGCCACCAAGGTGGGCCGGCACGCGTACGCGGCGCGGCTGGCCGAGGAGGCGAGCCGGTTCTCCCTGGTGCACTCGGAGCTGCGTTCGGGCATCAACCGGATCCTCACCTGGATCACCTACGCCCTGTTCCCCATCGGCGGCCTGCTGATCTACAGCCAGCTGTTCATGGGCGGCCACGTCACCCTGGACGAGGGCACCGCGGGCGGGCAGATCTCCGGCCCGCTGGCCGACGCGCTGCGCGGCATGGTGGCGGCCCTGGTGTCGATGATCCCCGAGGGGCTGATCCTGCTCACCAGCATCGCGTTCGCGGTGGGGGTGATCCGGCTGGGCCGCTACCAGTGCCTGGTGCAGGAGCTGCCCGCGATCGAGGGCCTGGCCCGGGTCGACGTGGTGTGCACGGACAAGACCGGGACGCTGACCGAGGTCGGCATGAAGATGGCGGAGATCCGCGACCTGGGCGGCGGCACGGCGGGCGGGCCCGCGCCCACCGAGGTGCTGGCGGCGCTGGCCGCCCACGACCACGACCCCAACGCGAGCATGGCGGCGATCGCCCAGGGGGTGCGGGCCGGCGGGCACCGGGCCCCGGACTGGGAGCCCACGGCGCAGGCGGCGTTCTCGTCGGCGCGCAAGTGGAGCGGCATGGGGTTCCGCACCCCCGAGGGCGACGTGAACTGGGTGCTGGGCGCGGCGGACGTGCTCGCCCCGGGGCACGCGGCCTCCTCCGAGGCGGCCCGGCTGGGCGCCCAGGGGCTGCGGGTGCTGCTGCTGGGCCGCACCCCGCTGCGGGTGGACGACCCGGCGGCACCCGGCGAGGTGGAGCCGGTGGCGCTGGTGGTGCTGGACCAGAAGGTGCGCGCGGACGCCGGGCCCACCCTGGACTACTTCGCCGAGCAGGGGGTGGACGTCAAGATCGTGTCCGGCGACCACGCCGCCTCGGTGGGCGCCGTGGGCCGGGAGCTGGGGCTGCCCGGCGCGGACCGGCCGGTGGACGCCCGGGAGCTGCCCGAGGACCCGGCGGAGCTGGGGCTGCGGGTGGACGACCACTCGGCGTTCGGCCGGGTCACCCCCGAGCGCAAGCGCGACATGGTCAAGGGGCTGCGCGACCGGGGGCACACGGTCGCGATGACCGGTGACGGGGTCAACGACGTGCTGGCGCTGAAGGAGGCCGACATCGGCGTGGCGATGGGCTCGGGCAGCCCGGCGTCGCGGTCGGTGGCGCAGCTGGTGCTGCTGGACGACCGGTTCGCGGTGCTGCCGCGGGTGGTGGCCGAGGGGCGCCGGGTGATCGGCAACATCGAGCGGGTGGCGAGCCTGTTCCTCACCAAGACCGTGTACACGATGGTGATGGCGACGATCGTGGGGCTGCTGGCGGTGGCGTACCCGTTCTTCCCGCGGCACGCGACGCTGATCAACGCGGTGACGTTCGGCATCCCGTCGTTCTTCCTGGCGCTGGCGCCCAACACCGACATCGCCCGGCCGGGGTTCGTGGCGCGGACGCTGCGGCTGGCGGTGCCCTCGGGCATGGTGGCGGGGCTGGCGGCGGTGACCACCTACCTGCTGGTGCTGGGCGGGCGGACGGTGCCCGACCCGGCGGACCGGACGGCGGTGGTGATCACGCTGTGCACGACGACGCTGTGGGTGCTGCTGCTGGTGGCCAAGCCGTACGTGTGGTGGAAGGTGGTGCTGGTGGGGTCCATGGTGGGGCTGCTGACCCTGGCGATGGCGACCCCGCTGGGCCGGTGGTTCTTCGACCTGGACGTGAGCCAGCCCGGCAAGCTGCTGACCGGCCTGGCGGTGGCGGGCGTGGCGATCGCGGTGATCACGGTGATCCGGGTGGTGGACGACCGGGCGATGGCCCGCTCCGAGGCCCGGGCCGCCGAGGAGGCCGAACGCGAGCCGACCCCGGTCTGACGGACGCGGACGGCCGTGTCGCCCCGGGGGGCGGCACGGCCGTCGCCGTGTGTACGGTCGGGGGGAACAGGAGGAGGAACCCATGGACGAGACCGACCTGCGGCACCTGCGCCGGGCGGTGGAGCTGGCCGGGGAGGCCCTGGACGCCGGAGACGAGCCGTTCGGCTCGGTGCTGGTGGCGGCCGACGGGACGGTGCTGTTCGAGGGCCACAACGAGGTCTCCGGCGGCGACGGCACCCGCCACCCGGAGCTGGCCATCGCGCAGTGGGCGGCGTCCCGGATGCCGGTGGAGGAGCGGGCGGCGGCGACGGTGTACACCTCGGGCGAGCACTGCCCCATGTGCGCAGCGGCGCACGCCTGGGCGGGGCTGGGCCGGATCGTGTACGCGAGCTCGTCGGAGCAGCTGACCGCGTGGCGGGAGTCCTGGGGGCTGCCGCCCGGCCCGGTGCGGCCGCTGCCGGTCACCGAGGTCGCCCCGGACGTGCCCATGGAGGGCCCGGTCCCCGAGCTGGCCGAGGCCGTCCGCGCCCTCCACGCCCGCTTCGCGGACCGCTCCTGACGGGTCAGACGACGGGTGGGCGGTCGGCGGCGAGGATGTCGACGCCCTCGGCCTCCAGGAGCTCCTCGAAGGCCTCCGGGCCCTCGGCGAGGACCAGCTCGGCCTCGGCGGCGTGGACGGGCAGCAGCCACAGGTACCGGACGCCGCCGGGGGCCTGCTCCAGCAGCGGCCCGTAGGGGTAGGGCGGGCTGACCAGCAGGTGCTCCATGCGGGAGCCTCCCGTCCAGGGGCGGCCGAGGTGCAGGACCGAGCCGGCGTCGACCCGGTACTCCTCGAACGAGTTGAAGTGGGCGACCGCGGCGAGCGTCTCGGCGTGGTCGTCGGTCCCGGAGGGAGCCATGAGCACGAATTCCAGGCCGCCCAGGGCGGAGGCGCCGACCGTGGCGTAGTTCCACCCGCTCCCCTGGGCCACGCGGTAGGCGGCGAAGTCCGGGAGCCGTTCCAGGACCGGGCCGTCCTCCCGGGCGACCGGCTCCAGCTCCCGCCCCGGCCAGAACCCGCGCAGGTGCTCCTCCAGCTCCGCCGTCCCCGCCCCTGCGCCCACCGCTGCTCCCGCCGTCGTGCTCCACCGGACCGGTGCCGTTCTACCGTGCCCGCCGCCCGGTTGTCACACCGGCCGCCCCGCACGGCGGCGCGGGACGGCCGGTGCGCTCACCCCTCGCGGATG
Organism: Nocardiopsis sp. NPDC057823; assembly: GCF_042797335.1. NCBI lineage: Bacteria > Bacillati > Actinomycetota > Actinomycetes > Streptosporangiales > Nocardiopsidaceae > Nocardiopsis > Nocardiopsis sp. NPDC057823. The sequence goes on along the minus strand of NZ_JBHVLR010000002.1, from coordinate 444,982 downwards.
GTCATGCGGGTGATGGTGTCGCCGTCGACGGCGAAGGTGAACTCGCTCGGCCCGTTGGCGTGGTTGGACCGCCAGTCCCCCACGACCCGGACCCCGTCCGGGGTGTCCTCGACCGATTCCACGGCCAGGACCCCCTTGGAGCCGATGAACTCCTTGGCGCTCCAGGCCGCGATCTCCTCCCGGCCCAGGAACTCGCGCCCCCAGTCGTCCACCACGGCGTCGTCGGCGAAGGCGTCCAGGGCGGCCTCGTCGTGGGCGTTCACCCGGTCGAAGAACGTCGCCACCGGCTCGGGGATCTGCGTGCTCACATCGTCTCCTTCGTGTTCGGGCCCGGATGCGGCTCCGGGCACGGCCTCGTTCCCCCGCGACCGCGTTCAGGCCGGGGCCATGACCGCCTCGACCGTGATGGGCAGGTCGCGGAACCTGCGCCCGGTGGCGTGGAAGACCGCGTTGGCGATGGCCGCGGCCATCCCCACCTGGCCGATCTCCCCGACCCCCTTGACGCCGAGCGGGTTGACCGCGCGGTCCTCGACCTCGATCATCTCCACCCGCACGTCCGGGGCGTCGGCGTTGACCGGGACCAGGTAGCCGTCCAGGCCCGCGTTGAGCCAGCGCCCCCGGTTCGGCTCCATGTGCGTGGCCTCCAGCAGCGCCTGGCCCAGCCCCCAGAGCATGCCGCCCATCAGCTGGCTGCGGGCGGTCCTGTAGTTGAGGACCCGGCCCGGGGCGAACACCCCGAGCATCCGGCGCACCCGGACCAGCCCCAGGTCGGGGTCGACGGCGACCTCGGCGAACTGGGCGCCGAAGGTGGCCGTCCCGTACTCCCCCTGTTCCGGCGGCGCCCATTCGCCCAGGGCCTCGGCGTCGAAGGTCATGTGGCGGCCGAGCATCTCCCCGTAGGTCTCCCCCGCCCCGGTGTCGGGCCGGACCATGCGGCCTCCGGACACCCGGACGGCGGCCGGGTCGGCGCCGTGCAGGGGCGAGCCGGGGTCGGCGACGGCCTGGGCGACGAGCCGCTCGCGCAGGGCGGTGGCGGCGGTGTGGGCGGCGGCGCTGATCGCCCCGGCCCCCGCGGAGCCGACGGCGGCGACGGTGGTGGGCAGGTCGGTGTCGCCGTAGTGGGCGGTCACGGCCTCGGCCTCCAGGCCCAGGGCGTCGGCGGCGACCTGCCGCAGCACGGTGCCGGCGCCGGTGCCGAAGTCGGAGCAGCCGGTCTCGATGACGGCGCGCCCGTCGGCGTACACGCGGGCGCGGGCCCTCTGCGGGTTGAAGACCCCGACCACCGGGTAGATGGCGCCGGCCATGCCGGTGCCCAGCACCCAGTGGCCGTCGCGGGCGGCGCCGGTGACCGGTGCCGGGTCGCGGTCGGCCCAGCCGAAGAGCTCGGCGCCCAGCGTGTAACACTCCCGCAGACCCTTGCTGGACCAGGGCCTCCCGCTCTCGGGGTCGAGGTCGGCGTGGTTGCGCAGCCGCAGCTCGATGGGGTCCATGCCCAGTTCGTGGGCGAGCTCGTCCATCGCGGTCTCGATGACGAACGCGCCGGTGGCCTCGCCGGGCGCCCGCATGAACGTCGGCGTCATGGTGGCGGCCTCGAACAGGTGGTGCGCGCCCTCGAAGGCGGGGCACGCGTACATGCGGTTCACCGCCCCCATGGACGGTTCGGCCCAGTCGTCGAAGGGCGAGGTGGGCGACGTCTTGGAGTACCGGATGGCGGTGAGCCGCCCGTCGCGGGTCGCCCCCAGGGTGATCGTCTGCTCCTGCTCCTCGCGGTGCCCGGTGTTGGTGAACGTCTGGGCGCGGTTCAGCGCCAGGGTGACCGGCGCCCGCACGTGCCGGGCGGCCATCGCCGCCAGGGTGGGGTGCGCCCAGACCATGGCCTTGGAGCCGAAGCTGCCACCGACGAACCCACTGATCACCCGCACGTCCGAGGGCGGGATGCCGAGCAGCTGCGCGACGGTGAGCCGGGTGGCGGTGGGCCCCTGGGTGGAGTCGTACAGCGTGAGCCCGGAGCCCTCCCACACGGCGGTGGTCGCGGACGGCTCGATCGGGTTGTGGTGGTTGGCCGCGAAGTGGTGGGTGTTCTCGATCCGCACGTCGGCGCGGGCCAGGCCCGCCTCGACGTCGCCGCGCTCGATCCGGCCGGGGGCGAACCCGCCGAAGATCCGTTCGGGCTCGTAGGCGTCCCCGCGCCCCTGGGCGAGGGTGGCGACCCAGGGCTCCTCCTCGTAGGAGACGTCGACCAGCCCGGCGGCGTACTCGGCGCGCTCCAGGGTGTCGGCGACCACGAGGGCGACGGGCTGGCCCGCGTAGTGGACCCGGTCGTCCTGCATCGGGAAGAAGCTCTGCCCGTGCGCGGTGGTGCCCGCCAGCGACGGGATGAGGTGCGGGGCCTCGGCCACCCGGGGCAGGTCCAGGTGGCTCAGGACGGCGGCGACCCCTTCGGCGGCCCGGGCGGCGGACGTGTCGATCGCGGTGATCCGGCCCCGGGGGATCCGCGCGCCCACCAGGACCGCGCGCAGGGTGCCGGGCGGCCCGTGCTCGGCGGAGTAGCGGGCGGCGCCGGTGACCTTGGCGCGGGCGTCGACCCGGTCCATGCCCCGGCCGATCTGCGGTGGAATGGTCATGCCGCCCCTCCTGCGATACGGGACGCGACGGTGGTCAGCGCCCGGACCATGGTCCTCTCGGCCAGTGCGATCTTGAAGCCGTTCATGGAGCGCGGGACCGCGTCGGCCATCTCGGCCGCTGCGGCGCGGGCGAACGCCTCGGCGGTGGCCGGGGCGCCGATCAGGATGTCCTCGGCGCGGCGGGCCCGCCAGGGCTTGGTGGCGACCCCGCCCAGGCCGATGCGGGCCTCGGCGACGGCGTCGCCGTCCATGCGCAGGGCCGCGGCGCAGGAGGTGAGCGCGAACTCGTAGGACTCCCGGTCGCGCACCTTGAGGTAGTGGGAGGCGCGGGCCATCGGCAGGTCGGGCAGGTCGATGCCGGTGATGAGCTCGCCGTGTCCGATGGGGTGCTCGCGGTCCGGGGTGTCCCCCGGGAGCAGGAAGAAGTCGTCGAACGCGACGGAGCGCTCCCCGGCCGGCCCGCGCAGCCGCACCACCGCGTCCAGGGCGGTGAGGGCCACGGCCGCGTCGGAGGGGTGGGTGGCGATGCAGTGATCGCTGGTCCCCAGCACGGCGTGGTCGCGGTTGACGCCCGGGATCGCGGCGCAGCCGCTGCCGGGCGCGCGCTTGTTGCAGGCGCGGTCGCCGTCGCGGAAGTAGGCGCAGCGGACCCGCTGCATGAGGTTGCCGCCCATGGTGGCCATGTTGCGCAGCTGGGGCGAGGCGCCCTTCTCCAGGGCCTCCGCCACCATGGGGTAGCGCTCGCGGACCGCCGGGTGGGCGGCCACGTCGCTCATCCGGGCCAGTCCGCCCAGGCGCAGCCCGCCGCCGGGCGGCTCCTCGACGGCGGCGATGGGCAGGTCGTTGATGTCGACGACGCGGCGCGGCCGGGCCACCCCGATGCGGAGCATGTCGACCTGGGTGGTGCCGCCGGCCAGGTACTCGCTGCCGGGGTCCCGGGCGACCTCGGCGATGGCGGCGTCGACGTCGGTCGCGCGGGTGTAGGCGAAGGGCCGCATCACCGGTCCCCTTCCGCTCCGGCGCCGTCGCGGACGCTGCGCACGGCCCGCCGGATGTTGGGATAGGCGGCGCAGCGGCAGAGGTTGCCGCTCATCCACTCGGCGATCTCGGCGTCGTCGCCGGTGTGGCCCTCCTCCAGCAGGGCGACCGCGGACATCAGCTGCCCGGGGGTGCAGTACCCGCACTGGAAGGCGTCCTCCTCGACGAAGGCGCGCTGCACGGGGTGCAGTTCGTCGCCGTCGGCCAGGCCCTCGGCCGTGGTGATCTCCCGGCCCGCGCAGGCCACGGCCAGGGTCAGGCAGGAGAGCACGCGGCGGCCGTCGACGTGGACGGTGCAGGCGCCGCAGGCCCCCTGGTCGCAGCCCTTCTTGGGGCTGGTCACGCCCAGGCGCTCGCGCAGGGCGTCCAGCAGGCTGACCCGGGGTTCGACGGCGACCCCGCGACGGGTGCCGTTGACGGTGAGCAGGACGTCGACCGGTCCGGGTCCCAGGTCGCCGCGTTCCTCGGCGCGGGCGGCCTGGCGGGGGACGGTGGGGACGGCGGTGCCCGTGCGGCCGGGCTCGCGGGGCGTCATGACGCCCTCCCGGCGGCGGATCGGGCGGATCGGACGGCGGACATGGGGCTCCCCCTCGGGCGCGGACGTGCACGCGGCGGCCGCCGCCCGTCACGGGCGGGTGACGGCCGCCGTGTTCTCGATCTCTGTGGATGCTCGCACCGTTCGGTCCGCCGCCGCGTCCACGGGGCGCCAAGGTCGGGTAAAACACCGGCCCCCGGGCCCCGGGGGCCGGTCGCGGTCAGGCCGGCCGTTCGCTGTCCAGGAACGCCATCTGGGCGGCCATGTAGCGGTCGCCCGCCGCCGCCCCGGCCGGGACGGCGGCCTCGATGGCGGCCAGGTCCGAGGCGGAGAGCTTCACGTCCTGCGCGCCCAGGGCCTCGGACAGGCGGTCGCGGCGCCGGGCGCCCACCAGCGGGACGATGTCCTCGCCGCGGGAGGCGACCCAGGCGATGGCGACCTGGGCCACGGTGGCGCCGAGCCCGTCGGCGACGGCGCGCAGCCCCTCGACCAGGCGCAGGTTGGCGGCGAGCTCCTCCCCCTGGAACCGGGGGCTGTGGCCGCGGAAGTCACCGGCGGCCAGGGCCCGCTCGGGGCTCCAGTGGCCGGAGAGCAGGCCGCGGGAGAGCACCCCGTAGGCGGTGACGCCGATCCCGAGCTCGCGGGCGGTGGGCAGGATGTCGGCCTCGATGCCCCGGGAGAACAGGGAGTACTCGATCTGGAGGTCGGCGATGGGGTGGACGGCGGCGGCCCGGCGCAGGGTCTGCGCCCCCACCTCGGACAGGCCGATGTGGCGCACGTACCCGGCCCGCACCATCTCGGCGATGGCGCCGACGGTGTCCTCGATGGGGACACCCGGGTCCAGGCGGGCGGGCCGGTAGATGTCGACGTGGTCGGTGCCCAGGCGGCGCAGCGTGTAGGCGAGCCGGTCCTTCACCCCGGCCGGGGTGGTGTCGTAGGGCGCGTGCTGGAACGCCCCGCCGGGCTGCTTGCGGGCGCCGAACTTGACGCTGATGACGGCGTCGTCGCGGGAGCGGGTGCGCAGGGCGTCGCGGATGAGGAGTTCGTTGTGGCCCTCGCCGTAGAAGTCGCCGGTGTCGATCAGGGTGATCCCGGCGTCCAGGGCGGCGTGGACGGTGGCGATGCCCTCGGCCTCGTCGGCCGGGCCGTACAGGTCGGACATGCCCATGGTGCCCAGGCCCAGGGCGGAGACGGTGGGGCCGGTGGTGCCGAGCGTGCGCTGGTTCATGCGCTTCCCTTCGCCGACGGGTCGCGGACGGACCCGTTGGTATCGCTGATAACAAGTGAACGATATCAGAGATACAAACCAAGGGAAACAGTTTTCTGTTATCAGCGATACCAAGCGGGGGTCCGGACACGGGACGGGGCCCGCCGAGGGACGGACGCTCGGCGGGCCCCGTCGCTCCCGGCGGACCGGGAGGGAGGGTGGTCTGGTCAGTCCTTCGTGTCGTCCTCCGGCTCGAAGCGGCCCTGGATGACCCGGCCGCGCGAGGTCGCGGGGCGCTCCTCCCCTCGGGCGGCACCGGCCCCGGCGCCGCCGGAGGGGCTCTGCCCGAAGGGACTCTGCCCGAAGGGGCCCTGGCCCGGCACCCGCACGCCCTGGGCCAGCAGCTCCTCCTCCATGCGGTCCTGCATGCGGCGCATCCGCCGCTGGGCCCAGCCGGCGAACGCCCAGCGCAACAGGGGGCGGGTGAACGGCAGCACCAGCAGCAGGCCCACCGCCGCGGTGAGGAAGCCCGGGATCACCAGCAGGACGCCGCCGGCCATGAGCATGAGCGGGTCGAGCAGCCCGCCGCGCGGCTGCCGCCCCGAGCGCAGCGCCTCGTCGGCGTCGCGGAAGGCCCGGGTCCCGGCCCGGCGCAGCACCGCCACGCCCAGCACCATGAGGGCGACCAGCGCGGCCAGCGTCCATGGGACGCCGATCCAACCGCCGACGACGATCATGAGCCACACCTCGACGAAGGGCAGCGCCATGAGTGCGAGCACTGTCAGGATCGGCATACGGAACCATCCTCGGGGTCGTACGGGCCGGTGAGGTCCTCCCTCACCGGGAAGAACGCCCCGCCGGCCCGCATGGTTCCCCGGCCGCCGCCGTCCGCCTCCGGGCGCGGGTCACTCCGGGCGGGCCCCGCGGGCCCTGCGGGAGGCGACCACCGCGACGGCGACGGCCGCCAGGCCCACGGCGGCCAGCAGCGCCTCGGGGGCCGCGCCCAGCCGGGTGGCGAGGGTGGGGCCGTCGGCGGCGGTGAGCTCGGCGATGTGGATGTCGGCCTCGGCCTCGGGCGATCGGTAGGCGACCGTGCCGTCGGGGTTCACGACCGCGCTGATGCCGCTGGTGGACACCACCACGGCGGGGCGGCCGTGCTCGACCGCGCGCAGCCGGGTGATGGCGAGCTGCTGGTCGGACTGGCCGGTGAAGTTGTAGTTGGCGTTGTTGGTGGGGATGACGATGATCCCGCCGCCCGCGGCCACGGACTCGCGCACCGGCGCGTCGAAGGCCACGTCGAAGCAGATGCCCACGGCCAGGGTGGTGCCGCCGATCTCCACGGCGCCGGGCTCGGTGCCGGGGATCGCGTCGGAGCTGACCTGCTCCAGGCGCTGCACGAACCGGGTGAAGAAGTCGCGGTAGGGGATGTACTCGCCGAAGGGCACCAGGAAGCGCTTGTCGTAGATCTCCCCCGGCCCGGTCTCGGGGTCCCACACCACGCTGGACACGTACCGGGTGCCGTCGTCGTTGAAGCGGCTCATCCCCCACAGCAGGGGCACCCCGGCGTCGGCCGCGGCGGCGTCGATGATCTCGCGGGCGGCCGGGTCGCGGAAGGGGTCGATGTCGCTGGCGTTCTCCGGCAGCAGGACGAGGTCCAGTCCGGTGCCCTCGGCGCGGGCGGCCCCGGCCAGCTCGTGCACGCCGTCGGCGTGGTTGCGCAGGACCTGCATGCGCTCGCCCGCGATGGACATCTCCCCGACGTTGGGCACGTTGCCCTGCACCATGCCCACGGTGACGGTCTCCCCCGCCGGGGGGCGGCCGACGGCCGGGGCGACGGTGCCGCAGAGCACGACCGCCGCGGCGGCGGCCAGGGCGAGGGCCGCGGCGGGCAGGCCGGCCCGCGGGCCGCGCGCGACGACCCGCAGCAGGGCCCACAGCAGCAGGCCGCCGGTGAGGGCGACGGCGAAGGTCACCAGCGCGGAGGAGCCCAGGGCGGCGTATCCGGAGAAGGGCGTGTCGGGCTGGGCGAAGGCGAGCTTGCCCCAGGGGAAGCCGCCCAGCGGCCAGCGGGCGCGCACGGCCTCCTGGGCGACCCACAGGGCGGCGGTCCACACCGGCCAGCCCGGCAGCCGGGCGGCCAGGGCGATGCCCATGGCCATGGGCAGGTAGTAGACGGTCTCGGCGGCGGCGATGAGCAGCCACACGTCGGTGCCGAACACGTCCTGCCACCGCACCAGCGGGACCATGAGGGCGGCCCCGGACAGGACTCCCAGCCAGGCTGCGCGGCGCATCCGGGCCCCGGCGACGGCGAAGAGGAGCAGTGCGGCGCTCAGCGGCCCCAGCCACCACAGACCGTAGGGGGGCAGGGCGAGCAGTTGGGCCAGGCCCGAGCCCGCGGCGGCGAGGACGCGCCACAGGAGGTCGTACCGTCCCCAGCGGTGACCGAGGGGGAGGACGCCGGCCACTGGGCCTCTCACCGGCGCCGTGGGCGCCTGGGGGCCGGCGGCGGGGGCCCCGCCCCGCTCCGTGTGTTCGGTGACCACGTGGGGTCTCGCTTTCCGCAGGTGTGGTGAGGGTGTGCGGTCAGCATATTGGGGGGACGCGGAAAAGGCCCGAGCCACCCTTCGGACCGGCTCCGTCCCGTCGGCGGCGAGCTCGGAAGACCGTTGTCTACTGGATGTTCGGGCCTTTTCCGGGTCCAACCCCCCGCCCGGTCGCGCTACTTCCGCCCCTCACCCGATCCCGGCTGCACCTGGCGCGTGATGCAGCGTCCGATCGGACGAGTGGGGGCCGCACAACCGGTCCGTCCAGTGCTGGACTGGTCGTTAGGTTACCCAGACTCCCCAACCGGATGCCTCAACCCGGCCGCCGTGTCGTGGCGGCCCCGCAGAGTGTCCGTCGGGGAGGAAGTGGTGAACCGTCGGACAGGCTAACGCACCTGGGGCCGCCATGCCAGTTGAGCACTCCGGGTTTCAGTCTGACCGCAATCAGATCGACTCCGATCCGACTATGGACTTTTCGATCAGAATCCTGTCTGATGTGATCAGCAAAGCAGTCCGGTTCGATCAACCCGAACACGAACCGGTCCGGGTGACCCGGGTCGACGGCCACGAGACCCCTGTCACCCCCGACCCGATGCAGCGGAGCACAGACATGGCGGAGATCGTCCTCGAGGGCGTCGACAAGATCTACGGCGGCGGCGTCAAAGCCGTCGACGACCTGAACCTGCGGATCGAGGACGGCGAGTTCATGGTGCTCGTCGGCCCGTCCGGCTGCGGCAAGTCCACCGCGCTGCGCATGATCGCGGGCCTGGAGGAGATCTCCGCCGGCACCCTGGTCATCGGCGACGAGATCGTCAACGACCGCCCGCCCAAGGACCGCGACATCGCGATGGTCTTCCAGAACTACGCGCTCTACCCGCACATGACCGTCGAGCAGAACCTCGCCTTCGGCCTGAAGCTGCGCAAGGTCCCCAAGCCCGAGATCGCCCGCCGCGTGCAGGAGGCGGCCGAGATGCTGGGCCTGGAGCCCTACCTCAAGCGCAAGCCCGGCGCCCTCTCCGGCGGCCAGCGCCAGCGTGTGGCCATGGGCCGCGCCATCGTCCGCGAGCCGCAGGCCTTCCTCATGGACGAGCCGCTGTCCAACCTGGACGCCAAGCTCCGCGTCCAGATGCGCGCCTCCCTCAACCAGCTGCACGAGCGCCTGGGCGTCACCACCGTCTACGTCACCCACGACCAGATCGAGGCCATGACCCTGGGCGACCGGGTCGCGGTGCTGCGCGACGGCCGCCTCCAGCAGGTGGACACCCCCAAGCGCCTGTTCGACGCCCCGGTCAACCTGTTCGTCGCCGGGTTCATCGGCTCCCCCGCCATGAACTTCGTGGACGCCTCGCTGACCTCCGAGGGCGGCGGCGCGGTGCTGAAGTTCGCCGAGCACACCCTGCCGGTCCCCGCCTCCGTCCTGGACTCCCGCCCGAACCTGCGCGAGTACCTGGGCCGCGACATCATCCTGGGCATCCGCCCGTCGGACTTCAGCGACGCCGAGCTCGACGGCAACGGCGACCCGCGCATCCAGGTCACCGCGGACGTCACCGAGGAGCTGGGCACCGAGATCAACGTGATCTTCACGGTGGACGCCCCGCCGGTCCGCCACGAGGACGCCGCCGCCCTGGCCAAGGACGCCGCGGGCGACGACTCCGACGGCGACGCCGCGCTGCCGCTGGGCGCGAACCGCTCGTTCTTCACCGCCCGCGTGAGCCCGCGCAGCCAGGTGCGCCCGGGCAGCACGATCACGCTCGCGGTCGACGTCAGCCAGCTGCACTTCTTCGACCAGGAGACCGGCCTGGCCATCGGCCACCCGGACAACGTCTGACGCGGACTCGGACGGGGTGTCGACTCCCGAGGTGGCCGGGCGGTCCTCTCGCCACTGACGCCCGGCACCTGACACCCCTGCCCTGCGGCGCCCCGCTCCGAGCGGGGCGCCGCCCTTTCACGTGCGCCGCCCTCCTCCCGCTTCCGTCCGCACCGGTACCCCGTTCCGCGCGGATAGGGTCGGTCCGAATCCCGGGGGGCGCGGTCCGCCACCGTCCCGGCCTGCGGACCTCACCTTCTGGCAAGGCCCGTGTCACCTCCGGGTGAGCCGGTTCTTTCTTGACCGTCCGACACGGCGAGCCGAACGATGTGAGGGTGCGCAACCGAGCCCCCGGAGTCGCCCTCGTCCGCGAACCCTCGTCCGTCGTGGACACCCTGCACGGCCGCCCCGTGCCGGACCCCTACCGATGGCTGGAGTCCGCCGACGACCCGCGGACGCTGCGGTGGCTGGAGGAGCGGGCCCGCGACCACGCCCGCGAGGCCGCCGGGTGGCCGCTGCGCGACCGGCTCGCCGAGCGCATCCGCTTCCACCTGGACGCCGACCTGTGGTCGGCGCCGGTGCACCGCCCCGGGCTCGTCATGGCCACCGTGCGCCCGTCCGGGGCCGAGCACCCGCGCCTGGTCGCCTTCGACGTCCCCGCCGGCCTCCCCGCCGGGACCGCCGCGGCCGCCGCCGCGGTGCGCGCCGACCGGGCCCGGGTGGTCTACGACCCGGCGGCGGCCGACCCCAGCGGACGCACCACCCTGGACGCCTGGGAGCCGGACCCCACCGGGCGCCTGGTCGCGGTGCAGACCTCCACCGGCGGGGTCGAGCGCGGCGTCCTCCAGGTGCTGCGCACCGCCGACGGCATCCCGATCGGCCCGCCGGTGCGCGGGGTCCGCTACTCGCACGTGGCCTGGACGCCGCAGGGCCCGCCCGCGTTCTACTACGTGCGGCGCGACGACGAGGGCGGCACCCGCGGGGTGTGGCTGCGCCGGGCCGCCGACGGCACCGAGGCGTTCGTGCGGGCCTGCTCGGGGCCGGGGACCGTGCCCGGCGTGCGGGTCCTGGGCGGGCGGCTGCTGCTGTTCACCGAGAGCCACGGCACCGGGCACCGCACCGACCTGTGGCTGGCCGACCTGGAGGCCGGGCCGCCGCAGGCGCCGGACTTCCGGCCGGTCCAGGTGGGGGTGGAGGCCGAGACCGAGGCCGACCTGGGCCCGGACGGGCTGCTGTACCTGCGCACCACCCTGGACGCCCCCTGGCGGCGGATCTGCGCCGCGCACCCGGACCGGCCCGGGCCGGAGCACTGGCGCGAGGTGGTCCCCCAGCAGGAGGGCGGCACGTTGGACGCGTTCGCCCCCTGCGGCACCGCCGACGCCCCCGAGCTGCTGGTGGTGCGCACCCGGCTGGGCATCGACTCCGCCACCGTGCACGACGCCCGGACCGGGGCCCCGGCGCGCACCGTCGACCTGCCCGGCGAGGGCATGGTGAGCGGTCCGGCCGCCGCTCCCGACGGGGCCGTGTACCTGGGCTACGCCGACGTCACCGCCCAGCAGCGCGTGCTGCGCCTGGCCCCGGGCTCGGCCCGCCCGCTGCCCTGGCCCGCCGGGGCCGCCGCACCGCCGCCCGCGCCGGAGGTGGAGCGCACCGTGCTGTGGTGCCGCTCGGCCGACGGCACCCGGGTGCCCGTCACCGTCCTGACCGCGCGCGGCGCCGCCGCGAAGGCCCCGCCCCCCGGTTCCGGGGCGGGGCGGCCGGCGGAGCCGCTGCCGACGCTGCTGCACGCCTACGGCGGGTTCGGCCGTCCGCGCCGGTTCGGGTTCAGCGCGACGGTGCTGGCCTGGCTGGCCTCGGGCGGGCGCTACGCGGTGGCGCACGTGCGCGGCGGCGGCGACATCGGCCGCGAGTGGCACCTGGCCGGGGCCGGGCGCGGCAAGCCGCGCGCGGTGCAGGACCTGGTGGCGGCCGCCGACGCCCTGGTAGCCCGGGGCCTGTGCGTCCGCTCGGGGCTGTGCCTGTCCGGCGGCTCCGCCGGCGGGCTGCTGGTGCTGGCCGCCGCCGCGGCCCGGCCCGACCTGTGCTCGGCGGTGATCGCCTCGGCGCCGCTGGCCGACATGGCCCGGTTCGAGCACCTGGGCCTGGGGCGGATGTGGACCCGCGAGTTCGGGACCGTCGCCGACCCCGACGACTTCGCCGCCCTGATGTCCTACTCGCCCTACCACCGGGTCTTGGAGGGCGCGGTGCGCACGCCGGGACTGCGGTACCCGAGCGTGCTGCTCACCGGGTTCGCCGGGGACACCCGGACCGACGCCGCCCACCCGCGCAAGATGTGCGCGGCGCTGCTGGCGGCGGCCCGGCCCGAGGACGGGCGGCCACCGGCCCTGCTGCGGTACGAGCGCGACGTCGGGCACGGCCCGCGCGCGGTCGGCCGCGCGGTGGGGCTCGCCGCGGACGCGCACGCGTTCGCGGCCCACCGAACGGGGCTGTCGCCGCGCCGCCCGGCGCGGGGCCGGCCCTGGTCCTAGAGGAAACCCACACGGAAAGCGAGGTGCGGCACATGGACCCCATCGAGGTCGAGGTCGAGGAGCTGGCCGAGGTGACCTCCCGCGACATCACCGCGGGCGGCGACAGCGACGGTACCGACTCCAGTTCCGACTTCATCTGATCCCATCCGCACCCGCCCGGTCCGGCCGTGTCCGGGCCGGGCGGGCCCCTTCGCCGTTGAAAGGCGGGAACCCAGTGACCGATCCCGGCCACCTGTTCAGTGAAGGGCTGTGCGGCGCCGTGGGCCGGAAGGCCCTGACCGCGCGGCTGTCGGAGGAGTTCGTGTTCGCCGACCTGGGCGCGGACGCGGTGCGCTCCCTGGTGACGTTCGACGACCTCAACGCCCTGTTGGCGGCGTGCGCCCCCGAGCCGCCGCGGCTGCGGCTGCACAGGGACGGCTCCCCGGTCCCGGTGGACCGGTACACCGAGGTGGGGACGGCCTCCCGGGTGACGCGCCGGGTGGTGCGGCCCGAGGCGCTGTACCGGGAGCTGCGCGCCGGGGCGAGCCTGGTGCTGGACGGGCTGGACCGGATGCACCCGCCGGTGGCGGCCGCCTCCGACGACCTGATGCGGCTCGTGCGCGAGCGCGTGCAGGCCAACATGTACCTGATCTGGGGCGAGTCGCGCGGGTTCGACACCCATTGGGACGACCACGACACGGTGATCGTGCAGGTGGAGGGGACCAAGCACTGGCAGGTGCACGGCCCCGGGTCGCGCCCCCACCCGATGAAGAACGACGTGGACCACGCGCACACCCCGCCGCGGGACGCCGACGGCGAACTCCAGGTGGTGTGGGAAGGGGTGCTGCGGCCCGGGCAGGTGCTGCACGTGCCCCGGGGCTGGTGGCACACGGTGACCGGGACCGGCGACGTGAGCCTGCACCTGACGTTCGGGTTCACGCGGGCGACCGGTGTGGACTGGGCCGAGGCCCTGGTGCGGCGGCTGTTCGAGGAGGAGGCGTTCCGGCGGGACCTGCCCCGGTTCGCCGACCCGGACGTGCGGCGCAAGCACCGGCGGGAGCTGGCGGCGCGGCTGGCGGAGCTGGCCGAGGAGGCCGACCTGGACGCGTTCCTGGCCGAGCGGGACGCGCGGTTCCCGCGGCGCACGTCGTTCTCGCTGCCCTGGCCGGTGGAGGAGGGCGTGCCGGGGCCGGACGCCCGGGTGGAGTTCGTGCCGATCCTGCCGCCGCCGGCGGCCCGCGAGGGCGACCGGGTCGCCCTGTCGGTGGGCGGCCGCCGGTACACGTTCCCGGCGGAGGTCGAGGACGTGCTGGGGGTGCTGGCCGAGCGGCGGTCGCTGACGGTGGCGGAGCTGGCCGGGGCCGCGGGCACGGCGCCGGAGCGGGCCGCGCAGGTGGTGTCGGTGCTGGCCCGCCACCACCTGGTCCTCATCCGCTGAACCGCCTGACGGGGGCGGTGCCGCGCCGGGCGCGGCACCGCCCCCGTCACGTCCCGCCCGCCCGCTTGGCCCGCACGTACACCTCGATCCCGTCCAGGATGCGGCGGATGCCGAAGTCGAGTTCCTCCGCCGGGCCGCCGGAGCGCTCGTCGGCCTCCCCGGCCTCCTCTTCGAGGATGTGCTCCTCGAGCATGCGGGCGATGGTGGGGAACTGCTCGGCGGTCACCACCCTGCGCAGCCCGAGGCTGTAGTCGCGCTCGCTGTCCACCATGGTGCCCCCCGCGGCGCGGGCGGCGCGCGACATGTCCGCCTCCAGGCGCGCGGTCTCCCGGGTGACGGCCGAGAGCAGCACCAGCATCTGGAGCGCCTCACCGATGTCCAGGCCCGAGGCGACCAGCTCCCGCAGGCCCGACTCCATCCAGCGCAGGCCGTTGGGCCCGCTGGGAGGCCCGGAGATGCCGACGTACACCGACCAGGGGTGGGCGCGCGACATGTCGATGGCGCGGTGGCACCACTCCTCCAGGCCGGCGCGCCAGTCGCCGTCCTCGCGGGGGCCGGGGGGCTCGCCGTCCATGGCGGCGTCGAGCATGAGGACGAGCATGTCCTCCTTGCTGTCCACGTGCCGGTACAGGGACATCGTGGTGTAGCCGAGCTCCTTGGCCACCCGCTGCATCGAGACCGCCTCGATGCCCTCGGTGTCGGCGACGGCGACCGCCGCGCGGACCACCGCCTCCCGGCTGAGGCGGGGCTTGGGACCGCGCCGGGCGGGCGCCGTGTCCAGCCCCCAGAGCAGTTCCACATCCCGCGCCATCCGGCTCTTGCGCTCGTCCTCGGTCGTCATGGGCCACCAGTCGTCGGGGTCGTCGTTGACACCATCCTAGAACTGTGTATTACTTACACCAATAAGTGTGTCACATAAACAGTTTAGGAGGTACACCAATGTCGGCCGAACCCCCCGCCGTCCGGGCCGAGGGACTGCGCAAGGACTACGGGGAGACCCGCGCCCTGGACGGGCTCGACCTGGAGGTCTCCGCCGGCACCGTCTTCGGCCTGCTGGGCCCCAACGGGGCGGGCAAGACCACCGCCGTCCGGGTGCTCGCCACCCTGCTGCGCCCCGACGCCGGGCGCGCCGAGGTCGCCGGGCACGACGTCGTCCGCCGGGCCGACCGGGTGCGCGCCGCCATCGGCCTGACCGGCCAGTACGCCTCCGTCGACGAACTGCTCACCGGCCGGGAGAACCTCGTGATGTTCGCCCGCCTGTACGGCCTGGACCCGCGCGCCGCCCGCGAACGCGCCGAGGAGCTGCTGGAGCACTTCGACCTCACCCACGCCGCCGACCGGCGGTCGGACGGCTACTCCGGCGGCATGCGCCGCCGCCTGGACCTGGCCGTCAGCCTCATCCAGCGCCCGCGGGTGCTCTTCCTGGACGAGCCCACCACCGGCCTGGACCCGCGCAGCCGCCTGGGCGTGTGGGAGTCGGTGCGGTCCCTGGTCTCGACCGGGACCACCGTCGTGCTCACCACGCAGTACCTGGAGGAGGCCGACCGGCTCGCCGACACCGTCGCCGTCATCGACCACGGGCGCGCCATCGCCGGGGGCACGCCCGACGCCCTGCGCTCCCGCGTGGGCGGCGACCGCCTCGACGTGGTCGTGCGCGACCCCGCCGACCTGTCCGCCGTCGCGGGCCTGCTGGGGACCGCGCTGGACGCCCCGGCGACCGTGCACCGCGAGGAACAGCGCGTCAGCCTGCCCGCCCCCGACCGCCTGGCCGTCCTGACCGGGGCCGTGCGCGCCCTGGAGGGCTCGACCGCGGCCATCGCCGACATCGGGGTGCGCAGGCCGAGCCTCGACGAGGTGTTCCTGGCCCTGACCGGCCACGACGCCGACGCCGGTACCGGCCCCGGCACCGCCCGCCCCCTTCCGGCCTGAGACCCCTCTGGAGTGATCCGCGATGACCGCCGTCCTCGACACCCCGCCCGGCGCCGCCCCGGCCCGGCCCGCCGCCGCCCGCCGCGGCAAGGTCCTGTCCGACACCCTGGTCCTGACCCGGCGCAACCTCCTGCACATGGTGCGCAGCCCCTTCGAGCCGGGCATCGCCGTCGTCATGCCCGTCGTGATGGTCCTGCTGTTCGGCTTCCTCTTCGACGAGGTCATGTCCGGGCACGGGGCCGGGAGCTACCGCGAGTTCCTCGTCCCGGCGATGCTGGCGATGGTGATGGTCTACGGCGTGGCCGGGAGCGCCACCGGCACCGCCCGCGACGTCTCCCGCGAGGTGATGGGCCGCTTCCGGTCCATGCCCATGTCCCCGGTCTCGCTGCTGACCGCCCGCACCGCCGCCGACATGGTGCGCGCCTGCCTGGAGGTGGCCCTGCTGCTCCCGGTGGGCCTGCTGCTGGGCTGGCGGGCCGAGAACGGCCCGGCCGACGCCGTGCTGGCGATCGGGCTGCTGCTGTTCTTCCGCCTGTCCCTGGTCTGGCTGGGAGTCCTCATGGGCCTGGTGATGCCCGACCCCGACGCGTCGAGCATGATCGTCTACCCGCTGGCGTTCCCGCTCACCATGCTCTCGACCGCGTTCCTGCCCGCCGACGCCATGCCCTCCTGGATGGCGCCGATCGCCGAGTGGAACCCCCTGTCGGCGGTCGTCTCCGCCCTGCGCGGGCTGTTCGGCAACGCGGGCGTGCCCTCCGACTCCTGGCCCGCCGACCACGCCGGGCTCCTGGCCGTGGCGATCCCCGCGGCCCTGCTCGTCCTGTGCGTCCCGCTGTCCCTGCGCCGCTTCCGGGCGCTGAGCCGCTGAGGGTGGTGCGCGCACCACTCCTCCGCCGGGTGGGCGGCTCCCGCGCGGCGGCGGCCGCCCACCACCCGCGGCCGGGTGGGCGCACCCTCGTGCCCTCCCCCGCCCCGGACCAGACTCGTGAACACCGCATCCGCGAAGGAGAACCGACCATGGCACCCCCCGCCCCGACCGACACCGCCGCCCCGCCGGCCCGCCCGGCCCCGGCCCCCGTCCGCTGGTGGCAGCGGCCGTGGATCCTGCCGCTGGCCCTGTTCAGCCTCACGTTCCTGCTCTACTCGGTGCCGCCCTACTTCTCCCTGGACCCGGCCGACGCCCGCCTGCCCATCCCGGAGACGCCCTCCTGGTACTTCCCGATGCTGGTGACCCACATCTTCGGCGGCACCCTGCTGACCCTGCTGGTGATCCTCCAGGTGTGGCCGTGGCTGCGCGCGAAGTACCCGGCGGTGCACCGCTGGAGCGGGCGGGTCTACGTCCTGGCGGGGATCCCGCTGGTGGGGATCCCGGCACTGCTCATCTCGCCGTTCAGCGGCAGCGGCGCCAGCACCCAGATCAGCAACACGATCTGGGCGGTGCTGTGGCTGGGCTTCACCGTCCTGGGCTACGCGATGGCCCGCCGCCGCAGGTTCGCCGACCACCGCGAGTGGATGCTGCGCAGCTTCGCCCTCATCTACGGCATCGCCTTCAACCGGGTGATCATCTTCCTGCTGATGCCGATCGCCGTCCTCCAGGCGAGCCCGGAGGCCCTGGCCGGCGACCCGCGCGAGCTCGGGATGGCCATCGCCCCCGCGTCCAGCTTCCTGTCCTGGCTCGTGCCGCTGCTCTTCGTCGAGTGGTGGATCAAGTACCGCAGGCCGCGCCGGCGCCGCCGCCCGGCCGCCGCCTGACCCGCGGGGGTGCGCCCGCGGCCCCGGCGCACCCCGTTCCCGACGCCGCACGACGAACCCGAACGGAACCTTGGAACGGCGGCGACCTGCCCCTTCCCCCGTACGGGAAGGATTCCGGTCACCCCGGCGATCATTGCGGAGACCCCGATCGTTAGGGTAGCCTCACTTAACGAGGCGCAGACGTTCTATCCGTCCCCCGGTGGCCTGCGACCGCGACCCCCGGACACGACGGCTCCGCTGCGACGAAGGGCAGGTTCCCCACGGTGACTCCGGTGACCTCCGATCCGATCGAGGCCCTCCGCGACGCCTGCGCGCCCCTGCGCTTCTCGCCGCTCCCCGAGCTGCTCTCCTTCGGAGAACTGCACGGGCGCCCGGCCGGCACCGTGCAGTGGTACTCGGCCCGCGCCCTGGCGGCCGAGGGCTGGGTGCCGGTCCTGTTCGACAAGCTGCGCACCGAGCACGGGCCCGGGCACCGGCTCCCCGCCGCCACCAACTTCCTGCGGGTCACCCTGCGCGAGCCGATCTTCATGGTGTCGGCGTCGCTGTACCTGACCGGCCGCGCCCCCCTGCTCGACCCCGACGGCCTGTACCTGCCCTGGGACACCGCCGACGCCCGGTTCGGCACCCCGGTCTCGGTGGACACGCGCTTCGCGGTCCTGCCCGGCGACCCGGCCGCCGGGGCGTCCGGCACCGTGACGGCCCGCGACGCCGACGAGCAGGTCCGCCTGGCCGCCGAGGCCCTGTTCGCGACCTTCGAGCCGCTCATGGACGCCCTGCACGGGCACTCGCGGGCGGGCAAGCGTACCCTGTGGGGCTGGGTGCTCGACACCCTGCACTTCTACATGCTCAACCCGGCCCGCTACCTGGCCCGGGACGCCGAGCAGGCCTGGGACCTGGCCGAGCGCCTGGCCGACGCCGTGGTGGCGGCCGGCGCGGTCACCCGCAAGCGCCCGCGCCTGTTCCCCTTCGCCCCCGGGCACCCGCAGGGCACCTGGGCGGTGCGCGGCACCTGCTGCTTCGACTACAAGGGCGATCCCGATCACGGGTACTGCACCACCTGCCCGCTCAAGTGCGACAGGGAGCGGCAGGACTCCCTGGCGGAGTGGCTGCGCGACCCCGCGCTGGCCCCCTGACACCGCCCCCGGACGGACGGGGCGCCGCGGCGCCGCGCCGCCGGTCGGCACGGCGCCGCGGCACGACCCCCTACCCGGCCTGCGGCCGCGGCTTCCCCGCGGCCGGGGAGCGGCCGACGACCACGGCGCCGACGGCCAGCCCGGCGACCGCGAGGGCCGCCGCGACCAGGAACGGGTCCTGGGCGTGCGCGGCGGGGGCGAACCCGACGCCCACGTAGACGGCCACGCCGCCGGCCCCGCCGAGCTGGTCGGCCGCCCGCTGGACGCCGGAGGCGATCCCGGCGTCCCCCTCGGTGGTCCCGCCGACCGCGATGTACTGCAGCCCCACGAGCCCGAATCCCATCCCCGCGGCGATCAGCAGCATCGCCGGCAGCAGCCAGGCCGCCCCGGCGCCCAGGACCGCCACGAGGGCGATCACCGCCATGGCGGCCGCCGCGGCCCCGAGGCCCGCCAGCACGCACACGCGCGCCCCCCAGCGGCCCAGCAGCCGGGGCACGAGGACCGAGGCCGCGATCAGCGCCACGGCCAACGGCAGCATCGTGAGCCCGGCTCCCAGCGGGCCGATCCCCAGCCGGTCCTGCAGGTAGAACGTGAACAGCAGGAACGAGGTCGACAGCGCGCCGCTGAGCAGCATCGTCGTCAGGTTCGCCCGCACGCGGGGACCGTTGGCGAGGAGGGCCGGGGGCACCAGCGGGTCCGGCGACCGCGATTCGACCGGTACGAACCCGGCGGCGGCCAGCACCGCGCCGGCCAGTGCCGCGGCGCTCGCCCACGGGTTCGCACCGGGTTCGCCGGCCCCGACCACCGCGTAGGCGAACAGCAGCGGGCACGCGGTCAGCAGGAGCGCGCCGGGCAGGTCCGGCCGGGCCCGCTCCCGGGAGGCGGGGCGGTCGGCCGGGACGAACACGAGCGCGGCCGCGAGCACGGCCAGGATCAGGGGCACCGAGAGCAGGAAGATCCAGCGCCAGCCCAGGTGGGCGGTGATGATCCCGGAGAGGGCGAACCCGAGCACCAGCCCGCAGCTGGCGACCGCGGCCCACACGCCCAGGGCCCGCGAGCGGCGCGGCCCCTCGGGGAACATCAGCACGATGGTGGCCATCGCGGCCGGCAGCGCAACGGCCTCGCCGGCCCCCTGGGCGAGGCGCGCGGCCACCAGGACCGGGAACGAGGGGGCCAGTCCGGCCAGGAGGGACGCCGCGCCGAACAGGGCCACGCCGGCCAGCAGCGTGCGGCGGCGGCCCAGCAGGTCGCCGAGGCGGCCGCCGAGCATCAGCAGCCCGCCGCCGGTGACCGTGTAGCCGACCACCACCCATGTCAGCGAGTGGCCCCCGACGCCGAGGTCCGCGCCGATCGAGGGCAGGGCGATGTTGACCACGGTCACGTCGACCGCGATGAGGAACTGCAGCATGGCCATCGCGCACAGCACGAGCCGGGCGCGCAGGGGGGACGGGCTCCGCCCGTGGGAAGAGGGAATGCCTGAAAGCATCGAGTGCTCCGTCGCTCTGAAGCGTTTCGAGCAGCACAAAGCGCCGCTCCGGACCGGTCACGAAGCGGCTGGACGTTCCAGGTGGTGGTGTGTCGTCGTACGTCGAACGTCCCGCCGCTAGCGGGACGTCCTCGTCACTGCCGCACAAGCGGCCGAACTCGATGCGCCTGCCATGCCGGCCAGCCTAGCAGCGGCGCGCCGGGGGACCCGGCCGCGCGCCCGCGGGCCGGGGAGAGCCGGAGGCGGGCCGCCCGGGGCGGGGCGCACTGTGGCGCGGGACCGCGCCCCGCCCGGGGCGGGGCGCACCGTGGCGGGACGCGGGACCGCGCCCCGCCCGGGGCTACAGGACCGGGGCCTCGATCGGCTCGCCGTAGAACGGCTCGAACACGACGCGGTCGGCCTCCACCAGCCCCTGGACGGTGATCACCCCGGACGTGCTCTGCCCCGGGACGAGGGTGCTCGCGTCCAGCTCTCGCTCGTCCATCCCGATCCCCTCGGAGGTGCTGTGCAGCGTCCCGGAGACGTCGATGACGCTGAAGTACAGCGGGTTGACGTCCAGCGGCTCCTGGCCGTCGTTGCGCACGGACACGTCGACGCTGGTGAAGTCGCCCGACGAGTACAGCGGCCCGGGCTCGAACTCGGTGCGCCCGGCGGTCACCTCCGCGCCGCCGGCGCCCTCCTCCGACGGCGACCCGGAGTCCTCCGTCTCGGGCGCCCCCACACCGGGCGTCCCGCTCTGCGCCAGGACCAGGCCGATGGCGGTGCAGCCGCCGCCGACCAGCAGCAGGAGCAGCAGCACGCCGCAGCCGATGCCGAGGATCCTCCCCCAGGGGGTCTGCTTCTCCTGCGGCGGGCCGTACGCCTGCTGCGCGCCGTGCCCGCCGTACCCTCCGGGCCCGTACGCGGCGCCGTACCCGGCCCCGTAGGGACCGGACGGCGGCCCCTGCTCCCCGTACCCGGGCCCGGGCGCGGGCTCCCCCCGGTACGGCGGCTCCGGGTAGCTGCCCGCGCCCGCCCCGGACACGTCCGCCTCCCCGTAGCCGGGGGCGTATCCGGCGTGCTCGTACCCGGCCTGGGCGGGACCGCTGGGCCCCTCCGACAGCTCCCCGCCCACCGGCTCGGGCGGCCCGCCCGTGGGATGGTCGCCCGGCGGGTACCCGCCGGGCGGCGGTGGCGGGGGCGGCGGAGGGGACCCGGGGCCGGGGCCCTGGTCGCCCAGGGGCGGCGGCGTCCAGTTCGGTCCGGGCGGGGGCGGCAGGTGGCCGCCCTCCTCCGGCGGCCCCGGGCGCCCCCCGTGCGGCCGGTCGGGGAAGACGTGCGGGGGCTCGCCGAGCGGCTGCGGGCCGCCCTCCATCGGGTCCTCGGGGTCCCCGGGGCGCCACTCCTCCGGAGGGTGGTGGTTCACCGGGTCGCCCGGCCTCTCCTGCGGTCGCTCCTGCGGCCCTTCCTCGGGATCCCGATCGGTCACGTGAGAACACCCCTCCAGTGGCGTCGGCCCACCGAGGGCGGTGGGCGCCCCAGACCTGCACGGTAACCGCGCCGGTCCGGGGGCCGAGGAAGAAGTCGGGGCGTTTCCGGTAAAGGTCCGGAAGTTTTTCAGCGCCCGGCGCGCGCCGCCCGCAGCGCCAGCACGAACACCGGGACGGTGAACAGGGCGGCGAACAGGTTGAGGCCGCCGAAGCCCGTCTGGGACAGGACCACGCCGGACAGGCCGCCCGCGGCGGCCCCGCCCAGGTTCATCAGCAGGTCGCTGACCCCCTGGGCGCGGGGGCGCACGCCCACCTCCAGCGATCCGGCCAGCAGCGCCGTGCCCGACACCAGGCTGAGCGACCAGCCCAGCCCCAGCAGGAACAGGCCCGCGGTCACCCTGGCCTCGTCGTGTCCGGCGGTGCCCGAGACCGCCGTCGCCGCCAGCAGCACCGCCTGCCCGGCCAGCAGCACCGGGATCCGGCCCAGCCGGTCGCTGAGCCAGCCCACCAGCGGGGAGAACGCGTACATGCCCGCGATGTGCAGGGAGATGGTCAGGCCGATCACGGTCAGGGCGGCGCCGTGGTGGGACATGTGGACGGGGGTCATGGTCATGACCGCGACCATCACCGTGTGGGCGCAGACGATGCCGACCACGGCCAGCAGCGCGCCCGGGGAGGCCGCGACGATCCTCATGACCTCGCCCACCGGCAGCCTGCCCGGGGCCTTCGCCGCGGGGTCGGCCGAGGCGGCCGCGCGGGCGGCGGTGAGCAGCGGGTCGGGGCGCAGCAGCGCGAAGGTGAGCAGGGCGCCCAGGACGAACCCGGTGGTGGTGAACACCACCGGGCCCAGCAGATCGGGCAGGCCGAGCAGGGCGGCGACCCGGGCGCCGGGGGCGGTGAGGTTGGGGCCCAGTACCGAACCGACGGTGGTCGCCCACACCACGACGGACAGATCGCGTCCGCGGCTGCGGTCCGAGGCCAGGTCGACGGCGGCGTGCCGGGCCTGGAGGTTGGTGGCGGTCCCGGCCCCGACCAGGACCATGCCCAGCAGGAACAGCGGGAACAGCTCGGCGACCGCGGCGGCGATGACGACGAGGCCGCCGACCGCTCCCATCGCCCAGCCCAGCCCCAGCCCGGGGCGGCGGCCGCGGCGGGCCGCCAGCGAGGCCAGCGGCAGAGCGAACACGGCGGCGCCCAGGGTGATCATGGTGGTGGCCATGCCCGACCAGGTGTCGGAGCCGGTGAGGTCCAGGGCGATGAGCGCGCCCACGGCGATCATCGCCCCCATGCCGACGCCGCCGACCACCTGGGTGAGCATCAGCGCCGCGACGGTGCGGCGCTGGAGGCGAAGGCGCGTCTCCTCCGGCAGGGCGCCGGGAACGATATGCGTGGACACGCGACCTACTTCCGATTCGTCCGATCAACGGGGGAATCGTAACGCCGCGTTCATATCGTCCGCCATGTCATATGGCCCACCGTTCCGGACCCCTCAGCGGCGGCGGTGGCGCCAGCCCAGGTAGTCGTGTTCGCGCTCGACCTCGCGCATCGCGGAGTAGAGGTCTCCCGGGTCGACCGCGCTGACCACCACCCCCTGCGCCGGGATCACCGGCCAGCAGGCGAACGCCCAGTAACGGCGGGTGTGGACGCCCCAGAACACGACCCAGGCACCCTGCTTCTGCCACTGGATGTGCTCGGCGATCCGACGCTGCTCGGCGTCCCGCGTGTCGTCCATTCCGCCCCGGGATGTACCCGGCGCCGGGCCCGCCGACCAGTCCGGAACCGGCCATACGTCAGGGGTTTTCGGCCCTTTTCGGACACGTCGGGACACACGTTGACGCCGACCCCCGCGCCCCTCCCCCGGGGTCCGCGGCGCCCCGGCCGGCGCCCGGCCCGCGGGCGCCGGCGGGGGGCGTTCAGCGGCCGGGGACGAGCTCCGGGTCGCCGGGGACCGGCTCGGCCGGGTCGGCGCCCAGGGCGACCACCCTGTTGTCCCGGTCCACGTGCACGATGTGGGGCACGTGCCCGGCGCGCTCGGCCTCGGTCAGCTGCGCGTAGGAGATGATGATGACCAGGTCGCCGGGGCTGACCAGGCGGGCGGCCGCGCCGTTGATCCCGATGACGCCGGTGCCGCGCTCGCCGGTGATCGCGTAGGTGACGAGCCGGGCGCCGTTGTCGATGTCGACGATGTGGACCTGCTCGCCGTCGACGATGTCGGCGGCGTCCATCAGGTCGGCGTCGATGGTCACCGAGCCGACGTAGTGCAGGTCGGCCTGGGTGACGGTGGCGCGGTGGATCTTGCCGTTGATGAGGGTGCGCAGCACTGCTCGGTCCTCGTTTCAGGTGTCTTGCGGACTACAGGCTCCTCGCGGAGTCCCGTGCCCCTCCATGATGGACTCCGCCGTGACCGCTTTCGACCACGGGGTGCCCATCGCGCCCAACACCCCTTTCGGGACGGATGTTCCGCCCCCGCCGCCCCGCTCCCCGGACGGGCGCGGACGCCGGCGCGGGACGACGGTGAACAGGCGATGGTGAACAATGGGACCGCCCCGGGCTCCGTCCGGGACCCGGGGCGGTCCTGTCGTCGAAGAGAAGAAGATGCGGGTGTCGGTGAACCACAGCGGCGGCCCCGGGGCCGCCTCCGAACCGGTGCGCAGGGCCACCATGCGCGACGTCGCCGCCCTGTCCGGGGTGAGCATCAAGACCGTCTCGCGTGTCATCAACGGCGTGCCCTCGGTCTCCGAGGAGCTGCGCGACCGCGTCACCCGCGCCATCGCCCGGCTGGACTTCCAGCCCAACCTGGCGGCCAGCAGCCTGCGCCGCACCGACGGGGCCACCCGCCAGATCGCCCTGCTGCTGGAGGACGTCGCCAACCCGTTCTCGGCCACGCTGAGCCGGGCCGTGGAGGACGCGGCCCGCGAACACGGGACGCTGGTCCTGGCGGGCAGCCTGGACGAGGACCCGCAGCGCGAGAGGGAGCTGGTGCGGGCGGCCACCCTGCACCGGGTGGACGGCATCCTGCTGGTCCCGGCCGGCCCGGACCACGGCTACCTGCACCGGGAGATCCGCAACGGGACGCCGGTGGTGTTCGCCGACCGGCCCCCGCGCGGACTGGCCGCCGACGCGGTGCTGTCCGCCAACGCCGAGGGGGCGCGGCGGGCCGTGCTGCACCTGGCCGACCACGGGCACACCGAGATCGCGTTCCTGGGCGACGGGCACCGGATCAGCACCGCGGTCGAGCGACTGGCCGGGTACCGGGCGGCATTGGCCGAGCGCGGCCTGCCCGAACGGCCCGGCCGCGCGGTGTGGGACCTGTCCGACCCGCGGAGCGCCGCGGAGGCGGTGGCGGCGATGCTGGACTCCGACGACCCGCCCACGGCCCTGTTCACCGCGCAGAACCTGGTGACGATCGGCGCCATCCGGACCCTCCAGGACCGCGGCCTGCACGGCGAGGTGGCGGTGGTGGGGTTCGACGACTTCCCCATGGCCGACCTGCTGATGCCCCGGGTGACGGTGGTCGCCCAGGACGTGGCGGGCATCGGGGCGCTCGCGGTGCGCCGCCTGTTCGAGCGCATCGCGGGCGACACCTCGCCGCCCCGCGAGGAGCGGGTGCCCACCGCCCTGGTCGTCCGCGGCTCCGGCGAGATCCCCCCGGCCGCCGGGCGGCGGAGCGGGGCCGGGGGGAGCGCTCCTAGGTGAGCGAGGAGTAGGCGACCACCCCGCGGCGGACCAGGTCGGAGGCCTTGCGGGCGGTGGAGCGCACGTTCTGGTCGCCGGTGGCCCCGGCGATCTGGCCGAGCATGTCCACCAGCATCTTGGCGGTCCGCACGAAGTCGCCCGCGGTCATGTCGGACTGGCGCAGGATCGCGTCCAGCCGGTCGCCGCGCGCCCACCGGTGGGCCGTCCACACGAACCCCAGGTCGGGGCGGCGCAGGAAGCTCACCCGGTGGCGGGCCTCCACCTCGTTCAGCTCGCCCCACAGGCGCACCATCTCGGCCAGGGTGTCGTCCACCCGGCCGCCGGGCAGGCGCGGGTACGCCTCGTCGTTGCGGCGCGCCTCGTACACCAGGGACGCCGCGCAGGCGGCCAGCTCCACCGGGGAGAGGTCCTTCCACAGCCCCCGGCGCAGGCACTCGGCGACCAGCAGGTCCAGCTCCGAGTACACCTTGGCCAGGCGCGACCCGTCGTCGGAGACGTCGTCGCCGTCCAGGTACCCCAGGTCCTCCAGCACCCCGCACACGCGGTCGAAGGTGCGGGCGATGACGTGGGAGCGGCCCTCCACCCGGCGGCGCAGGGACTCGGTCTCGCGCTGGAGCCGGTGGTAGCGCTCCGCCCAGCGGGCGTGGTCCTCGCGCTCGGCGCAGCCGTGGCAGGGGTGCTCGCGCAGCGCGGCGCGCAGCCGGAGCACCTCGGAGTCCTCCCCCGCGTTGCGCGGGCCCCGCTCGTAGACGGGGTCGGTGCCCTGCTCCTTGAGCTTGTTGCGCAGGGTGGAGGCCAGGTCCTGGCGGGACCGCGGCGACTTGGCCGAGAACGACTTGGGGATGCGCATCCGCCCCGAGGCGTGCACCGGGACCGGGAAGTCCGCCGCGTTGATCCGCTTGACCTGCTTGTCCACGGTGAGCACCAGCGGCGCGGGCAGGTCGTGGCGCAGCCCCGGGTCCAGCACCACGGCGTGCCCGGTGTGGCGGCCCGCGGGGATGCGGATGATGTCGCCGGGGCGGAGCCGCTCCAGGCTCTCCAGCGCCTCCTCCCGGCGCCGCGCCGACCGGTTCTTGGACAGCATCGCCTCGCGGTCGCTCAGCTCCCGCCGCAGTCGGGCGTACTCCATGAAGTCGCCCAGGTGGCACTCCGCGGACGCGGCGTACCCCTCCAGCGCCTCCTCGTGCTTGCGCAGCTGCTTGACCAGGCCCACCACCGCCCGGTCGGCCTGGAACTGGGCGAAGGACTCCTCCAGCATCGCGCGGCTGCGCCGCCGCCCCACCTGGCCGACGAGGTTGACGGCCATGTTGTAGGAGGGCTGGAAGCTGGAGTTGAGCGGGTAGGTGCGGGTGCCCGCCAGTCCGGCGATGGTCTCGGGGTCGCTGCCCGCCTGCCAGACGACGACCGCGTGTCCCTCCACGTCGATGCCGCGCCGCCCGGCGCGCCCGGTGAGCTGCGTGTACTCGCCGGGGGTGAGCTGGACGTGGGCCTCGCCGTTCCACTTGTCGATCTTCTCGATGACCACGGTGCGGGCGGGCATGTTGATGCCCAGCGCCAGGGTCTCGGTGGCGAACACGGCGCGGATGAGCCCGCGCGAGAACAGGTGCTCGACGATCTCCTTGAACGTCGGCAGCATCCCCGCGTGGTGGGCGGCGATCCCGCACTCCAGGGCGCGCAGCCACTGGTCGAACCCCAGGACGGCCAGGTCGGCGCCGGGGATGTCGGCGCAGCGGGTCTCCGCGTACTCGCGGATGACCTCGGCCTCCTCGGGGGTGGTCAGGACCAGCCCCGCGGACAGGCACTGGCGGACGGCGTCGTCGCACCCGGCCCGGCTGAAGATGAACGTGATGGCCGGCAGCAGCCCCAGGTCGTCGAGCTCCTCGACGATCGCCGGGCGCGAGGGCGGCGCGAACCGGCTGCGCGGGCGCATGTTCCCGCGCGAGCGCGCCTGCGGGTGCCGGCGGCGGTGGGCCAGCTGGGTCAGCCGGGAGTCCTCCTCCGCGATGCGCGACAGCCGCGGGTTGATCCGCAGAGTCTGCCCGCCCACGCGGATCTCGCGGGGCTGCCAGCCGCGCTCGCGCCTGCGCTTCTTGCCGCCCTTGCGGTTCCTGCCGCGGTCCCGGTCGCCGGCCTCGGAGTCCTCGCCGTCCCCGCCGGTCCCCTCCTCCGCCTCCAGGTCCACGAACAGGTCGTGGATGCGGTCGCCCACCATGACGTGCTGCCACAGCGGGACGGGGCGCTTCTCGTCCACGATGACCGTGGTGTCGCCGCGCACCTGCTGCAGCCACTCGCCGAACTCCTCGGCGTTGGACACGGTGGCGGAGAGGGCGACCATGCGCACCGACTCGGGCAGGTGGATGATCACCTCCTCCCAGACCGCGCCGCGGAACCGGTCGGCGAGGTAGTGGACCTCGTCCATCACCACGTACGCCAGGCCGCCGAGGGTGGCCGAGCCCTCGTAGAGCATGTTGCGCAGCACCTCGGTGGTCATCACGACCACCGGGGCGTCGCCGTTGACGCTGTTGTCACCGGTCAGCAGCCCGACCCGGTCGGCGCCGTAGCGCGCGACCAGGTCGTTGAACTTCTGGTTGGACAGCGCCTTGATGGGCGTGGTGTAGAAGCACTTGGTGCCCTCGGCCAGGGCCTGGTGGACGGCGAACTCGCCGACCACCGTCTTGCCCGAGCCGGTGGGCGCGGCCACCAGCACCCCGTGGCCGTTCTCCAGGGCCTTGCAGGCCCGGACCTGGAACGGGTCGAACTCGAACCCGTACAGCCCCTGGAACGCCTCGATGGCGGGGCTGGAGGCGCCCTGGCGCCGACGGAAGGCGGCGTACCGCTCAGCGTGACTACTCATATGGCCTCCAGCCTATGAGGTCAGCTCCAACATCTCGACCGACTTCGGCACCACCTCGCACACCAGCGGCGCCCCGCCCAGGCGTTCCCCGTCGGCGTAGACCGGCACGCCCTCGGCGCGGACGGTGACGGTGCGCCCGCGCTCGGAGACGATCTCGGGCCGGTCGAGGTGGCCGCCGGTGAAGACCAGGGGGAACAGCAGCAGGAACCGGGCCAGCGGCGTCTCGCGGCCGAAGACCACGTCGATGAGGCCGTCGTCGGGTTCGGCGGCGGCGCACACCTTCATGCCGCCGCCGTAGGAGGTGGTGTTGCCCACGGCGACGAGCATGCCGGGCTCGTCGATGACCCGGCCGTCCACGTCGATCTCGTAGCGGGCGGGCTTGAAGGAGCCGAGTTCGGCGACGACGCCCGCGAGGTACCCGGCCCGGCCGATCCTGAACCGGAACCCGTTGACGCGCTCGTTGACGCGGGCGTCGAACCCGCACGCCAGCACGCTGAGGAAGTGGCGGCGGGTCCCGTCGGCCAGCTCGACCCGCACGCAGTCCACCGAGCGGGTGCGCCCGCGCAGGATGGCGGCGGCCACGTCGCGGGCCGACCCGCGCGGGCGGCCGAAGGCGCGGGCGATGTCGTTGCCGGTGCCGGCGGGCACCACGGCCAGGGGCACCCCGGTGCCGACCACGCCCTGAAGGGCCTGGTGGACCAGCCCGTCGCCGCCCACGGCGACCAGGGCGTGCGGTGCGTCGGCGGCGGCGAGGCGGGCCAGGCGGCGGCTGTCGGCGGCCGAACCGCCGCTGTAGACGTGGACGCGCGCCCCGGCCTCCCGCAGCGCCTCCTTGAGGCGGACCGCGGTGACGGCGGCGCGGCGCCGTCCCGACTTGGGGTTGACCAGCAGGGCGATGTGAGGGGACTGCATGGGGGTCCTTCGCTACCCGGGGGCGGGGAGGGTGTACGGACGGCGCGGGGACGCCGCACACCCTCGCGCCCGGGTGTGCGCGGACCGCTCAGGGGGCGTCGGTCCCCCGCGCGGCCGCGTCGGCCTCCTCGCGCTGACGGCGATGGTACTCCTCCATCGCCTTGGGGCTGTTCAGCGGGGAGGGGACCCATCCGACCTCGACGTCCACCTCGCCGCGCTGGATCCTGGCCTCCTCCTCGGTGAGGTACTCCTCGGGGATGTCGAACTCGCCGTCGCGGGCCCCCAGGACGAACGCCTCCCACTCCGCGGGGGTGAAGAACAGGGTGCCCTTCCCGGGCGACTTGCCGTCGCGCACCGCGCGGAAGCCGTCGTCGAAGGTGGCGACCTCCACGATCGCCTCCGAGTCGGGGTTGGAGAGGGAGGAGCGCATCCACACCGCGTCGGTGGTGTCGTGCCACTTCTCGTTGCCCATGGCCTCGGGCGGGAGCTCCCGCCCGGTCTGTGTCTGCTCGCTCATCGGATGTCCTCTTCACACTGCCGGGGACGCCGTCCGGGGCGGAGAAAAAAGGGGCCGGCGCCGGGGGCCCGACGGCCCCCGACGCCGACCCTAGCGCGTACGGGAGGTGCTCAGGAGCGCTTGCCCGCTTCCTCCTCCAGGTCCGGATCGTCCAGGGAGGAGGGGGTGTCGTCCAGTTCGGAGATCTCGTCGTCGGACAGGCCGGCGTAGGGGTCGTGGCGCTTCTTGCGGCGGTCGTTGAAGAACGCGAAGAGCTCGGCGAGCTCGAACAGGAGCACCAGCGGGACCGCCAGGGCCAGCATCGAGATGGGCTCGGCGGGGGTGACGACGGCGGCCAGGACGACCGCGCCGAAGATGATGACCCGGCGCCACTTGGCGATGGCGGCGTGCGGCAGGACGCCGATGATGTTGAGCAGGGCGACCAGCAGCGGCAGCACGAAGCCCAGGCCGAACATGGTCATCATGATGAGCATGTAGCTCAGGTACTCGCCGATGGTCAGGAACGGGTCGGCGTCGTCGGGCAGGAAGCTGAACAGCACCGTCAGCGCGTAGGCCGTGATGTAGTAGGCCAGCGCGGCGCCCGCGACGAACAGCACCGCGGCCAGCGGGGCGAAGACGTAGGCGTAGCGCTTCTCGCGGGTGTGCAGCGCGGGGGCGACGAAGGCCCACAGCTGGTACAGCCAGAAGGGCGCCGAGACGATCGCGCCGACGAACAGCCACACCTTGAACGCGACGAAGAACGCGTCGAAGGGGCCGGTGACGATGAGGGAGCAGCCGTCCTGCGCGGCGACCTTCGACTCCGGCAGCGAGCAGTAGGGGGCTTTGAGGAACTCCCACACGTAGTCGTAGGCGAGGTAGCCGACCACGCATCCCAGCGCGAGCGCGATCACCGCCTTCACCACGCGGCCGCGCAGTTCGCGCAGGTGCTCCATGAGCGGCATCCGGGCATCCGGGTTGGCCGCCCGGCGTCGGGCCCTCATCCTGTGGTCACTCTTCTCTCCCTCGGGGCCGCGCACCCGTGGTGCGGCCGCCTGCCCGGGCACGGCGCGCCCCTGGGCGCCGCGCCCGCCGCCGCGGCCCACCGGGACCGCGCGAGCCTGCCGTTACTGCTGGTTGTTGTAGGGCTGGGGCTCGCCGGCCTCGTTGACGATGCGCTGGCCGGGCGGCAGCTGCGGGTAGGAGGTCTGCGCCTGCGGCTGCTGCGGCTGCGCCTGGGGCGCGGCCTGCGGCTGCGGCTGCTGGGCCTGCGGCTGCTGCGGCTGCTGGGCCTGCTGGTTCTGGTCGTCCTCGTTCTCCACCAGGCCCTTGCTCTCGGCCTTGAGGATGCGGGCGCTGCGGCCCAGGGAGCGGGCCAGGTCCGGGAGCTTCTTGGCTCCGAACAGCAGCAGTGCGATGACCAGGAGGATCAGGATCTCACGTGCCCCGATACCCATCCTTCTCACTTCCTTTCGCGGCGCGACCAGGCGCCTTCGATGGTACGCGCACCGGACACGGGGTCGTCACCCGTCCCCGCCACGGCGGAGG
Source organism: Nocardiopsis sp. NPDC057823 (assembly GCF_042797335.1). Taxonomy (NCBI): domain Bacteria; kingdom Bacillati; phylum Actinomycetota; class Actinomycetes; order Streptosporangiales; family Nocardiopsidaceae; genus Nocardiopsis; species Nocardiopsis sp. NPDC057823. The sequence goes on along the minus strand of NZ_JBHVLR010000002.1, from coordinate 414,011 downwards.
GGGAGCGCCTGCGCCCCCTCGGTCCGGTGCTCGCCCGACGCCCGCGCCACCTGTCGGGCCAGCGCGTCCGCCGCCCGGCGCACACGCAGCGCGAGGACGCCGATGAGGACGCCTCCCACCGCAAACGCGCCGAACAGGACAGTCAGGACGATCACGCTTGTACCTTATCCCTTCCACCCCGACCTACACCCTGCCCCCGGATGAACAACCGAGGCTCACTCGTGCGACGAATCGGTCTCGGCCGACCGTCCGCGGGTTTCAGGAAGCCCGGTAGAGCTCCAGCGTCCGGCGTGCCTCGGCCCGCGCCTGCTCGGCCAGCGCCGGCGGCGCCGTGATCCGCCCCCGCGGACCGAGCCGCAGGGCCAGCCGCACCACCCAGGCGGGCGCGGGGGTGCGCAGCGAGGCGCGGACCCCGCCCCCCGGCAGCTCCGCCGTCGACTCGCACACGTAGTCCTCGGTGACCCACCGGGCCGAGGACTCCAGGTCCAGGGTGACCAGCGCGTCGCGGTCGGAGAGCTGGAGCAGCCCGCCGGACAGGTCGCGGCGGCCCACCCCCTCGGGCACCTCGGCCGGGTAGGGCAGCACGGTGAGGGCCAGCACCCGGTCCAGGCGGAACAGGCGCACGTCCTCGCGCAGCCGGCAGTACCCCTCCAGGAAGGTGTGGCCGTCCTGGACGACCAGGCCCATGGGGTCCACGTCGCGCTCGGTGACCTGGTCCAGGTACCCGGACAGGTAGCGCAGGTGCAGGCGCTGGCCCGACTCCAGGGCCTCGGCGCAGCGCCGCCGCGTCTGCTCGACCTGCTCGTCGTCGGAGTCCTCCAGGCGGACCTGCACCGAGTCGGCCAGGGAGCCCAGGGCGGTGCCCGCGGCGGTGCGCAGCTTCTCCGAGACCCGCTTGAGGGCGCCCGACTCCAGGCCCTCGGCCTCGGGCAGCGCCTCCAGCAGCGACAGGCCCACGACCAGGCTGGCCGCCTCGTCGGCGGTCAGCCGCAGCGGCTGGGCCAGCGTGTCGGCGTTGCCGATGATGATCTCGCCGGTCTCCCTGGCCGCGTCCAGGTCCACGTCGATGAGGTCGCCGGGGGTGTACCCGGGCAGGCCGCACATCCACAGCAGGCTCAGGTCGGCGACCACCTGCTTCTCGGTGAGGCCGAAGTGCTCCGCCACCTCCGGCACCCGCACGTCGCGGCCCAGGGCGTAGGGCACGAGCATCAGCAGGCGGCGCAGCTGGTCGGCCGAGCGCGGCCCGCGCGCCGGGCCGCCGCCGGGGGCCGCCTCGGTGGCCGGGGCCGGGTCGGGGTCGGGGACCCCGGCGTCGGCCGTCGCCGACAGGTGCTCGACCACGGCGGCACGGGCCTCGGCGGGTTCGACGATGACGGCGTTGGCGCCGTAGGAGGCGACGTGCTCGACCAGGTCGGGGACGTCGGTGTAGGGGACGGTGAGGACGTCCCAGCCGCCGTCGGCGCCCTCGCGCCCGCCCGGGACCACGCGCAGCGCCCCGCGGCGCAGGGCGTGGGCGGTGTCGGTGCGCACCCGCACGGTGGCGGTCGCCTCCGGCTCGGCGCGGTGCCCGGCCGCCACCGACCGCAGGTCGACGCCCTCGGGCACGACCACGTCGGGGCCGCCGCGCAGGACCTCCACCTCGCCGCGGATGCGGCCCAGGCGGAACACGCGGCGGGCGTCGCGCAGCCGGTCGTGGCCCACCACGTACCAGTGTCCGCGCAGGTTGACGATGCCCCACGGCTCGACCTCGCGCCGCTCGGGCTCGGACTGGCCGGGCTTGCGGTAGTCGAAGGCGATCGGCCGCCGGTCGCGCACCGCCTGCCAGACCGGCCCGAACGCGGGCTCGTCGGTGCGCATGGCGGGGGTCAGCCCCGGAGCGGCCTCGGTGTCCACCGGCACCCCGGCCGAGCGCAGCTTGAACAGGGCGTTGGCCGCGGCCTCGCCCAGGGAGGCGTGCCGCCAGGCGCGGGCGGCCAGGCCCAGCACCACGGCCTCGTCGGGCAGCAGCTCGATCTCGGGCAGCTCGTAGTCGGCCCGGGAGATGCGGTAGCCCTCCTCGCCGCTGATCGCGTCGCCGGTGCCCACCTGGATGGGGATGCCGCTGTCGCGCAGCTCCCGCTTGTCCCGCTCGAACATGCGCTTGAACGCCTGCTCGCTGTCGGCCTCGGCGTACCCGTACACCGTACGGCGGATCTCCTGGGCCGTCAGGTGGCGGCGCGTGGACAACAGGCAGATGACCAGGTTCAACTGCCGTTCCGTCTTCCTGCGCGACATCGCCTGCACCCTCTTCTCGCCCGCGTGTGGAATGCCGTCGGCCCCGGGGCGCGTCGTCCCCGTACCGACTCAGCAACGAAGGTACCGTGCCTTGCATGATCCGGTGGCGCCGTGGTGAAGTCCGTGAACTCCTCCCGTCCTGGCCCGGGGTGCGGGTGTGCCTGACCGCCGTCGGGGACGGCGCGGGCGGGGAGGCGCAGTGCCGGGCGATCGCCTACACCGGTCTGGTGGGCGACCCCCTCCCCGGCGACACCGTGCTGCTCAACACCGGGGCCCTGGACCTGGGGCTGGGCACCGGGGGGTACGCGATGGTGGTGGCCCTGCCCGACCGGCTGCCGCCCGACCGGGAGGGGCCCGGGCACCTGGTCAAGGCGCGGTACACCCCGCTCCAGGCGCTGGTGGAGGGCGCCGACGAGCAGGACTCCCCGCACCACGCGACGCTGCGCGACGCGGCCGGGCTGGCGGGCATGCCCGTGGTGGTCGCCGACCTGCACTCGTCGCTGCCCGCGGTGCTGGCCGGGGTGCTGCACGAGCGGCCAGGGGCGCGGGTGGTCAACGTCATGACCGACGGCGGTGCGCTGCCCGCCGCGTTCTCCCGGACCCTCGGGGTGCTGCGCGAGGAGGGGCTGCTGGCGGGGTGCGTGACCACCGGGCAGGCGTTCGGCGGCGACCTGGAGGCGGTGACGGTCCACTCCGGGCTGCTGGCCGCCCGGCACGTGCTGGGCGCGGACGCGGCGGTGGTCTGCCAGGGCCCGGGCAACCTGGGCACCGGGACCCCCTGGGGGTTCTCGGGGGTGTCCTGCGGCGAGGCGGTCAACGCGGCGGCGGTGCTGGAGGGGCACCCGGTGGCGGCGCTGCGGGTCAGCGAGGCCGACCCCCGCCCCCGGCACCGGGGGGTGTCCCACCACAGCCTGACGGCCTACGGACGGGTGGCGCTGGCCCGCGCCGACGTGGTGGTGCCGCTGCTGCCGGGGGTGTTCGGGGAGCGGGTGCGCGCCCAGGCGGCGCCGCTGGGCGCCCGGCACACGCTGGTGGACGTGGGTGTGGAGGGCCTGGAGGAGGCGCTGCTGGCGCTGCCGGTGAAGCCCTCCACCATGGGCCGGGGCCTGGAGGAGGACCGGGCGGCGTTCCTGAGCGCGGCCGCCGCGGGCCGCCACTGCGCCGCCCTCATCTGACCCTCAGCGGACGGCCCTCGCCCCCGGCACCTCCTTCACGGGGCCGTCGGGGCCGGGTGCCTGTCCGGGCACCGGGACCGGCCGGGACGGGGTGAGCGAGTGCGGCGAGGGCTCGTCGAAGAACGCCCCGGGCCGGAACATGGCCAGTGACGTCGGGTCGGCGCGGATCCCCTCGTCCACGCGGATCGCCGCGGGCACGAACACCGCCCCGTCCCCGCAGGTCACACCCCACACGCGGCCCGGTCCCGCCGACACCACCTCGCCCGGGGCGCCGCCCCGGACCCCCTCGTCCAGCACCCCGGCGCACAGGGTGATGCGGCTGCCGCCGAACATCGCGAAGGCGCCCGGGTAGGGGTCGGCCAGGGCCCGCACCAGGCGGTCCACGTCGCGGCCCGAGGCGGTGAAGTCGATACGCCCGTCGCTGGGCCTGCGGCGCGGCCACACCGACGCGTGCCCGCGCTGGGGCCGCCGGGGCGCGGTGCCCGCCAGCAGGTCGTCGATGCGGGCCGCGAGCATCTCGGCCTGGCGGCGGGCCACCCGGTCGTACAGGCCGGTGGCGGTGATGTCGGGCTCGACGTCGAACCACGCCTGGTCGATGATGTCGCCGGTGTCGCCGCCCCCGTCCAGGTGCAGCAGGGTGACGGCGCTGGCCCGCATGTCGCGCAGGATCGTCCACGGGATGGGGGCGCGGCCCCGGCCGACCGGCAGCGGAGCCGGGTGCAGGCCGACCCCGCCCCTCGGCAGGGCCGCCAGCAGGCGTTCGGGCACGGGGCTGGACCACCCGGCGACGACCAGCAGGGCGACGCCGCGGACCGCGAGCGCGTCGCGGACCTCGTCCGAGCCCAGGTCGGAGGCGCGCAGGTGCTCCAGGTCGTGGCGGCGGGTGACGGCCTCGTAGTCGACGTAGCCGGAGCGGTGGGCGAGTTCGGCGGGGTAGGAGACCACCAGGGACGGCGGGCGCCCCTGGGCGCACAGTTCCTCCAGGGCGGGGACCCCCAGGCTCAGCCCCGACACGTAGCAGTAGCGCAGCCGGTCCTCCACGGACTCCCCCTCCGCTCGGTCCACCCTTGGCACGACTCTACGCAGCAGCGGGGCGGAGCCGCCGGAGGCCGCCGTCGCTCTGCGTGTCCGGGGCGGCCCGCGGGGAACGCGCGGGGGCCTCCCGGCGGTCGCCGGGAGGCCCCTGTGCTCGCGGGATGCGGGAGTGCGCTACTCGGTCGCCTCGCCCTCGGGGGACTCCTCGTCCGCGGGGGCCTCCTCGCCGCCGTCCTCGGCTCCCTCGGAGGCGCCCTCCTCGGGCTCGGCCGGCGGCGGGTTGTCGAAGGCGCCCAGGACGTCCACCACGAAGACGAGGGTGCCCGCCGGGGCGCCCATCGCCTCCTCCTCGGTCTCGCCGTAGGCCATGTCGCCGGGCACGACCAGGAGCAGGCGGCTGCCGGTCTTCTGGCCGACGATGCCCTCGTCCCAGCCCTTGATCACCGAGCCCGCGCCGATGGTGGTGTCGAAGGGGGCGCCGCCGCGGGTCCAGGTGGAGTCGAACACGGGGTGGTCGCCGTTCTCGTCGGCCTCCCAGCGCACACCGGTGTACTGGACGATGACCTGCTGGCCCTCCTCGACCTCGTCGCCCGTCCCCTCGATCAGCGGGACGACCTCCAGCTCCTCGGGCGCGTCGCCCTCGGGGATCTCGATCGTGGGCTCGCTGTGGCCCTCCTGGGTCACGGTGGGCAGGCCGTCGCCGCCGTCGGTGGTCTGCTCGCCGGGCACCACCGAGCCCATGCCGAAGCGGTCCAGGATGTCGACGACCAGGACGCTGGCGCCCACCTGGGGCGGCTGGCCCATGGACTCGGCCTGGGCCTGCTCCTCCTCGGTCAGCGGCGGGAAGACGTACACCGCGCGGCTGCCGACGGCCTGGTTGACCAGGACCGAGCTGATCTGCTCGGGCATGTCGGTCATACGGATGAGGTCCGGGGCCCCGGTCTCGTAGCTGGACTGGCCCTCGACCGGCTCGCCCTCGCCGGGACCCGTCCACTGGAACTGGGCGACGTTGGCGATGACGAGGTCGTCGGCGCGGACCAGCTCCTCCTCGCTGGGGCCCTCGTCCACGACACCGGAGAGCTCCTCCTCGGGGGGCTCGATGTCGGGGAAGGCGACCTCGGGCGCCTCGCCGACGTCACCGGTGACGGTGGGCAGCCGGGAGTCGAGCTGGTCACCGTCCATCCGCATGAAGGCGGGAGTGCGCCACTCCTCGGGGATGTTTCCGCAGCTTGAGACCGTCAAAGCGATGACGGTCAGGGGCACCGCGAGGGCGGCGGCACGTCGGTGCATGGGTCACTACCTCTGTTTTCCGGCTCGGGACAGGGTCACACTACCGAAAAGCGCGACCTCCACCACCTCCCCCCGAGGCGGAACATCGGTAACAAAAGGTCACCGCGGCCCTGCGCGGCGCCCTTTTCGAAAGCGCCGGGAGGCGTTCCGGCCCCACTGCGGGGCGGTCCCGACGGCGGGCACGGCACGGCCCCGGCGGCGGGGGAAGGCCGCCGGGGCCGCTGGTGCCGCCGGTCACATCCCGGCGATGAGCTTCTCCACCCGCTCGTCCACCGACTTGAAGGGGTCCTTGCACAGCACGGTGCGCTGCGCCTGGTCGTTGAGCTTGAGGTGCACCCAGTCGACGGTGAAGTCGCGGCGCTGCTCCTGGGCGCGGCGGATGAACTCGCCGCGCAGCCGGGCCCGCGTGGTCTGCGGGGGCACCGACTTGGCCTCGAAGATCTTCAGGTCGCCGACCACCCGCTCCATCTGGCCGCGGTTCTGCATCAGGTAGAACAGGCCGCGGTCGCGGTGGATGTCGTGGTAGGTCAGGTCGAGCTGGGCGATCCGGGGCGAGGACAGGGACAGGTCGTGCTTGGCGCGGTAGCGCTCCAGCAGCATGTACTTGGCGACCCAGTCGATCTCCCGGGAGACCGACTCCAGGTTCTGGGTCTCGACCGCCTCCAGGGTGCGCTGCCACAGCTCCAGGACCCGCTTGCCGGTCGCGTCGGTGCCGTGCCGGTCGACGTAGCTCTGCACCTTCTCCAGGTACTCGCGCTGGATCTCCAGCGCGCCCGCCTCGCGCCCGTTGGCCAGGCGCACCTTGCGGCGGCCGGTCATGTCGTGGCTGACCTCGCGGATCGCCCGGATCGGGTTCTCCAGGGTGTAGTCGCGCATGACCACGCCCGCCTCGATCATCCGCAGCACCAGGTCGGTGGAGCCCAGCTTGAGCAGGGTGGTGGTCTCGCTCATGTTGGAGTCGCCGACGATGACGTGCAGGCGGCGGAAGCGCTCGGCGTCCGCGTGCGGCTCGTCGCGGGTGTTGATGATCGGCCGGGACCTGGTGGTGGCGGAGGAGACGCCCTCCCAGATGTGCTCGGCCCGCTGGCTGACGCAGTACAGGGCGCCGCGCGGGGTCTGCAGGACCTTCCCGGCCCCGCAGATGATCTGCCGGGTGACCAAGAAGGGGATGAGCACGTCGGCCAGCCGCCCGAACTCCCCGTGCCGTCCCACGAGGTAGTTCTCGTGGCAGCCGTAGGAGTTGCCGGCGGAGTCGGTGTTGTTCTTGAACAGGTAGATGTCCCCGGCGATGCCCTCCTCGTGCAGGCGCTGCTCGGCGTCGACCTGCAGCCCCTCCAGGATGCGCTCACCGGCCTTGTCGTGCGCCACCAGGTCCACGAGGCTGTCGCACTCGGGGGTGGCGTACTCGGGGTGGCTGCCCACGTCCAGGTAGAGGCGGGCGCCGTTGCGGAGGAACACGTTGCTGCTGCGCCCCCAGGAGACCACCCTCCGGAAGAGGTAGCGGGCGACCTCGTCCGGCGACAGTCGGCGCTGTCCCCGGAAGGTGCACGTGACCCCGTACTCGTTCTCCAGCCCGAAGATCCGTCGTTCCACGCGGCCTCACCAACTTCCCGTCACCGTCGGCCCGGGACGACGGGGCCGCGTCGTCCGCCGGCCGGTGCGGCGCCCGCGGGGCGCCGCACCGCTTCTGCTATGCGTCGTCCTCGGTGGTGGTACCGCCGGGGGCGGCCCCGCCGCGCCCCTCCTGGAGGAGGGAGACCAGGCGCTGCCCCTGGATGCGGCGGAACTTGCGGTGCTCCCTGGAGCGCTCCAGGACGGCGACCTCCAGGTTGGCCGCCTCCAGTTCGCGCTCCTCGCCGTTCTCCCTGGCCAGGGCGTGGGTGGCGGCGTTGAGCGCGGCAGCGAGGGAGGCGGTCGCGGAGAACCGGTCCTTGAGCGCCTGGGAGACGTGGTCGGAGGACCCGCCCACCGCGACGAACCCCTGCTCGTCGACGATGGAGCCGTCGAAGGTGATGCGGTAGATCTCGTCGCCGTCGGCGGTGTCGCCGACCTCGGCGACGACGATCTCCACCTCCCAGGGCTTGAGGCTCTCGCTGAACACCGTGCCCAGGGTCTGGGCGTAGATGTTGGCGAGCTGGCGCCCGCTGACGTCGCGGCGGTCGTACTGGTACCCGCGCACGTCCGCGAAGCGCACGCCCATCAGGCGCAGGTTCTCGAACTCGGGGTAGCGGCCGACCGCCGCGAAGGCGATGCGGTCGTAGAGTTCGCTGATCTTGTGGAGTGTGCGGGAGACGTTGTCCGCCACCAGCAGGATGCCGCCCTCGTACTGCAGGACGACGGCGCTGCGGCCGCGCGCGATGCCCTTGCGCGCGTAGTCCGCCTTGTCCTTCATCTGCTGTTCGGGGGCGACGTAGAACGGCATCGACACCGCGGATCGTTTCCTTACCTAGAAGTCCAATGGGGCGGGTGGGGCCGGGCCGGCGGCTCAGGCCAGGGGGGCGGTGGGGCCGTCCGGGTGGACGGCGCGCCCCTCGACCACCTCGGTCGCCAGGCGGGCGACGTCCTCGGCGGGCAGGCGGCGGTGGCCGTCCGCGGTGATCACGTCGACCAGGGGGAAGATCCTGCGGTGCAGGTCGGGGCCTCCGGTGGCGGAGTCGTCGTCGGCCGCGTCGTAGAGGGATTCCAGGGCGGCCTTGACGGCGTCCGTCTCCGTGAGGTCATCGCGGTAGAGCTTCTTGATGGAGCCCTTGGCGAAGACCGATCCGGAGCCGATGGAGTAGTAGCGCTGCTCCTCGTAGCGGCCGCCGGTCGCGTCGTAGCTGAAGACGCGGCCGCGGCCCTCGTTCTCGTCGTAGCCGACGAAGAGGGGGACCACGACGAAGCCCTGCATGGCCAGGCCGAGGTGGCCGCGGACCATCTGCGCGAGCTTGTTCGCCTTGCCCTCGAGGGAGAGCGAGCGGCCCTCCATCTTCTCGTAGTGCTCCAGTTCCACCTGGTAGAGACGGGCCAATTCGATACCGAAGCCGGCGGAGCCCGCAATGGCCACCGCGGAGAACTCGTCCGTTCGATAAACTTTTTCCATGTCGCGGTTGGCGATCACGTTGCCCTGGGTGGCGCGACGGTCGCCCGCGATCAGGACGCCCCCGGGGAAGGTCAGCGCGACGATCGTCGTCGCGTCGGGGGCGAGGTGCTCGGCGGCGGCCCCCTGCGCCTGTGCCGACAGTCCGTGGCCGGGCATCAGTTCAGGCCTGACCTCCCGGAGAAACTCGGTGAAGGACGAGGTCCCCGCACTCATGAAAGCGGCGGGCAACCCCTTGCCCTCGAACCCTTCGAACACGCGACTCCCTCCACTCGCGCCCCGCCCCGACGCGGGCGGGACGCCTCGTCCTCAGTCTTCTCGGATCAGACCCTAGCCGGGTCCGCGGCGGCGCCGACGGCATCGCCGGTGCGCTGTCAGCGAACCGCCGCGGGGCCGGGCCGCCGGGCTACTGTCCGCCCTTCTGCACGAACTGCCGGACGAAGTCCTCGGCGTTGCTCTCCAGCACGTCGTCGATCTCGTCGAGGATGTCGTCGACGTCCTCGTCCAGCTGGTCCTTGCGCTCCTGAACGTCGGCGGAGGCCTCGACCTCTTCTACCTCTTCGTCGCGGCGCGACGCGTGCTTCTGACCGCCGGTGTCCTTCGCCATACCTGCTACCTCCCGTTCGGGGCTCTCGCCCTTATCTTGGCCCAACACCGGGCACCTCAACCCACTTCCCGGAGCCCGATACCGGCTGGTTACCTCGAACCACGGGGCGTACGCGCGGCCGGAATCCGCACCGGCGGCCCCCGCTCCCGGGCGCGTCGCACCGTGACCGGCCGTCCCCGCGCGCCCGGGCGGGCGGTCGCCGCGGGAGCCCGGCCCTGCCGCGGCGCCGGTCGGACCGGGCGCTGCGGGCCGGTGCTCGGATGATCCCAGGTGGTGACCGAACGGAAAAGCGGGCATACCCGGGGCCACGGGCCCACAGGGCCCGCTCCCCCCGCCCCTTCCCACAAGGAAGTCACCCCCATGAAGCACTCCCCCGCTCTGGCCGCGCTGGGCCTGGCCGCCGCGATGCTCGCGTCGGCCGGCCCCGCGGCGGCCGACACCGTCGAGGACGCGCTGGTCCGGGACCTGGGCCTGACCGCCGAACAGGCGCACGGGCTGCCGCGGGCGCAGGCCCGGGCCGCGGAGATCGACGCCGCGGCCGAGGACCTGGACGCCTACGCCGGGTCGGTGTTCGACGTCCGGACGCGCGTGCTGACGGTCCACGTCACCGACGGGTCCGCCGTGGCCGCCGTCGAGGCGCTGGGCGCCGCGGCCGAGGTCGTCGACGGCGACCCGGACGGGGTCGTCCGCGCGCTGAACGCCGCCGAGCCCCCCGAGGGCGTCGTCGGCTGGTACCCCGAGGCCGACGCCGTCGTGGTGGAGGTCCTCCCCGGCTCCGGGGTCTCCGCCGCCGACCTGGGCGTGCCGGACGACGCGGTGCGCCTGGTCGAGGCCGCCCGGCCGTCGACCTACGGACGGATCATCGGCGGCCACCGGTTCACCGCCCACGGCGGCAGCTGCACCATCGGCTTCTCCGCGCGCGGCGACGGCGTCGAGGGCTTCCTGACCGCCGGCCACTGCGGCCGTCCCGGAGACGTCCTCCAGGGCCCCGACGGCCCCGTCGGCGTGTTCCGGCACTCGGTCTTCCCCGGCTCCGACGGCGCGTTCGTGCAGGTCTCCCCGCCGTGGGTGGTGACCAACCTGGTCGAGCGCTACAGCACCGCATACCTGGAGGTGGCGGGCTCCACGCCCGCCCCCGTGGGGTCGGCGCTGTGCATGTCCTCGCCGGCCTACGGCTGGCAGTGCGGCACCCTCCAGGCCCGCAACCAGACCGTGAGCTACCCCCAGGGGACCGTGCGCGGCCTGTTCCGGACGAACCTGTGCGCGGGCCCCGGGGACTCGGGCGCGCCCATCGTGGCCGGGGACCAGGCCCAGGGGATCGTCTCGGGCGGCTCCGGTTCGCCCGGGGGCGGGTGCACCACGTTCGGCCAGGAGGTGAACCCCCTGCTGGCGATGTGGGGGCTGACCCTGGTGACCTCGTGACGGCCCCCTTCCGGGAGTAGGCCCTCCGCGTCGGGGCCGGGCTGCGGCCCGGCCCCTCCTCCTTCCGGCCCCTCGCCCCGGCGCGCTCCCCGACCGTCCCGGCACCGGTCGCGCCCCCGCGGGCGGCGGCACCGTGACCTCGGTTGTTACCGCCGTGTAGCCACGCGGTCACGAAGGGGACGGGGTTCCCTGGCCGGATCCGGCCAGGGAACCCCCCTTGCGACGCCAGACTTTACGCGCAGGGTAACCGGGCGACTGCGGAAAAATACAGGTCGTTCAACATTCGACTACCAACAGCCACCGCGGGACCCCGTCTCATCGGATGATCCCCTTGCCACTTGGTCGCTTTCCGGAGAAAGCGGGTCTTTCCCTCGCCAAAGTGTCCACTTATGGTTTGGAATCGTTTACCGAGCGTCTCGGTGAGCTTCGCGGAGTGGACCAATCCCACTCCGCGGAAGGGCCGCCCGTCCCCACCGGAACGGGAGCCCATTCCCCCGTCAATCCCCCTGGAGAGTAGGGATCATGCGACCCTCCCCCGTTATCTCCGCCGTCGGAACGGGAGCCCTGGCCTTCGGCCTGGTGCTCGCCATGTCCCCCGGCGCCTACGCGGCGACCGCACCACAGACCCCCGTGGCCGATGACAGCGCCGCCACCATGCAGGAGGCCCTGGCCCGCGACCTCGACCTGACCCAGGCCGAGGCCACCGAGCTCCTGGAGGCCCAGGAGGAAGCCCTGGACGTCGACGCCGAGGCGACCGAGGCCGCCGGCGACGCCTACGGCGGCTCGCTCTACGACATCGAGACCCAGGACCTCACCGTCCTGGTCACCAGCGCCGACGCCGTCGCGGCGGTCGAGGCGACCGGCGCGCAGGCCGAGGTCGTCGAGTACGGCACCGAGGGCCTGGCCGAGGTCGTCGAGGCCCTCGACGCGGCCGACGCCCCCGAGGGCGTCACCGGCTGGTACCCGGACGTCGCGAGCGACACCGTCGTCCTGGAGGTCCTGGAGGGCACCGACGTCGACGCGCTCCTGGCCGACGCCGACGTGGACGCCTCCGCCGTCGAGGTCGTCACCACCGACGAGGCCCCGCAGCTGTACGCGGACATCATCGGCGGCCTGGCCTACTACATGGGCGGCCGCTGCTCGGTCGGCTTCGCCGCCACCAACAGCGCCGGCCAGCCGGGCTTCGTCACCGCGGGCCACTGCGGCACCGTGGGCACCGGCGTGACCATCGGCAACGGCCGGGGCACCTTCGAGCGCTCGGTCTTCCCGGGCAACGACGCCGCGTTCGTGCGGGGCACCTCGAACTTCACCCTGACCAACCTGGTCAGCCGCTACAACGGCACCTACCAGTCCGTCACCGGCACCACCCAGGCGCCGATCGGGTCGGCGATCTGCCGCTCCGGCTCCACCACCGGCTGGCGCTGCGGGACCATCCAGGCCCGCAACCAGACGGTCCGCTACCCGCAGGGCACCGTGAACGCGCTCACCCGCACCAACGTGTGCGCCGAGCCCGGCGACTCCGGCGGTTCCTTCATCTCCGGCTCGCAGGCGCAGGGCGTCACCTCCGGCGGCTCCGGCAACTGCTCCAGCGGCGGCACCACCTACTACCAGGAGGTCCTGCCGATGGTGAACTCGTGGGGCGTGCGGATCCGCACCAGCTAGTCGTCCCGCCCACCCCCTCCCCCGGTGTCCCCGCCCGCGCGCACAGCGCGGGCGGGGACACCCCCGTTCCCCCGCGGGTCCCCGGCCGGGAGGGCCCGCCCCTTTCCCGGACTCGGGGATGCGCGGGCCTCAGGCCCGGTGGACGACCTTCCCGTCCAGCACGGTCAGCCAGGCGTTCACCGAACGCAGCTCATCCGGGCCCAGCCCCTCGACGTCGCGGTCCAGGACCACGACGTCGGCCAGGTACCCCGGCCGGAGGGCGCCGAGCCGGTCCTCCATCCCCACCGCGTGGGCGGCGTCCAGGGTGTGCGCCCGCAGCGCCTCGTGCAGGGTGACCGCCTGGTCGGCGCCGATCTCGTCGCCCTCGCGGGTGGTGCGCCCCACCGCGTTGGCGATGGTGTCCATCGGGCGCAGGCTGGAGACGAACGCGTCGCTGGACAGCGCCGGGCGCAGGCCCAGGTCGAGTTCCTCGCGCATCGGCTGGAGCCGGTGGGCCCGGTCCCCCAGGCGGCGCAGGAAGTCGCGCCCGCTGTCGTAGAGGAAGTTGGGCTGGTTGACCGGGATGACCCCGTACTCGGTGAACCGCTTGGCCTGTTCCACCGTCGGGTACCCGCAGTGCTCCACCCGCGGGCGCGGGTCGGGCCCGGACACCTTCGCCGCCGACGCGATCGCGGCCAGGGTGTGCTCCATCGCGGCGTCGCCCTGGGTGTGGATCGCCACCTGCCAGCCCTCGCGGGCGGCCCGGGTCACCAGGTCCACCAGCTGGTCGGGGTGGTGGTACAGGCTCCCGGCGAACTGGCCCCGCTCGCCGTAGGGGACGGTGAACTTGGCGGTGCCGCCCAGCAGGGTGCCGTCGGAGTAGAACTTCATGCCGGTCAGGCGCAGCCAGTCGTCGCCGAACGGCGAGGCCAGCCCCGCCTGGGTGAGGGCGTCGAGCTGGTGGGACAGCGGCATGCCGAAGGTGCGCAGCGGCAGCGTCCCGGCGTCCCGCGCCGCCCGGTACACGCGCAGCTCGCGCGCCGACACCTGCGGGTCGCACACGGTGGTCACGCCGGCGGAGAGGTAGGGGCGGGCGGCGTCGGACAGCCAGCCCAGGAGGTGCTCGGTGGGCAGGTCGGTGTGGAAGTTGGGCCCGTGGCAGCCGATGTCGACGGCCAGCGGCAGCAGCAGCTCCATCGCGGCGTCGGTGACCATGCCGGTGAGGCGGCCGCCCTCGTCGCGCACGAACGAGCCGCCCGCCGGATCGGGCACGTCCTCGCCGATGCCGCTCCAGGCCAGGGCCGCGGAGTTGACGACGGCCTGGTGACCCGACACGTGGTAGACGATCACGGGGTGCTCGGTGGTGGCCGCGTCCAGGTCGCGGCGGGTGGGACGGCCCTCGGGGTACTTGGCGTCGTCCATGGAGAAGGCGCGGATCCACTGCCCGGCCGGGGTGCGGGCGGCCTCGGCGGCGATGGCGGCGACCAGCTCGGCGGCGCTGCCCACCCGGGGGTAGCGGGCGTCCACGGCGGCCAGGGACTCGGCGGTGGACAGCAGGTGGTTGTGCGGGTCGATGAACCCGGGCAGGACGGTGCGCCCGCCCGCGTCGATCTCGGTGGCACCGGGCCCGGCCGCGGCGCGGGCCTGCTCGGCCGTGCCGGCCAGGAGCACGCGCCCGTCGCGCACGGCCAGTGCCTCGGCGCGGGGGCGGGAGTCGTCCATGGTCAGGACGGCGGCATTGTGGATGAGCAGGCCGGACACGGCTTCCTCCTCGGTTCGGATACGGGTGGGAGCCCCGGGGCGGGCCGGAGGACGGCCGGCCCGCCCCGGGGAGACGGAAGAACGTCGATCGGTGCTTCCGGTTCGGGGGGTGCGGGGTGGTGCGGGCCGGCTCAGGCCGACGCGGACTCCAGCAGGTCGGCGTCGCGGTGCCGGGGCGCGTTGGCCAGGCAGATGATGCTGACCACCGCCATCGCCATCAGCAGGCCCGCCACCGGCAGGATGCTGCCGGTCGCCGCGTACAGCGCGGTGCAGGCCAGCGGCGACAGGCCGCCGAAGATCGCGCCGGCGACCTGGTAGGCGATGGAGATGCTGGTGTAGCGGGCCCGCGGCGGGTACATCTGCGCGAGCACCCGGGCGATCGGGCCGTAGACCGCGGCCATGGCCAAGCGCATCACGCACAGCGACAGGAAGATCAGGCCGACGCTGCCGGTCTCCAGGACCAGGAACTGCGGGATCGCCAGGACGATGACGCCGACCAGGCCGATGGTGACCACGCGGACGGTGCCGAAGCGGTCGCCCAGCCAGGACACCCCCAGGGTGGCGACCAGCTCCACGAACGCGGCCAGGCTCAGGCCGTTGAGGATGACCTGTTCGCTGATGCCGACCTCGGTGACCCCGTACCCCTGGAGGAAGGTGGTGACGATGTAGTAGCCGCCGACCGCGACCGGCAGGATCCCGATGCCCAGCAGCAGCGGCCGCCAGGAGGTGCGCAGCGCCTCGCGCACGGGCAGCTCGGTGGGCGCGTCCTTCTGCTGCGCGGCCTCGAAGACCGGGGACTCCTCCACCTTGAGGCGGATGAACAGGCCGACCAGGACCAGCAGCACCGACGCCAGGAACGGCAGGCGCCAGGCCCAGTCGTGGAGGGCGTCGGCGTTCCAGGCGGCGATGAGGCCGAACGAACCGGTGGCCAGCAGGGCGCCGGCCGGGTTGCCCAGCTGGGCGAAGGAGCCGTAGAAGGTCTTGCGGTCCTCGGGCGCGTGCTCGACCGCCATGAGGACGGCGCCGCCCCACTCGCCGCCGACGGCGATGCCCTGCACGAACCGCAGCACCACCAGGAGCAGCGGGGCGAGGAACCCGACCTGCTCGTAGGTGGGCAGCAGGCCGACGCAGAAGGTGGCCACGCCCATCATGAGCAGGGTGATGACCAGGGCCGACTTGCGGCCGAGCCGGTCGCCGTAGTGGCCGAAGACCAGGCCGCCCAGCGGCCGGGCGAAGAAGCCGACGGAGAAGGTCGCGAAGGAGGCCATCAGGCCCACGACCGGGTCCGTCCCGGCGGGGAAGAACTGGGTGGCGAAGACCAGGGCCGCGGCCGTGGCGTAGACGTAGAAGTCGAACCACTCGATGGTGGTGCCGACGAAGGCCGCCACGGCCGCACGCGCGGGGTGCGAGGACGTGGGGGCGGTCCGCTCTGACATGGGAACTCCGGTTGCGTGTGGCGCGATCGTCGGGCGCTGCTCAGGTGTTGTTGTGACCGTAGACACTCCCCTGTCACCGGCGCCGGGATGTTCCGCACAGGGCGTACCGTGACAAAAGTGCGGCGCGCACAGTCGGTCCCACCGCGCGCCGCCGGGACGCACGACCGGGACCCGGGAGCAGCCGTGAGCATCACCGTCCGCGACATCACCTCGGCACCGCACCTGGAGGTGCACGCCTCGGCCGGGTCCCCGGGGCTGGACCGGGTGGTGCGCTGGGCGCACGTCACCGAACTGCCCGACCCGGTGCGCTGGCTGCGCGGCGGCGAGCTGGTGCTGACCGTGGGGCTGGGCCTGGGGGCCGGCGAGGAGGAGCGGCGCGCCTATGTCCGGCGGCTGCACCGGGCGGGGTGTGCAGCGCTGGCCTTCGCCATCGACGTGTGGCTGGGCGGGACGATCCCGCCGGAGGTGCTGGACGAGGGCGACCGGCTCGGCTTCCCGGTGCTGCGGGTGGAGGGCGAGACGTCGTTCATCGCCGTGGTGGAGACCGTGGCCGACCACTACGCCGCCGAGCGGAGCAGGGAGCAGGGCAGGGTGCTGGCCGCCCAGGACGCGATGGCGCGGGCGGCGCTGCGCTCGGGGCCGGCGGGGGTGATGCACGAGCTGGCGTCGGCGGCGTCCGGGGAGTGCCTGCTGCTGGACCGCAACGGGATGACCAGCCGGGCCGTCCCGGACGCCGAGCCGGCCTGGCACGCGCCGGTGCGCGCCGCGGTGGCCGGGTCCGGCGGCACGCCGGGCATGCGGGTCCTGGCCGGGGACGGCCGGGGCGCGGCGGGCGCGGACGGCCCGGGCACCGCCGAGGCGGACGGCACGGGGACGGGCGGTGCAGCGGACGGCGAAGGGGTGATCCTGCTGCAGACGCTGGGCACCACCGGCCGGACGCTGGGGTGGCTGGCGCTGCGCTGCGCCGCCCCCTCCACGAGCGTGCGGGTGCTGGCCAACCACGCCGCGTCGCTGCTGGCGGTGGACCTGCTGCACTCGCGCGACGCGCGTCGGGCGATCTTCCGCGAACGCGCCCCGCTGCTGCGGGCCGCCGTGCTGGGCGGGCCGGTGGGCGTTCCGCTCACGCTTCCGCCCCCGCCCTGGGAGGTGGTCTGCTACCGGGCCGGCGGCGAGCGCGACCCCGCTCCGGGGACGCCGAGCGCGCTGGACGCGGCGGCGGACGCCCTGGTGGACGTGCTCGGGGACACCGGTGCCGCGCAGAGCGCGGGGCTGTGCCCGCTGGACGGGGTACTGGTGGCGGTGCTGCCCGACACAGGCCGCCCGCACGCCGGGGAGCGCCTGCTCGCACTACTGCCGGGGGTGCCGGCGGCGGGGGCCTGCCGTGCGCGCGGGCCGGCCGACCTGGCCTCGGCGGTGTCCCGGGCCCGCGACGCGGTCCCCCCGCAGGGGTACCGGCACGTGGACGAGGCGGACGCCTGGGCTCTGCTGCGGTCGGCGGTCCCCGAGAGCGGGTCGCGGGCGTTCACCGAGGCCGTGCTGGGGCCGCTGCTGGAACACGACGTGCGCAACGGGACGGAGCTGGCGCACACCCTGCGGCACTACCTGGACTCCGGGGCGCAGGTGGAGGGGACCGCCCGGGACCTGGGGGTGCACCGCAACACGCTGCGGGCGCGGCTGCGCACCGCCGAGCGGGTGCTGGGCCGCCCGCTGTCCGATCCGCGGACCCGGCTGGAGCTGTGGACGGCGCTGAGCCTGCGCCCCCTGCGCTGCACCGACGGCACCTGGCACGGCTGAGCGCCCACGGGGGGCACCGGCGGTCCTCCCCGCCGCACGTGGGGAGGACCGCCGGCGGTCAGGCGGCGACGGTGTAGAGCCGTCCGGAGTGGGCGTCGGTCTCGATCTCGTCGACGAAGGCGACGGCGTAGTCGGCGTCGCTGAGCCGGCTGCGCCCGTGCTCGTCGGTGAGGACGACGTCGCCGCCGGTCCGGTAGCGGCCGGTGCGCTCGCCCTCGCTGACGAGTTCGACCGGCGGGGCCAGGTAGGTCCACCGCAGGTCGAGGCTGATCTGGTAGAGGAAGTAGGCGCGTTCCAGGGAGCGCGCCAGGTCGCGCAGGGGGCCGCGGGCCATCCTGCTCTGCCAGTAGGTGGCGGTCCTGGACTCGTCGGCGTACAGGTGTCCGTGGCTGCCGGCCACGAGGAGCCGCACGGAGGTTCCGGTGAGCAGCGAGATCAGGTGGCGGTCGACCTCTATGTGGTCGCGTTCGCGGCCCACCTGGGCCTGGTGGGCGTTGACGAGGACGTCCAGGCCGTCGAGGTCGCCGTAGCCGATCTCCAGGGGGTCGCGGCGGATGTCGCACACGTCGTGCCCTCGCTGACGGGCTTCGGCGGCGATGAGCGCTCCGATGCCCGCGGTCGCGCCGATGACACCGATCCGCAGGGAAGTGGCGTTGTCTTGCATGGCGGGTCCTTAGGGACAGGTGCTGTGACCCGGTGCGGGGCCGTCGAACCCGAAGGGACGGCCCCCACCGAGGAGAATGAAGTGACGGAGAGGTCTCCGCCACGTACACAGAACTTACCGGAGAGGTCTCCGCCAGGCAATCCCGAAAACCTGTGACGCGAGCCGCAGCACCCCCGGGAAACATCGTCTGAACTGGGATGACAAGAAATCGAAATATCGGCTAACCTATGACGGAGAGATCTCCGCCAACGAAGGACCACGACCGTGTCGACCAAGCGCGTCGAGCAGCTGCACGCCCAGGGCGTCCGCACGCGCGCCCACCTGCTGGAGACCGCCCGCGAGGCGTTCTCCACGTGCAGTGACGCCTCCCTGAACTCCATCGCCAAGAAGGCCGGGGTGGGCATCGGCACCCTGTACCGGCACTTCCCCACCCGCGAGGACCTGGTCTTCGAGCTGTACCGCGCCGAGGTGCAGCAGATGGCGCAGGCCGCCGACGACCTGCTCGACGAGCACCCGCCGCTGGACGCCTTCAAGCTGTGGCTCACCCGGTTCGCCCGCTACGCCATGACCAAGGCCGGCCTCATCGGGGCGCTCCAGAGCGCCACCAGCAGGGGCCGGTTCGCCCAGGAGGCCCGGGGACCGCTCACCTCCGCGCTCCAGCGGCTGCTCGACGCCAACCGCGCCGCCGGGACCCTGCGCGAGGACCTGGAACCCGACGACGTACTGCTGGCCATCGCCGGGCTGTACCAGCTCGACCCGGCGGGCGACTGGGAGCCGCGCGCCAAGCGCCTCCTCGAACTCGTCTGCCTGGGCCTGTGCCGCCGGGACACCGTCCTGCCGGGCGGGACCGTACGGGCCTGACCCCGCGCCCCGGCGGGGCGGTCAGGGCAGGATCGAGTCCACGTAGCCGCCGTCCACCCGCAGGGCGCCGCCCGTGGTGGCCGAGGCCAGCGGCGAGGCGAGGTAGACGACCATGTTCGCGATCTCCTCGGGCTCGATGAGCCGCTGGATCAAGGACATCGGGCGGTGCTCGCGCATGAACACCCGCTGCGCCTCCTCCCAGGGCAGGTCCCGGTCCACCAGCTCGTAGACGAAGTCCTCGACCCCGCCGGTGTGCGTGGGCCCGGCGATGACGGAGTTGACGGTGACCCCGGACCCGGCGGCCTCCTTGGCGAAGCCGCGGGTGACCGAGAGCAGGGCGGTCTTGGTCATGCCGTAGTGGATCATCTCGGCGGGGACCACCACCGCCGAGTCGCTGGCGATGTTGAGGACGCGCCCCCAGGAGCGCTCCACCATGCCGGGCAGGTAGGCCCGGGTCGTGCGCACCGCGGTCAGGACGTTGACCTCGAAGTAGCGGCGCCACTCCTCGTCGGTGATCTCCAGGGCGGGGCGGGCGCCGAAGACGCCCAGGTTGTTGACCAGGACGTCCACGGCGGGGACGGCGTCCAGGACGCGCCGCAGGCCGCCGTCGTCGGCCAGGTCGCCGGGGGCGGCGACCAGGTCGGCGCCGGGGTGCTCGGCGGCGATGCGCTCCAGCGCGCGGTCCACGGTCTCCGGGCTGCGCCCGTTGACCGCGACCCGCGCCCCGGCGCGGACCAGGCCGGTCGCGATCGCCGAGCCGATGCCCTGGGTGGATCCGGTGACCAGCGCCGTCTTCCCGGTGAGGTCGATCTGCATGGTGCGCCCTTCGTCGGAGTCGGGAACGAAGATATTTGCACACGCGCTCTAAGCGCAAGGGCACATAACCGGCGTGTCGCCCGTACCGGGCGGTCAGGCCCGGACGGCGGCGACGGCCTCGTCCCAGAGGTCTTCGAGGGGGACCGCCCCGTCGACGCGGAGCCAGGTGTCCGTGGCGACGTCGATACAGGTGAGCGCGGTGGCGATGATCGCGGCGGCACGGTGGTCGGCGCTCACCCCGTCGAGGCCGTGCGCCTCGCGCAGGCGCCGGGCCAGCTCGGGGACCAGGACCTCCTGCCAGGCGAGGTGCTTCTCCAGGCTGCGGGCGCGCAGCGACGGGGTCCCGTGCAGCATCCGCCCGATGCGCAGCTCCTCCTCGGGGCCGCCGGAGGACTCCTCGCGCAGCGCCATCAGCGCGGCCCGCACCGCCGCCCAGGGCTCCTCCCCGGAGGGGCGCGCGGCCAGCGCCGCGCCGATGCGGTGCCCCCGCTCGATCATGTCGCCCAGGACCACGTCCTCCTTGGTCGCGAAGTAGCGGAAGAAGGAGCGGCGGGAGATCCCGGCGGCCTCGGCGATCTGGTCGACGGTGGTCTCTTCGAAGCCCTGGTCCAGGAAGAGCGCCATCCCGGCCTCGGCGATCTCGCGGTGGACCGCGCGGCGCGTGCGCTCCCGCAGGCCGGGGGTCGGTTCTCCGGTCGTCATCCCGCCAGCCTACAAGGAAAGGCACCCAGGAGCGATCTTGACACCGAGTGTCATACATGGCGTAGGGTGTCGACATGACCCTTGATCATGCCTCCCAGACCACACTCATCACCGGTGCCAGCTCCGGCATCGGCGCGGCCCTGGCCCGCCTGCTCGCCGCACGCGGCTCCGGCCTGGTGCTCGTCGCCCGCCGCGCCGAACGGCTGGAGGCCCTGGCCGCCGAACTGCGCGGGGCGCACGGCGTCCGCGTGGAGACCGTCTCGGCCGACCTCGGCCGCCCGGGCGCGGGCCGGGACCTGGCCGCCGAGGTCGACCGCCGCGGCATCCGCGTGACGAGCCTGGTCAACAACGCGGGGATCGGCGCCGACGGCGCGTTCGCCGAACAGGACCCCGACGAACTGGAGGCGCTGCTCGCGCTCAACGTGACCGCGCCGGTGGACGTGTCACGGGCGTTCATCGGGCGGTTGGACCCGGGCGGCTACCTGGTCAACATCGCGAGCATGGCCGCCTACCAGCCGATCCCGGGGATGGCGGTGTACGCGGCGAGCAAGGCGTTCGTGCTGAGCTTCACCGAGGCGCTGTGGTGGGAGACCCGCGGGAGCGGTCCGCGCACCCTGGCGTTCTCGCCGGGCCTGACCCGCACGGAGTTCTTCGACGGGATCGGCACCGAGGGGTACCCGGGGGACTTCCGGACGCCCGAGCAGGTCGCCGCGGCGCTGGTGCGCGTCCTGGACCGGCGCCGGTCGGCCCCCAGCGCGCTGTCGCGGGCGGCCGACGCCGCCGCCCCGTTCCTGCTCCGGCTGTTCAGCCGCCGGTCGGCCGTCCTGACCACCGCCCGCGTCGCCGGTTCGGCGGACCTGGTGCGCAAGAATCGCCCCGCGGCGGTGTGAGCCCGGGGCCGGTCAGCCGGCGGACGGGGGGACGCGGTCGGCGGGGAAGCCGCCGGTGGCGATCGGGCCCCAGCGCCGCGGGGTCACCCGGACCAGCGCCTTGCCCTGGCGGCGCATCGCCTCCCGGTACTCCGCCCAGTCCGGGTGCTCGCCCGCGATCACGCGGAAGTACTCCACCAGCGGCTCGACGGCCTCCTCGCCGTCCAGCACCTCGGCCTCCCCGTCCACCTGCACCCAGGCGCCGCCGAAGTCGTCGGACAGCACCACCACGCTCACCCGGGGGTCGCGCGCGGCGTTGCGGGCCTTGGCCCGCTCCGGGTACGTGGAGACGACGATCCGCCCCTGCCCGTCGACACCGCAGGTCACCGGGGACGCCTGCGGCCCGCCGTCGCCGCGGCGGGTGATCAGCAGCGCGTTGTGCCGGGGCCGCACGAACTCCAGCAGCCCGGCCAGGTCGACGGTGGTGTTGGTCGCGATCGAAGGACTCATGGGCCTCTCTCCTCAGCGGGAACGGGCCCAGCCTATCCCCGCGGGCCCCGGCCGTTCCGGGTCCCGCGCGGCCGCCCTATAGTCGGCTGCGTGCTTCCCGTCGTATGGCTGCTCGGCGCCTCGGGGGTGGGCAAGTCCACCGTCGGGTACCGCATGCTGTCCGCGGCCGCGGACGCGGGCGTGACGGCCGCGTTCGTGGACGCCGACCAGCTCCGGCTGGCCGCCGGGGTGACGGCCACAGAGACCGGGCTGATCGCCTCCGCCCTGCCCGCCCTGTCCCGCGGGTACCGCGCGCACGGAGCGGAGGTGCTGGTCGTGGCCGGGCAGGCCGACGGCCCCGGCCACCTCGCACGGCTGCTGCCCGGCGTCCCGCGCGACCGGGTCCTGGCCGTGCACCTGGACGCGGACGCGGACACGATCCGCGAGCGGGTACGGCGCCGCGGATGGCTCGTCGGACTCGCCGACGAGGCCGCAGAGCACGCCGCCCGGCTCGACCCGGGCGCCGCCGACGTGCACGTGGACACGGTCGGCCGCTCCCCCGCCGACATCGCCGCGCAGGTCGCCGCCGCGGCGCTCGGCGGACCGCTCCGGACCACCGCCGACGACGACGCGCCCGCCCCCGGGGCGGCACCGCGGCGTACCGCCGTGGTCACCGGCCCCGGCGGGGCCGGCCTCTCCACGGCCGGGTTCGGGGCGTTCTCCCGGATCGCGCGCGCCGGCGAAGCCGTGGGGTACCTCGACGCCCACCAGCTCGGGTTCCTCGGAACGCGCACCCGCGCGGACCGCCTCGCGCCCCTGCGCGCGGCGAACACCCGTGTGGCCGCAGCGAACCTGGCCCGCGGCGGCGCCGGGACCGTCCTGGTCAGCGGCGATCCCCGCACCGCCCGCCTCCTCCGACGCCTGTGGGACCCCGGGGACGTGGCGGTGTTCTGGCTGCACGCCTCCCCCGCCGTCCTCGCCGAGCGCATCACCCGGCGCGCCCGCGGCGACGGGCCCGCCATCCCCGGCGACCACCGCGCCGGCCTGAGCGGCCCCGCCCTGAGCGCGGCCGTCGACGCCGCGGTCCGGGAGAGCAGGCTGCCGCGGCCCTCGGGCGCCCGCGTCATCGACACCGACGGCCTGGACGCCGCGCAGGTCGCCGCCGCCATCGCCGCGGCCCTTCCCTGACGGTGGCGGCGCGCCCGCCGCGCACACCCCGGACCGCGGAGGTCACCGCTCTCTCCGATCAGCGGCCGGATCCGTCCCCGCAGGAGCGGGGCCACCGGTTCGGGCCGCGCGACCGATGGTGTGCGATCGGACCACCTCCGCGTGAACGGAGCACGGGGCGGGGGCGGCGCGCCGTCCCCGCCCCGGCGGGCGCCCGCGGTCAGCGGCCGCCCGACAGCACCGCCACCAGGTCGGCCGCCGTAGGCGAGGCGTCCAGCAGCTTCCCCACGTGCTCCTTCGTCCCGCGGCGGGGCTCCAGGGTGGGCACCCGCTGGAGCGAGTCGTAGCCCGGCAGGTCGAAGATCACCGAGTCCCACGACGCCGCCGCCACCGAGTCCGCGTACTTGGCCAGGCACCGGCCGCGGAAGTACGCCCGGGTGTCCTCCGGCGGCTCGGTGACCGCCCGCTGCACCTGGGGCTCCTCCAGCAGCCGCTTGACCCGCCCGCGCGCCGCCAGCCGGTTGTAGATCCCCTTGTCCGGCCGCACGTCCGAGTACTGCAGGTCCACCAGCTGCAGCCGCGGGTGCGACCAGTCCAGCCCGTCCCGGGAGCGGTACCCCTCCAGCACCTTGAGCTTGGCCACCCAGTCCAGCTCGTCGGCCAGGTCCATCGGGTCGTTGCCCAGCCGGGTCAGCGCCGACTCCCACCGGTCCAGCACGTCGGCGGTGTCGGGGTCCACGTCCGTGCCGTAGCGGTCCTCCACGTACTTGCGCGCCTGGTCCAGGTACTCGCCCTGGAGTTCCAGCGCGGTCATCCGGCGCCCGTCGCGCAGCTTCACGCGGTGCGCCAGCGTCGGGTCGTGGGACACCGCCCGCAGGTCGGCGACCGGGGTCTCCAGGGACAGGTCCACGCTGATGAACCCGTCCTCGATCATCGACAGCACCAGCGACGTCGTCCCCAGCTTGAGGTAGGTGGAGATCTCGCTCATGTTGGCGTCGCCGATGATCACGTGCAGCCGCCGGTACTTGTCCGGGTCGGCGTGCGGTTCGTCCCGCGTGTTGATGATGGGACGCTTCAGCGTGGTCTCCAGCCCCACCTCGACCTCGAAGAAGTCGGCGCGCTGGGAGAGCTGGAAGCCGGTCCCCTGCCCGTCGGAGCCGATGCCCACCTTGCCCGCGCCCACCACCACCTGGCGGGACACGAAGAACGGGACGAGGTGGCGCACGATGTCGCCGAACGGCGTCGACCGCTGCATCAGGTAGTTCTCGTGGCAGCCGTAGGACGCGCCTTTGTTGTCCGTGTTGTTCTTGTACAGCTGGATGGGCTCGATCCCCGGCGTGGCCCCCGCCCGGGCGGCCGCGTCCGCCATCACCCTCTCGCCCGCCTTGTCCCACAGCACCGCGTCGCGCGGGTTGGTGACCTCGGGCGCCGAGTACTCGGGGTGGGCGTGGTCCACGTACAGCCGCGCCCCGTTGGTGAGGATGACGTTGGCCAGCCCCAGATCCTCGTCGGTGAGCTGCGTGGGGTCGGCCACCTCACGCGCCAGGTCGAAGCCGCGCGCGTCGCGCAGCGGGTTCTCCTCCTCGAAGTCCCATCGTGCCCGTCGCGCCCGGGCCGCCGAGGCGGCCAGATAGGCGTTGACCACCTGGGTTGAGGTGACCATCGCGTTGGCCCCGGGGTTGCCCGGCACGGAGATCCCGTACTCGGTCTCGATACCCATAATCCGCCGCACACTCATGGTGAAGAGATTATCCACCGGGGGCCGGTCTTGAACGCTTCCGCGTCGATTGTGGCCCAAGCGCCGTCTTCCCGGGAGTTCCGGGCCTCCCGGCGCGCCGTTGTCATCGCAGGTGGGACCGGCTTTCCCCGAGCCGGGAAAAACCTTTCACCCGTTTTCCGGGAAAAGTCGGCCGACCGTTGCCGCCTCCCTTGCGGCCGCGGTCCGCGCGGCAAAGCGCAAGACACCCCGAGGACACGGGCAAGGCCCGGCGATACGGACCCATCCGCCTAGATTATGACCATGTGCCACATGGCGAACACGCCGGGCGACGATCGCCCCGGACCCCGCGAGCGGCCGGCATGAGCGGCGCGCACGCCGCCGAGCGCGCGTCCGGGGGCGCGCCGGTCAGGCTCACCCTGCCGACCCTGACGGCGATGGTCGTCGGCTCGATGGTCGGGGCCGGGGTCTTCTCCCTGCCGTCGCGGTTCTCCGAGTCCACCGGCGTGGCCGGGGCCCTCATCGCCTGGGTGATCGCGGGCACCGGCATGCTCATGCTCGCCTTCGTCTTCCAGATGCTCGCCGTGCGCAGGCCCGACCTGGACGCCGGGGTCTACGCCTACGCCAAGGCGGGCTTCGGCGAGTACCTCGGGTTCTTCGCCGCGTTCGGGTACTGGGCCAGCGCCTGCGTCGGCAACGTGACCTACTGGGTGCTCATCATGTCGACGCTCGGGGCCCTCTTCCCGGCCCTGGGCGACGGCGACACCCTCCTGGCCGTGGGGCTGTCCTCGGTCGGCCTGTGGGGGTTCTTCCTGCTGGTGCGCCGGGGCGTCAGGGAGGCCACGGCGATCAACCGGGTGGTCACCGTCGCCAAGCTCGTGCCCATCCTGGTGTTCGTCGTGCTGGCCCTGTTCCTCCTGGACCCGGCGGTGTTCGCCGGCAACCTCACCGGCACCGCCGGCGCCGGGACCCTCTTCGACCAGGTGCGCGGCACCATGCTGGTCACCGTGTTCGTGTTCCTGGGGGTGGAGGGGGCCAGCGTCTACTCCCGCCACGCCGCCCGGCGCGAGGACGTGGGCCGGGCGACCGTCCTGGGCTTCCTCAGCGTCTTCGCGGTCTTCGCGTCGGTCACCGTCGTGTCCTACGGCATCATGCCGATGGAGGAGATCGCCGCCCTGCGCCAGCCCTCGATGGCCGGGGTCCTGGCGCACGCCGTGGGCCCCTGGGGGACGGTGTTCGTGAGCGCCGGGCTGATCGTCTCGGTGCTGGGCGCCTACCTGGCCTGGACCCTGATGGCCGCCGAGGTGCTGTTCGTCGCCGCCCGGGACGACGACATGCCCCGGTTCCTGCGCCGCTCCAACGCCGCCGACGTCCCGGTCCCGGCCCTGGTGATGACCACCGCGCTGTCCCAGGCGGTCCTGGTCGTCACCCTGTTCTCCGAGGACGCCTTCGACTTCGCGCTCAACATGACCAGCGCGCTGACCCTGATCCCGTTCCTGCTCGCGGCGCTGTTCGCGGTCAAGGTCGCGCGGGACCCCGCCGCGGGCGCCGGGGCCGGGGCGTCCCGGGGCGCCCTCGCGATCGCGGTGCTCGCCACCGCCTACACCGCCTTCCTGCTGTACGCGGCCGGCCTGAAGTACGTCCTGGTCTCCCTCATCGTCTACGCGCCCGCCACCGTGCTGTTCGTCAAGGTCCGGCGCGAACAGGGCCGCCGCCTGTTCACCCCGGCCGAGCTCGCCGTGTGCGCCGTCTCCGTCGCGGGGGCGGCGGCCGGCGTGGCCGCCCTGGCCACCGGCCTGATCACGCTCTGAACCGCTCCGAAGGGACTCCGCCATGCCCGACACCGCCCCGCCGCCGCACGGCGTCCACTCCGAGGTGGGCCGCCTGCGCAAGGTCCTGGTCTGCTCGCCCGGACTCGCCCACCGCCGCCTCACCCCGACCAACGCCGCGGACCTGCTCTTCGACGACGTCATGTGGGTGGACAGCGCACTGCGCCACCACGAGGAGTTCGTCGCCGCGCTGCGCGGCCGCGGCGTCGAGGTCGTCGAGCTCCACGACCTGCTCGCCCGGACCCTGGCCGTGCCCGGGGCCCGCTCCTGGCTGCTGGACCGCAAGATCACCCCGAACGAGGTCGGGACCGGCCTGATCGAGGGCACCCGCGCCTTCCTGGAGTCCCTGGACCCCCGCGGCCTCGCCGAGCTCCTCATCGGCGGCATGGCCGCCGACGACCTGCCCGACGAGTACCGCTCGCCCTACCTCTCGCTCGCCCAGGAGTCCACCGGCGGCCGCGAGTACCTCATGCCGCCGCTGCCCAACACCCTCTACACCCGCGACACCACCTGCTGGCTCTACGGGGGCGTCACGCTCAACCCGCTCTACCGGCCCGCCCGCCGCGACGAGACCCTGCTGATGAAGGCCGTGTACCGGTTCCACCCGGACTTCGCCGGGGACACCGTCTGGTGGGGCGACCCCGAGCTCCCCTGGGGCCAGGCCACCTTCGAGGGCGGCGACGTCATGCCCGTGGGCGACGGGGTCGTGCTCATGGGCATGAGCGAGCGCACCTCGCGCCAGGCCATCACCCAGGTCGCCGCGGCGCTGTTCTCCGCCGGGGCCGCCCGCCGGGTCATCGTGGCGGGCATGCCCAGGCTGCGCGCCGCCATGCACCTGGACACCGTGCTGACCTTCGTGGACCGCGACGTGGTCACCCTCTACCCGCGCATCATGGACGCGGTGCACACCTTCTCGCTGTACCCGTCCGACCGCGCCCCGGGCGTGGAGGTGGTGGACGAGGGCGCCCGGGCGTTCACGGACGTGGTGGCGAAGGCCCTGGGGCTGTCCGCGCTGCGGACCATCGAGACCGGCGGCGACGCCTACGCCTCCGAGCGCCAGCAGTGGGACAGCGCCAACAACGCGGTCGCCGTGGAGCCGGGCGTGGTCTTCACCTACGACCGCAACACCCAGACCAACGCGCTGCTGCGCGCGGCGGGCATCGAGGTCCTGCCGATCGTCGGCGCCGAACTGGGCCGGGGGCGCGGCGGCGGCCACTGCATGACCTGCCCCCTGGTCCGCGACCCCGTGGACTTCTGACCGGTCCGCGCCCGGCCGCCGGACGCGGCGGGGCCGACCGGAAGTCCGGTCGGCCCCCTCTGTCGTCCTCGGAGGTGCGTTCCTACAGGTACTGGCCGGTGTTGGCCACCGTGTCGATGCTCCGCCCGGAGTCCGCGCCCTTCTTGCCCGTGACGAGGGTCCGGATGTAGACGATGCGCTCGCCCTTCTTTCCGGAGATCCGCGCCCAGTCGTCGGGGTTGGTGGTGTTGGGCAGGTCCTCGTTCTCGCTGAACTCGTCGACGCACGCCTGGAGCAGGTGCGCGACCCTGATCCCCTTGGAGTCGTGGTCGATGAAGTCCTTGATGGCCATCTTCTTGGCCCGCGAGACGATGTTCTCGATCATGGCGCCGGAGTTGAAGTCCTTGAAGTACAGGACCTCCTTGTCACCGTTGGCGTAGGTGACCTCCAGGAACCGGTTCTCCTCGCCCTCGGTGTACATCCGCTCCACGACCGTCTGGATCATGGCGTCCACCGTGGCCTTGGCCGAACCGCCGTGCTCGGCCATGTCGTCCTCGTGCAGCGGCAGGTCCTCGGTGATGTACTTCGCGAAGATGTCCCGGGCCGCCTCGGCGTCGGGCCGCTCGATCTTGATCTTGACGTCCAGGCGTCCGGGCCGCAGGATCGCCGGGTCGATCATGTCCTCGCGGTTGGAGGCGCCGATGACGATGACGTTCTCCAGGCCCTCGACACCGTCGATCTCGCTCAGCAGCTGCGGGACGATGGTGTTCTCCACGTCGGAGGACACGCCCGAGCCGCGGGTGCGGAAGATCGAGTCCATCTCGTCGAAGAAGACGATGACCGGCGTGCCCTCGGAGGCCTTCTCCCGGGCCCGCTGGAAGACCAGGCGGATGTGCCGCTCGGTCTCGCCGACGTACTTGTTGAGCAGCTCCGGGCCCTTGATGTTGAGGAAGAAGCTCTTGCCCACGTCGCGGCCGGTGCGCTCGGCGACCTGTTTGGCCAGCGAGTTGGCGACCGCCTTGGCGATGAGCGTCTTGCCGCAGCCGGGCGGGCCGTACAGCAGCACGCCCTTGGGCGCGCGCAGCTTGTGCTCGCGGAACAGGTCCTTGTGCAGGTAGGGCAGCTCGACCGCGTCGCGGATGAGCTCGATCTGCCCGGACAGGCCGCCGATGTCGGTGTAGGCGATGTCGGGGACCTCCTCGAGGATGAGCTCCTCGACCTCCGACTTGGGGATGCGCTCGTACACGTACCCCGAGCGCGGCTCCAGCAGCAGGGAGTCCCCGGGCCGGATCGGCTCGTCGCGCAGCGGGTCCGCCAGGCGGACGATGCGCTCCTCGTCGTGGTGCGAGATCACGAGGGCGCGCTCGCCGTCCTCGAGGATCTCCTTGAGCATCACGACCTCGCCGACCGTCTCGAAGGACTCCACCTCGACGACGTTGAAGGCCTCGTTGAGCATGACCTCCTGGCCGGGACGCAGCTCGTCCACGTCCACGGAGGGGCTCACGTTGACCCGCATCTTGCGGCCGTTGGTGAAGATCTCGACGGTCTCGTCGTCGCGCCCGCCCAGGAAGACGCCGAAGCCGGACGGCGGCTGCGCCAGCCGGTCGACCTCCTCCTTCAGGGCCACGATCTGCTCGCGGGCCTCCTTGAGAGTGGAGACCAGCCGCTCGTTCTGGCCGTTGGCCGCCGCCAGGTTGGCCTGGGCCTCCCTGAGGCGCTCCTCGAGGAGGCGTACATGTCGGGGCGAGTCGGCGAGCTTGCGCCGGACCACGCTGAGTTCCTTTTCCATGTAGGAGACCTGGGCCGTGAGTTCAGCGACTTCACGGTCCCGGTCGCTCTGACGCTCGTCGTCGCGCTCGGCCACGTCCGCCACCTCCTTTTAGAAGGACGACTACTCGGGAGCGTACCTACCCCTGCCCTATTCCTAACCTCCCAGCCCCGACGAGTGTCGTAGGCCTCATTTCAAGACCTTGCGTCACCGCAGGTCAGGCTGCTAGAGGATGACCCGACGTAATGAGAAAGTAACCTCTCGGGCGGGACCGGGTCACGCTTCGGCCCCTTGACGGCGCGGCGGCGCCGTGCACGTCGCCGGGGATGAAACGGACATGTTTACGGTACTCGAACGCCGGGGAGCGCCCCGGGACGCCCTTTCGGGAAACGCGACGGCCCGCCCGGAGACGTGCTCCGGACGGGCCGTGCCGCGGTTGCGCCCGCCGCCCCACCGGGGCCGCGGGGCGTCCCGCGGCCGGTGCGGGCGGCGCGCCCCCGCGCGGGGGTCACTCCGCGGCGGTGTCCTGGGCCGCGGTGTCCTGGACGGGGGACTCCTGGGCGGTCGGCTCCCGCTCCGCCCCGGCGGCGGGCGCGGCATCGGGGGTCGCGGCGGCGCCGCCCGCGGCCGCGCGGGCCGCCTCGTAGTCCTGGCCGTAGGCGCCCTTGGCCGGGCGGCGGCGGCGCTCGGGCGCCTCCACCCCGTCGGCCAGGCGGCGGGCCACCACCAGGAACCCGGTGTGCCCGATCATGCGGTGGTCCGGGCGCACCGCCAGGCCCTCCACGTGCCAGGTCCGCAGCATGGTCTCCCACGAGCGCGGCTCGTAGAACCGCTCGTCCTCGCGCAGCTCCTCCACCACGCGCGAGAGCTGGGTGGTGGTGGCGACGTAGCAGCACAGCAGGCCGCCGGGGATGAGCGCCCCCGCCACGGCGTCCAGGCACTCCCAGGGGGCCAGCATGTCCAGGAACACGCGGTCCACGTCGGTCTCGTCGAGCTCCTCGACGAGGTCGCCGACGGTCAGCTTCCACGCGGGGTGCGGGCCGCCGTAGAACCGCTCGACGTTCTTGCGGGCGATCTCGGCGAAGTCGGCGCGGCGCTCGTAGGAGTGCACCATGCCCTTCTCCCCCACCGCGCGCAGCAGCCAGCTGGACATGGCGCCGGACCCGGCGCCGGCCTCCACGACGCGCGCGCCGGGGAAGATGTCGGCCTCCACCAGGACCTGGGCGGCGTCCTTGGGGTAGACGATGGTCGCCCCGCGCTTCATCGACAGGGTGTAGTCGATCAGCAGGGGGCGCAGCGCCACATAGGCGGTACCGGTGTTGGAGCGCACGACGCTGCCCTCGGGCCGGCCGATGAGGTCGGAGTGCTCGACCTTGCCCTTGTGGGAGTGGAAGGTGCCCCCTTCGTGGAGGGTGATCGTGTGCATGCGCCCCTTGGGGTCGGTCAACTGCACGGTGTCACCGTCGGTGAAGGGACCACGGCGGCCATGGATACCGGTCAACGTCGCTCTCGTCTTCCCAGATTCGGTTCGGTCGGGGCGATCGTCCAGCGTATCGGTCCGCCGACACCACCTGGGCCCGTCCGCGGCGGGCGGACACGCGCCGGCCCCGTGTGCGAAGCCCCGCCCGTCAGGGCAGTATCAGCCCAGCGGGCCGATCTGCTCGCCTGAGCACGGACACGGAGACGAGGACCCATGTCAGAGCCGACCACCGGGCTGGGGATCGACATCGGCGGCAGCGGCATCAAGGGGGCCCCGGTCGACCTGACCACCGGGGAGTTCCTCGAGGACCGCCTGAAGATCCTCACGCCCCACCACGCCGGACCCGAGGAGGTCGCCGAGATCGTCGGCGAGATCGCCGCGCACTTCCCCCAGGCGGACGGCCCTCCCCTGGGCGTCACCTTCCCGGGCGTGGTGCAGAACGGTGTGGTGCGCACCGCCGCCAACCTGCACAAGAGCTGGATCGGCACCGACGCGCGGGCGCTGTTCGCCCGGGTCACCGGCCGGCCGGTGCGGCTGCTCAACGACGCCGACGCCGCGGCGGTGGCCGAGGCCCGCTACGGGGCCGCCAAGGGGGTCTCGGGCGTGGTGCTGATGACCACCCTGGGCACGGGGATCGGCACGGCGCTGGTGGTGGACGGGCACCTGGTGCCCAACACCGAGTTCGGGCACCTGGAGATCGACGGCCACGACGCCGAGACCAAGGCGTCCTCGGGCGCCAAGGAGCGCGAGGGCCTGTCCTACCACGAGTGGGCCCACAAGCGCCTGCAGAGGTACTACCGGGTGGTGGAGGACCTGCTGTGGCCGGACCTGATCGTGGTCGGGGGCGGGGTGAGCCGCAAGTCGGACAAGTTCCTGCCACTGCTGGACATCCGCACCCCGATCGTCCCGGCCGAGCTGCGCAACACGGCGGGCATCGTGGGCGCGGCCCTGGCCGCCCACGGCCCCGGCGCGGCGCTCCCGGGCGCCTGACGCCCCGGCCCGCGCCTCGGACGGGGGCGGTGGCGCGCCCCGGCCGCAAAGGGGAAGGGGCCGGGGCGCGCCCCGTCGTGAACCGCCCGGGGGCGCGGGGCGGGACCGCCGCGGCACGGGGGACCGTGCCGGCGGTCGTCGTGCCCCGGCCACGGGGGAGGTGCGGCCGGAACACTTCCGGACCCGGCCCGGCCGCGGAGGGACTGCGGTCGGGACGTTCCGGTCTCCCCGCCGGACCCGGGCGCGGGGGGCGCGGTCCGGGGGCGGGGCGGTC
This sequence comes from Nocardiopsis sp. NPDC057823, assembly GCF_042797335.1. NCBI lineage: Bacteria > Bacillati > Actinomycetota > Actinomycetes > Streptosporangiales > Nocardiopsidaceae > Nocardiopsis > Nocardiopsis sp. NPDC057823. Next base: position 381,634 of record NZ_JBHVLR010000002.1, on the reverse strand, counting down.
GGGCGGGCGGGGCCGGGCGGCCCCGCACAGAGGGAGACTGGGTTCCGGGGAAGCCCATGCACCGCCCGCCCTGGGGCGCGGGCCGGATCCGCGCCCCGGGGGGCGCGGTGCGGACCGCGCGGTCTCAGGTGCGGTCCAGGGCCCCCAGGATGCGGCGGACCGCCTCGGAGGTCCGTGTGGCCGGGGACAGGGGCACCCCCGCCAGCGGCCGGGGCTCCCCCGGCCACCGCATCCACCACCACAGGTCGCCCCGGTGCGGCCGGAGCAGCGCGTGCTGCGGCCCGGCGTGCACGATCCCGTGCACCCCGTCCTCGCGGGCCTCCACCCCGTGCGAGCGCAGTTCCGCGGCCAGCCCGCGCAGCACGAGGTCGATCTCGCCCGGACACCGCATGTCCGGGTCACCCGCCGGTGGGGTATCGACGGTCACTCAGGCCTCCCCTGTGGTCGCCAACGACGTTCTCACTCTGCCCCACCGCCGGGACCGGAAAAGCACGCCTATGCGGATCACGCATGAGCAGTTATGCGTGGCCCTCCCGGGGAAGGCGGCACCCTCCCGGAGAACACCCCCGGAACACAATGAAAGCCGACAGAAGGTTTTTATCGCCCTTATCCCAACAACCCATGCCACAAGGGGCGGAGCGCTCACCTAAGAACGTTAGAACGGGGTTGTGAGAAGCCACGAAAAACCGCGATCCCGGGCTTTACCCGGTACCGCCGGACCGAACACGGCCACCTCCGGCACCGCGAATCCCTAATCTGAACTCCATGTCCCAACTTCCACCGGACCTGTGGTCCCGGCCGCGCATCGCGGCCGCCCTGGCCACCTGCGACATGGCGACCGTCATCGAGGGGGTGCGCACCGCCCGCGGCTGGTCCCAGGGCGACCTGGCGCGCGCCGTCGCCTACTCCCAGAGCTGGGTCTCCCGGGTCGTCAACGGCCAGCAGTCGCTCACCGTCACCCAGGTGCACGACCTGGCCCGGCGTCTGGACATCCCGCTGCACCTGCTGCGCTTCGACGGCACCCTGCCGCTCGACGCCGACGAGGACCCGGCGCCCGCGCCCGCCCCGGCGGCCTCCCGCGCCGCCGACGCCGGCGCCGCCTTCGGCATCCCGCCCGAGGGCGGCCACGCCGCCGTCGACGAGACGACCGCGCCCGCGCTGCGCTCCATCACCGGCGGCCAGCGCCGCATGGACTCCACCTCGCCCGCCCGCGACCTGCTGCCCAGCGCCGTGGCCCACGTGCACCTGGCCGAGCGGATGCTCCTCAAGGCCCGCGGCACCGCCCACCACTCCGCCGTCAGCGCCGCCGCCAGCGAGGCCTCCGGGTTCGCCGCCTGGCTGCACGCCGACCAGGGCGACATGGGGTCGGCCCGCATGCACTACCGCACCGCCGTCATCCGCGCCCGCCAGGCCGGGATGCGCCTGCTCGACGTGTACATGCTCGGCTCCCTGGCCGCCTTCGAGATCGACACCGCGGAGGACCCCGAACTGGGCCTGGGCCTGGTCCAGGAGGCCGAGCACGTCCTGGGCCCCTCCGCGCACCCCACCGCCCGCGCCTGGCTGGCCTGCGTGGGGGCGCTGGCCCACGCCGGCATCGGCGACCGCTCCGCCGCGGCCCACGCCATCGGCCGCGCCGAGAAGGAGATCGCCCGTTCGGGCAACGTCAACCCGCCCTGGCCCTGGGTGTTCGCCTTCGACCAGGCCAAGGTCTCCGGCTACCGCGCCCTGGTGGGGGTGCGCCTGCGGCGCCCGCACGACGCCCGCGACGCCTTCGCCGAGGCGTCCGGCCCCCAGGGGCGGGGCGCCAAGCAGGCCGCGGTGCTCAAGGTCGAACTGGCCGCGGCGCACGCCGAGGCGGGCGACGTCGACGAGGCGTTCCGGCTGGCCGTGGAGGCCCTGGAGACCGGGACCCGGTTCGGCTCGGCCCGGGTCGTGGACCGCGTCCGCTCGTTCAGACGGCGCTACAGAGGGCCGCAGGCCGCGTGTGTCCGAGACCTCGACGACCGCCTCGCGCTGCTCGTGAACGCCGTCCCTGCATCTGGGTACAAAGGCGGCTAAACGAACAGCAGGGAGGGTGACGTGATCCGCATCGGCATCACCGGCCATCGCAACCTGACCCCCGGTGTGGGCGACGCCGTCGCCGCCCTCATCGACTCGCACCTGGAACCCTACGGATGCGACCTGGTGGGCCTCTCCTGTCTGGCCGACGGGGCCGACGCCCTGTTCGCCGCCGCGGTCCTGGACGCCGGGGCCCCGCTGGAGGCGATCGTCCCCGCCCGGGAGTACCGCGACGGGCTCCCCGCCGGACACCACCCGCTCTACGACCGCCTGCTCGCCCAGGCCGTCCTCGTCCACACGCTGCCGCACGTGGAGTCCACGCCCCGGGCGCACCTGGAGGCGGGCCGCCTCCTGGTGGAGCGCTGCGACCAGCTCGTCGCGGTGTGGGACGGCGAGCCCGCCCGCGGCCCCGGCGGCACCGCCGACATCGTCGCCTACGCCCGCTCCCTGCACCGCCCGGTGTCCGTCCTGTGGCCCGAGGGCGCCCGCAGATGAGGGCTGCGGCGGGCGGGCGGGGGCGGGGGCGGCGTCACGGCGCCGCCCGGCTCACTCCCGGCCGGACATGGCCGCGTTGACGTCGGCGGCGCGCAGCACCCCGTGCACCGCGCCGTCGGCGTCCGCCACCAGGTACTCCGGAAGCGGATGGGAGGTCAGGCGCTCCAGCATCTCCTCCCCCTCCAGGTCCAGCGGGAGCACCGAGTGGGCGGTCAGCGCCCGCGCCACCTCCGCCACGGGCACCCACGCCCGCCGCGCGTCGGTGACCTCCGCGGCCAGCCCGGGATGCACCACCGCCGTCGGCGTGCCCTCGGAGTCGGTCACCACCAGGGCCGTCGCCCCGATCACCGCGGCCCGCCGCTCGGCCTCGGCCAGCGGGGTGTCGGCCGGGACCGCCAGCGCCGCCCGCGCCAGGTCGCGGACCCGCAGCCCCGGCACCCGCGAGCGCACCCGCGCGGCCCGCAGGGAGTCGGTGGCCCCCATCCACATGAACCCGCCCAGCACCAGGCCCCAGACCGTGCCCCACGGGTTGAGGGCGCCGGCGGCCCACCCCAGCAGCAGCGGCACCGCCACCACGACCAGGGCCAGCACCCGGCCGCCCCAGGCCGCCGCCACGCTGCCCGCCAGCGGCCGCCCGGTCAGCTTCCACACCGCGGCCCGCACCAGCCGCCCGCCGTCCAGCGGCAGCCCCGGCAGCAGGTTGAACACACCCACCAGCAGGTTGGCAACCCACAGCTGGAACAGCAGCTCGCCCACCACGGAGAACGGGTCCGCCAGCCGGAACAGCCCGTACGCCCCGGCCGCGATCAGCAGGGAGAACAGCGGGCCCGCGAACGCGATCCAGAACTCCCGCCCCGGCGTGGGCGCCTCCTTCTCGATCTCGGAGACCCCGCCCAGCACGTACAGCACGATCCGCCGCACCGGCAGCCCGTACCGCCGGGCCACCACCGAGTGCGCCAGCTCGTGCACCAGCACCGACGCGTACAGCAGCAGCGCGAACACGAACGCCATCGCGTAGGAGAACACCGACGGCAGGGCCAGGCGGTCCTGCACGATCCCGCCGTACACCAGGGTGATGAGGACCGCCACCACCCACCATGACGCGGTGACGTACACGGGGACCCCGAAGGGCCGGCCCAGGAGCAGTCCGTTGGAGCGGTCGCGGGGCGCGGGGCGATCGTTGCCGGTGGTCACGCCCCCAAGGTTACGGGGCCGCGCCGCACCCGGCACGCGGGCCCCGGCACCACAGGGCCTGCGCGCACGGGTGTCGTCTGTCACGCCCTTCTCATAGGCTCACGTGTATGACCACCGTGCTCCTGCCGTCCGCGCTCTCGCCCTCCCGGGCGTCGGACTTCCTCCAGTGCCCGCTGCTCTTCCGGTTCCGCACCATCGACCGGCTCCCGGAGGCACCGAGCGCGGCGGCCCTGCGCGGCACCCTGGTCCACGCCTGCCTGGAGCGCCTGTACGAGCTGCCCGCCGAGACCCGCACCCCCCGCACCGCGGTCGGCCTGGTCGACCCCCAGTGGAACAGGCTCCGGGAGAAGCGCCCCGAGGTGGAGTCGCTGTTCGCCGACGAGGCCGCCCGCGACGCCTGGCTGGAGTCCGCCCGCGACCTGGTCCGCCGCTACTTCGACCTGGAGAACCCCACCGCCCTGGAGCCGCGCGAGCGCGAGATGCGCATCTCGGTGGAGCTGCCCACCGGCCTGCGGCTGCGCGGCTACGTCGACCGCCTCGACGTGGCCCCCGACGGGCGCATCCGCGTCGTCGACTACAAGACCGGCAAGTCCCCCTCCCCGCGCTTCGAGGACAAGGCCAGGTTCCAGATCTTCTTCTACGCGGTGATGATCTGGCGCGACCTGGGCGTGGTCCCCACCCGGCTGCAACTGGTCTACCTGGGCGGGGACGGGGCGATCCGCTGGTACGACCCCACCGAGGACGAGCTGCGCGCCGCCGAGGCCGAGATCTCCGACATCTGGGCCCGGATCGAGGCGGCCGGCCGCGCCGGGGTCTGGGAGCCCAAGAAGAGCAGGCTCTGCGACTGGTGCGAGCACCAGGCCATCTGCCCGGCCTTCGGCGGCACCCCTCCGCCGCTGCCCACCGCCCTGCCCCCGGGGGCCTGACGTCGGGCACCGTCCCCGCGGGGCGCCCCGGATGCGGCACAATCGGCCTGTGCCCGTCTCAGTGCTGCTGGTCGACGACCAGCCCCTCGTCCGCGCCGGCTTCCGGATGATCCTGGAGGCCGCGCCGCACCTGTCGGTGGTCGGCGAGGCCTCCGACGGCCGCGAGGCGGTGGAGGCGGCCCGCAGGCTGCTGCCCGACGTCGTCCTCATGGACGTGCGCATGCCCGGCATGGACGGCGTCGAGGCCACCCGCCGCATCGTCGAGCGCTCGCGCTCCCTGGACCAGGAGGTCCGGGTGCTGGTGCTCACCACCTTCGACCTCGACGAGTACGCGGTGGGCACCCTGCGGGCGGGCGCCCACGGGTTCCTGCTCAAGGACTCCCCGCCCGAGGAGCTGGTCGCGGCGGTGGAGACCGTCGCCTCCGGCGGCGCCGTGGTCTCCCCCCAGGTGCTGGAGCGGCTGCTGGCCCGGTTCGCCCCGCTGCTGCCCGCCCCCGACGGCTCCGGGGACGCGGCCCCCGACCCCCTCACCGACCGCGAGCGCGAGGTGCTGCGGCTGGTCGCGCGCGGCTGGTCCAACTCCGAGATCGCCGCGCATCTGATCGTCGGCGAGACCACCGTCAAGTCGCACGTGGGCCGCATCCTCACCAAGCTCGGCCTGCGCGACCGCGTGCAGGCCGTGGTGCACGCCTACGAGAGCGGACTGGTGCGCCCCGGGGAGCGGGACGGATGACCCCCGATCCGCCCCCGCGGCCCCCGGCGCGTTCAGCCGCACGGGCCCGTCCGGCTTGGGAGGATGATCCGGTGATCGAACTCACCGGTACCCGGTCCCCGGGCGGGCGAACCCGAGCCGACGGGCCCGCGTCCCCTGAAGGGGTCGTGAACACCGGGTCGACCGCCGCGGGGCGGCGGCGGGAAGGGGAGGACGGACATGGGGGACAAGCGGGGCCGCCCGCCGTCGGGTGAGGACCGCATGCTCAGCCGGATGCGCGACTGGCGCGCCCGGCACGAACGCGACCTGGCCCCGGACGAGGAGGAGGACGAGCGCCCCCTCCCCGACGCCCGGGCCATCGACCTGGTGCTGCGGGTCGGCGAGCTGATGCTCGCCAGCGGGGAGGGCACCGAGGCCGTCAGCGAGGCGATGCTCAGCCTCACGGTGGCCTTCAACCTGCCCCGTTCGGAGGTGTCGGTCACCTTCACCACCATCACCCTGTCCACGCACCCGGGCGGCGACCAGCCGCCCATCACCGGCGAGCGCGTGGTGCGCCGCCGCTCCCTGGACTACTTCCGGGTCAACGAGCTCCACACGCTGGTGCAGCAGGCCGCCCTGGGCCTGCTGGAGCTGGAGGACGCCGCCGCCAGGCTGGAGCACATCCGGCGGGCCCGCATGCCCTACCCCAACTGGGTGATCGTGGTCGGGTTCGGGCTGATCGCCTCCAGCGCCAGTGTGATGATGGGCGGCGGCCTCATCGTGGCGACGGTGGCGTTCCTGGCCGCGGTGCTGGGCGACCGCACGTCGGTGTTCCTGGCCCGGCGCGGGGTCGCCGAGTTCTACCAGATGACCGCCGCGGCGATGGTCGCGGCGACCATCGGCGTGGGGCTGCTGTGGGTGAGCCACGAGCTGGAGCTGGGGCTCCAGGCGGGGGCGATCATCACCGGCAACATCATGGCGCTGCTGCCCGGGCGCCCGCTGGTGGCCAGCCTCCAGGACGGGATCAGCGGCAGCTACGTGTCGGCGGCGGCCCGGCTGCTGGAGACGTTCTTCATCCTGGGCGCGATCGTGTCCGGGGTGGGCGCGGTCGCGTACACGGCGGTGCGCCTGGGCGTGTCCATCGACCTGGACGCCCTGCCCTCGGCGGGCACCGCCATGGACCCGCCCGTGCTGCTGGGCGCGGCCGGGATCGCGATCGCGTTCGCGGTGTCGCTGGCGGTGCCGCCCCGGATGCTGGTGACCATCGGCCTGCTGGGCGTGATGATCTGGGTGATCTACGCGGGCATGCGGGCGGTGTTCGAGGTGCCGCCGGTCGTGGGCACCGTCGTGGGCGCGGTGGCCGTGGGGGTGGTGGGCCACTGGCTGGCCCGGCGCACCCGCCGCCCGGTGCTGCCCTACCTGGTGCCGTCGATCGCGCCCCTGCTGCCGGGCAGCCTGCTGTACCGGGGGCTGATCGAGTTCACCCAGGGCACGGCGGTGGCGGGTCTGCTCTCGCTGGTGGAGGCGGTCATGGTCGGCCTGGCGCTGGGCGCCGGGGTGAACCTGGGCGGCGAGCTGGTGCGGGCGTTCCAGCGCGGCGGCCTGGCCGGGGCCGGGATGCGCAGCCGTCCGGCGGCGCGCCGGACCCGGGGCGGCTACGGGTACTGACCCCGCGCGATCCGGTCGAAGGTGATGCGAACCACAGGCGATCCGCGGGTATCTCACCGTGTGAGAGCGGACGACGACACCGACCGCGTGTTTTCGCCCCGAAACGCGACAAGCATGTGATGTGAGCCACTATTCTTGGCGTCAGCTCAATGACGAGTCCCTAGCGAAAGGCCGATCCCATGTGCAGCCACGAACCCGCCTGCCCGTCCTTCGAGGACACCGACCGCGAGGCCGCGCGCGTCGTGTCCAGTCACCCGGAACAGGGCTGGAGCCTGCTCTGCAACGGCGTCGTCCTTTTCGACGACACCGGTGAGCTGCTGCCCGACGGCGCCGTCGTCGCCCCGCACCGCCCCCGCGTCCTGGCCGCCTGACCCGCGAACGCCCGACCACCACCGTCCCCACCGGTCCCCCGACGGGCCGGACGAACCCCGCCCGGGAGCAGAGCCCCCGGGCGGCGGTACGCGCGGACCGCTCCGCGGCCCGCGGCCTCACAGGCGCTCGGGCCAGTCCTCGGGCAGCAGGTCGCGCTCACCGGTGGCCTCCGCCAGCCGGCGCCGCAGGTCCGCGTGCAGGCCCGGCCCCCACACCAGTTCGTCGGGGGTGCGCACCGCCTGGACCAGCGCCTCCCGCAGCCGCGCCGGGTTCGCCTCCCCCTCCAGCGCGGGCAGCGCCGCCAGGGCGTGCATCCGCGTCAGCACCGCGAACAGCTCCGCCGCCAGCGCCGGCGCGCTGGCCGTGGCCACCGCCTCCGTCAGGTAGGGCTCCCACCAGGGCTCCCCGTCCTCCTCGCCCCCGTGGGCGAACCCGCGCCGCAGCCGGGCGCCGACCTCCTCGGCGGTGGCGTCCCCGAGGTCGCGCAGTCCGCCGCGCCACACCCCGGCGGCCCCCTCGGCGTCCCCGCGCAGCGCCAGCAGGCCGGCCAGCAGCTCCACAGCGGCCCCGGCGGTCGGCGGGGCGGCCGGCTCCCCGCCCTCGCCGGGCGGTTCGAGGACCGCGTCCAGGTCGGCGATGGCGTGTTCGAGGTGGGCGGCGGCGCGCAGCAGGCGCAGCTCCGGGTCCTCGGCCGCGGCCAGTCCCCGGTCGGCGGCGCTCAGGGCGGCGCCCGGCGCCCCCCGGCCCAGCAGCCTCCCGGCCAGGTCCCGGGCGGCCTCGGCCACGGTCTCGGTGTGCAGCCGCTCCGCCCGTTCGGGCGGCGGGGCCAGCGCCGCCTCCCAGTGCTCCTCGGCGGCCCCGGGGTCGCCGCGCTCCTCGGCCGCGCGGGCCAGCCCGTAGTGGGCGACGGCGGTGTGCCCGGGACCGCCCAGGTCCAGCAGGCGGCGCCAGACCCGCTCGGCCTCGGCGCCCTCGCCGTCCTGCTCCAGCGACAGCGCCAGGTGGTGGGCGGCGCGGGGCGCGTGCCGGGCGTCGCCCGTGTCCAGGGCCCGGCGGGCGGCGTCGCGCGCGGCGGCGGTGTCGCCGCGGCCGTCCTCGACCACGGCCAGGCCCAGCAGCGCGCGGGCCAGCACGTCCGGGGGCGGGTCGGCGGCGACGGCGCCGCGGTAGAGCTCGGCGGCGCGGTCGAGGTGGCCGTTCTCGGCCAGGTCGCGGGCCTGGTCGCACAGACCGGCCGCCTCCGACGCCGAGGGCGCGGGTCCGGCGGGGGCGTCCCGGGGGTCGACGGCCCGCGGCCGGGGGTCGACGGGGTCGCCGTGGCGTGCGGAGGGTCCGGACGTCGTGGTCATGCTGGGCGCTTTCCGGTGGGGGTCCGCGCGGTGGGACACGCGGGTGTCGCCGCAACTCTAACGCGCGCGACGGCGGCGGGAGAGTGCCGTGGGGGCCGGTGTCGCCCTTCGGGGCGGGTGTGCCCTGTGGGAGCCCGGAAGCCTCACCTTTATGTCGTAGATTTTCCTTATGCCCGAATAAGGGGCTCCGTCCGGATCCGGACGGAGCCCCCTGTGCCCTACCGGGCCGGACTACAGCTCGAAGGCCTCCGGCGGCGGGCAGGAGCACACCAGGTTCCGGTCACCGTAGGCCTGGTCGATGCGGCCCACCGGCGGCCAGTACTTGTCGCGGCGCAGCGACGGCACCGGGTAGGCGGCGTCCGCGCGGGTGTACCCGTGGGTCCACTCGTCGGCCGTGACCTCCTCCGCCGTGTGCGGGGCGTTCTTGAGCGGGTTGTCCTCGGCGTCCCACTCCCCCGCCGCCACCTTGTCGATCTCGCCGCGGATGGCGATCATCGCCTCGATGAACCGCTCCAGCTCCGCCAGGTCCTCGCTCTCGGTGGGCTCCACCATGAGCGTCCCGGCGACCGGGAACGACATCGTCGGGGCGTGGAAGCCGTAGTCCATCAGCCGCTTGGCCACGTCCTCGTTGCTGATGCCGCTCGCCTTCTGCAGCGGACGGATGTCGATGATGCACTCGTGCGCGACCAGGCCGTCCGCACCGGTGTAGAGCACCGGGTAGTACGGCTCCAGGCGCTTGGCCACGTAGTTCGCCGACAGCACGGCGACCTCGGTGGCGGTGCGCAGCCCCTCGCCGCCCATCATCCGCACGTACGCCCAGGAGATCGGCAGGATGCCGGCCGAGCCGAACGGCGCCGCCGACACCGGGCCCACGCCCGTGTGCGGGCCCGCCTCGGGCTGGCCCGGGTGGTTGGGCAGGAACGCCGCCAGGTGCGAGCGGACCGCGACCGGGCCCACGCCCGGGCCGCCGCCGCCGTGCGGGATGCAGAAGGTCTTGTGCAGGTTCAGGTGGCTGACGTCGGCCCCGAACTCACCCGGCTTGGCCCAGCCCACCAGCGCGTTCAGGTTGGCGCCGTCGACGTACACCTGGCCCCCGGCCTCGTGGACCAGGCGGCACACCTCGGTGATGGTGTCCTCGTACACGCCGTGCGTGGACGGGTAGGTCACCATGATCGCGGCCAGCGCGTCGGCGTGCTTCGCGATCTTGGCCTTGAGGTCGTCCACGTCGATGTTGCCGCCCTCGTCGCAGGCCACCACGGCCACGCGCATGCCGGCCATCACCGCGCTGGCGGCGTTGGTGCCGTGCGCGGAGCTGGGGATCAGGCACACGTCGCGGTGGTCGTCGCCGCGCGAACGGTGGTAGCCGCGGATGGCCAGCAGGCCGGCGAACTCGCCCTGGGAGCCGGCGTTGGGCTGCAGGGACACCGCGTCGTAGCCGGTGATCTCGGCCAGCCAGGACTCCAGGTCGCGGATGAGCGCCACCGAGCCGGCCGCCTGGTCCAGCGGGGCCAGCGGGTGCAGGCCCGCGAACTCCGGCCAGGTGACCGACTCCATCTCGGTGGTGGCGTTGAGCTTCATGGTGCACGAGCCCAGCGGGATCATCGTGCGGTCCAGGGCCAGGTCGCGGTCCGACAGCCTGCGCATGTAGCGCAGCAGCGAGGTCTCGCTGCGGTGGGTGTTGAACACCGGGTGGTCGAGGTAGTCCACCCCGCGCGCCAGGTCCCCGGGCACGCGGTCGGCGTCCCCGTCCACGGCCACGGCGGCCTTGGGGCCGTGCCCCGCCCCGCCGAACGCCTCGGCCAGCGCGGCCAGGTCGGCGACGGTCGTGGTCTCGTCGACGCTGACGCCGACGGTCGAGGCGTCCACGCGCAGCAGGTTGAACCCGGCGGCCAGGGCGCTCTCCACGACCCGGTCGGCGCTGGGCACCCGCACCCGCAGGGTGTCGAAGAACGCGGCGTGGACCACCTCGAAGCCGCGCTCGGCCAGGGCGTCGGCCAGCGCCGCGGTGCGGGTGTGCACCTGGCGGGCGATCGCGCGCAGGCCGTGGGGGCCGTGGTAGACGGCGTACATCCCGGCCATGACGGCCAGCAGCACCTGCGCGGTGCAGATGTTGCTGGTGGCCTTCTCGCGGCGGATGTGCTGCTCGCGGGTCTGCAGGGCCAGACGGTAGGCCGGGCGGCCCGCGGTGTCCACCGAGACGCCGACCAGGCGGCCCGGGATCTGGCGGCGCAGCTTCTCGGCGACCGACATGTAGCCGGCGTGCGGGCCGCCGAAACCGAGGGGGACGCCGAAGCGCTGGGTGGAGCCGACGGCGATGTCCGCGCCCAGGGAGCCGGGGCTGCGCAGCAGGGTCAGCGCGAGGATGTCGGCGGCGACCACGGCCAGGGCGCCGCGCTCGTGGGCGGCGGCGATGACCGCGCCCGGGTCGCGCACCGCACCGCTGGAGGCCGGGTACTGGACCAGGACGCCGAAGGCGTCGCCCTCGGGCAGGCCCCGGGAGAGGTCGGCGACGACGACCTCGATGCCCAGCGGCTCGGCGCGGGTGCGCAGCACCTGGAGGGTCTGCGGGAAGACGTCGGAGTCGACGACGAAGACGTCGGCCCTGCTCTTGGAGGCGCGGCGGGCCAGGGTCATGGCCTCGGCGGCGGCGGTGGCCTCGTCCAGCAGGGAGGCGCCGGTGACGGGCAGGCCGGTGAGGTCGGAGACCATGGTCTGGAAGTTGATGAGGGCCTCGAGGCGGCCCTGGGAGATCTCCGGCTGGTAGGGCGTGTACGCCGTGTACCAGGCCGGGTTCTCCATGATGTTGCGCAGGATCACCGGCGGGGTGAAGGTGCCGTAGTAGCCCTGGCCGATGAGGGGCTTGACGACGGTGTTGCGGTCGGCGAGCGCGCGCAGCTCCGCGAGGGTCTCGGCCTCGCCGATGGCCTCGGGCAGGTCCAGATCCGCGCTGTGTCCGGGGGCGCTGAGGATGGACGCGGGGACGGCGGCGGCCATGAGCTCGGCGGTGGAGCCGTAGCCGACCGTCTTGAGCATCTCCTCGACGGCGCCGGGCGCGGGTCCGACGTGGCGGTCGGCGAACACCCGGGCGGGCGCGCCGGGGACGTTCACGGGCTGGTCGGACACGGAGACCTCCTGGTGACAGGGCCGATGCGGATCGGCGGTGTTCCTCACGGTCTCCCCCTCTGTCACCGGGCACGGCGGCGCCCAGGCTTCAGAGCGGCCTTCTCCGCACGGTCCGTGGTGCCTGAGAGGTTACTGGGGAGTATTGCCCCGTCGGCGCCCCTGGGTCAGGGGTCTCTCCCGCGCGGTATCGACAGCCTGCTGACGCTGTGTTCACTTGTACGGACAGGGCGAATGTCGGTTTTCATCCCTGTTGTGGTTACGACCGTACTCGATCACATCGCCACAGGCCGAGTCCCCCCGCGCGTTCCGCGCGCCTCACGCGCCCGGGCGCGACGAGGGCCCGTGCGGCCGTCCCTCCGCACGGACCCTCCACCGTCCTCTCTCGGACGGTCCCCGGCGGGGCCTTCGCGCGGCCCCGCACTCCTCTCTCGGACAGTCGCGCCGCCCCCGCCGCTCCCCCACCCCCGGAACACACCGTGTCCCGCATCACACCCCGACCCGGGTCGCCGTCGCCCCCGGCGAGGACTCCCCTCCGCGCCCACACCGCACCACAACCCCCGCCCGCCCCAGCGGCTCCACCCGCACCACCCCCACCGCCACCCCCGGCCCTGGGCAACGTCACCCCAGAAGAGGGCTCCCACCCGCATCCACACGGCACCACGGTCCCCGCCCGCCCCAGCGGCCCCGTCCGCATCGCCGGCACCGCCACCTCGGGCCCGGTGGTCCCGGGCCCCTCCCGGTGGCCGTCACGTGTGCCGGGGCGCGCGACCGCCTTCGACCCGGGGGTGGAAAAAGGGGGAGCCCGTGCGGCCGTCCCTCCGCACGGGCTCCTTCTCCCATCCCTCTCGGACAGGGTTCGAGGAGGGCTTCGCACGGCCGTCCTCCGCACGAAGCCCTCGACTCTCACTCTTTCATCCCTCTCGGACGATCCGCAGCCACACCGCCGTGTCGGACGGCAACCGATCGCCCTCCAGGGGCCCGCCGGCCACCAGCACCCCCCGGTGCGCGGGCAGGTCCGCCGGGTCCCCGCCCAGGTTGACGACACAGGCCACGTCGCCGCGGGCGAACGCCAGCACCTCCTCGGGCGCCTCCAGCCAGCGCATCCCCGGGCCGTCGGCGGGCGGGGCGCCCAGGGCGGGTTCGGCCCGGCGCACCGCCAGCGCCCGGCGGTACAGGTGCAGCATGCCGTCGGGGTCGGCGGCCTGGGCCGCGGCGGTGCGCGCGGCCCAGCCCGCGGGCTGCGGCAGCCACGGATCGGCCGCGCCCGGCGGCCCGAACCCGAACGGCGGCCCCTCCCCCGACCACGGCAGCGGCACCCGGCAGCCGTCCCGCCCCCGGTCCGCGCCGCCCGAGCGGACGAACACCGGGTCGTCGATCAGCTCCTCCGGGACGTCCACCTCTTCCAGCCCCAGCTCCTCGCCCTGGTAGACGTACACCCCGCCGGGCAGCGCCATCGCGAGCAGCGCCGCCGCCCGCGCCCGCCGGGTGCCCAGCTCCAGGTCCACGGGCTCGCCGTGGCGGCGGTCCGCGAACGAGAACCCGGTGTCCCCCGCCCGCCCGTACCGCGTGACGTGCCGGGTCACATCGTGGTTGGACAGCACCCACGTGGCGGGCGCCCCCACCGGGGCGTGCGCGGCCAGGGTCCGGTCGATGACCGACCGCAGCGCCTTGGGCTCCCAGGGGCAGCTGAGGAAGTCGAAGTTGAACGCGCTGTGCAGCTCGTCGGCCCGCAGGTACCGGGCGAACCGCTCCGGGTCGGGCAGCCACATCTCGCCCACGAACACCCGGTCGGGCCCGTAGGACTCGGCGATCCGCCGCCACCGCCGGAACACCTCGTGCACCCCGTCGCGGTCGGAGAACGCGCTCTCGTCCCCCTCCGGGGCGTCGGGCAGCCCCGGGTCCTTGACCATCCCGTCGGCCACGTCGATGCGGAACCCGTCCACCCCCCGGTCGAACCAGAACCGCAGGATCGCGTCGAACTCCTCGCGCACCCGCGGGTTCTCCCAGTTCAGGTCGGGCTGCTGCGCCGAGTACAGGTGCAGGTACCACTCCCCCGGGCTCCCGTCGGCCTCGGTGACCCGGGACCAGGCGGGGCCGCCGAACCGGGACCGCCAGTTGTTGGGCGGCAGCCCCCCGTCCGCGCCCCGGCCGGGCCGGAACCAGAACAGCGAGCGCTCGGCCGAGCCCGGCCCGGCCGCCAGCGCCTCCCGGAACCACACGTGCTCGCTGGAGCAGTGGTTGGGCACGATGTCGATGATCACCCGGATGCCGCGCTCGTGGGCGGCGGCGATGAGCCGGTCGGCCAGGTCCAGGTCGCCGTAGACGGGCGCGATGTCGGTGTAGTCGGCCACGTCGTACCCGCCGTCGGCGAGCGGCGACGGGTACCACGGGCTCATCCACAGCGCGTCGACCCCCAGCTCCGCCAGGTGGTCGATCTCCCGCAGCACCCCGGCGAGGTCGCCGACGCCGTCGCCGTCGCCGTCGGCGAAGCTGCGCGGGTAGATCTGGTAGATGGCGGCGCCGCGCCACCAGTCCGGGTCGTGGTGTCCGGTCACGTTGCGGTGTCCTTGTCGTCGGAGGGGGCGGGAGGGACGGTCATCCCTTGAGCGCGCCGGCGGAGAGCCCGGCGATCACCTGGCGCTGGAACACCAGGAACAGGGCGAGCACCGGCAGGCTGGAGACGACCATCCCGGCGATGAGCAGGTTGAGCGGCATCTCGGTGGAGATCCGCGCCAGGTGGACGGTGATGGTCTGCACCAGCGGGTCCTGGAGCACCACCAGCGGCCAGACGAAGTCCTTCCAGGCGGCGACGATCGCCAGGATCGACACCACCGCCAGGATCGGCCGCGACAGCGGCAGCACGATCCGCAGCATGATCTGGGCGGGTCCGGCCCCGTCCAGCCGGGCGGCCTCCACCAGTTCGGCGGGGACGCGGTCGAAGAACTGCTTGAGCACGAACACGTTGAACGCGTTGGCGGCCATCGGCAGCCACACCGCCCAGGGCGTGTTGAGCAGGTTGACCCCGATCAGCGGTACGTCCGCGACGGTGAGGTAGGTGGGGACGAGCAGCGCGGCGGCCGGGAGCATGAGGGTCGCCAGCATCATCCCCAGCACGGCGTTGCCCAGCACGGGGCGCAGCCGCGACAGCGAGTAGGCGGCCGGCACGGCCACCCCCAGCTGGAACAGCCAGGCACCGCCCACCACCACGAACGTGTTCCACAGGTACCGGCCCAGGTCCAGAGTCTCCCAGGCGAGGGGGTAGGTTTCGGGCCGCCACTCCTGCGGCAGCAGGGTGGGCGGGGTGCGGACCAGTTCGGCGGGGGGCTTGAGGGAGCCGCTCACCGCCAGCAGCATCGGCCCCAGGAACACCACGGTGAACAGGACGATCACCAGGAGCAGGACCACCCGGTAGCCGATCCTGCCCCGGGGGCTGTTGAGGGTGAGCGGGGAGACGAGGGTGCGCTCCCCGGTGCGCGCGGGCGGGCCGCCGCGGGCCCGCCGGGGCCGGGTCGGGATCATGGCTCTCCTTCGAGGGGCGGGTCAGCGGGCGCGGGTGGCCCACAGGTACAGGGCGGAGAACACGGCCAGGACCGCGAAGAGCATGAGGCTCAGGGCCGCGGCCGCGCCGAAGTCGCCGAAGGTGAAGGCGTAGCGGTAGATGAGCAGCAGGACCGTGGTGGTGGCCCCCTCGGGTCCGCCGCCGGTGAGGATGTAGGGCTCGACGAACACCTGCATGGTCGCCACGACCTGGAGCAGCAGGAGCACGAGGATCACGAACCGCATGTGCGGGATGGTCACCGACCACACCCGCTGGAGCAGCCCGGCCCCGTCGAGTTCGGCCGCCTCGTACAGCTCGCCGGGGACGGCCTGGAGTCCGGCCAGGTAGATGAGGGTGGCGGTGCCCAGGTTGGCCCAGGTGGAGACGATGACGAGCGAGATCATCGCGGTGTCGGCGGAGTTGGTCCACTCCAGCCCGGGCAGGCCCACCGCGCGCAGCGCCCCGTTGAGCAGGCCGGGGCCGGGGTCGTAGAACCACTTCCACAGCAGCGCCGACACGATCGGAGGCAGCATCACCGGCAGGTAGACGACCAGCCGCAGGTACCCGCGGGCGTGCCTGAGCTCGTTGAGGACGAGCGCCAGCACGAACGGCAGCGCGAAGCCGAAGACCAGGGCCAGCAGGGTGAACCGCGCGGTGTTGGCCCAGGCGGTGGCGAACAGCGGGTCCTCGGCGAGGGTCCGGAAGTTCTCCAGCCCCACCCACACCGGGTCGGCGACGAAGTTGACCCGCTGGAAGGCCAGCGCGACGCCCCGGGTGACCGGATACCAGGAGAAGACGGCGAAGCAGAGGATCGCGGCGGACAGGAAGGCGTAGGCGACGGCGTTCTCTGCGACGCGGCGGCGCAGTGCCCCGGCCGGCCGGCGGGGGGCGCGGGCCGGGGCGGGCGGTGCCGGCGGCGGCGCGGGAACGGTCGCGGTGCCGGTTTCGGGCATGGCGGGCTCCGTGGGGACGGGGCGGCGGCCCGGGGTGCGGGCCGCCGCCGGGGGCGGGGGCGTCACTCCAGGACGGCGTCGATCTCGTCGCTCGCGGTGGCGAGCAGCTCGTCGATGTCGGCGTCCTCGCGGGTCAGCACCGCCTGCATGGCCGTGTCGAGGATCGCGTAGACCTGCTGGGCCTGCGGGGGCTCGACGAAGCCGGGGATGTCGGGCTGGGCGTCCACGAAGCTCTGGTAGTTGTCCAGCGGGACGTTGGCATTGGCCTCCTTCAGGGCCAGCTGCTCCTCGCGGGTGCCGCCGACCCAGATGTCGGGCGTGGGCGCCATCGGCAGGCCGACCGGGGAGCCCAGTTCGAGGGCGTCGTCGATCATCTCCTGGAACCGGTCGGGCTCCAGGAACTTCCACTGGAGCCAGGTCAGGCCCGCCTCGATCTGCTCCGGGGTGAGCCCGGCCCTGAACATGTAGCCCTCGCCGCCGATCAGCGTGCCCTGCTGCTCGGGCATGGGGGCCAGGCCGTAGTCGTCGTAGTCGCCCTCGAAGTTGTCGACGATGGGCTTGAGGTTGTCGGGCGCGCCGATGTACATCCCCAGGGTCCCCGCGCCCATCATGCGCTGGAGGTCCTCGAACTCCAGCATCTGCCGGTCGCCCATGGAGCCGTCCTCCCAGCGCATGGCGTGGAGGGTCTCCAGGATCTCCCGGCCCTGGGCGCCGTCGACGTTCGCGGTCATGGTGCCGCGGTCGACGGTCTCGGCGCCCAGGGAGTTCATCCAGGCGTTGAAGTGCCAGCCGCCCTGGTTGTTGGTGCTCAGCTCGGCGAAGCCGACGTAGTCCTCGCCCAGGTCGCTGATGGCGTCGGCGGCCTCGCGGACCTCCTCCCAGGTGGTGGGCGGGGAGTCGGGGTCCAGTCCGGCCTCCTCGAACAGGGTCCGGTTGTAGACCAGGCCCATCGAGTAGTTGGCGGTGGGCAGCCCGTACAGGCGGCCCTCCTCGTCGCGGAACACGTCGAGCAGCCCGGGCTGGATCCGGTCGGTGATGCCCAGGGCCTCGGCCTGCTCGGTGATGTCGGAGACCTGGCCGCGCTCGATGAGCGCGGCGGGGTCGGTGAAGTAGACGTAGAAGACGTCCTCCAGCTGCCCTCCGGCGAGCTTGGTCTGGAACGTCGCGGGGTCCATGAACCCCTCGCGGGGGTCGATGCGGATGTCCTCGTGGAGGGAGTGGAACTCCTCCACGTCGTCGTCGAAGATCGCCCGCTCGACCGGCTTGGTCCGCTCCGGCTGGCCGTTGACGACGATCGTGACGGTGCCGTCGGCGGCCGGGGCGTCGGAGCCGCAGGCGGTGACGCCCACCGCCAGGGCGACGGCGGCGGCCGCGAGTGCGGTGCGCCGGGGAACTGCGACACGGTGTGTGCCCATAACCTGCTCGTTCCTTTCCGGCTCCTCCCCCGGGGAAGCCATGTGGTGGTGCCGGAACGATAAAACAGCCGGACACACTTCTGCAAGAAATGAACATGAGCCTGCAAATCAGCTACACAGCCTGGAAATACAGGCATAATGCGAACTGGATCACACAGGGGAGCCGGGCGAACCCGCCTAACGAAGGCGTAACGAAGCCCCGCGGAACCGCCCGGACGAGGACATCCGGCGCACGAGGTCCCAGACACGACAGAGGGGGCGCGCGCGGTCGCGCACGCCCCCTCCGGGGTCCCCGTGTCTCAGCCCCGGACGGTCTCCCTCTCGCCCCGGGGGCCGCCGTCCGGGCGGGCCGGGGCCGGGCCCGCCGAGGCCCGCACCACCAGCTCCGGCTCGAACATCAGCTCCTCGCGGGAGACCCGGCCGCCGTCGATCCACCGGGCCAGCACCTCCACCGCCGACCGGCCCATCGCCTCGATCGGCTGGCGCACCGTGGTCAGCGGCGGATCGGTGCAGGCCATCAGCGGGGAGTCGTCGTACCCGACGATCGACACGTCCCCGGGCACCGACAGCCCGCGCCGCCGGACCGCCCGCACCGCCCCCAGCGCCATCACGTCGCTGGCGCACAGGATCCCGGTGACCCCGCGCTCCAGCAGCCGCTCGGCGGCGGCCCGGCCGTTCTCCATCGAGTACAGGGCGTGCTCCACCGGGGGCGGCGGGCCGTCGCCGAAGCAGGAGCGCAGCGCCGCCCGCTTGCGCTGGGAGGGGACGTGGTCGGGCGGGCCCGCCACCAGGCCGATGCGCTCGTGGCCCAGCGCCCGCAGGTGGGCGACCACCTGCTCGACGGCGACCGCGTCGTCGCAGGCCACCCGGGGGAAGTCCAGGGAGTCGACGGCCGCGTTGACGAGCACCGTGGGCAGGTTGCGCTCGTGCAGGTCGGCGTAGTGGTCGTGAGCGGCGTCGCCCTGGGCGTACAGCCCGCCGGCGAAGATGATGCCGGAGACCTGCTGGGACAGCAGCAGCGAGACGTAGTCGGCCTCGGTGACCCCGCCGGCCGTGCGCGTGCACAGCACCGGGGCGAAGCCGCGCCGGGCCAGTTCGGTGGCCATGACCTCGGCCAGGGCGGGGAAGATGGGGTTCTGGAGTTCGGGCAGCACCAGGCCCACCAGGCGTGCGCGCTCGCCGCGCAGCTGGGTGGGGCGCTCGTAACCGAGGACGTCAAGGGCGGTCAGGACGGCTTCGCGCGTACCGGGGGACACCCCGGGCTTGCCGTTGAGGACCCGGCTGACCGTGGCCTCGCTGACCCCGACCTTCTCGGCGACCTCCGCGAGTCGACGTTTCATGCCCCTAAGGTACGGCATGGAACGCAAGCGGCTTGCATCCGCTTGCAGGAATCGTCATCGGCTTGCGGCGCTCGGCGCGGAGCCCGGGTCAGCCGGTGCGGCGCTCCTTGCGCCGGCGGGCCAGCTCGTCCACCGGGGCCGCGGGCGGGGCGGGGGGCAGTTCGCCGCGCTCCTCGGCCGGGACCACGCCCAGCGCCTCCTCCAGCTCCCGCCAGACGTTGGCCAGCGCCAGCCCGAACATGCCCTGGCCGCGCTGCATGAGGTCGACGACCTCCTCGGGGGAGGTGCACTCGTAGACGCTGACGCCGTCGCTCATGAGGGTGATGCGGGCCAGCTCGGGGGCGGGGCGGCCGCGCAGGTGGTCCACGGCGGTGCGGATCTGCTGGAGGGATATCCCGGTGTCCAGCAGCCGCTTGGCCACCTTGAGCAGCAGGACGTCGGGGAGGCTGTACAGGGGGGCGTTGTGGGCACCGGTGTGCACGCTCGGCTCCACCAGGCCGGTTCTGGCCCAGTAGTCGAGCTGACGGTAGGTGATCCCGGCGGCCGTACAGGCCGCGGGACCCCGGTACCCGACGTCCATAGGCGGCGCCACCACGTCCTCTTCGCACGGTAGGCCCTGCTGCCCCGCTAGCCGCAGCGCGGACCGCCTGTCATGGGGTTCCCGCTTGCCGCTCGCTACCGCCACGCCGACCTCCGGCTTCTCGTCCCGCGGCGGTCTCGACAGGGGATGTCCACAAAGGGAACGGGTGCGCCGCGGGTTCCACTGCACCGACCGTAAGGCGGCCGGAGGGCAGCGTCAACGACACCCCTCGGCGCGTCGCCAAGTGCGCGCCCCCGGGTGCCGCGGAGCCGCGGTGGTCACGCCGTGTGCGCGCACCCCGTTTTTCGGCCCCGACCTCGACGTTCACTTCCCCGTCCCCAATCTAACACCGGCACCCCGGAACATCACCGCAGGTCGCGGCCGTGTTCCGGGGCGTCCCCGAGCGCCCGGCGCGGTTTCACTCCGTACGGCGCCCGAAATCCTCGGGCGTGATGTTGTCGAGGAATTCCCTGAACGCCTCGACCTGGTCCTCCTGCTCGTCCGGGATGGGCATCCCGGCCTCGTCGATCACGTCCTCGTGCGCGTAGATCGGCGTACCGGTCCGCAGCGCCAGCGCGATCGAGTCCGAGGGCCGGGCGCTGACCTCGGCACCGTTGCTGAACACGAGCTCGGCGTAGAAGATGCCGTCGTTCAGCCCGGTGATGTTGACCGTGGTGAGCTGGGTGTCCAGCGCGTCCAGCACGTCCCGGAACAGGTCGTGGGTGAGCGGCCGGGCCGGGACCACACCCTGCTGCGCGAGCGCGATCGCGGTCGCCTCCACCCCGCCGATCCAGATCGTGAGGTAGCGGTCCCCGTCGGATTCCTTGAGCAGGATTATCGGCTGGTTCGAGGGCATCTCAACCCGGACGCCGACGAACTCCATGTGCTTCACAGCGGCTCCGTCCCACGAGTCGTCATGCCGGATGGGCGCTCGTCCCTGTATCCCCCGTTGGATCAGGACCCGAGGGCGAAATCGGCACCCTTCGATACAAAGCTCTCCGGCGGCGGGGGGCCGCAAACCTACTCGGCCCCGGCCGCCGCCGTCAACGGTGCGCGCGCACGCCCGATACCGTTCCTCAGCGGCGC
Organism: Nocardiopsis sp. NPDC057823; assembly: GCF_042797335.1. Classification (NCBI taxonomy): domain Bacteria; kingdom Bacillati; phylum Actinomycetota; class Actinomycetes; order Streptosporangiales; family Nocardiopsidaceae; genus Nocardiopsis; species Nocardiopsis sp. NPDC057823. The sequence goes on along the minus strand of NZ_JBHVLR010000002.1, from coordinate 360,846 downwards.
GGCTTGGTCAGCAGCACCATCCGGAACTTGCCGATCTGGATCTCGTCGCCGCCGCCCAGCTCGGCCTCGTCCACCGGCTCCCGGTTGACGTAGGTGCCGTTGAGGCTGCCCACGTCGCGGACGCCGAAACCGTTGCCGCGGCGGAAGAACTCGACGTGCCTCCGCGAGACGGTGACGTCGTCGAGGAAGATGTCGCTGTTGGGGTGGCGCCCGGCGGTCGTGACGTCGTTCTCCAGGAGGAAGCGACTGCCGGCGTTGGGACCGCGCTTCACCACCAGGAGAGCCGTACCGGGCGGCAGGGCGTCGACGTTGGTGGGGTCGACGTTGCCCGACTCGTCACCGGAGTCCTCCTCCTCCAGGGCCTGTATGCCGGAGATGGAGATGGTGGACGTGACGTCTCCGGCGGACTCCCCGCTCCCCCCGGGCCGGGGACCGGGCTGTCCGTCCCTGCGGACGGGGGTCCCACAGTGGGAGCAGAAACGGGCATCATCCGCAACGGCGTGACCGCACTGCGTGCAGTAAACGCTCGACATAGGTCGGCTCGGCCTCCTACCGCACGGGGCGGTGCTTGATTCGGCTGATCGGTGGCACGTTCCGGTCGTCGTGCGGGCGAGGGGCCCGCACGGCGTCCGGAACGCGGCGAGACGATCCGCTGTCGCGGCAGCGGCGCACCTCGCACGGTCGGTCGCTAGGTCTCATCCCCCATGTTGTACTCCTCATCACCTCTACCGGGTCCGCCGTTGCGGGAAGGCCCGTGCGGTAGGCGACGCGGCGCTCCAGGGAACACTCGACTTTAAACCATATCCCTGTCCGGGAAGGGCTTCGCTCCTCGTCGGCCTGCCGTGGACACCCCGCCTCGGGAGCGGTGGGGCGAACGGCGGATCCGGTGCCCGGAGCACCGACTCCGCCGGGGACGGTCCCGACGAGAAGAGACACCTCTCTGGTTACCGATGCCGCTCCGGGGGTTTTGGTTCGCTCCCGCACCCCACGGATTCGCCTCGCCGCCGCCGTACCACCACGACCTGTCGTTATGCCCAGTTTAGCCAGCGGGCACGGCTTGGCCACCGGCACCGGGGCCGTTGTTTCCACCGTACACCGAAGGGGGTGCGGGCCACACGGCCCGCACCCCGGCAGGGATCCGAGGTCAGCCCTCGGCGCGTTCGACGACGTTCGCCCACTCGGCCAGCAGCCGGTGGGCGGTGTCCGGGTCGGGACCTTCGGCCCAAAGATGGGTCACGGCCTCGGCGGTGTCCGGCAGGACCAGCGCCCAGCTGCCGTCGGGCTCCAGGACGCGCACGCCGTCGGTCGTGTCGAGCCCGCGGTCGCCCGCCGCCTCCACGACCGCCCGCATGACGCTGCCCTTGACGGCCCAGGGGGTGGGCACCGAGCGGCGCAGCAGGTGCGCGTGCGGGATGGCCCCCTCGATCCGGCTCAGCGTGCTGCGGGTCCGCGCCACCAGGCCCAGCAGCCGCACGAAGGCCGCGATGCCGTCACTGGTCGGGCTGAACTCGGGGATGACGAAGCCTCCCCGGCCGTCCCCGGCCAGGATGACGCCGTCCCCCTCCTGTACCGCCTTGGTGAGCTCGTTGATGGCCGTGGCCGTCCAGAGCACCTCGACGCCGTGGGCCCGGGCCACCTGCTCGGCCACGCGGGTGATGGTCACCGGCAGCGCCACGCTGCCGCCCTTGCGCTCGGCGCACACCAGGTCCAGGACCGCGAGCAGGGCGCGCTCGCCGTCCACCAGCTCGCCCTTCTCGTCCACGATGGAGAGCCGCTCCGCCACCGGGTCGAACCGCACCCCGAAGTCGGCCCCCGAGCCGGAGACCAGCTCGCCCAGGCGCTCCAGGTCGCGGTTGCGCTTGGCCGCGGTGTCGGTGGGCGAGTCCTCGTCGAGCCGGTTGTTGACGGTGAGCACGTCCACGCCGATCCGGCCCAGCAGCGAGGGCAGGATGAGCGAGCCGCTGCCGCCCGCGCAGTCGACCACGACCTTCAGGCCCGCCTCGGCGACCCCGGAGGTGTCCACCGCGCGCAGCAGGTCGTGGGCGTAGTTCTCCACGTTGCGCGAGGGGAACGTCAGCTCGCCGATCTCCCCGGGGAAGGCCCTGCGGTACTCGGCCCGGGAGAACACCCGGTCGAGTTTGCGCTGGGCCGCCGGGGACAGGTCGGCGCCGTCGGAGTCCAGGAACAGGATGTCCACCGACTCCGGGTCCCCCGGGGTGGTGCGCACGGTGATGCCGCCGCTGACCCCGCTCTGGGACGTGTGGAAGCGGGCCACCGGGAGCGGCACGACCTCCAGGTCGCGCACCTCGATGGCCGCCGCCGTCAGGGCGCTGATGACCGCCCGCTTGAGCGTCCGAGCCGCGCGCGAGACGTCGCGCGAGGTGGTGACGATCGCGCCCTTCTTGAGGGTGGTGGCGTAGGCGTTGGCCAGCCGCACCGCCAGCTCCGGGGTGATCTCCACGTTGATCAGGCCCGAGACGCCGCGCGGCCCGAACAGCGACCGCTGCCCGCGCGACTCCCAGATGACGTTGGTGCTGACGACCGCGCCGGCCTCGATGGTCTTGAACGGGTAGACCTTGACGTCGTTGTGGAGGTAGGCCTCGGACTCGATGACGCAGTCCTCGCCGACGACCGCGCCCTCCTCGATCCGGGCCGCCGCCATGACGTCGGTGTTCTTGCCGATGACCGCGCCGCGCAGGTTGGCCCCGCGGCCGATGAAGACGTTGTCGTGCAGCACGGTGCGGTGCGCGAAGGCCTCGGCGCGCACCACGGCGTTGCTGCCCACGACGGTGAACTCGCGCAGCTCGGCGCCGGCCTCCACCTTGGCGTAGTCGCCGATGTAGAGCGGGCCCTTGAGCACGGCCTCGGCGGAGACCTGGGCGCCCTCGCCGACCCACACGCCCGGGGAGACCTCGAACCCGTCGATCTCCACCGCGACCTTGCCCGACAGCACGTCGGCCTGGGCGCTGAGGTAGCTCTCGTGGGTGCCCACGTCCTCCCAGTAGCCGTCGGCGATGTAGCCGTAGAGGGGCTCGCCCTCCTCCAGGAGCTCGGGGAAGACGTCGCCGGACCAGTCGACCACCTCGCCCGCGGCGACCCGGTCCAGGACCTCCGGCTCCATGATGTAGATGCCGGTGTTGACGGTGTCGGAGAAGACCTGGCCCCAGGTGGGCTTCTCCAGGAAGCGCTGGATGCGGCCCTGCTCGTCGACGATGATGATGCCGAACTCCAGCGGGTTGGGGACCCGCTTGAGGGCGATGGTGACCTTGGCGCCCTTCTCCCGGTGGAAGCGCACCATGTCGGTGAGGTCGATGTCGGTGAGCGCGTCGCCGGAGATGACGATGAAGGGCTCGCCGCGCAGGTGGTCCTCGGCGTTCTTGACGCTGCCGGCGGTGCCGAGCGGGACCTCCTCGGCGACGTAGTGCAGCTTCATGCCGAGCTCTTCGCCGTCGCCGAAGTAGTTGCGGATCAGGGTGGCCAGGAACTGGACGGTGACCACCGTCTCGGTGAAGCCGTGCTTGCGCAGCAACCGCAGCACGTGCTCCATGATGGGTTTGTTGACCACCGGCAGCAGGGGTTTGGGCTGGTTGGCGGTCATGGGGCGCAGGCGGGTGCCCTCGCCCCCGGCCATGACGACGGCCTTCATGTTCGGTGAGGGCGCAGCGGCGCCCTCCTCGCGGGCGGTCATCGCCGGCACCTCCGCACGGTGGAGGGTGCGGGGACCGCGGGAGGCACCGTGGGGAAAAGGTGTTCGGAGTGCGCGGACGACCGCGCGGTGGGACATGTTCTCATGGTGGAGACGACACTCCCTTTCGTTCCGACAGGACTCGCGGTGAGCCGGTCCGTCGGTGGATCAGGTGCCCGTCCGCCCCTGCTCCCGGCCTGGCAGGCCGAGACCGTCGACGTCCGCGCCGGGGTCGCCGTCGGCGGTCGCCTGTGTGGCTGGATCGGAGCGACCCGGGTCGAGGCCGCGACCGGGGTCGCCGTCCTCGGCGGCACGGTGACCGTCGGTGAGATCGACGCGTTCGTCACGGCGGGTCTGGGCGATCAGGCGCAGTCCCTGAACGGCGTACAGCAGTCCGGCCCACCAATAAAGAGCCGTTCCCCACAGCGCGAAGGCCCAACCCATAATCTGCGCCACATCTCCGACGACGCTGGCGTAACCCGCGATGAACAGCAGGGGGAAGGCGTAGAGAAGGCACAGGGTGGCGGCCTTGCCGGCGAAGTTGACCGGCAGGGGGCCGTAGCCGAAATACCGCAGCAGCGGCAGGGCGCCGAGGATGAGGACGTCGCGCAGGACGAGGATGGCCATGAGCCACCACGGGACGATGTCGCGCACGACCAGCCCCAGCAGGGCGGCGAAGATGTAGAGGCGGTCGGCCAGCGGGTCCAGGACCGTGCCCAGCCGGGAGGTCTGGTTCCAGGCCCGGGCGATCTTGCCGTCGAGCCAGTCGCTGAGCCCGGCGAAGGCGAGCACGCCCAGCGCCCACCAGTCGGCCTGCGGCACCAGGACGAGCCACAGGAAGAGCGGGACGCCCAGCAGCCGCAGCATGCTCAGCAGGTTGGGAACCGTCCAGATACGGTCACTGACCGCCGGGCTGGCCACATCGCCCCCCGCCTCGAGTCTGCCATCTTCCGCGGATCGCCCCATGACGCCAACGATAACGGTCCGAGGTGTCGTTCTCCGCCACCGTGGTGCCCCACTCCCCCTGTGGCCCGGCAGGCGATCGCCCGCCCATCGTACCCTGCGGCATTTCAGGTTGATTGACCGATATGTCGTTTTCGCTCCGTGCGATCCCCCAGGTCGAACGAACCGGGCCCCGGAAGCGTTCCCCCACGTGGCCGCCCCGGCGGACGCCGGCGCGCCCGCCGGCCGGGCGACGCGCCCGCACGCCGGGTGTGGCCGGGGCGCGGGGCCGTCTGCGAGGCTGGCCGGAGCAGAACCACAGCGAAACCGGGAGGACCCCATGCTCGTCGCCTTCTCCGTCAGCCCCATGGGCACCGGCGAATCCGTCGCCCCGGCGGTGGCCAGGGCCGTCAAGGTCGTGCGCGACAGCGGCCTGCCGAACCGCACCGACGCCATGTTCACCACGGTCGAAGGGGAGTGGGACGAGGTGATGGCCGTGGTCAAGGCCGCCACCGAGGCCGCGGGCGAGGGCGCCGGCCGGGTGTCCCTGGTGCTCAAGGCCGACATCCGCCCCGGCGTCACCGGGGCGCTGGAGGGCAAGGTCGAAGCGGTCGAACAGGAGCTGCGCGACCTCTGACCCGGCCGCGGGCCCGCCCCGGCGGGCCCGCGCCTCAGCCCTGGGCCTCCAGGACCATGTCCGCGGCGCGCAGCCCCGACAGCAGCGCGCCGTGCACCGTGGCGATGTGCTCGATCTCGGTGGCCTCCCCGGCGAAGAACAGCCGGTCGTCCACCGAGGCGCGCAGCGCCACCCGGTCCCCGTCGCCGGAGCCGACGGCGGTGTAGGAGAACGCGCCCCGCGCGAAGGGGTCGTCCGTCCAGGCGCTGAGGTGGTGGTCCACCGGGTCGGGCGCCTTGCGGAACATGGTGCGCAGCGACGCCATCGCGTGCTCCACCACCTCCCCCTCGGACATCTTCGCCAGGAACCGCGCCGGGGCGCCGCCGTTGCGGGACACCAGCACCGGCACCCCCAGCACCCGCTGGCCCGCGTACCAGTGGAACCAGGCGCCGTGCTCGGTGCCCAGGTGCACGAGCACCTCGGCGTCGCCCCAGAACACCTCGTCGAAGCGCAGGAACAGCTTCTCCAGGCGGCCGTTGCCCAGCCGCTCGATCGCCAGCCTCTTGTCCTCGGGCAGCTCCGGGCGGAAGTCCACCTGGCCCGCCTTGAGCACGCCCAGGGGCAGGGTGACCACGACCCGGTCGGCGGTGAGGGTCTCCTCCCCGCCGGGGGTGTCCACCCGCACCGACACCCCGTCCTCGCCGTGGGACACCTCCAGGACCACGTGCTCCAGGCGCACGTCCAGGCCGCGCGCCAGGTGGTCGGTGATCTGGCCCATACCGTCGGGGAACACCACGTCGTCGCCGCTGAACTCGTGCAGGGCGCCCACCGCCTCGAAGGAGACCTCCTCGGCGTCGGCGCCGTGGTCGCCCTCGACCATGCGGTGCACGATCTCCTTGGCGTCGCGGGCGCGGGCGCGCACCAGGTTCGCGTCGTAGAGGGCCTGGTCGATGCCCTGCTCCATGGACTCCTGGGAGCCCGCGCCGATGTTGGCCCAGTACATGTGCTCGTGCAGGAGGTTGACGTCCTCCATGTTGCGGCGGTGCCGGTCGAAGAGCAGCCGGCGGCCCTTGGGGTCGTAGGCGGTCTCGGTGGAACGGTTGAACACGGCGGTGCGCAGCCCCAGGGAGCGGACCAGGTCGGCCAGGGGGTTGTTCTCCTCGCCGCGCATCCAGGAGGCCCCGGCGTCCAGGGTGGTGCCGTCCCATTCGCGGAACGTGTGGATGCGCCCGCCGGTGCGGGCCCGGCCCTCCAGGACGGTGACGCGCTCGCCGGCCTCCGCCAGGCGGTCGGCGGCCGACAGTCCGGCCATGCCCGCCCCGATGACGAGGGTGTGTCCGCGCCCGGGCGCCGCCTCGCGGCCCCGCGGTTCGGGGGCGGTGTCGCCCTCGACGGGTTCCTCGGTGATCTCCGCGCCGACGTCCTCCTGCATGGCACTCCCCTCCCGGTGACCGACAGTGCGACTGTATGTGCCCTTCGTGGCGATCGCCGGGATGACACCCCGGTGGGCACGGCGACCGCGAGCCGGGGAAGCGGAACCGGATCGACCGCTTTCCCTAACAATCCGCGGTCATGTGGTTACACTCCGGATGTCCACCTCCCGTCTTCCGAGGGGTTCACCGTGCGTCTCATCGCCGCCACCGTCACTTCGGCACTCGTCCTGGGCTGTGCCACCGCCGCTTCCGCCACGGTCGCGCCCCCGGTGACCGCCCTCCTGGCCCCGGTGGTGGAGCTGTCGGCCGACCGGCTGGCCACCGCCGAACTGGTGGCGGCCGCCAAATGGCACAGCGGCGACCCGGTCGAGGCGCCCGAGCGGGAGGCGACGGTGCTGGCCGAGGCGGAGCGGTCGGCCCGCGCCCTGGGCGGCGACCCGGAGGTCGCGCTGGCGGTCATGCGCGACCAGATCGAGGCCAACAAGGTGATCCAGCGGGGCAGGCACGCCGACTGGTACGCCCATCCCGACCGGAGTCCGCTGCGGCCGCCGGACCTGGCCGACGCCCGCGCCGACCTGGACCGGATCACCCCGGCCCTGGTGGGCGCGCTCACCGACGCCGGCGCCGGCCTGGCGGCCCCCGGCTGCGAGGCCGAACTGGCCCGCACCGCCCGCCGCGTCGCCGACGAGCGCGGCATGGACCGCCCGGGCCGCAACGCCCTGGCCGTGTCCCTCTCGTCGGTCTGCGCCTGACCGGCTACCCGGCCACGTAGGCCTCCACCTCGTCCGGCAGCCGCTCCCACAGGGTCCAGGCCAGCATGCGGTGCAGGCCGTCCAGGTGGGTGAGCCCCTCCCGGCGCTCCATCCGCTCGTAGTAGGGGTGGTCGACCGCGCCGTCGCTCAGGAACAGCGGGCCGTGCGGGGCCGCGGCCATCCAGGACAGCCGGCCCCAGCAGTCCGGGTTGGTGCGGTGGTAGTCCTCGCGCCACTCCCGCAGGGTGGCCGCCGCCTCGGCGACGGTGGCCCCGGCGGGGGGCACCGGCTCGCGCTCCCCGTACTCGCCGGCGTGCCAGGGCAGCAGGATCCCGGCGATGTCGTCGCCGGTCAGGACGGCCCGGTACCACCGGCCGCCGCGCTGCTCCCCCGCCAGCCGCAGGACGCCCTCCACGTACTCGTTGCCCGACCGCGAGACGGCGTCGGTCCCGGGGTGGGCGGCCAGGAACCGCCGCACCACGTCGTCGGTGGTGAGGGCTTCGAAGGTGCGCATGGGACGGTCCTCGTTCTCGTCGGGGCGTCGTCCCACTCTAGAGGTGGCCCCGGCACCCCGGGAGGGGTGCCGGAGCCACCACCGCGGTCCGCCGGAGCGTCCGCGCCCCGGCCGACCGCGTCAGCGCCCGTCGGGGTTTCCGTCCTCGTCCTCGAACTCGATCCGCTCGGCGCGGCGCTCGCCCTCGACGTGCTCCTCGTGGGTCACCTCGCGCTTGCGCACGTGGATCTCCTCCACCGGCACCTGCCGCTTGGAGACGACCGGGCGCTCCTCGTAGAGGGTGAAGGTCTCCTCCCCCTCCTCCATGGAGTGCGCGTCCGTGACGTCGGCGGGGTCGGTGATCGGGCGGCGCTCGACCTCCAGCTCCTCGTGGGAGACCGGGACGGCCTCGTCGAACCGCTCGGTGTCGACGTGGCGGCGCATCCTGGCCTGGCCGGACTCGCGCCGCTCCACACCGATGTCGACCTCCTCCTCGGAGCGGATGACGACCTCCTCGTCGGCTCCGGCGGCCGCCTCGTGCTCACCGGTGCCGACGGGGCCGGGTCCGGCCGCGCGGGGCGGCGCCCCGGTCGGCTCGGCCCACCCCTCGGGGGCCGTGTCGGTCCGCCCCGCCGTGTCGGTGGTCCGGCCCTCGGCGCCCCACCCCTCGGTGGTCCGGCCCGAGGACGACGGCGCGTGCTCCTCGTAGTACCGGCGGACCGTCTGCTCCTCCTCCGGCGAGATGTGCTCCTTGGCGTCGATGTTCGGAGCGCCCTTGACGGTGGACTTGTCGTAGGGAACCTGGATGTCCTCCTGGATCGGCCGCGCCCCCTGGAGGGGGACCAGCGTCTCCCGCATGCCGAACAGCCCGGTGTGGACGGAGGCCCAGGTCGCGTCACCGGTGCGGTCGTCCAGGTACACCCGGGCGATCTTCCCGATGTCGTTGCCCTCGTCGTCCAACACGTGGTGCCCCACGAACCTCTCCGCACGGTGGCCTGCCATGGTCCTCCCCCTTCGGTCGGCGGGCGGGCCCGTCGACCCACCCCACACCCCGCCGCCCTACCCCCTGTGAGCGGGGGAAACGGCATTTTTCCCAGATCAGGGAAGAGATGGTCAGGGCTTGGGACGGGTTGACGGGCCGCCGACCCCGCGTTGGCGGAGACCATGCACACGGTCCGCCCCGGGGCGGACCGTGTGCGTCGGCCCGCCCCGGAGGGGGTCAGCAGCTGTTGTCGCGGCTGTTCACCCAGGTGATGTCGCGGACGACCGTGCCGACCGCGCAAGGGTTCTCGTTGAGGACGGTGTCGACCAGGCGCAGGCCGCTCAGGGTCACCCCCGAGGTGTTGGCGAACTCGGACCGGGCCGCGATCCGGATGTCCCCCGGCCCGGCGATCGTCCCCCCGGCGAGGGTGACGTTGTGGCAGTTCTCCACCAGGACGGCGTTGCCCCCCGTCCCGGAGACGTCCACCCGTTCGACGACCAGGCCGCCGCTCTCGGAGACGCAGAAGATCCCCCGGCCGCCGCCGCGGGCGCGGACCTCGCCGACCCGGATGTTGACGGGGTACCCGTCGCCGATCCGGCCGTTGCGGTTGGCCGTGCGGAAGGCGGCGTACCCGGTCCCCGTCCCGGCGTCCACCGCGTCGACCAGGCCGATCGAGGCGTTGGCGGTGTCGTTCAGCAGCAGGCCCGAGTAGCCGGTGTCGCGGGCTGTGACCGTGCCGATGGTCAGTCCGTCGACGCCGTAGGTCTCCACACCGTGATTGTCGGTGCCGGAGACGTACACGTCGTCGATGCGGATGTCGCGGGCCCCGCGGACGGTGTCGTCGTCGCGGCTGTCGATCCGCATGCCCAGACCGCCCGACAGCCGCAGGTCGACCTGCCCGAAGTGGACGTCGGTCGAGGTCCGCACCCACACACCGAAGTAGGGGCGGCCGGTGAGGGACAGGTGGGGGACGGCGACGTCCCGGGCGTGGCGGATCCGGATCGCCGCGTTGTTCGCGGTGGGCGTGCCGGTGACGTCGATGGTGCCGCAGACCTCCAGGGAGGTGTGGCTGGGCAGGTCGAGGGAGGCGTCGGCCGGCATGGAGCCGGAGGCCCGCACCACCACGCGCTCGCGGGAGGTGCGGTCCGGGTCCAGCCCGCCGACCGCGGCGCGCATGGCCGCGAGCATGTCGCCGCCCTGGTAGAGGGTGGTGCCGCCGGCGCGGGCGGTGTAGGTGGAGCCGCTCCGGGTGACCTCGGTGTCGGCGGCGCCGTCACCGCAGGCGGAGGAGGACTCCGCGGCGGCGAGGGCGGCCGGTGCGGGGTCGGGAGGGGTGAGGGTCGCGGTGCCGGCGGCCAGGGCCGCGGCGACGGCGGCGCCGAGCAGGGCGCGGCGCCGGGTCCGGGGGGTCGGGGATCTCATGGGGGTGTCTTCCTCCTTCACGCGGCCGCGCGTTCCCGCGGGCCGGGGGCGGGTGGTGACAGGAGCGCTCCCGGACTCGGGAACCTAACATGGAAAGCGCATTCCCGATACCCCTCAGAGCCGATCCGGCACTCTCCGCTACCACTCGGGCCCCGGCGGGGCGCCCGGACCTTCCGCGCCCGCGGAGGACCCGGGCGTACGCCCGCGTGCAGCCGTGCCCCGGGGGCGGGCCGGACGCGGCGGCCGGGTCTCCGCCGCCGGTGGCGGCCCCGGACGCGCGTCCGGTGAAGCCCGGCCGGACACGGCGGCCGGGCCCGCGCGCCCGCCCGGGTCAGACGAGGACGCCGTCCCTGGCCACCACGCGGCCCGCGCGCACCACCAGGTTCCGCGGCGGCAGGTCCACCACGACCTGGGGCGTGCACTCGCCCTCCACCAGGACGAAGTCCGCGGGCGCGCCGGGGGTGAAGTCCGCCGCGGGCAGGCCCACCACGGCCGCGCCGCCGTGCGCCGCGGTGTCCAGGGCCGCGTCGAGCTGCTCGTCGGTGCGGGCCCGGGAGACCTTGGCCAGCTGGTGGGCGCGGTGCAGCATGTCGGCGTCGCCGAACGGGCTCCAGGCGTCGCGGACCCCGTCGGAGCCCAGGCCCACGAGCACGCCGTGCCCGCGCAGCCGCTCCACCGGCAGCACCCGGTAGGGGTCGGAGGCGACCGTGGTCAGGGCGACCCCCGCCTCGCCCAGGGCGGCGGCCAGCGCGTCGAACCCGTCCCCGGCCTGGGGCACGGCGAAGGCGTGGCCGACCGTCACCTTCCCGCCCAGGCCCAGCGCCCGGGTGCGTTCGGCGATGGCGTACAGGGTGCGCGCCCCGGTCTCCCCGCCCTCGTGCAGGTGGATGTCCACGCCGACGCCGTACCGGTCGGCCAGGCCGAAGACCAGGTCGAGCTGTCCGGTGGGGTCCTCGTCGAACTCGGTGGGGTCGATGCCGCCGATGAGGTCGGCGGCCCCGGTGCGCAGCGCCTCCTCCATCAGCTCGGCGGTGCCGGGCGCCCGCCGCACCCCGTGCTGGGGGAACGCGACGACCTGGACGTCCAGCGCGTGGGCCAGGTTCCGCGCGGCCTCCCGGACGCCCTCGACCCCGGCCAGCCCGTAGGCGGGGGCGATGTCGGCGTGGGCGCGCATCGCCCGGGTGCCCCGGGTGACGGCGTGGCCCATCAGGCGCTCGGCGCGCACACCGACGGGGGTGGGCAGGGTGGCGAACACCTCGGCGTCCTGCTCCCCGAGTTCGGCGATGCCGCGCGCCGGCCGGCGCGAGTACCAGGGCTCGCCCCAGGTGGTCTTGTCCGGGTGGATGTGCGCGTCGACCAGCGTGGGCAGGGCGACGCGGCCGCCGCAGTCGACCACCTCCGCCCCGTCGGCGGGGCCGGCCGCCACCCGGCCGTCGACCACGACGAGGTCGACGGGGTCGCCGCCCAGGGGGCGCAGGTCGCGGAAGATCGTGGTGCTGGGGTGTGCGGTCACGTGGGGTCCTTCCCGGGTCCGGCGCGGCGGGCCCGGGTGGCGGGCGCCGTTGCCGCGCGAGAGATCGGCCGTCGGCTCAGCCCGACGGTTAACGGTATACCACTATCCCCCGGGGCGAACGGCGAAGGCGCGGGGCCGTCGCACGGCCCCGCGCCTTCGTGGTGGTTCTCGGCAGAGGTCAGACCTTGCGCCACTGAGGCACCCAGGCGCCGTCCTCCACGGTGTAGTCGCCGAACAGCGCCGGGGCCTCCTTCTGGAGGGTCTCCCCGATCCGGTGGAAGAGCAGGCGGATCTCCTCTTCGGCGCCGGGCGCGGTGCGGGCCTCCAGGGTGTGGCGCAGGGTGCGCACGTTGGCGGTCCACACCAGCCCGGTGGCCACGCCCTCGGGGGCGAAGCGACGCATGAAGGAGGTCTTGTGCTTCTTCTCCGCGAACTTCACGCCCTCGTCGTCGAGGCCGAAGTGGTCCGCCATCCAGAGCTGGAACTCCTCCATCTGCGCCAGCATGGCCTCGGCGCGCTCCATCAGCTCCGGGTCGTCCTGGGCCCAGTCGGGGAACCAGAACGGCAGGTCCGTGAGGCGCACGAACCGCAGCGACTCCTGGGAGATCGCCACGCCCGGGCGGTGCCGGATGAGCTCGTGGGTCAGGACGCGCGACACGTTGTGCAGCACGAACCCGAAGTTCACGTGCTCCAGCACCGAACCGTGCAGGCTGGCCAGGATGTTGCCCAGGTAGGCGTCCTGGTCGGTGCGCACCCGCGTGACGTTGGGGTTCAGGCCCGGCTCCCAGGAGCGGTAGCACAGCCGCCCGGCGAACTCGGCGAGGTTCTGCGGGTCGTTGAGGTGGTCGTCCAGGTCCCCCCGGTCGAAGCGCTCCAGCCAGGACTCCCCGCCGACCTCCTTGAGGTAGTCGGCGATCGCGTCGTAGTCCAGTTGCGGACGCGAGATCAGTCGGACCTGTGGTTCGACCCTCTTCACTGCACTGCCTCCCGTGTCATGGCCCCGGCCCGCGGGCACGCGTGAGCGCCGTGGCCTGGAGTTCGGGAACACGGGGGCGTGTGACGGGGTCGGGGCTGATCAGCCTTCCACGAGGGTACACGTCCGGGGGCGCGGCGGCGCTGGCCGCACGCCCGGCGGGCCGGGGCCGTCCGCGGACCGTCCGCGGGCCGCGAGGGAGCGGCCTCCCGGCCCCGCCGGGAGTGCGGGACGCCGGGCACTAGAGGCCGAAGAAGTAGCCGGGGGTCAGGATGAGGCCGAGCACGATGGCGATGATGCCCCACAGGAGCTGGCCCCGCAGCACCCCGAGGACGCCGGCGACGAGAAGGATGATTCCGAGGATTGTCAGCAAAATACCCATGCACAACCACTAACCGATAACGAATCGATCAAACTCACCGTCACCGCGAAGAGAGCGCCCAGGCCCCGTGCCGCACCGGATCCGGCCTGGTGGGCGGCGCTCCGTGTGGGCCGCGACACGGTCGCGATCCGCCCGCGGACCCCGGCTCCGGGCCCCCGGCGCACCGCCCGTGCGGGCGGTGTGCGGCCGGGACCCGCGCAGGGGTCCCGGCCGCGCACCCGCGGGTCAGCGGCGGGCCAGGCGCAGCGCCCGTGCCACGATCTCCTCGCCGACCGAGGCGGTGAGGATCGATTCCGGGTGGAACTGCACCGCGTAGCGGCGGTTCTCCCGGTCCTCGATCGCCATCACCACCGGCTCCTCCCCCTCGGCGTCGATGACCGCGGTGACTTGGTAGTTCTTGACCTGGTCGGGCAGCGCGCAGGTGGAGTGGTACCGGGCCGCCTGGAACACCCCGTCCTCGCCCAGCCCGGCCACCAGGTCCCCGCCCAGCGCGCGGACCCGTCCCGGCTTGCCGTGCACCGGCGCGTCCAGGGTGCGCAGCTCCCCGCCCGCGTGCTCCACCATGCCCTGGAGACCCAGGCACACCCCGAACACCGGCAGGCGGCGGGCCTCCAGCGCGTCGAGCAGGGCCGCCATCCCGAAGTCCTCGGGCAGCCCCGGCCCGGGCGAGAGCACCACCAGGTCCGGCGCCAGCCGGTCCAGCAGCTCCGGCTCGAACCCGTAGCGGACCGTGGTGACCTCGGCCCCGTGGCGGCGCACGTAGTCGGCCAGGGTGTTGACGAACGAGTCCTCGTGGTCGACCAACAGCACCTTCAGGCCCTCGCCCGGGCGCTCGGCCGGCGCGTCCGCCTCCCGGCCAGCGGGCTCCCCGGCGGCGTCCGGGGCCTCTTCGCTCAGCGCCAGGGTCTCCAGCAGGGCGCGCGCCTTGAGGAAGGTCTCGCGCTCCTCCGCCTCGGGGTCGGAGTCGTAGAGCAGGGTGGCCCCCACCCGCACGGCCGCGACCCCGTCGCGGATGTGCGCGGTGCGCAGGGTCAGCCCGGTGTTCATCGACCCGTCGAAGTTGATCACCCCGACGGCGCCGCCGTACCAGCGGCGCGGGCTGGTCTCGTTCTGCTCGATGAACCGCATCGCCCAGGTCTTGGGCGCCCCGGTCACCGTGACCGCCCACATGTGGGTGAGGAATGCGTCCAGCGCGTCGAACTCCCGGCGCAGCGTCCCCTCGATGTGGTCGACGGTGTGGATGAGCCGCGAGTACATCTCGATCTGGCGGCGGCCGATGACCCGGACGCTGCCCGGCTCGCACACCCGCGACTTGTCGTTGCGGTCGACGTCGGTGCACATGGTGAGCTCGGACTTCTCCTTGACGGAGGAGAGCAGCTCCTGGATGTTCTCGGCGTCGCCCAGGGCGTCCTCGCCGCGGCGGATGGTGCCGGAGATGGGGCAGGTCTCCACCCGCTGCCCCCGGCCCGGCTCGCCGCTGACCCGCACGAACATCTCCGGGGAGGCGCCGACCAGGTACTCGCCCTCGCCCAGGTTGAAGAAGAACTCGTACGGCGCGGGGTTGCGCTCGCGCAGCTGCTCGTAGAAGCGGGCGGGCGAGGAGCAGCGGGCGTAGGTGCGGTGCCCGGGGACGACCTCGAAGAGGTCGCCGCGGCGGAACTTCTCCTTGGCGCGGGCCACCACGGCGGCGTAGGAGCCGGGCTCGGGCCCGTCGGGCACCTCGGTGGCGACCACCGGCGGGGTCGGCTCGGTCTCGCGGGGCAGGCCCCGGGTGTCGGCCGCGTCCCGGCCGCCGGCGGCCGGGACGGCGAAGTCGTAGGTGTAGCGGACGCACGTCTCGCGCTTGCGGTCGCGCACGACGATCGCGTCGGGCAGGTGCAGGACGAGGTCGCGGTCGGCGGGGTCGCGGTCGATGTACCGCTCGATGGGCTCGAATTGGAAGGCCAGGTCGTAGCCGAAGGCGCCGTACAGGCCCAGGTTGGGGTCCTCCGGAGCGCTCAGGGCGTCGATGACGGCGCGCAGCGCGGTGAAGACGCTGGGGCGGCGGCTGCGCTCCTCCTCGGTGAAGAACACGCCCGGGTCGGGCTCGGGGACGGTGACCGCGGCGTGCGCGGGACCGCTCTCGAAGTCGACGCCGGTGGGCTCCAGGGCGTCGGCGACGACGGGGAGCAGCACGCGGCCGCGGTCGTTGAGGGCGGTGGCGGTGACCCGGCGCCCGCGGGCGGTCAGCTCCAGGCAGGGGTCCACGTACCCCAGGTGCCAGCGGTCGTACCGGCCCGGGTACTCCATGCCGGAGGACAGCACGCCGCCGCGGCGGGTCTCGACGTCGCGGACGAGGTCGGTGAGGACCTCGGGGTCGCAGGGGGTGGCCTGGCGGTGGACGGTCACGCCGCCCCGGGTGCGGTACGTGGTGGTCTGTGCGTCGCTGGGTGTCACGGCCGGTCCTTCGGGCGCTGGTCGGTCGGGGTGGGCTGCACCGGCCGGGGCCGCGAAAGGAGAACGACCGCCGGTCCGGGGCGGTCGCTGCGAGAGATACGCGAAACGTGGGCGCCGCCTAGGAGCGGCGCCACCACTGGGCCTGAACGGAGGTGTTTCGCATGGGGCAGAGTGTAGCGGGCGCGCGGACCGCTGGGGAGTCCTTCGGGGAAATCCGCCGGAACGCGTCGCGGGCGGCGGAGCACGGGTGGCACGCCCGGGGGCGGCGTGCTACGGTGAGGGGCTCTGCCCGATGAATACCTGACATCAGTCTTGATATCAACGCTGATCTTACCACGAGGAGACCAGTGAGTCAATCCGCTCCCGAAGCACGGTCGTCCGAACGGGAGGCCCTGGCCGCCGAGCAGGCCCGGGTCACCGCGATGTACGAGCGGCTGGACGAGCTGCGCGCCCGCACCGAGCTGCGGCTCTCCGACGCCCAGCTGCAGGACCGCAGCGGGTTCGCCGCCCTGGTGGAGCGCGAGACCCGCACCTTCGAGCACGCCCGGGAGCGCGCCCGCCTGGGAGCGGTCGAGGAGGGCCTGTGCTTCGGCCGGATCGACCTCGTGCACGGCGACGGCCCCGAGGCCCGCTACATCGGGCGGATCGGCCTGCGCGACGCCGACTACGAGACCATCCTCGTGGACTGGCGGGCCCCGGCCGCCCGCCCCTTCTACGCCGCCACCCCCGGCGACCCGAACGGGGTGACCCGCCGCCGCCACCTGCGGGTGCGCCGCCGCCGGGTGACCGGGGTGGACGACGAGGTGTTCGACCTCGACGGGCTCGGCGACGCCGATCGCCGCCAACTCGTCGGCGAGGCCGCCCTGCTGGCCGCGCTGGGCGGCGGCCGCACCGGGCGCATGGGCGACATCGTCGCCACCATCCAGACCGAGCAGGACCGGGTGATCCGGGCCCGGCTCGACGGCGTGCTCGTGGTCCAGGGCGGGCCCGGGACCGGCAAGACCGTCGCCGCCCTGCACCGCGCCGCCTACCTGCTCTACACCCACCGCGACGTCCTGGAGCGGCGCGGCGTCCTGGTGGTGGGGCCCAACCCGGCGTTCCTGCGCTACATCGGCGACGTCCTGCCCTCCCTGGGCGAGACCGACGCGGTCCTGCGCACGGTCGGCGAACTCTTCCCCGGGGTCTCCGCGACCCGGCACGACCCCTACCGGGTCGCCGCCCTCAAGGGCGACACCCGCGTCACCGCCCTGGTCCGCGCCGCGGTCCGGGACCGCCAGCGCACCCCGCGCGAGGCGTTCGGCTCCGACGACCTCCTGGTGGAGGCCGACGCCGGGGTGCTGACCGTGCCCGGGGAGGCCTGCGAGCGCATCGTGCGCACCGCGCGCGGCCTGCGCCTGGGGCACAACGTCGCCCGCAAGTACGCCGTCAACGCGCTGCTGGCCGAGCTCGCCCGCGCCGAGGCCGCGCTGCTGGGGCGCGCGCTGCCGGAGGAGGACGTGCGCTACGTCGGCGAGCGCCTGTGGGCCGAGGACCCGGTGCGCGACGCCCTGGACGCGCTGTGGCCGCTCCTGTCCCCGCGGCGGCTGCTGCGGGAGCTGTTCGCCGACGCCGACGCGCTGGCCCGGGTGGGCGGGCGGGCCGGGTACTCCCCCGCCGAAACCGCCCTGCTGCACCGGCCCGCGGACGGGGGCGCCGCGGACTGGACCGTCGAGGACGTGCCGCTGCTCGACGAGGCCGCCGAGCTGCTGGGCCGCGACGACTCCGGCCGCCGGGCCCGGGAGCGCCGCGCCGCCGCCGAGCGCGCCGAGGAGGAGCGCTACGCCCAGGGCGTGCTGGAGTTCACCGGCCTGTTCGAGGACGGGATGATGAGCGCCGCCGACCTGGCCGAGCGGCACCGCGACCGCGGCACCGGCCTCACCACGGCCGAACGCGCCGGCGGCGACCGCGAGTGGACCTACGGGCACGTCATCGTCGACGAGGCCCAAGAGCTGTCGCCCATGGCCTGGCGCACGGTGATGCGCCGGGTGCCCACCCGCTCCCTCACCGTCGTGGGCGACCTCGCCCAGACCGGCAGCGCCGCGGGCGCCGCCTCCTGGACCGGTGTCCTGGAGCCGTACGCCCCGGGCAAGGTGCACGTGGAGCGGCTGCGGGTGAACTACCGCACGCCCGCGCCGATCATGGCCGTGGCCGCCGACGTGCTGCGCGCCGCCGCACCGGACGAGGAGCCCCCGGAGTCGGTGCGCGAGGACGGCGCCCCGCCGCGCGCCGTACCGCTGCCCGCCGACCTCGCGGGCCTGGCCGGCCTGGTGGCGGCCGAGCGCGCGGAGATCGGCGAGGGCAAGGTCGCGGTGATCACGGCCGACGCGCGCATCGGGGCCGTGCGGGCCGCCCTGCCCGGGGCCGCCGGGGCCCGGGACCTGGAGCACGACGTGGTGGCGCTGACCGCCACCGAGTCCAAGGGGCTGGAGTTCGACGCCGTGGTGGTCGTGGACCCCAACGCCCTGTTGGCGGCGCCGCGCGGCGCCAACGACCTGTACGTCGCCCTGACCCGCGCCACCCGCCGCCTCGCCGTCGCGCACACCGGCCCGCTGCCGCCCGTGCTCTCCCGGCTCGCCCCCTGACGCGGCTGTGCGGCCGCGGTGCCGCGGTGCGACGGCACCGCGGCGCCGTGGCGGCACGGCGGTATGGCGCCGTGGCGCAGTGGCGCCGCCGGGCGGGTCTACCAGCCCGCCCCGGGCGCCAGGTCGCGGACCTGCGGGCGGGCCGCGTCCCAGACCGTGGTGAACCACGCCGAGAACGGCTCCGCGGCGCGCAGGCGCTCCAGCTCCTCGGGGCCCACCGCGAGGACCTCCTCGACCTCGTCGGGGTCGGGGTCGGCCGGCAGGTCCAGGCGCCCCACGAAGAGGTGGTTGAACTCGTGCTCCACCAGGCCCGACGCCGGGTCGGGGTGGCGGTAGGCCACCGTCCCCGCCTCGCGCAGCAGGGCGGGCGCCACCCCCAGCTCCTCGCCCACCCGGCGCAGCGCCGCGATCAGCGGCCGCTCCTGCGGGTAGGGGTGGCCGCAGCAGGTGTTGGTGAGCACCCCCGGCGAGTGGTACTTGCCGCGGGCGCGCCGCTGCAGCAGCAGGCGGCCCTCCCCGTCCACGAGGAAGACGGAGAACGCCCGGTGCAGGACGCCCGGCGCGCGGTGGGCCGACAGCTTCTCCGCGATGCCGGTGGTGACCCCGTTCTCGTCCACCAGCTCCAGCAGGATCGGGTCCTGCCCGGGTGCCGGGGCGGGGCGCTCGGGCGCCGCGGTGTTCGTACTCGTGCTCAGGGAGTGGGACATCGCCGTCCTCGGGTTCGGTGCGGATGCGGGGGACCGTGCCCGCCGGAGGCGGGCACGGCGTGCGCCGGGGTCCGGGGCGCGGTCTCCCCGGGGCGGACCGGGCCGCTCCGGGAAGCACGGCGTCCGGGCCGGGGGCGGAGGCCCCGCGGCCCGGAGGCCTCAGATGCGGTCGGCCGCGATGAGCAGGTAGTGGAAGCTGCGCTCACGGTAGGCCGTCAGGAAGGGCTCCTCGACGCCCGTGGCGACGGAGGAGCGCTGCCGCAGCTCCCAGTAGGGGATGGTGGCGTCGGTCAGGTCCACCACGGAGATGGGGACCAGCCCGTTGGCCGCCATGGCCTTGAAGTAGTGGCTGCGCGGGTGGATGTTGCAGGTGTAGTGCTCGTCGATGCGGCTGACCGCCTTGGAGCGGCCGCCGGTCACGTCGTTGTAGCAGCCCGTGATGGTCACGTAGCGGCCGCCGTGCCTGAGCAGGCGGGCGTGCTCGGCGAAGAGCTCGAACAGGTCCACGTACATGGTGGACTCGTTGTTCCAGCTGGCGCTGAGCGAGCCGGTCTCGAAGCCGGTGTCGAGCATGTTGCGGAAGTGGAAGTTCACCTTGTCGTCCACCCCGCGCTCGCGGGCCTGGGCGTTGGCGAAGTCCACCTGCTTCTGGGAGATGCTGATCCCGTCCACGCTGCAGCCGAACCGGGCGTTGGCCATGAAGCTCGTCCCGCCGCGCCCGGACCCGGTGTCCATGATCCGGTCCTGGGGGCCGAGCGGGCCCAGGTGGTCCAGCAGCAGGTCGGCCTGGGCCGTCTCCAGGCGGTGCATCTCCTCGATGATGCGCCGGTCCCGGGTCTCCTCCGGTCCCTCCAGGACGGAGGGGTCGTAGTCCCCCACCCCGTAGTGGTGGTGGAAGAGGCCGTCGACCTCGCCGAGGCGGATGTTGACCGGGTCCTGCTCGGCGTTCCAGTAGGCGGCCACCGACTCCTGGTAGGCGGTGCGCAGGACCTTCTCCGAGGGTGCGGCCGAAGGCGCGGGCATGGTGTCGGTCATCGGGAGGGAACTCCTTGTCGTCGTGATGGCGCGGGGCGGCGCCCCGCGGGCACGCGAAAAGCGCGCGTGCCGGAAGGGTGTGCGTTGCGTTCGGGGGCCCGTGCCGGCCGTCAGGCCCGGGCGGTCTCGGCGGGCCGGTGGTAGCGGGCGGTGCTGGCGTGCCATTCGCGGCTGCCGCCCATCCAGGCCCACAGGCCCCACAGGAACCGGCCGAGCTCGGGCGGGCCGGTGGCGGCCAGGGCGGCGGCCTCCGCCTCGAAGGTGTGCATGAGCTCATCGTGGATCTCGACGGTGCGCACCATCGCCTCGCGGGCCGTGCAGCCGTCCTCGGTCTCGATGAGCCGGGGCAGGCTGAAGTCGTCGACGTCCTCCTTGCCCATGGAGTAGAGGTCGTTGACGATGACGCTGGCGGATCCGGCCAGGGTGAACACCCGCCGGACCTCGGGGCGGCCGAACTGCTCGGCGGGCAGCTCGTAGCCGGCCACCGGGTCGATGAGGGCCATGCAGGGCACGAAGCTGTTCTCGTGCCGGTGCATGAGGAACTCCCACACCGGCGGGCGCTGCCCGCTGGTGTACCAGACGCCCTCCTGGTTGTAGGCGACGAACATGATGGCCAGCTCGTGCCGGAGCCTGCGCACCTGCTGCCAGGTGGCGTACCGGGCCAGATTGTCGATGCTGGAGCGCAGCGCCACCGCGACCGGGTCGGCCTGTACCACCCGCTCCAGGACGGGCGCGTAGCGGCGCGGCAGGTGGGCCTGGTCGATCACCGAGTGGGCGATGGCCAGGCGCTGCCCGAGCAGGTCGTGCCGGGCCTCCTCGACCTCCCCGTCCACGTAGTGGTCGTCCACCGACCACTCGGCCAGGGCGCACTTGGCGGCGGCCAGCAGGCGGTCGGGGTCGTCGGTCTCGGGGTGGGCGAGCATGATGAGCCGCCCGAACCCGGCGGCCCGCACCCGGTCGAGCTGGCCGGGGTAGACGCCGACCTCCTCGGCCCACTCCACGAGCCGGTCGTCCACCTCGTCGCCCAGCGCCGGGTCGTCGCGCATGGCGGGCGGGCAGTACAGGACCGGCACGGGGTCGGCCTCCCCGCCCGCCACCCGGGTCCCGGGGTCGGCGGGGGACGCGGGGACCGCGGGAGCGGAGGCGACCGCGCCGGAGGACCCCGCCGGGCGCAGGCCCGGCGGGTGGACCGGCAGGGACGGGGATCCGACTCCGGCCCCCGGGCCCGCAGGGGCGGGGGCCCGCACCGGCAGCTCGGCCGGGCCGGGGCGCCGGGGATCGCGCAGCACCGCGTCCACCAGCGCCGCGATCTCGGGCGCGGCGGGAGCAGCGAACAGCCTGGACAGCGAGGACACCGTGTCACCCCTCCTTCGTCGGTGTCGTCCGCGGCGGTGCCGGTGGGCCCGGCACCGCCGCCGATCGTGTCGGCGATGCGTCAGGCACGCGGCCTGACCTCGATGTTCTCCAGGATCCCGACGGCGTCGGGCACCAGGATCGCGGCCGAGTAGTAGGTGCTGACCAGGTAGGAGATGACGGCCTTGTCGTCGATCCCCATGAACCGCGCGCTGAGCCCCGGCTCCACCTCGTCGGGCAGCCCGGTCTGGTGCAGGCCGATGACGCCCTCGTTGTCCTCGCCGGTGCGCACCGCGATGATCGAGGAGGTCCGGTGCTCGGTGACGGGGATCTTGCCGCAGGGCAGCAGCGGGATACCGCGCCAGGCGGGCACCCGGTTGCCGTTGATCTCGGCGGTGTCCAGGGACAGGCCGCGCTTGTTGCACTCCTTGGCGAACGCCGCGATCGCCTTGGGGTGCGCGTACAGGAACTGGGTGTTGCGCCGCATGGTGATGAGGTCGTCCAGGTCGTCCGGGGTGGGCGGACCGTCCTGGGCCTGGATGCGCTGGCCGAAGTCGGCGTTGCGGAGCAGGCCGAAGTCCTCGTTGTTGACCAGCTCGTACTCCTGGCGCTCGCGCAGCGCCTCGATGGTCAGGCGGAGCTGGTGCTCGGTCTGGTTCATCGGCTTGTTGTAGAGGTCGGCGACCCGGCTGTGGATGCGCAGGACCGTCTGGGCGACGCTGAGCTCGTACTCGCGGGGCCTGAGCTCGTAGTCGACGAAGGTCTGCGGGAGCTCGAACTCGCCGTCGTGGCCCGAGGCCAGCTCGATCTCGGCCTCGCCGTACTTGTTCTGGCGCTGCTCCGGCAGGGCCCCGAACATCTGCACGTGGAAGCTCAGCGCCTCGGAGCGGTCCACCGCCTCGGCGAAGTCGCGGCGGGTGAGCGAGAGCAGCACGCCCGCGGTGTCGGCCCGGTAGGTGGAGTCCCACACCGGGTCCTCCGCCACCAGGTGGGACTCGCCGAACTGCTCGCCGTCGGCGAGCACGCCCAGGCGGTCGGCGCTGCCGTAGCGGCCGGTGGCGATGCGGCTGATCCGGCCGTGCACGATGAGGTACAGGCGGTCCACCGGGTCGCCCTCGGAGACCAGGACCTGGCCGGGCTCGAACTCCTGCTGCTCGAAGCGGCCGGCGAGGTCGGCGAGCACCTCCTCGTCCTCGAAGCCGCGCAGCAGCGCCAGCTCGCCGAGTTCGCGGGGGATCACCTGGACCTGCGAACCGGTCTGCTGGAACTCGATGCGGCCGTCGCCCACGGTGTAGGTCAGTCGGCGGTTGACCCGGTAGACGCCGCCCTCGGTCTGCACCCAGGGCAGGGTCTTGAGCACCCAGCGGGAGCTCTTGCCCTGCATCTGCGGGGCGGATTTGGTGGTGGTGGCCAGATTCCGCGCGGCGGCGGTGCTCAGGCTCTTCTGCTGACCGCTACGCACCTCGGGGGCTTCGGTCGACATCGGCCGTCTCTCTCCTGTGTCGTGTGAGGGTCCCCGTTCCGCACCCGCTGAAAGGGACCCCGGAACAAGGTGGGAAAAGGTTCGATTCGGTCGCCGGACGCGGTCCGGAAGCGGCATGCGAATGCGTCCCCCGACCGCGAAAGCGCTGCCCACGCTAGAGGCGCCGCCACCGGCCCCGCAAGCGAACGGGGAATTTTCCCGGCGAACCGCGACCACTGGTGATCCGATAACCTAAAAGTACGAAGACCCTTAAAATAAACCCCGTCTTTCATTTCCGTGAGCCACGTCTCACGCACATGGGAATATCGCGACATAAAGCCGCGATCCGCCACTCCCACAAAAGCCTCAAGGAACACCAATGCCGCATTACCGGCCACGGTGCGACGCCCACCCGAGGGGTTCCCGGTCACCCCC
The DNA here is from genome assembly GCF_042797335.1 of Nocardiopsis sp. NPDC057823. Taxonomy (NCBI): domain Bacteria; kingdom Bacillati; phylum Actinomycetota; class Actinomycetes; order Streptosporangiales; family Nocardiopsidaceae; genus Nocardiopsis; species Nocardiopsis sp. NPDC057823. Next base: position 337,604 of record NZ_JBHVLR010000002.1, on the reverse strand, counting down.
GCTCCCCCGTTTCCGGCCCGGCCCCCGGTGACGGGTGGGAACCCCGTCAACGGACGGCGGCCCGCCCGGCGGGGGTCGCCGGGCGGGCCGCGGGTCGCGGGGCGGGGGCGTCAGGTGGCGCCGATGGCCCCGCACTCCTCCTCGTCCGCCCGAAGGACCCCGTCAGGCGACAGAGCCGACTGCGCCGGCCACATCACGCCATCGGCGCAGGCGGACGGGAACCATCCCGCTCGCAGGAGGTCCGGGCCTCCGGTGGGGCCCCGGGGCGACAGGATCCGGGGCCGTCCGCCTCGTACTCCGCCCAGAGGTCGGCGGCGGTCCGGCAGTGGACCGGCACCGGACGGCCATCGGAGGCGTCGCCGCACTCGCCGCCATGGGCCTGCCGAGTGGCGGTACCGGCCCGGGCCCCGTCGGTTCCGGTGCGGTCGGGGGAGATCTCCCCGCCGCGGCCGACCGCACCGGCCGCGGTCCACAGGCCGGTGTCCGACAGGGGCACGCCGTACGGGTGACCGGACGGTCCTGCCACCTCCGTGTCGGGCCGAACGCGGTACTCGGTCCGGTGCAGGTGGAGGTCGAGGCCCGCCCGTGCCGTACACACCAGGACGAGGCCGACGACCGCCCACCGGACTGCGCGCCCCTCGTCCAGAGCGAAGGCCGCCATGACGACGATCGCGCCCGCGGCCGCGGCGAACGCAGCCGCCCAGGACCAGCCCACGGGGGACCCGCCGGTGAGGTGCGCGGTGAGAACCGTCTGGAGATAGGACACGGCCACGGCGGCGGTGAGCATCAGCGTCCTGGCCCGGGGGCGGGCCACCCCGTTCCGCTCACCGAAGCGGACGTGCCCCAGGTGGAGCAGACAGACCACGCCGAGGGCCGCGAGGCCCCAGAGAACGAAGATGCTCCAGGGGAAAGGGCTGTCCGGAGGTCTCATCATCACCGAGAGCACCGCCGCCACGGGAACGGCGAGGGAGATCATGAAGAGCAGCAGAACGTACGAACAACCACCGAGGAGTCCGACAGGGAACAATTCGTCATCCGGTGCGCGCATGCGGTGCCCTTCCCGTCGGTCCACCCGCTGTGACGCACAGGTCGGCGGTTCCGTTCTCCCACGATGCACCCGCGAACACGGGCGGCCCGCCCGGCGGGGGCCGCCGGGCGGGCCGCGGGTCGCGGGGCGGGGGCGTCAGGTGGCGCCGATGGCCCCGCACTCCTCCTCGTCCATGTCGCGAGCGGACTCCAGGTCGTAGGGGTCGTCCTCGATCCAGCCCTCGGGGCGCTCGCCCTCGGGCGCCTCGTCGGAGTAGGCGGGCGTGAAGGTGTACTCGTCCCACACGCAGTGCACCGGGCCGGCCGAGCGCCACCAGTTCGGCCAGGCCTCCCAGCGGCCGCCGACGTCGTAGAAGGACACCTCCCCGTAGTGCGAGGTGACCAGGCGCACCGACACCTCCTCGCCCGGCCGGGCGACGGGGTGGACGACGGTGTACTCGGTGTGCACCGCCAGGTACGGCGTCCCGTACTGGTCCTCGGCGGTCTCCGCCCACATCCGGCCGTCCACCTTGACCACGTCGCCGATGGGCTCGGCGGTCCCGGGCGTGAGGTGGAAGAGCAGGGAGCGGCTGTCGAGCGCGGGGTCCTCGTGCCCGTGGTACTTCTCGTACCAGTCCATCGCCTGCCCGGACAGCAGGGACCGGAAGCGCATGTCGTCGCCGCCGAAGACGGAGTCCCGGTCCAGGTAGACCGCCTCCAGCAGCTCGCCGGTGGTGTCGTAGGCCTCCTGGACCCGGTCGGCGGGGTACTCGCCGACCGCGGCCGCCTCGGGGACGGTGAACTCCTCCCCGTACTCCTCGGCCTCGGTGCCGCCGAACGGGTCGTCGCGGTCGACCTGGTCATGGGTGATCGGGACACCGGTCACGTCCCGGACGACGTCGTTGAGGAGGTTCTCGGCGGGGGCGCATCCGGTCAGGGCCGTCGCCGCGACCACCACCGCGCACAGCGCCGCGCGCGGGTTCCGGGTCAGGGGTTTCAGGGACACGGGGGATCCTGTCTTCACTTGTCGGGGGATATACGAACTTCGCCCAGTTTTACCCCACTCCCACGACACTCCCCAGCCCCACCCGCCCCATGCCCACCACCGCCGGGGGACCGCGGCCGCGCCCCGCCCCGGGGCTCCCGGTCAGGGCCGGAAAATCCCTTTCCCCCGTTCCGGGACGCGGGGTACGTTCGCCCGGTGAACACTCGGAAACGCAACGGCACCGTATTGAGGCTCGACTCGGCGGCGTGCGGCCCGGTGCTGATGGCGGCCCCGAAGCGCCGCGCCGTCACCGGCCGCTGCGCCCGGCCCGGCTGCTCGTGCTCGGGCTGGTGCGCCCGGTTCGCCGCGGGCCGCGGACGCCCCGGCACCGGACCGGGCCGCACCGGCCGGTCCGCCGCCCGGCGGGGCGCACGCTCCCCCGCCCTGCTCCACCGCACCGCGACCGGCCGCTCCCGCCACGCCTGACCGCCCCCACCCGCCCGGGACGGCGCCCGCGGACTCCGCCGGGCGCCGGTCCGGGGCGGCAGGCCGGCAGGGCCGTCCGGAGCGCCGGCTCATACCAGTTCGGCCGCCACGGCCTCGGGTTCGGCCAGGCACCGCCAGGCGGGCACCCGTACCGTCCGCATCCCCGAGACGGCGGCGAAGAGCCCGACGCGGTCCACCGTTCGCTCCAGGGCCCGCCCCGGGATGGACGAACCCGTGGTGTCCGGCGCCGCCCCGTCGAGTACGACGGCCGTGTCCCCGTCCGGCCCGGGCACCACCAGGTCGCACGAGTACCCTCCGGCGCGGTGCCCGACCCGGGGGTCCCGCCCCCGCGCCAGGAGCGCCTCGAAGAGCAGGACGCCCGCCGCGTCCAGCCCGGTCTCCTCAGCCGGGCCTCCGGCGGAGGCGAGGTCGGCGAGCAGGCCGCCCTTCTCCTCCCAGTAGCGCCGGTCGCCCACGATGTACAAGCGCGACCTGGCCCGTGTCGCCGCGACGTTCCACAGGTTCTGCCGGCTCAGGGCCCACTGCCCGGCGTTCCGGTGCACCCCCGTGGCGGCCGTCGGCGAGATCACGACCACGTCCCGTTCCCCGCCCTGGAAACGGTGGGCCGTACCCACCCGGATCCTCTCGGCCGCCTGCTCGCCCAGGTTCTCCTCGAACCAGCGGACCTGTGCGGCGAAGGGCGACACCACACCGATGCCCGCGTCCGGGGGGAGGGTCCGCCAGAGTTCCCTCAGCAGTTCGAGCACCGCCTCCCCCTCCTTCCGGTTGAGGCACGAGCCGGCCCGGGGCCGCTCGCAGCTCCCCTGGACGTCGATCCATCGGACGGCCGGCTCCACGGGCGCGGCCAGGGACGCGGTGTCAGTGCGCACCGACAGGCGGCCTCCGTAGAACCGCCGGTTCACCGGGGCGATGATGTCGGGGTGGCAGCGGTAGTGCTCGTCCAGCCAGAGCACTTCCCCGCCCCCTTCGACGAGCGCGGACGCGGCGGCGTGGTAGGCCGAGGCACCGGTGAGGCCGAGCGACCGCTCCTCCAGGAGGGCGCGGTCGAGGCCGTGCACCGCCTGCAGGCGGCGGTCGTCCTCGGAGTCGAGCGGATCGACCGGCTGGAGCTGGTGGGGGTCCCCGATGACGAGGGCGCGCCGCGCCCGGTAGAGCAGGGGGACGAGGTCGGCCACGGTGCACTGGGTGGCCTCGTCCACCACGACGAGGTCGAACAGACCCGGATCCGGGGGGAAGACGCCGCGCACCGACCGGGACGTGACGGCCCACGCCCGCACCGTGCGCACCAGGGACCGCATGCCCTTCCAGGACTTCTGCTTCGACGCCAGGTCGCGCAGACGGCCCTCGATGACGCCTCGCCCCCGGCGGAGCGCCTCCGCCGTCCGGCCCAGCAGGTACTCCTCGGAGGCCTCGCGGCGCTCGGCCCTGATCCGGCGGATGCGGGCGGCCGTCTCCTCCGGGCTCGGCGCCGCGGCGGAGGAGGCCCGCAGGGCCCGCCACTCGTGCTCGGCCTCCAGGAAGGACAGGACCGCGGCCAGCTCCGTCTCCGTACCGTCGATTCCCAGGAGGCGGCGGCTCCGCCACCGGTGCCACCAGCCGGTCCACCGGGCCTCCATCGCCGCCCCCACGCGGTGCCTCCAGCCGTGCAGGTCCGGCGAGTCCCCGAAGGACTCGGCGGTGACGGGAGGGGGCAGGCCGCCGAGCAGGCGCCGGCGCGTGCCGGCGATCAGGGCCGACCGCCGTTCGCGCCGCTCGGCCTCGGCGAGCTCCTGCCGGGCCTGTCCGAGGGCCCGCTCGTGGACGGCCAGCCGGGCACCGGCGGTGGCGGCGTCGGCCTCCGGCCAGGAGGCGGCCAGCAGTGCGGTGAGGGCCTCGGGCTCGGCCGCCCTCCGCTCACGGTTGCCGGTGCGCACCATGAGGGCCGTCCCGTCGCCGATCCGGTTCACCCGGCCGGCCACCTCGTCGACGGCCGTGTTGTTGGTGGAGGCGACCAGGACCGACTGCCCCGCGGCGACGGCGGTGGTGACCACGGAGGTGATGAGTTCGCTCTTGCCCGTGCCGGGGGCGCCCGTCGCCACGGTGAGGGTGCGGTTCATCGCCGAGGCCAGGATGGCCTCCTGCGCGGAGTTCCCGTGGCCGGTCACCACGGCGGGGGCATGGACACCGTGTTCGCGTGCGGCCTCCGCGGGCTCGGACAGCGCCCCCAGGGCCGTCCCGCGGATGGCGCCGGGCCTGATGCCGTTCCCGCCTTCGCGGTGGTCGAGGTCGCCGACGAGCTGTTTGACCGCCGTGGCGGCGGGATCCCCGCGGTAGAGCAGGGCGGCGTTGTATGCCCCGCGCTGCGCCCCGGGGCGGAGGTCCAGGGTCCGCCGCAGCCCTCCGGCGGCCAGTCGGTCCACCATGGCCAGGCCCAGGCGCCCGCACACGGTGCGCGCCCTGTCCGACAGCGCGGCGACGCCGTCCCCGGGCCGGTCCGCCTCGAACCAGGCGAGCAGCTCCTCGATGTCCTCCTCGGCCACGGCCTCGGCGGAGAGCAGCAGTTCCCGGTTGAGCTCGGGCTCACCGACCGGAACGAGGAACCGCCCCCCGGGCTCCTCCACCATCTCCACGTCCATGACGACGAGGGGGGCGGCCTTGGGCCGCCCGCCCCTCCGGCCCCGGCGCGCAGGGTCGAACAGCACCGCGGGGTAGCCGTAGCGCAGGGGACGCGACTCCTTGGCCGCCTCCCCGGCGAGATCCCCGGCCCGGCCGGTCGGGGCCCACCGTTCCAGGGCCCGGCTGAGGAGGGCCTCCGATCCCATGTCGCAGACCGCGATGTCCTGGCTCCCGGCATCGGGCAGCTGCTGGAGGAGGCTCTGGCGCAGCAGCCCGTCACGCAGGTAGTCGAGGTAGGGCGCCCACGACCATGTGCCCGGGGCCGGGGCCGACGGCTCCGTCCGGGTGCCGCGGCCGGAGGAGGCGTCACGCATCCCCCTTCCCGCTCCCGCTCCGCGCGCCTCCGTGTCCGGAGCCGCCGCGCCGTCGGCGCGGCCGGGCAGACCCGTGGCCGTGGCGGCGCCGGTGTGCCGGGCCAGGATCAGTGATCCGCGCACCCCGAGCGAGGAGACCGTGACGCGCTGCCCGTCCACCTCGTCCACCTCCCGGTGGACGTGCTGGTAGAGGTCGACCGCGTCGATCCACCCGTCGCCGTCGGCGTCGGGGGCCGCCCCCGCCAGCCCCCGGATGACCGCGCTGGAGAAGGGGGAGGGGCGGACGCCCTGGCTGTTGTCCCCCTCGCGCGCCCGCTCCAGGGCTCCGGAGGCGGCGATGACGTAGATTCCGGCACCGTCGCTGAGCTGGCGTTCGAGGTCGAGCGGGTCTTCCTCCTCCGCACCGCGCGTGGCGAAACCGTCCGCGAAGGCGCCGCCGTAGCAGCAGTCCAGCAGGAGCACCCTGCTGCGCATCCTGGAGTCCTCCAGGAGCCGCTTGAGGACCTCCGACGAGATCGCCGTGGTCTCGAGCCGCTTGCGCCGGGTGTCCCGGAGCGCCAGGTGCAGGCGGCCCCGTTTGTCCTTCAGCCCGTGTCCGGAGAAGGAGATCAGGAGGAGGTCCCGGGGGCCGGCCTCGGCGAGGGCCGCCTCGAGGACCTCCATGGCCTCGTTCCGGACGGGGTCCAGGAGCGTCTGGATCCGGTCGTAGTGGCCGTTGGCCCTGAGCACCCGCTCCAGGGAGAGGACGTCGGCGTGCGGCGAGCGCAGGTCGTCGAGTTCCTCGTAGCAGTTGACACCGATGAGGATGGCGGTGCGCTTCACGCTCCGGTGTCCTCCGCCTCCGCGCCCTCCCCTGCGTCCAGGGGTTCCCCGGCCTCCCGGGCCTCCAGAGGCTCCAGGGGTTCCCCGGCCTCCCGGGCCTCCAGAGGCTCCAGGGGTCCCCCGGGCCTGTCGGCCTCCCCTGCCGGCCGGGGCTCCCGGGCACGCAGTGCCCGCACGCAGGCCTCGACTTCGGCGGGGTCCATCCGCCCCTGGACCGTCACCCTGTTCCCGTCGACCTCCACGGTGACCGACCTCTGCCCGCTCTGTTCGATCCAGGTCCCGGCGAGCGAGACCAGAGAGGTGAGGACCGGTTTGAAGAGGACTCCGACGACCACCACCGCTCCCGCGACGGCGGCCGGGTCGGCGGACCGCGTTCCGGCGGAGGAGTCCCCCTCCTCGGCCGGCCGGACCTCGTCGACGTCGAGGTGTTCCAGAAGGAGTGCCAGGTCGCGGGTGTACCGGTCGGCCTCCTCCTCTGTGACGTCCTCTTGGAAACCGATGCTGACCAGCGACTCGTCCCGCGGCACCCGCGCACACTCCTCTTCGCCGAAAGGGACCGTTCTGTCACGGTCCGCGACCATTCCGGCACGCACGTTTTATCAGGTCAGCGAAATATCTGGCGGCGGAATCGAGCAGGTGACCGCTTCCGGCCAACCGAATGGTGCGCATGAAGCACTCCCGTCGCTCTCAGCGAGGAAGAACGCGACCGCGTCAGCCGACCGATTCCGCCCCTCTTCGGCCCTGCCGTACACGCCGGCTCTGAAGCGGCCGCCGCCCGCGGCGCCGACCACGCTGCGTGACGAACCTAGCCGAGCCCCGCGGCGGCGCCCAGAGGAAGAAGTCCGGATAGCGACAAAAGCCCCAGGCGCCGCGAACCCCGGGCTTCGCTCACGTCCCCGGTGAGACCCGCAGCACGATGAGGGCGTATTCGCGGCACCGGTTCCCGGCCTCCCGCGGGGCGCCCCGGGGTTTCAGGCCCAGGGGTCGGCGTCCCGTCCCAACCGGGGCAGCCGGACGGACACCCCGTCGGCCCGCCCCCTCCCGACCAGGAAGTCCATGCTGGCCGCCATGTCGTCGAAGAGCAGGGGCAGCGGCCGCAGCGGCCGGTGCAGCGGGCGCAGGAAGTCGTCCCAGTGGATCGGGACGACCCGCCGCGCCCCGAGCGCGGTCACCGTGTGCTCCCAGTACCGCTCGCGGAAGGCCCTGTCCTGCCTGCCCAGGGCACCGATGCCCAGGTAGACGGTCTCCGCGCGGTACCCGTCGAGTGCCCCTGGCACGCTGTTGGCGCTGGCCTGGACGAGGAGTCCGCGTCCGCCGTGGCGCACGTGCAGCGCGTAGCAGTCACCCGTCCTGTAGCCGGAGGCACGCGCCGGGGTCCGCAGGGGCACCCGGACGCTGCCCGGGGCCCGGTCCCCGGGGCTGTGCGCGGCGGGCAGCGCGGTGAGCTCGAAGCCGCCCACCTCCACCGTCCGGCCCGTCACCACCTCCCGGAACCGGTGCCCGGGAAAGCCCTGGCCCAGGGCGATGTTCCGGGTCGAGGCCGAACCCATCAGGGTCGCCCCGGTCATGGCGGCCACCGTGGCCGAGTCCAGGGCGTGGTCGTAGTGGGAGTGGGCCACGAAGAGCGCGTCGACCCGGCCGACGCCGTACCGCCGCAGGCAGGCCCTGATCCGCGCCCGGTCGGGCGCGATCCCGCCCAGGGCCAAGCGCAGCGGCGAGGGGCGGCTGAAGAAGCCGTCGGTGAGGACGGCGTGCTCCCCGTCGTGGAGCAGCAGGGTGGACACCCCGAGGAACTTCACGCGCAGCGCTCCGGGCTCCGGCGGCGCCGGCTCCTGCCACAGGCCGTCCCAGGCGGCGAGGTCGGGGGCCGTCAACCCGTCGAGCACGGCGAACGGCCGGGGCCGCCCGGTCATGCGGGCCACCGGCCCGGAGGCCGGGTGCCCTCGGGACGGGCACGGAGGTCCACGGGTCCTCCCTCAGGTCGGGGGAAGTCGGGGGAACACGGTGGCGGGCCCTGGAGGCCCGGGGGTCTCAGGGGCCGCACCCCGTAGGCGGGGCGCCTTCGTGCGCACCGGCCGGGCGACGTCGGGCCGTTCTTTCCCGGGCCCGCGACCGGCGGTCAGCGGTACCGGTAGTGGGCGTAGACCCTGTTCACCTGCCCGGTCCAGAAGTCCAGCCGCTGGGCCGGGGAGGCGTTCGGGGTCAGCAGGCCCTTGTCCCCGGCCAGGGCGTAGAAGCCCGGTCCGGGGTCGTTCCCGCCCTGGTAGAGGGTGATCGCCGAGATCATGGCGCCGACCTCGGGCAGGGTCCGGTCCACCGCCTCGCCGAGCAGCCGCCCCACCGCGGCCCGGTCGTCCGGCTGGGAGAAGTCCAGGGCCCGCTGCCCGGTCCGCACCACCAGGGCGCGGCTCAGCTCGGTGTAGGTGACGACCGCGCCCGCCCGCGCGCGCTCCTCCAGGAAGCCCACGGTCGCGGCGACCAGTTGCTCCCACTCGACAGCGGTCTTTCCGTACACGCTTCCTCCATCGCGTCGGCGCACTGCCGTGAACCGGCGGCCGGGAGACCGCGCGGTGGCGCGAACCTATCCGAGCCCCGGGAACCGCTCCAGGGTCTTAGGTCCGGAACCCGGCGGGCCGCGGCGGAGGCGCCGCGCTCACCGCACCCCGGCCCCGCCCGCGCACCAGCGGACGGTGTCCGGATGGGCGGCCGCGGACACGGCGCCGGCCGCCGTACCGGCGCTCACCAGGCCGAACACGATGGCGATCAGCACCCAGGCCACCGGCCCTCCCAGGAAGAAGACCTGCACGATGATGCTCGCCCCGTGCACGGACGCCGCGATACCCGCCCCGATGACCATCCGCCTCCCGTTCTCCCCACGCCGGGACAGCCGCCACGCCCCCAGGAAGAGAAGCGGCGCCTCGATCAGGCCCGCCACCAGGTTCACCACGATCGCCTCTGTCGGCGAACCGGGGAAGAGAAGGCCCACCATGGCCAGCACGACGATGACCAGGATCCCGAGGAACGCGGCGCGGGCCAGGCCCACCGCCCTCCGGCCGGTGCGGCCGTCCGGCTCCGGGTCCGTTCCAGCCCCGGGAGGCCCGTCCGCCCCACCCGCGACCTCCGTCACGACCGCCGTCGGCCGCGGCGCCCCTGCCCGGGGAAGGACCTCGGTGGCCCCTTCCGGTTCCCGCCACCCGTCGCCGACGGCCCGCCCGTCCGCCGGCGCCAGCGCCGCCAGTCGGGCCGTCAGCGCACCGGGGTCGGGCCGCGCACCGGGGTCCTTCGCCAGGCAGTCCCGCACCACCTCCGCCAGCGCCTCGGGCAGTCCGGACAGGTCGGGTTCCTCGTGCACGATCCGGTAGGCGACCGCGTGTCCGGGCCCCTCCCCGAAGGGGCCGTGCCCCGTGGCGGCGAACACCAGCAGGCAGCCCAGCGAGAAGACGTCCGACGCCGGGCCGACCCGCTCCGCCCGCACCTGCTCGGGCGACATGAACGAGGCGGTGCCCAGCACCGTGGCGGTGCGGGTGTAGGACGTCGTGTCCAGGGCCCGCGCGATCCCGAAGTCGATCAGCCGCGGTCCCTCCCCGGACAGCAGCACGTTGGCGGGCTTGAGGTCGCGGTGCACGATCCCCTGCGCGTGGACGGCCGCCAGCCCCTCCGCCAGCCCCGCCCCGAGCGCGGCCGCCTCCTCCGCCGGCAGCGGACCGCGGTCGGCGACCACCCGGTGCAGCGACGGCCCGGGTACGTAGGCGGTGGCCAGCCACGGCGGGTCCCCCTCGGGGTCGGCGTCGACCACCGGCGCCGTGTAGAACCCGCCGACCCGCCGGGCGGCCTTCACCTCGGTGGCGAACCGGCGCCGGAAGTCCTCGTCCCCGGCCAGCTCGGGCCGCACGACCTTGACGGCGACCCGGTGCCCGCCGGGCGACCGCCCCAGGAACACCCGCCCCATCCCGCCGCCGCCCAGCCTGCCCTCCAGCCGGTAGGGGCCGATCCGGTCCGGGTCGCCGTCGCGCAGGGGGTCTGCCATGGCACCGCTTTCGCGTAGGGGGTCCGCTCCTCGGTCGCCCCGATGATCCCAGAACCCCCATCGCCAAGGCATCCCGGCGCCGCATCCGGCCACCGTCCCACCACCCGACGGGACACAGAAATAGCCATAATTCACTTCATGAAGGCATATGTCGGAGTCACTGACCACTCCTGGGCCGAGTTCCTCGCGCAGCGCTCCCACCTGAAGGAGATCAACTTCTGGCGCCCCTCGTCGGAGCAGGCCTTCAAGCGCATCGACACCGGAGACCTCTTCCTGTTCAAGACCCGGTACCCGCACAACAGGATCGTGGGCGGGGCCGTGTTCAGCAGGTTCGCCCGGGTTCCGATCTCCAGTGCCTGGGAGGCCTTCGGCGAGGGCAACGGCAGGAAGTCTCCGGAAGAGCTCAGGGACGCCCTCAACCGGTACCGGGTCAAGAACGGAAAACCGGCGATCCGACCCGGTGAGGACCCCCTGATCGGCTGCATCATGCTGCGCGACCCGGTGTTCTTCGAGGAGGGCACGACCTTTCCCGCACCCCCGGGCTTCACGAAGAACCAGGTTCAGGGTCAAGGCTTCGACGACATCCTCGGTGACGACCGGCACGCCGCGTACTTCACCCCGATCGCGGAACGCGTCCTGGATGCCATCGGCGACCCCGTCAACGACGGCCCCGAGGACACCGCCACCTGGCAGCATGACGGGCCGACCCGGGGCGGATACGGCCGGGTGCGCCGCCGTCTCGGCCAGCAGGCGTTCAAGCTGGCCCTGCTGGAGGCCTACGGGGGCAGGTGCGCCATCACCGGCCTCGACCTCCCGCCCGCCCTGGAGGCCGCCCACATCCACCCGGTCGCGGACGGCGGCCTGCACCGCCTGGACAACGGCCTGCTGCTGCGCGCCGACCTGCACAGGCTCTTCGACGCGGGCTACATCGCCGTCTCCCCCGACTTCACCGTCCGCATCAGCCCCCGCCTGCACGGCGAGGCGGCCGCGGAGTACACGGCTCTCGAAGGCACAGAGATCCGCCTCCCCGAGAACAAGGCCGACCGCCCCGCCGTCGACGCCCTACGGCACCACATGAGAACGGTCTTCCTCCAAGAGGAGCCGAACCTTCCTGGTAACGAAGGCACCTGAACGAACACCACGGCGGTCGGCCAACCTCCTACGACAGCGCCTACAAGCCCTATCGGGGGATCCTGGACTTGGGCCCAAAGGGCTATCTGGTCTCCACCGAGGTACACGAGGTCACCCGGGACCACCGACCCCGCCCTTCTCCCTCAGCATGCGGGAGAACCGAACCGACAGAGAAGGCCCGATGCAGGAGATCCGTCTGCTGGACGAGCGCTGGAACGGAGCACGCCTTCAACTGGTCAAGGACACCTTGCTGGCCAGTGTGGAGGCCGAGTCCGGACCCGGCCTTTTCACCGACGACTGGCTCGCGGTCCCCTTCGACCTGGCGGGTCTCCATCCTCTGGGTCCCGTGAACTCCTTCGGCTCCCCAGTTCACCTGGTGGGCCTTCCCTCACTCGGCCCCGCCCCCGTCCTGGCGTCCACCACCTCCGGAACCCTGAAGATCACCGATGTGCGCGACGGGGACGTTCTGAAGGTCTTCCCCCTCCCCCGCACGGGGACGGAGGAACGGTTCCACGCCGTGTGTGATCTGGCCCTGGGCCACCACCGTGGCCGCGACCTGCTTTTTCTGCATGAGGAGAGCGACAGGGGGCCGTACCACCGTTGGGTTTCGGTTGTGGACCTGGCCGTCGGCGAACCGATCCCGGACATGGCCTTCGACCACTACCGGTACCGGGAGATCAGCGAGCGCCTCACCCTTCAGCACGGCTATCTGGCATGTCCCACCACCGAGGAGGTCGTCGAGTTCCAGGCCGACGACTTCAGCGTCATCGACAAACCCTTCATCCACGTACGGCGGGCGGATGACGGTTCCTGGGTGGGGAAGGTCAGTCTCCACACGGGGGTCCCCGAGGGCCGGGCCGCCGAGATCGCTCACGCGGCCGGGCACACCTACCTCGCCGAGGCCGGGGACATCGTCACCCTGCCCGATCTGGAGCCGGTGTTCACGAAAAGGGTTCCGTGGGTGGCGGTGTCGCGAGTGACCGAGTGGGACGGACGTCCGGTCGCCGTCCTCGTCCAGGAACGAGCCTCCTCGGAGGAGCTTCCAGGGCGGCTGTGCCACCTGTTCCTGGACACGGACCACCCGAAGAAGGTCGACCTCCCCTGGTCGGTCCCGCCCGAGGTATACGATCTTCTGGCCACCCCCGACGGCACGATCGTGGTCTCCTCGGCCGGGGGCGTCCACGTACTCAACGTGGACCCCGCAGAGGCTTCTCGCGCCAACCCACGTTGAACCGGTTGCAGCAGAGGGTCCAGCCCACCTGAACCGCTGACGGCTCTCCACTCCCCTTTCCCCGGGGACACGGCGCAACACTGCAGCCGCGAGGCTCCTCGGTGCCCGCCCGGTCCGTGTGGCCACTTCCCTCTCCACCGCTTTTTCGGTCTCCAGGGATCGGGAGGTCAGCGGCTCCGGGGAAGGAAGGCGCACCGAAGAAGGCCGGCGAAGCTGCAGGACGGCAATGGCCGCAGGGACGCCATCGCGCCCGCGTTCACGGCCGCAGCCGGGTTCGGTTCGGTGGCCCCTCCCGTCCGAGTACCTCATGACCGTTCACGGTCACCATAAGCCCCAGCCATGTGTCAGAACGTGACCGGAAGCGGACAACCGGGCGAATTGGAACGCAGAACCGGGAAGACCACCGGGTGATCAGGTAGCGGACCCCCATGAGGTGAAGCCGTGCCCACTCCCCCCGGGCGGACCCTGTCCCCGTCGACCGATCCCCATCCGATCGACCCGCTGGCCGCCGTGCGCGGGCGCATCCTGCTCCACGTCAAGGACACGGCGAAGGCGCCCCTGAACCAGGTGTCGGCGCACCGCAGCGGTGTGGTCTTCTCCGGCGCAGAAGCGACCAAGAACCTGAACTCGTTCGTCATGGACGCCTGCCCCGAATGTCCCACGGTTCTGGATCCCTCGGAGTATGAGAGACACTTCGCCACTCCCGCGGCACCCTTCACCAGAAGCGATCAACTCCCGCTCCCCGGTGTGCCAGCCCCTCGGCCGAGCCCTGAGAGCGCCGAACCACAACCTGGCGGGCGCCGATTGCACCTCACCCCGACCCGATATCTGAGATGCGACGAAGACGGAGAAAAAGCACTCAGGGAGGCGGTCGCCCAAGCTGATGAGGCATCCGATCCCACCCTGATCCTGGCCGTTCCCATCGACGCGCAATGGCTCACTGAACGCACGGATACCCTGATCTCCCTACTGCACCGGAGCCGTCTACCCAAAGCCCTCATTCTGGGAGACAAGGACAATCCGACAGGATCGAAGATCCGAGCGAAGGGGCTGCGACAGGTCATCTCTTCCTGCTCCGACATCGCACTGCTGCGTACGGACCTGGCCGCGGTGGACGCCATGGTGCACGGGGCCGTGTTCGCCTCGATCGGCGACACCTCCAGTGCTCGGCATGCCGCCCCTCCGGGCAGTCGCCCCTGGCGCGGTTCGGACTCCAGCCCGAACGTTCTCTACCGGCCCTTGATGCGGTACATCCGGGGAGCGAAGCTGGCGCGCTACCTGGAAGAGGAGGCGAGGGACTGCTTCTGTTCCGCCTGCGCGCAGTGGGCCGATGACCACCACCGGTATTCCGGTGGCCGACCGCCGACCGGATTTCTCGACCCCGTGGACGCCCGGGACGCGCACGCGCACAACATGGCCGTGTGGTCGCGATTGTGGGCCGAAATCGCGCGTCAGCCCTCCCCCGAGGGGGCGAGGGAATATTGGAGGCGGGTGTGCGACAGCGCCGTCGGGCTGGACAGCTGGCACCACAAGGATGTGCCCGAGTACGAGAAAGTGTTCGCCGCTCCCGCGTATCTCAGGTTCTGGGCCGGGCGTCCCGAGCGACGGAACACCTGGTACCGGTGAATACCTCCGCACGGTCCGAGCCCTGGTGAATGCTCCCGAACACCTGCTCGGCGAGCCGCCAGTGAAATGGGGCCATCGGTTCCGGGATCCGCCGGGACGGACGCTCCAGGAGCCGTACGCCGTCCTCCCGAACCTCGGCGAGCCCCACCCCGCGATAGGCGGCCTCCAACCGGGCCTGCTCCTCCTCTTGCCGGAGCGGAGAACACAGAACAGTGCGGGGAGCGACCGCTCCCAGCGCACAGGCCCGTCCCAGGACTGTGCGCCAGCTCCCTCCCCGGACCAGGAGCAGATCCAAGCGCAGAGGCATGTCCGCCAGGCGCAGAACCTTCCGCTTCCCTCGCTTGCGGGCCCATACCGGGACGGCCGGCAGGATGTTCTGCTCGCGCTCGGTGAGAGCGTCCACCGCCACCCACTCCCCCAGGGGCAACGCCTGCAGTACCTGGTAGACACCCAGTCGCGCGCCGAGGGTCCGGCCACCGGCACGGAGCCGGGCCTGGTCCTCGACCGGGTGGTAGAGGGCCGTGACCGTCCCGTCGCGCATTCTCAGGTCCACGGTCCGCACACCCGCAGAACCGGTGAGCGTTCTGAGATGGGAAGGCTTGAGTTCCATGCCACCGATGCTCGCAGAGAACCCCGGGTGGGTCCGGGGTTCCCCACGATTCACAGCGTCACCCCCGGCTGGTCGGCATGAGTGATCTCAGGAACTCCCGGGTCTCCTCATCGGTGGAGTACAGGCGGCACGACTTCATCCCCCGGGTCATCAGCACCCGGTAGGTGTTCCGGGCGAGCTCGAGGTACAGCTCGGGTCCCACACCCCTCATCCTGGGATCGCGGCTCTGCTCCGGATGCGCCTCCCAGTGACCGGCACGGCGCACCAGATCCGGACCGATGATGACCCCGGCGTCGTCGTACTCCAGCCCCTGCGCGGTATAGACACAACCGACCTGGTCGACACCACCTGCGTGCGTCGCCCAGAACGGGCTCTTGGGTCTGACGACCCGGCTTCGGTCGGCGGTGCGTTCCTCCTCATGAAGGTTCCACGGACGTGCCCATCGTCGGGGGTGACCCTCATGCGCGTCGTGCCATTCGATGCTGACACCGGGCAACTGGAGGCCGGGAGCGGGCTGCGACCAACTCCAGCAGAAACCCGCGCCGATCCGCGCCGAACGTTCCTGCTCCACACATTCCCGCAGCCACTCCTCGAGTTGTGAAGGGTCGTCGGCGACGCCGAGGTCATAGCCCTTCCCACGCCATGCGACAGGCTCGCCGTACAGGAGCCGGTCCACCCAGTCGGTGAACTCTCGCGAACCGTTGCACCGGAATCCTCCCCTCAGCCGGTGACCGGTGACCTCGATACGGTGCTTTTCTCCCAGATCACGCACTTCCCATCCGGTAAGTCCCTCATCAGGCCGGATTCTCTGGCGTTCGTCCAGAAAGATGACCACGACCGGAACGCGAGCCAGGCTCCTCATGACATATCTTTCGAACACCCCATCCACTCGGCTCACCCGGTGTGCCTCGTCGAGAATGACCAGGTCCGTGTCGAGAACCGCACCGCTGGTGTAGCCGAAGAGGGACTTTGCCGCTGCGACATCCCTCGTGACCTCGCGAAGGTTGGTGTTGAGGGTCTTGGAAGGAGAACGGTAGAGCGCCCTGCGCTGGACCCGCCCATCCTGATCCCTGCCGATGTAGGACCTGAGCAAGCGCATGGCGAGGATGGTCTTCCCGCTTCCCGGACCACCCTCCACCAGCACGATGCTCCTACGTCCACTGGCAAGCGCCTCATCGACCTTGGCCCTGATCCCCAAGAAGGCGCTCTGCTGGTCTCCCATGAGAACAAAGGCCGGATCGCGATCGATGGCCTCGGCCGCCATGGACAGCAACTGCCGGTTCGGTCTCCAGGACGCCGTCTCGAACGCCTTCACCAGTCGGTTGTCCGCTCCTATGACATCTGAGCAGTGGAACAGGGAGCGCAGTGCATCGGCGTCGGCCGCACCGTTGATCCGCTCTCCGCTGAGCACGGGGTGCACGTACGGTCCCAGCGAGGAATCCTCGATCGCCCCCACCTGCGCTTCGGTAGCGTTGTGGAGCAAGGCCAGCCCGCGCACGTCCAGCTGTGCTTCGGGGGAGTCGAACCACCGTTTGAGGAAGGCCGTGTACCCGGCGACCTGAAGCACGGGATGGATCTTGGTGCTGTCGTCCCAGGGCAGGTGGACCTGACCGTGTGGGAGGGGTCTGGCGTCAGTCCACTGCTTGAGTTCGACGACCACTGCGGCGATTCGCTCGGCTGAGGTCCACCCCAGCAGCAGGGCGTCGAACCGACTGTGCCCCTCCGGGGTCCCGAACTCGAGGTAGATCCGCAGGTCCTCAAGTCCGGCCCTGACCAGAGCGTCGAGCAGCGGCGGCCAACTGTTACGCCAGCTGCGGATCTCGGATTCCCCGGGGATTCCGAATCCGGCCTCTCGGTATGCGGCGATGCATCTCTCGATGAACCCGGGATGCTGTAGGGCCCGCGCGGTGTCACCGACACTGGCCACGTGCACGAAGTCGAAGGGGGTGGAGGGGGTCTGCGACATCAGCTCTCTTCTACTGCGGCGATGGTCTGACGGTGCCAGGCGAAGTAGTCGGCGTTCTTGGCGGAGAAGGCGAGGCAGCGGTCGCCGAGGCGCTGCGCCGCGGTGCTCAGTGGCTCTCCCTCGGCCTTGGCGGAGGGACGGATGCGACCTCCCCCGTCGACGTACACGAAGCCGTGCTCGAAGAGGGAATCACAGCCGAGGGTGCAGGCGAACATGACGTTGTTGAGGTCGGTGCGCTCCGCGTGGTCGCTTCGGCTCCGGCGCTTGATGTGGGCGGTGTGGACGAGCCTCTTGGGCAGGGTCTGCCCGCACAGGTCGCAGGGGACCTCGGTCCGACCCTTGAGCTTCTTCGCGCGCAGCTTCTTCTGCTCGGCCCGGACGTGCACGTACGCGGAGACGTCGAGTACCGGGGGCAGGTCGAGCAGAACCTGGTCGGCCGGGTCCTCCGAGTCGAGGAGGCGTTCTTCGCCGCCGTGCTCCCGAAGGGCCTCCTCCAGGACCTGCTCCATGACGGACTCCCGGGTCTCCGGGTGGTAGGGCCCGCCCTGGGCACAGGCCGACCGGCGCAGCGCCTCGATACCCTCCGGGCCGATGCGGGGGTGCTCCTTGGTGACGTCGTGGAGGGTCTCCTCGACCACCAACCGGACGCGGTAGGGGTAGACGTCGTCGTCCCAGACCGGAGCGTCGTCCTGGTAGAGGCCACCGGTCAGCCGGGCGACCACCACCTCGGGCACGGTCCTGGTCTGCGCCTCCGGCCCGGAGATCCTCCCGAGCCCCAGATGGCCGAGGTAGAGGCGGTCGTCCTTCTTCAACGAGGCGAGCACCTCGTGGTGGGCCCTCTGTTCGGCGGTGTCGGGTTTCCACCCCCAGACGGACCGCTCGATGCCCCGCCGCAGGTTGGCGGCACCCTTCTCGCCCACGTACACGTAAACCTCGGTGACGCCGTCCTCGCCCACGATCCTCTTCTCGTCCATGGTCCGACCGCCCCACCCCTCGCGGGATCGGCTCTGTCGCAGGGGTTCCCTATGGTACGAAGTCCCTGAGACACCCCGGCTCCACCCGGCCCTGTGCGAACAATCCCCTGGAGTGTGACTTGACGGCCTACCGCCGCTCCGCGTCCTCCCTGTCCTCCCACGAATCGCCCCTGGAGGCGAAACTGGGGGAACTGATCGCCGAACACGTGCGCTACACCTCCAAGCGCTCCCCCTCCCCCTCGGAGGTCAGATCCTGGGAGCGGAGCCTTCCCGCGCTGGCAACCGATCTGGTCGACGCGGGTCTGGGCGGGGTGGAGATGCTCATCGAGTACAAGGTGCCGTTGACCAGCAAGCGGGTGGACGTCGTCCTGGCCGGCCAGCACCCGGTGACCGACGAACCCAGCTATGTGGTGGTCGAGCTCAAGCAGTGGAGCGAGGCCGAATCCCTGGAGGACGACCCGACGAGGGTCCTGGTCCCCGGGCAGCCGGGCGGCGCCAAGCTCCACCCGGTCCTGCAGGTACGGCGGTACTGCGAGTACATCGGCGACTTCGTCGCCTCGCTCGACACCCCCGCCGAGCAGCTGCGCGGCGCGGCCTACCTGCACAACGCCTACGACCCGGCCGTGCGCGATCTCTTCGACCTCCCCCAGGACGACCACGGTCGCCTCTTCACCGCCCAGCACCGCGGCGAGTTCCTCGACTTCCTCAAGGCCAGGCTGGCTCCCAAGTCCGGGGTTGAGGCGGCCGACCGCCTGCTGAACGGGAAGATCCGCCCCAGCAGGCAGCTGATGGGTGTGGCGGCCGAAGAGGTCAAGAACCGTTCACAGTTCGTCCTGCTCGACGATCAGCAGCTCGCCTTCCAGACCGTCCTGCACGCCGTGGAGCGCGCCCACGAAGAGGACCGCAAGACCGCCGTCATCATCAGCGGCGGCCCTGGCAGCGGCAAGAGCGTCGTGGCGCTCTCCCTGCTCGGAGAACTCTCCCGCAAGGGCGTGAGCACCCTGCACGCCACCGGTTCGCAGGCGTTCACCAAGACGATGCGCAGGGTCGCGGGCAAGGGGAGTCCCCGGGTCCAGAACATGTTCAAGTACTTCAACAGCTTCATGGACGCCTCGAAGAACCAGTTCGAGGTCCTGATCTGCGACGAGGCGCACCGTATCCGGGAGACCTCGGCGAACCGCTACACCCGCAAGGAGTTGCGCACCGGTCGCCCGCAGGTGGAGGAGCTGCTGGCCGCGGCCCGGGTCCCGGTGTTCCTCCTGGACGAACACCAGGTGGTACGCCCCGGAGAGATGGGCACCGTGGCGACGATCCGCGAGCACGCGAAGGCCATGGGGTTGGAGGTCAGCCAGGTCGACCTGTCAGGGCAGTTCCGCTGCGGTGGCAGCGCCCGCTACGAGCACTGGGTTCTACGCCTACTGGGCCTCGCCCCCGGCGGACCGATCCCCTGGGAGGGGGACGGGGACTTCGTCCTCCGTACCGCGCCCTCCCCCGAGGAGCTGGAGACCCATCTGCGCTCCTTCCTCGATGCCGGTGAGTCGGCGCGGATCAGCGCCGGCTACTGCTGGCCGTGGAGCAAGGCCGAGAAGGACCGGCCCCTGGCGAACGACGTGCGGATCGGCGCGTGGGAGCGTCCCTGGAACAGCCGGCTGGAGACGTGGCTGCCCGGTGCACCGCCCAGCGCCCTGTGGGCGACCGAGGAGGGCGGTTTCGACCAGGTCGGCTGCGTCTACACGGCGCAGGGGTTCGAGTACGACCGGTCCGGAGTGATCCTGGGACCGGACCTGGTGTTCCGCGACGGCCACCTGGTGGTCGACCGCAAGGCCAACCGCGACCCGGCGCTGTCCCGGAAGGCCACCGACCAGGAGGCGGAGTCGCTCATCCGCAACACGTACAAGGTCCTGCTCACCCGGGGGATGCGGGAGACCGTGCTGTTCTCCACCGATCCGGAGACCCAGGAGTACCTGGAGTCGCTCATCGGGGCGTCGGTCTGACCGCAGCCGGGCGGGCGGGGCCTCGCGCCCCGCCCGCCCTCGGGTGGTACCGGCGCCCCGGGGCGAGCCGGGTTCCTGGGCTTCGACGGTTCCAGCCGTGCCGGTCCCCGCGAGGGTGCGGTCAAGGCTTGTCGCCCCAGAGCCAGTCGGGGTCCATGCCCGCGGTGAGGTGGTCGCGCGCGGTGTCCCGCACCAGGGGCCGGAGGCAGTCGCGGGCGACGCGGAGGTGGCCGCCCGGGTCCGGGCAGATGAGGACGGCGAAGACACGCAGGTGCAGAACAGCGGACGGCAGGTCCGCGCCCAGCAGCAGTTGCGCGCTCCGCCACAGCAGGCGCAGCGCCACTTCCGCCAGCCGGATGCGCGCCCGGCCCCAGTCGGCGGCTTCGCCGTGCTCCCGGACCGCGGCGCCGACCTCGTCGGGCACCTTGCCCAGGAGGTCGGCGCCCCGGTCCAGGGCATCGGCGATCGCGGCCAGCAGAGCGCACCAGAAGTGGCCCGTCACCTCCCGGCCGTACTCGGCGTAGGCCGGGTCCGTGTCCGACTGCTGTGCGGCGAAAGCACCCAACCCGTCGCCGAAGACGTCCCGGTGGATCGCGTTGCCGAACTTCTCCAGCCGGTTCACGGTGCCTTCGTGTTCCGCGAGCCAGGAGACCAGGGCGGCGACGCCGACCGCGCCACCGGCCCGCCGCAGGTACCGGGTGGGCGCCTGGCGGCGGTTCTCCTGGAAGCGTCGCCGCTGCTCGAGCCACTGTTCTTCGGCCGGCCCGCTCAGCTCCCGCACCCCTTCCACACCTCTGCGGGCCCGTTCGAGATGGCCGGACCACCCGTGCAGGCTGGTTCCGCAGGTGGAGCAGACACAGGTGGGCCTGACGGCCTGCTCGCATCGCTTGTTGTGCTCAGGGGTGGACTGCACGGAACCTCCGGGGGCTGGAGACGGCTCCGGCTCGGGCGAGCCGTCCCCACAGTGCCCCGCGAGGGCCGGTACCGGGTACCCCGCCGAAGGCCACTCTCCTGTGTCCGCGCAGGCACGGACCCCTTGCCCGGTAGGGCTTTACGGACACCCGGCCTCCACGGAACGGGCCTCTCCGCAGTGCCTCCCACATCAAGGTGTTCCGGTGCGATTCCGGGATACGGCACTGGATGGCGTCGGGCACGGGGTCGACGCGGTGTGTCCCGGAGACGTGTGCAGCGGTGGTCGGTGCCGGGTGCATCCGGGCTGGTAGAGGGTGCTGTTCGGTCGTGGTGTCCGGGAAGGACACGGGCGTCCGCCCGGGTGGGGGTGGCCGGGCGGACGGGGTGGTCAGGTGTGGGGGCGGGCCCGGGGGCGGTCGGGGTGGCCGCTTCCGGCGATGTCGCTGAGGACCTCGGCGGCGGCGAGTTCGTCGCGGGCGGCGAGGCGGTCGAAGCCGTCGACGGCCGGGTGGGCGTAGGGGCCCAGGGTCGCGATGAGGGCGGCGCCGGCGACGAGGACGCCCATGAGGACGGGGATGACGGGGTCGTAGGAGCCCAGCAGGTCGTAGCCGAGCCCGAGGAGGAGCGGCCCCAGCGCGCTGCCGAGGAGGAACGCGGCCTGGACCAGGCCCAGGATCCGGCCGAAGTGGCGGGTGCCCAGGTAGCGGGTGATGAGCAGGGCGAGCAGGTCTCCCTCGATGCCGAAGGCGACGCCGATGAAGGCGACCGCGACCGCGGCGGCGCCGAAGGGCGGTTCCAGGAAGAGCATGCCGGCGATGGGGGCGAGGATCACGATCGGGCCGACGACGGTCGCGTGCACGCGGTCGAGGAGGAGGCCGCCGGCGATCCGGCCCACGAGCGAGGCGAGGCCGAAGACGACCAGCAGGGTGCCCGCCTGTTCGGGGGCGAGCCCGCGGTCGGTCATCATCGGCACGAGGTGGACCTGGAGGCCGTAGACGACGACCCCGACCAGGCCCAGGCCGAGGGCGACGGCCCAGAACCGCCGGGTGCGGAGCGCCTCGCCGACGGTCAGGCCGGGGAGTTCGAGGCTGACGTCGCGTCCGCGGGACCGGGTCTCCCGGACGAGCCGTCCGCGGACGTGGTGTTCGGCGCGGGCGCGCACGAACAGGGTGACCATCGTGACCGACACCAGGACCGAGACCAGGGCCATGAGGCCGTACGCCGACCGCCATCCGACGTTTTCGATGAGCGCTCCGGCCAGCAGCGGGGCCAGGGCCGAGCCCAGTCCGATGATGCCCGTCACGACCCCGACGGCGAGGGCGCGGTTGTTGTCGAACCAGCTCACCACCGCCCGGGTGGCGGGCACGGCCGTTGCTGCCCCGAAGAAGCCCACGAAGAAGCAGGGGACGAGGTAGGCCCACTCGATGGGCGGCACCAGGCCGATCAGCGCCATCGAGGCCGCGAACAGCACGAAGCCCGGTACGAGGATGTAGCGCGCGGCGAAGCGGTCCACGAGCTGTGCGACGACGACCAGGCCGACGGCCATCCCGACCGCCGCGACCGAGAACGCCCCGGTGACGGTGGTGCGGCCGAACCCGGTGTCCTCGACGATCGGCAGTACGAACAGGCCGATGGTGGCCAGGTACATCTGGGGGCCGACGGCGTTGGCGGTGCCGCTGCCGATGATCACCCACCAGGGGCTTCTGGGGCGGGGCGGGCGGGGGGCGGTGGTGCTCATACGGCCTCCGTGGGCTGTGGGGTGGCGGTGCGGGCGGCGGTCAGGAGGCGGGGAAGGCGACCTCGGTCAGTTCCTCCGAGGTCCGCCAGACGCGCGCGGCCTCCTGTTCGCTGCGCAGCGGCGGGTACAGCCGCTGCCGGGTCGGCGGGCCGCCGAGCCGGCCGGGGCCGCTGGGGCTGTAGAGCTCGCCGCGCCCGGCGTCGGGGACGGTCGCGGCCATGAGGGCGGGCAGCTTGGCGGTCTCGAGGGTGCCCAGCAGGATCCCGCGGGCCGACAGGGCCCGGATCCGGCGGATGTGCGGGGTGTCCTCGCCGCGGCCGATCTCGGGGCGGGCGGCCAGCAGGCTGGTCGGGGCCACCCCGGGGTGGGAGAGGTTGCTGGTGATGCCCCAGCCGTGGGCCGTGCTGCGGCGGTCCAGTTCGAGGCCGAACAGTCCCAGCGCGATCTTGGACTGGCTGTACGCGCGCATCTCGTCGTAGGAGCGCTGCCAGTTCAGGTCCCCCCAGTTGACGGCGCCCCGCCGCGCGGCCACGCTGATCTGCGAGGTGACCCGGGCCCGGCCGGCGCGCAGCAGCGGGAGGAGGCGGGCGACCAGGGCGAAGTGGCCGAGGTGGTTGGTGCCGAACTGCAGCTCGAACCCGTCGGCCGTGGTCTGCCGCCCCGGGGGCCGCATCACGCCGGCGTTGTTGATGAGGATGTGGATCGGCCGGGCCTCCCCGCGCAGGGTGTCGCCGAGGGCCGCGACCGAGTCGAGCGAGGACAGGTCGAGGCTGCGCAGCGAGACGTCGGCGCCGGGCGCGGTGTTCCGGATCTCGGCGATCGCGGCCGCGCCCTTGTCCGGGTTGCGGACCGGCATGATCACCTCGGCGCCCGCCGCTGCGAGCTGGAGGGCCATTCCCAGGCCCATCCCGTCGCTCGCGCCGGTGACGACGGCGCGCTTCCCGGTCAGGTCCGGCATGGTGATGTGGATGGGTCGGCGTGGCATGGTCCTGCTCCTCGAGGTCGTGGTCGCGGGGCGGCCGGCGGGCTGTCGCCGCCGGGTCCCGGGGTCTTCGGCCCGTGCGGGCGGTACCGGTGCGGGCGGTCGCGCCGCCGGTGCCGCCGGGGGCACCGGTCGTGGTCTCCCGCGGCCGGTCCGGCCCGGGGCCGGGTGGCGGTGGGCGACGCGTCCGGTCGCGTCCCGGGGTCCCGTTCGAGCCGTGGCACCGATCCTGGGCGGACGGCACGGACCTATCCAGGGCCTCGCGATCACAGGTTCGCCGGGCCTCCCCTGCGTTCCCCACGGGGTTCGTCGCGGTCGGGGCACCGGGACACCGGAACCGGAGGAGCCCTCGGGGAGGGAGTGGTCGCCGACGGCGGTACGGGAACGGCCGGGATCGGGGTTGCCTTCACCGTTCCGGTACCACGTCCCGAAAAAAGCCACGTCCCGAAAAACGCCACACCCCCGGAGAATTCCCGGATTTCCCGAACACCGTGGGCGAATGGAAAAGGCGATACAGTCACTCGCTTTTTCATGTGCGCGGAGCCATCGGAACCGGCCTCCGCCACGAAAACGCGGCGATACCCCGGGGGGCGAAAAGGCCCCCGCGACAGGTTCACCCGGCGCCGATCGGCCGCGTCTCCCCGACCAGGCACGACCCCCGCCACACCTCGGTTGATGGGATCATGGAATGCACGGTTCCACCGACCCTTGCTCCCACCGCCCCTGCCGACCCCGCCGTTTCCACTGTTTCAAATGTTTCTGCGGTTTCTGGTGTTCCTGTAGTTCCCGTTGCCCGTGTTAACTTCTGGAGACCGAGTCGACGAACCTGGCGCAATTGGACATTCAACCTTTAAGGTTCTGCCATCACCCCGCAGTAGGGCGTGGTGAGAGAAAGGTTGTCCCATGAAGGCATCCCCCCTCCTTCGTTTCGCCGACCGGATCCTCGAACGCTTCACCCCCCGGGCCGAGGCCCAGGCGGCCGCCGCCCCGTGCGGCTACCAGTACCGCTGCGTCAGCAGCACCTGTCCCCGGCGCGTGTACAGGCAGCGCCGCGAGTGCTGCCTGCAGGGCGGCGACGCCCGTTGCAGCTCGTGGGTGACCATCGCCTGCGACTGCTGACCCCCGGTCGGCGCGGTCCCGCCGCAGGGCGGGGCCGCGCCCGCCCCTCCTCCCCCGCCCCCGCGAACCGTGAAGCGGACCCCCTTGCTCGTACTCACCACGTTCTTCCTGCAGACCGCGGTCGCCGGGATCCTCCTCACCTCCGGGCTGTCCAAGGTCCGCGGTGACGCCAACCTCCGGACCTGGGCGGACCTGGCCGGACGCCTTCGTGTCCGGCGCTTCCCCGCCCGTGCCGCCTCCCTCGCGCACGTCGCGGTCGAACTGCTCGTGGGCGCCGCCCTGCTCGCCGGGGCGTGGGCGAGGGTGCCCGCCCTCATCGCGGCCACCGTTCTGTTCACGGCCTTCGCCCTGCTCGCCCTGTACTCCGTACGCGCGGAGAAGGCCGTCACGTGCTCGTGCTTCGGCAAGGCCGAATCCGCGCTGGGGTGGCCGCACGTGTGGCGCAACGCCGTACTGACCGTGCTCGCCGCCGCCGGCCTGGGGTGCTCCCTCGCGCTCGGCCCCGCGCTCCCGACGCCGGGCGGGGCGGCCGTGACGCTGGCGGCCGCCGTCGCGGTCACGGCGGTGACGTTCTACTTCGACGACCTCGTCGACCTCTTCGGCCCCGGGGCGGGCGGCACGCCGTCCGCGCCCCTCCCCCACGCATAGAACCTGGAGAACGTGATGGGAGTCCTCGTCGCGGCGGTCGTGGTACTGACCGCTCTCACGCTGTTCAACCTGGTGCTGACCATGGCGCTGGTGCGCCGCCTACGTCGGTTGGAGGACCCCGGGCGGGGAGGGACGTTCCCCGAATTCCCGGACCTGGAGGAGGTTCCGGCAGGCCGGCCCGTCCCGGACTTCACCGCCACGACCACGGACGGGGTCGAGATCTCCGCCAAGGAGCGGCTCGGCGACCGGGCGGTGTACGCGTTCTTCGACACGAGCTGCGGCACCTGCAAGAAGCAGCTCCAGCCCCTGGTGGACTTCGCCCGGCGGGCGGGCCTGTCCCCCGAGCAGGTCATCGCGTTCGTGGGGCACGAGGACCCCGAGGCCGACGCGGACGCCTACACCTCCGTCCTGGAGGGGCACGCCACCATCGTCATGCAGAGCCTCGGCGACGAGGTCGGCCTGGCGTTCTCCCCCGGCGGCATCCCCGCCGTCATCCTCGCCGACGCCGACGGTGTGGTGGTCCGCTCCGGTGTGGAGGTCAGGAGCGTCGCGGCCGCCTTCCTGGAGGCCTGATGCCCTCGGACGCGCCCGGGTCCGCCCCACGGGACGGGATGGGCCCGCGCGCCGCGTGTGCGCGGGCCCTCCGCTCGCTGGAGATCGCCTGGCGGGCGGCCCCCTGGTCGCTGGTCCTGTACTCCGTCCTGACGGTGGCGGCCGGCGTCCTCCCCGCCGGGGCCACCCTCGTCACCAAGTGGCTCCTGGACATCCTCCAGTCCGGTGACGGCGCCGAAGGCGTCCCGGGGCCGCTGGCGGAGGCGCCCCTGCTGCTCGTGGTGCTCCTCGGGGTGTTCACCCTGGTCTCCGCGCTGTCCGAGTACGTGCTGACCTACCTGAGCTCGCGTCTGAAGCGCGCGGTGGCGCTGCTCGTGCAGGAGCGCCTGTACGGCGCGGTCGACCGGATCGCCGGGCTGCGCCGGTTCGAGGACCCGGCGTTCCTGGACCGGTTGCGGATGGCGCAGACGGCGGCGACCACCGCTCCGGAGGAGATCCTCGGGTCGCTGTTCGGAACCGTGCGCTGGGCCCTGACGATCACGGGCTTCCTCGGGATCCTCCTGACCATCAGCCCCGTGATCACGGCGATCACGGTGGTGTCCGCACTGCCGATGCTGTTCGTGCAGATGATGCTCGACCGCGAGCGGGCCGGGATGCTGTGGCGGATGAGTCCGCGCATGCGCCGGCAGATGTTCTACCAGCAGCTGATGCTGGACCCGGCGGCGATCAAGGAGACCCGCCTGTTCGGCGCCGGGGGGTTCCTGCTGCGGCGGATGCGCGGTGAGCTGCTCCGGATCAACGGCGCCGAGGAGCGCCTGGACCGCAGAGCGGTCCTCGGGCACGGGCCCCTGGCCCTGCTGGGCGCGCTGGTGTCGGCGGGCGGCCTGGTGTGGATGGTGGCGGGCGCGCTGCGCGGAGAGTTCACGATCGGTGACGTGTCGGCGTTCATCGCGGCGGTCGCGGGGGTCCAGTCGTCCCTGGGCGGCATCGTCGGGAGCCTGACCGGCGCCTACCAGGCCCTGCTGCTGATGGGCCACTACCAGGACGTGGTCTCCACGCCCTCGGACCTCCCGGTCCCGGCCGATCCGCGTCCCGTCGGGCGGCTGCGCGAGGGGATCGAGCTGGAGGACGTGTGGTTCCGGTACACCGACGACGGGCCGTGGGTGCTCAGGGGGGTGTCGCTGACCATCCCCGCGGAGGGGTCGCTGGCCCTGGTGGGGCTCAACGGCGCAGGCAAGAGCACCCTGGTCAAGCTCCTGTGCCGCATGTACGACCCGACCCGGGGCCGGGTGCTGTGGGACGGGACGGACCTGCGCGAGATGGACCTCGGCGCGCTGCGGAGCCGGATGAGCGCGGTCTTCCAGGACTTCATGTCGTACGAGCTGCCGGTGCGGGAGAACATCGCGCTCGGGGCCCTGGAGGACGGGGACGACGGCGACCGGATCCGCGAGGCCGCCCGGACGGCCGGGGCGGACGGGTTCATCGGGGAGCTGCCGCACGGGTACGACACGATGCTCTCCCGCGTCTTCTACCAGTCGGAGGACGGGGACGAGGACACGGAGTCGGGCACGACCCTGTCGGGCGGCCAGTGGCAGAAGCTCGCGATCGCGCGGTCGATGATGCGGCGGGGCCGGGACCTGCTGATCGTGGACG
The DNA here is from genome assembly GCF_042797335.1 of Nocardiopsis sp. NPDC057823. Classification (NCBI taxonomy): domain Bacteria; kingdom Bacillati; phylum Actinomycetota; class Actinomycetes; order Streptosporangiales; family Nocardiopsidaceae; genus Nocardiopsis; species Nocardiopsis sp. NPDC057823. The sequence goes on along the minus strand of NZ_JBHVLR010000002.1, from coordinate 310,132 downwards.
AGCCGACCTCGGGGCTGGACCCGGAGGCCGAGCGGGAGGTCCAGGACCGGCTGCGGACCCTGCGCGCGGGGACGGCGACGGTGATGATCTCCCACCGGCTGGGCGCGGTACGCGGCGCGGACCGGATCGTGGTCCTCGAGGACGGTGTGGTCACCGAGCGGGGCGACCACGGGGAGCTGATGGCCCGGGGCGGGGAGTACGCCCGGCTGTTCTCCCTCCAGGCGGAGGGGTACACCGGCGGCGACGCGCCCGGCGGCCCTCCTGCGGAACCGAACGAGGTGATGGCGTGATCGTGGTCGCGGTGGTGGGGCCGGTGGTGCTGGCGCTCGCCGCCCTGGGGGCGGCGGCCTGGCGGTTGCGCAGCCGCTACGTGGTGATCACGGTGCGGGGGACGAGCATGGAGCCGACCTACCGGCCCGGGGACCGGGTGCTGGTCAGGCGCGGCGTGTCCGGCATGGCGGCGGACGACGTGGTGGTCGTGGGCGAGCCCGACCCGGTGACCGGTTGGCGCGGGGCGGCCCCGTTGGACGGGAGGGTCACCGGCCGGGGGTGGTACATCAAGCGGGTGGTCGCCCTGGGAGGCGACCGGTACCCGGTGGAGGTCGGCCTCCGGGGGGCGTGCCCGCGGGGGCATGTGGCGCTGCTGGGCGACAACGTGCTGAGCACGGACTCCCGGGTGCACGGGCCCTGCCCCGAGGGGCAGGTCCTGGGGGTGGTGGTCCGGCGGATGGCGTCCGTTTCCGGTGGACCGGAGGCGATGGGCGGGTCCCCCGGGGTGTGACGGGGGCCTGCGACCGGTCGGCACCGGGCAGGCGCGCCGTCGGCGGAGCGAACGCGATGGGTGAGCCCCGGGATGTGCCGAGGTCTGCGACCGGTCGGCACCGGGCAGGCGCGCCGTCGGCGGAGCGAGAAGCGATGGGCGGGCCCCGGGACGTGAGAGGGCCTGCTACCGGCCGGTCCCGAGAAGGCGCGCCGCCGATGGAGCGGACGCGTATCGGAGCCGGTCGGCGCGGGCGGGGGTTTCGGCCCGCCGGGAGGGGCGGGTGCGGGTTGTTGCGGGGACCCGTGCCGGATAGGGGCGGACCGTTGCGGAATACGAACTCGGATTGCACGAAACCGCCCCCGGAGCCGCCCCGTGGGCGGTAGAACGGTGGTCGTTGCGCGCGGTGACGCGGTCATCGCGGAAGGTGCGATGGAGCGGGGGCGGGAATGGTGTACGCGGGCACGGACGGCGGTCGGCCGGTCCGGCCGCGGGTCGCCCCCGGGGGTGCGCACCCCTCGGCGGCGGGGACCGGCGGCGGCACCGGGGGTGTCGGTGAGTGTGCGGCCCGGGGGGTCGTGGCCGAGCCCGGGTACGGCGGATTCGAGGAGTCGCTGCCGATGTCGGGCTGGGGCATGGGCGGCCGCGTCGCGTTCGCGCTGCCGGACGGGACGGGGCCGGCGCGGGCCGCCGCGCGGACCGTTCCCCTGCGCGACCTGCTGGACCTGGCCCGGTGGGTCTCCCCGTGCAGGCCGCTGACCCGTGCCGGGACACTCGGCGCCGACGACGTGCGCGCCGCGGTGGAGGAGCTGGGTCTGTGGCCCGCGGTCACGGAGGCGGCCGCGGCCGATCGCGCCGACCGGTTGCGGAGGCTGGGCGGCGCCGGGGACCTGCCGGAGTTCGCCGCCCTGTGGCGTGCGGCGGTGGAGCTGGGGGTCATCGAGGTGGACGCCCGGGAGGCGCGCCCCGCCCCCGGGTTCGCGGACGGGCGGACCGATGGGCTCCTGCCCGTGTGGGAGGCCCTGTTCCTGTCGGCCGTGGAGGGCGACGAGGTCCCCGGGCGGGAGGTCGGCGGGGGCGAGGCCCTGCCGGCCGTCCTGCACGTGCTGCGGGAGGTGCCCGAGGCCACCGCGGTGCCGCTGACGCGGCTGGTCGACCTGGCGTGGCACCTGCGCCGCGGCCGCCGCCCGGCGGAGCCGGAGCGTCGGGCCCGCGCGGTGGCGGCCGAGACGGTGTACGCCGGTGTGGTGCGGTTGGCCCGGGTCGGTGCGGTCCGGCTGGTCGGGTCCTCCCCCGCCGGGCTCCTGGTCCCGCACCGGCTCGGCCGCGGGCGCTCGCCCCTGCCGCTCTGGCCGGGTGCCCAGGAGGCGGCGTCGACAGAGCCGGTCGACGGCGCGGTGGTGCTCACCGCGCTGGGGCGGCACGGGATGCGGTCGCTGGGGCCCGGGGACGGACCGCGTGGGGAACCGGCCTCCGGGGGCGCGGTGCCCGCCCCGCGCGCCGGAACCGACCGGGGCGACGGGGTCGGCGTGTTCGGCGCAGGTGCCGGGGGCCGGGATGCCGGAGCCGCGGGGCGGGGCTCCGGTTCCGAGACCGCCGGTCTCCTCGACAGGCTGAGCACCCTGCCCCCGTCCCGGCACGACGCCGAGATCGGGCCGTGGCTGGCCGGGCGGACGGCCGCCGAGGCGGTCCGGGAGATCGCGGCCGCGGCCGCCGAGCCCGGGCCGCGGGGGGCGCTGCGCCGCACGATCGGGGTGTCGGTGCTGGTCGCGGTGGGCGATGGAGCCGCGCCGGAGCTGCGCGCCCTGCTCGGATCCGCGAGCGCCGAGGTGGCCGGCCTGGCGGCCGGGGCGCTGATGGCCCTGCCCGGGACCCCGCCCGGGGAGCATCTGGACCTGCTCGCCGAGTACGGCCCCTGGTGGACGATCGACACGGTGTCCGGGCTGCTGGCCCTGGGCGAGGAGCACGTCGGGGAACTGCTCGGCCCCGGGTCCGGTGAGGGGACGGACGTCCTCGGCGAGATCCTCCTGTCCGGGCAGGAACGGGTGTGGCGGGTGGATCACCCCGGGGCCCTGACGGCCCTGGAGGCGCTGGGCCGCCTGCATCCGGACGCCCGGGTGGCGAAGGCCGCGCGCCGGGCGGCGGACAGGGCCCGGGCCCGTCGGGGCTGAGGGGTGGGAGCGCGCGGTCCGGGCCGTCCCCCCGTGCCCGGCCGGGGCGTTCGTCGCCTCCCGGGGCGTCCGCCGCCGGGGGTGGCCGACCGCCGCCGGGCCGCCGCCCAGAGGGGCGGCACCCGGCGCCGGGACCCGCCGGAGAGGCCGACGGGAACCGCGGGACCGCGGTCAGCCGCAGCAACAGCAGCAGTCGCAGTTGCAGTCCGGGCAGTCGCAGCCGTCGCACCAGGCGTCGCGCCGCTTGCCCGACCACGGCCCCGGGTGGGGGTCGCGGCAGCAGAGCTGGCAGGTGCAGCACATGAACAGCGCCACCGCGCAACCGGCGATGGGGCCCCGGCGCTTGGGCGGGTGGTGCAGCCGCGGCGTTCCGCAGGTGCACGACTCACAGCAGCCGCCGCCGTCCTTGTCGCGGCCGCCGCGGTCCCCTCCGCCGGACGAGTAGGAGTCGTAGCCGTCGCCGGAGGTGCCGCTGTCGTCGCGGCGTCGCTTGCGGTTCTGGTCCTGGTGGCCGTGGGGGTGGTGGCCCCGGGGGTGGTAGGGGCCGCCGGCCGGGTACTGCCCGGGGTACGGCTGCTGCCCGGGGTGGGGGTGTTGTCCCGGATGCGGATGCCGTCCGGGGTGCGGGTGGCCGTGGCCGGGGTGGTGGCCGGCCTGGGAGAAGACGCGGTCGACGGCGCGGCCGAGTTCGCGTTCCAGGAGGGCGCGGACCAGGCGGTCGTCGGTGAAGGCGGTCTCCGCCAGGGCCAGGCGGACGCCCAGCGCAGCATCGTCGCACAGTTCGCGGGCCCGGTCCAGGCCGGTGCCGGTGGCGGCGAGCGGGTTCCACGCTCCGCGGGTCCGGTCCTCCTCCAGGTCCTCGACGGCGTCGAGGAGGTGGGCGATGCGGCCGAAGAGGCGGCCCGCCTCGCGCAGCGGCTCGGCGTTGGCCGGGCGGCCCGCCAGGGCGGCGGTGTGCGCGAACGCCTCGCCGGTGGCCTCCTCGGTCGGGGCGGTGACGGTGAGGACGTCGGTGCCGGGCCCGGCGGAGAGCTCGAGTTCGCGCTGGCGGTCGATGACCGCGAGGAGGGCGGAGCCGTCGAGGCCGAGCCCGTCGCCGGAGGCGGTGGCGCCGCGCCGCCAGCGTTCGGCCATCCGGCCCGCGAGGGCGCGGACGCCGCGGCGGGCGTAGACGCCGTCGCCGTCCTCGATGTGGTCGGTGATCTTGGCCGAGGCCAGCATCAGGGACACCGCTGCGGCCAGGTGGGCGCCCGCGCCGTCGGCGGCCTGCGCCCCGCGCATGCCGCGCAGCGGGCAGCGTCCGGCCCGGCGGGTCCCGGCCTGTTCCGGGGCCTGGGCGGCGGTGAGCACGGAGATGACCAGGCCGTCGTAGTTGGTGGCGATCCGGGAGACCTGGCCGTGGTCGTCGCGTAGGGCCAGGCACAGCCCGCACATGTGGGCCATCCACTCGTCGGCCAGTCCGTCGGGCAGGGTGTGGCGACAGGGGCGCAGGATTCCGAACACGGGCGCCATCTCACTTCCGGATCGTCGCGATGGGACGACGGTTCGATGCCGTGGACGGGCTCCGGGTTCCGGCGGAACGCGAACGGGGGCGGCGGTGCCGCCCCCGGCGCCCGCCTGGGGCTCCCCGGTCAGGGGGCGCGCCGTGCCCCGGTCCGTCCCGGTGCCGCCGGAGGGACGGACGGCCGGGGGCCGGACGGGCGGGTGGGTGGGCGGCCGGGCGGGTCAGCGCAGGGAGGCGGAGCCGCAGCACTTCTTGTACTTGCGGCCGGAGCCGCACCAGCAGGGGTGGTTGCGCTCGGGCGGCCAGGGCGCGACGTGCGGGGAGTCCGGCGCCGGGACCGCCGAGACCCAGGCGCGGAGGGTGCCCGGGTCGGCCGGGTCGAGGCCGTGTTCGGCGGCGAAGTCCGCGATCTCGGCCGGGGTGACCGGGATCGTGCCCAGTCGCACGTCCGGGAATCCGCGGGCCTGGGCGCGCAGGGTGAGTTCGACGGCGTGGTGGTGGGCGGCCGGGTCGCCGGAGTCGGAATCGGGGTCGGCGGGCAGCAGGCCGCGTTCGCGCGCCTCGCCCAGGGCGGGGTGGGGGAAGAAGGCGTGGTTCTCGCGCACGGTCTCCGGGACCGGGCGGGGGTCGGCGGTGTCCTGGGGGAAGGAGCCGGAGAAGGCCTCGGGGAGGGGGAGGTCGGGGGCGGCGGTGTCGCCCGCCATACGGCGGAGTTCGGCTGCCGCGTCGGGCAGGTGGCGGTCGGCCTCGCGGGCGGCCAGGTCGTGGCCGTCGGGGGTGAGGCCGAGGCGTTCGCGGACCGCGGCCCGGCCCAGAAGGGGCATCAGGCCGATGCGGTTGAGGTCGGCGACGGTCTCGGCCGGGCCGGTCAGGATGCTGCGACAGGCGATGTTGTAGCAGTTCAGGGCGCGTTCGAGGGCGCCGTCGGCGGCGAACTCCTCGGCGAGGAGGAGGGCGAGGACCCGGTCGAGGCGGCCGGAGTCGAGGAGGCCGGCGATGAGCCGGTCGGCCGTGTCCGCGTCGCCCCGGCGGCGCAGGAGGGCGGCGAGCGCGTGGGTCGCGTACTGGCGGTGCGCCTCCTGCGGGGCGTGGGAGCGAAGGGCGTCGAGGAGGGCGCGGGCACCGCCGGGGTCGGTGTCGCCCAGGTCCACCGCGGCGTCGAGGAGGAGGTGCGCGTCCGGGGCGGCGGCGAGCGCGGCGCGCCGGTGTTCGGGCAGGGGAAGGGCGTGGACCGCGTCCAGCAGCGGCTGCGGGAGGGCGGGGACCGGCGGTGTTCCTGTCATCCCTCCAGGTTAGGAGCGGGTGTCCCCCGGCCGCGCCGCACGCGGGCGGGGCCGGGGAAAGCAGCGGAAGGTCACAGCCCGTTCAGGGGTCGGCCGCACGCGGGGACCGCACTGCGGGGGCAGGCCCGGGTGGGAGCGGTGCCGGGCGGAGCGTCGTGCGCCCGTCCGCGCGACGGCCCACCGCATGACCGGTGGGTCGACGGCGAGCGGCGGGGGCGGCCGCCCCCGCCGGTGCCGGTCGGTGCGGGGGGTGGGCGGCGCGGCCTCCCGGACGGATCAGAGCGGCCACCAGGGGGCGTCGGCCAGTCGCCCGAGGAGGTCGAGGGCGCCGACGCCGAAGCGGGCCCCGGCTTCCAGGCCGGTGACGAGGAAGGCGAACAGGAGCAGCGCCACCAGTGCGCGGACGGGCCACCGGCGCTGCGGGGAACCGGTGGCGAGGGGTTCGTCGTCGTCCTCCCGATCGATCCAGGAACGGTCCAGTCGGGCGACCTCGCGGCGGGAGTCCTGGAGTTCGGCGTGGTAGTGGTCGCGTTCGTCGCGCACGCGCTGGAGCTCGGAGCGTTCGGCGCGGACCGCGGCGCGGGCGTCGACGAGGTCGATGCGGGCCTCCTCCGGGCCGTACTTGGTGAGCCAGCGCTCCAGGCGGTCCAGGGGGAGGTCGACGTACTGGGTGGGCCAGTTGTCCTCCGGAGCGACGTGCTCGGAGGGTTCGGGGGCGGTCTCGGCGGCGTAGTCGGGGGTGCCGGGGGGCTCGGGGTGGGGAGCGGCGGCGGCATCGGGCTCGGAAGCGTCGGGGAAGAGGGGCGGCGCCTCGTCCGGGGTGCGCTCCGCGGCGGGCGGGAACTCCTCGGGGTCGGGGGGTTGCGGGGTCGACCGCGTGGGTCGGCCCCCGAAGGCGCCCTCGGCGAGCGCGCGGACCCGGCCGTCCGGGCGGGGCGTGTCCGGTTCCGCGGCCCGGGGGGTGCCGCCGGCGGGGGTGTCGCGGCGGGTGGTCCGCTTGCGGAAGAGGCCGGTGCGGATGGGCGAGGGGGAACGCCGGGCGGAGGCGGGGGGTTCGGTGTCCCTTGGAGGCTCGGGGTCCCGCGGGGGTTCCGGATCGACGGCGGGGGCGATGCGCGGCCTGCGGGGTTCGGGGGCGTCGAAGATGCGCGGCGGGCGCCCCTCCCCCGACCGGTGGTCGTCCGGGGAGGAGGGCTCGGGTCCGGGGCCGGTGGCCGTCTCGGTGTGCGTCGGCGCGATGCGGGGGCGGTGCGGACCGGGGGCACCGTCGTCGGCCCCGCTGCCGGGGGTCGGAGGGGCGGACGGCCACAGGGCCTCATCCGGGTCCGCCCCGCCGGAGGAGGCGGGGGCGAGGCCGGGCCAGAGGGGTTCCTCGGGGCCGGGGTCGGGATCGGAATCGGGTGGCTCCACGGCGGCCCGGCCGCTGGGAACCGAGGGCTCGGGGGGTGCCTGGGGGCCGGTCTCGTCAGTACCGGGCGGCTCGACCTCGGGCAGGGCCGAGGCGGCCTCGGCGGCGGCCTCCCTGGACGCCCAGGCCCGGGCGGGGAGGTCTCTGGCCGGGGACGCCTTACGGAACGGGGAGGACAGGGGCGCGGAACCGCCGCCGGTGTCACCGGGGAGGGATTCGGCCTCGGGGAGGTCGTCGTCGGCCGCGGCGGTGTCCGTGGGGTCCGCGAAGCGGGAGGTTCCCGTCGGCCCTTCGGTGCTCGTGATGCGGGTGGGGTCGGTGGGGCCGTCGAGGTCAGCCGACGGGAGGGGCGTGCTTCCGGTGTCCGTGCGACCCATAGGGTCGGTGGGACCATCGAGGTCGGCCGACGGGAGGAGCGCACTGCCGCTGTCCGTGCGACCCATGGGGTCGGTGGGGCCGTCGAGGTCGGCCGACGGGAGGAGCGCACTGCCGCTGTCCGTGCGACCCGTGGGATTGGTGGGACCCTTGGGGACATCGGGGGAATCCGCAGGCACGGCCTCAGCAGCCTCCCCGGCCCCCGGAAGGCGAGCGCTGCCCGCAGCCCCCGAATCGGCAGGGACCCCGGGCAGAGGCTCGGCCTCGGGCAGATCGTCGTCCCTCCCCGCCGAATCGGCAGGCACGCGTGGCAGGGGCTCGGCCACCGGCGGCTCATCACCTGCGTCCTCGCCAGCCGCGGCGCGTTCGGGATCGGCTGAATCGCCCGGACCTGCGGCTTCCCGGGGAAGGGGCTCGGCTTCCAGTGGGTCGTCGGCGGGTTCTCCAGAGCCGGTGGGGCGCGCGGGGCCGCCGGGGGCGACCGGCCCCTCCGTGTGCTCGGCACCGGCGGGGAGGCCGGTGTTCCGGTCACCGGAAGCAGCGGACGCGTCGGCGGGGCCGGTGGGGGCCTCGGCACCTATAGGGCCCGGGTGCTCGGTGGCCACGGCGTCGGTGTCCTCGCCCCCGAAGGCTCCCTCGGTGACGAAGCGGCGGAGGCGGGCGGCGCCCTCCGGGCGGGCCGCGGGCGCCTTCGCCGCGGGCACCGTCGGCACAGGCGTGTCCACCGGGGGCTCCGGCAGGTGGTCCGGCGCATCCGGAGCGGCCTCGGCGCCCGGCTCCGCGCCGTCGGCGGCGACCGCCGCGGCGAGCGGCCGGTCGTCACCGTCCCCACTCCCGCCTCCGGCGCGGGGCGCCGACGGGCGGGGGTCCAGCCAGTCGGCGAGGAGGTCGCGGCGCTCCCCGAACGTCGGCGCGTCCGGAACGCCCCGCTCCGCGAGGTGCTCCGCGAGCGCGTCCCCGCCCTCCTCGCGCAGCACGCCCACCAGGCGCTCGGCCACCGTCCGGAACCCGGTCCCGGGCATCCGCAGCAGCGGCCCCGCCGCCCCCGTCGGCGGCCCGAAGACGATGTGCTGGCGGCTCTCCTCCAGCACCGGGTCGTACGTGGACAGCGACCACTCCCAGCCCGGCGCCGGGCTCGTCCCGCGCGGGCTCAGCACCTCGTACAGGCTCCGGTGCAGCCCCCACAGGAAGCGCAGCTGCACCGCGTTCCACAGGTCCGCCCGTCCCGGGTCCAGGAACACCCGCACCGGCAGGTCGGGCCGCTCCAGCGCCGCCGCGACCCCCAGCGCCAGCAGCTCCTCCCCGCGCGGGGCGGCGAGGTCGGCCGCGCGGCGGTCGCGGGCGCGCACCGCGCCCGGCGCCGCCGACCGCTCCCAGGGCTCGGGGGCGTCCAGCACCGGCATCGCCGCCCACCCCGGGGCGGGCGGACGGGTGCGGTGCGGGCGGGTGTTGGGGTTCTCGTGCAGGCTCAGGACGCGCGGAAAGGTGAGCCCCTCGGCCGGGCCGACGATGGCCCAGGCGTGCGCGGACTCCACGTCCCCCGGCCAGCGGTAGACGAGCGCCGCCTGTCCGTCCTCGTAGGCGCGCACCCACAGGGTCTCGGGGTGCTCGGCCGGGTCGGGCATGCACACCCGGTAGTCGACCGTGAGGGCCGGCTGGAGGCGGTTGCGCCAGGCGCGCAGGGTGAGGCGTTCGTCCTCGGTGAGGGAGGAGGAGGCGGGTCCGGGGCCGACGCGTCCCAGCAGGGTGGGATCGGCCCAGGCGAAGTGGATCTGGTGGTACGTGCTCTCCGGCAAGTGCCCCTCCCCGCGGGTCGCCCGGGCGGTGGGATCCGACCGCCGCCTCTAGGGAAGGTATCCGGTCAAACGCCGGTAAAAACCGTGTTCGCGAACATGTGCACGGCCCGTGTCCGCCGTTGCTCAGGCGTCACTCGCGTCCCGGGGGTCTCCGGTCGCCCCCGGGAGGCCGCTCCCACCTGCCCCTATCCGGTCCGGTCCGCCCGGCCCCGGGCCCGGCGCGCGTCGGCCACGGCGCGCGGGGCCCGCGGGTGTCCGCTTCCGGCCGCGTCCCGGCCCGCCCCCGCCCCGGCCCGCCCCCGCGCGCCGGAACGGGCCCGCACCGCGGCCGCGACCGGTCAGTGGGCCGCGTCGAGGGTCTCGCGCTGCTCCGGGGTGAGTTCGAGGTCGGCGGCCTCCACCGCCTCGTCCAGCTGCCCCGTCCCGCTGACCCCGATCACCGGGACCATCCCGCCGCCGATGAGCCAGGACAGCACCACCTGGTTGCGGGTGGCGCCGGTCTGCCGGACGACCTCGTCGAGCGCGGCCAGCCGGTTGCGGGTGCCGGGGTGGTCGTAGGCGGGGCCGAGTTCGGCGGCGCGTTCGGGGCGCGCGTAGGAACCGTGGAGCAGCGGGGTGTACACCGTCAGGACCAGGTCGCGCCCGGCGGCCTTCTCGGCGTTCACGTAGTCCAGCAGTTCGGGGGTGACGTGCGTGAACCCCGGGGACTCCAGCTGCACCTCGTGGCGGGGCTGGAGGTAGCTGTACCGGTACTGGAGCGCGGTCACCCTGTGCCCGTGGGCCCGGGCCGCGGCCCGGGCGCGCTCCAGCCGCCAGGTGCGGTGGTTGCTCATGCCCAGCAGCGCCACCGAGCCCTCGTCGACGGCCCGCGACAGGGCCGCCATCGTCTCCTCCAGCGGCGTGGCCGGGTCCTCCTTGTGCGTGTACAGCAGGTCGAGGCGGTCGGTGCCCAGCCGCCGCAGGCTGCGTTCGACGGCGGTGGCGACGGCCCCGGCGGACAGCCCCTCCCAGGACTCGGGGCCGCCCCCGGGGACGGTGGGCTGGGCGCCGAGCTTGGTGGCGATGAAGACCTCGTCGGTGATGCCGCGTTCGCGCCGCCACCGGCCCAGGAAGGTCTCGCTCTCGTGCCCCTCGAAGCCGTCGACCCAGTACTGGTAGCAGTCGGCGGTGTCGACGAAGGTTCCGCCCGCCTCCATGAACCGGTCCAGCAGGGCCGCCGAAGTGGCGTCGTCGGTCTGGCTGCCGAACTTCATGGCGCCCAGGCACAGGGCGCTGACCTTGCGGCCGCCGATCTCGGTGTAACGCATCAGTCGCCGTCCTTGAGGGTGTGCGCGGTCTCGGCGGCGCGGTCGGAGAGGACGCCGAGGTAGTAGTCGATCTTGTGCTCGATGGCGCCCTGGCGGTCGATGAGTTCGGCGATGCGGGCGTCGAGCCGGTTCTTGTGCTCCTGGAGCACGTCCAGGCGCTCGGGGATGGTGTGGTCGCCCGCGCGGACGAGTTCGGCGAAGTCGCGCAGGCGGGCGATGGGCATGTCGGTGTCGCGCAGGCAGCGGATGAGGTGGAGGAGCTCCACGTCGTCGGTGCGGTAGCGGCGGTGGCCGCTGGGCGCCCGGTCCACCCGGCGCAGCAGCCCGGCCTTCTCGTAGTAGCGCAGCGTGTCGAGGGTGAGATCGAAGCGCTCGGCGATCTCCCCGGGGGTGTAGAAGTCCTTCACGGGTCCAGCATGGGACCTGGAGTGCGCTCCAGGTCAAGGGCCGCCGCCGAACGGGGTCCCAAGCGGCGCGCTCCCGCGGGCGTCAGGCCCGGTCGCTGCTGCCCTGGACGGCGCCGACCACCGCCGCGGTGAGGTGGTCGATGATCTCCTCCTCGCCGACCTCGGGGTGCTCCAGCCACCACTCCCCCGCCGCCTGCACCATCCCGACGACGGCGTGCGCGGTGATCTGGGCGCGCAGCCGCCCGGTGATGCGGCCCTCGCCGACCAGGAGCTCGGCCAGCTCCTCGCCCATGCGGCGCACCATCATGCCCAGGTCGCTGCGGGTGCGCTGGTCCTCGGAAGTGGCCCGGTCCATGAGGAAGCGGTAGAGGTTGAGGTTCTGGGAGATCATCGACAGGTAGGCGCCGACGGTGGCCCGGGCGCGCACGTCGAACTCGGTGTGCCGGTGCAGCTCGTCGCGGATCCGCTCGATGAGGGGGTCGACGTGGCGGGAGGCGAGCGCCCGGTACAGGCCGCTCTTGTCGCCGAAGTGCCGGTAGAGGATGGGCTTGCTGATCCCGGCCTCGGCGGCGATGGCGATCATGGAGGCGTCGGGGCCGTCGCGCTGGATGACCCGGTCGGCGGCGTCGAGGATGGCGCGGCGGCGTTCGGGGTCGCGCCCGCGTCCGCTCCCCCGCCCGCCGCGGGCGCGGGGCGCGGGAAGGGTCTCCGACACGGGCGCCGTGCCGGGGGCGTCGTCGCTGTCGGTCATCGGGGTCCGCCGCACGTCTTGGTAGGCCACAACGTTCGAGCTTAGAGGTTGCCGAGGGGTCCGGTGCCCGCGCCGGGGGCGGTCCCGCGGGGTCCGCGGGGGATCGCGGGGTCCTCCCCGGCGCGGCGGGCCCGGGTTCAGCCGCGCAGGGCGATCCAGGTGGCCCACGCCTGGCCGAGGAGCAGCCCGTCGGCGTCGTACAGGGCGCTGCCGGTGCGGATCTTGCGGCCGTCGACGGAGTCCAGGTGTCCGGCGACCACGTGCGTCCGGCCGATCCGGGGGGCGCTCAGGACCTGGACGGTGATGCGGCCCAGGACGGCGGGGCGGCCGGCGACGTCGCTGGACCAGCCGCCGGGGCAGTCCAGGGCGGCCCACACGTCGGGCAGGCCGACGGCGCCGGTGCCGTCGTCCAGGGAGGGGTGCGGGGTCCAGGTGCAGGCGACGGTGTTGCCGGTCCCGTCGGGGCCGTGTCCCGCGCGGACCTGTCCGGCGAACAGGCGCAGGCCCTCGCCCTCGGCGCGCTCGGTTCCGCAGCTGTAGCAGCGGGGGAAGGGGTGCCGGTCCAGGCCCGCGTAGCGGCCCTCGGCCTCCCGGGCGACGGCCGGGTCGACGGGTCCGCCGGGGACCGCGGGGGTGTCGGGGACGGTGACGGTCTCGGCCTCGGCGACGAGCCGGGCCTTGGCGTCGGCGGCCTCGGGGTCGACGAGCCGCACGGGCGCTCCGTCCTCCTCCTCGACGGCCAGCGGTCGGCCCAGGGGCGGCGGGACCCGCAGGGTGACCTGCACGGCCGGGCCGCCGACGGCGGTCAGGCGGGCGGCCAGCAGCCCGGCGCTGTAGCCGCCGTTGCCGGAGCCGTCGGGGCCGTTGTGCGTGGTGGGGATGGTGATGGTGGGGGCGTCGTTGCCCGTGGTCGCGTGCATGGCCCCAGAGTAGAGGTGGGACGTTTCCCGCCGCCAGGACGCCGGGGCCCGTTCGTACGGCACCGGCCGCCCGGTCGGCTTCCCGGACTGTTCGCCAGCGGGACGCCCCGGTCGCCGCTCTCACGGCAGCGGACGCGCCCGGGCGGCGGGCATCACGGGAGCCCGGCGAACGGGCCCCGCACACCCCGGAAGACGGGAGAAGGCGTCGGCGGACGCCGCCCCCGCGGGGTCAGTCGTCCTCGGGGAGGGCGGCGGCCAGGCGGGCCGGCGGCCACTCCTCCAGGCTCCGGAAGTCGGTGTCGAGCAGCCCGATCCGCGGGTCCACCCGGTGCAGCAGGGCCGAGGACGGGTGGCGGCGGTGCACCCAGTCGACGTCCCGGTCGGTGATCATGTCGTCGACCCAGGCGAAGGGCCGCCCGTCGGCGTACTCGACCAGGGTCGCGGTCTTGAAGCAGAGCCCGTCGGTGGCTTCGGACCAGTGCGGCAGCTCGACCACCGGCAGCTCGGGCAGGCCGATGACGGGGCCGATCATCGTGTTGGCGTCGTACTCCCAGGTGGTGGCCCAGACCAGGGTGTAGGGCAGGGCGAGCAGGTGCTCGCCGTGGTCGGGCCGCAGCCACACGCGCAGGGGCTTGGGGGCGTCCTCCCAGCCCCGGGGGCGCAGGCGGTGGGTGGTGTAGCCGTCGGGGCGGCGTTCGTCCGGTGCCCGGAACGGGTTGAGGGGGCCGTCGACGTCCAGGAACAGCAGGGGAAGATGGGACACGGGTCTCCTGAGGGGGTGTGGATGGCGCGCCGCCGCCCATCTTAGGGACGGGCCGCCCGGGCGCCCAGGGGATTGTCGCGCCGCCGACCGGCGCGCACGGCCGCCGCGCGCAGCAGCCGGACGTACGGGCTCCACCGGGCGGGGGCGCGGACGGTGCCGGTGAGGGCGCGCTCGGCGCGGTCCAGGCAGTCCTCCAGCAGGGCGTCGTGCAGGGGCCCGAACACCAGCGGCCAGGTGAGCAGAGCCGGGCCGTGCGCCCGGATGACCAGCAGGTGGCGCAGCACGGTGCCGTCCTCCCCGGGTTCGACGGTGAACTCGTGGAACCCGTCGAACCCGCGCGGGGCCGTGAAGCGGAACCGCACGTGCCGCCCCGGGGTGCGGGCGGCGACGGTGTAGCGGACGGGGCCGTGCCCGCCCGCCGCCCCGACCTCCAGGGGGCGGTCCAGCACCAGGGCGGGCCAGCGGTCGGCGGGCCAGAGGGGGTCGGCGGGCGAGGCCAGGCCGTCGAGCAGGGCGCCGACCCGGTCGGGGGACGCCGCGAGGTGGCGCAGGTGCAGGTTGCGGACACGCATGGGAGTGCATTCCTTGTTTTAGAGAGGCGTCTCTAAAACCAAGTGGAGCATACAGTCGCCCCTATGGGAAGACCCGCGCGCTTCGATTCCGACGTCCTGGTGGCGGCCGCCACCGCCCTGGCCGCCCGGGGCGGGCCGGGGGCGGTGACGATGGCGGCCGTGGCCCGGGAGGCGGGAGCGCCCAGCGGTTCGGTCTACCACCGGTTCCCGGGGCGGCCCGCGCTGCTGGCGGCCGTCCGGCTGGCCGCCCTGGCCGACTTCCAGGAGGGCTGCTTCGCCGCCCTGGCCGCGCGGGACCCGCTGGCGGCGGCCGTGGGCGCGGCCCGGCACGTGCCGGCCTGGAGCCGGGCCGCCCCGGACCGGGCGCGCGTCCTGCTGTACTCGGACGCCGACTTCGAGGCGGAGCGGTGGCCGCCCGCCGAGCGGGAGCGGCGGGACCGGGGGAACGCCCGGTTGGGAACGGCGTTCGCGGAGGTCGCCGAACGGCTGCGCGCGCCCGGGGAACCGGTCGGCGCGGCCCTGGAGCGGGTGCGGACGGCGGTGGTGGACCTGCCCCTGGCCCTGGTGCGCCGGCACCTGGCCGAGGGCGGGGAGGTCCCGGCCGAAGCGGAGGAGGCGGCCGCGGACGCGGCGCACCGGCTGCTCGCGCCCCGGCCCTGAACGCCCCGGCCCGGGCGGCCCCGACAGGGCGGTCCCGTCACCCCCTCGGGCGCGGCGGCCGTGCGGTCCGGGACGCCGTGGACGCTGCGAACGCCGCCGACATCACGAACGCCTTGGACGCCGCGGATACCGCGGACACCGCCGGCATCACGAACACCGCGGCGGCCCCGGTCAGGAGTGGTAGTCCACGGTGACCACGTAGGCGTCGCCGGGCAGCGCGTCCAGCAGCGGCACCACCCGGTCCAGGTGGGCCCGGCGGCGGTCGATCCAGTTCGCGTGGGTGATCGGCGCCCGCACTCCGGCCCGGGAGTCGGGGTCGTACCAGGTTCCGTCCAGGTCCAGGAAGGCGAAGCCGAGGCCGACCCCGTCGCGGGCGTCGGCGACGTACTCCTCCCGGGGGCGGTCGTACACGTCGATGGAGCAGTCCAGATCGCCCGCCAGCCCGGCGTCGATCAGCCCGCGCACCGCGGGCTGGGCGAAGTAGCGGGCGCGAGCCCGCCGCCGCTCCTCTCCCCTCGCCTCCGCGACCAGCTCCCCCAGCCGCACGGGGAACGGGTGCTCCGTCAGGATGCGGTGGGCCCGGTCCCAGTCCCGGGCCGCCCGGGCGGCCTTCCGCTCGCGCTGCTCCCCGAGGGCGAGCAGCCGCACGGGGGCGCCGGTGGCCGGCCAGGGCCCGTGCTCCTCCCGGGGCCCCGCCCGGCCGGGCAGCACCCGGGGGTCGTCGGGGTCGGACACCGGGAGAATGCCCGGATACCTGCCGCCGATCGACCAGTAGTCCCACTGCGCGCGGGGGTTGTCGGTGGTCACGGCGTAGAGGCGGCCGTCGGCCGGGTCCCGGTGCACCGGCGTGTGCAGGAGGGCGCTCAGCAGCGAGAGGCGGTCGTTCGGGTCGAAGGGGTCCGGACGCCGGGCGGGGTGCGCGGTGAAGTACTCCACCGCCCAGCGGTACTCCTCCTCCCAGTCCTCGTACTCGTAGTCGCGGTACGGGGGGACTTCGAGTTCCATGTCGAAGGGGGCGAGCACCGGGCCCAGGGCGGACTCCAGACCTTCCAGGAGGTCCTCCCCCGGCACGGGCCGGTGGTCGAGTGCGACGGTCAGTGCGGCGTGCACGCGGTTCCCTCCTCGCGGAGCCGGGTCGGCGGTCCGCCGCAAGCCTAGGGCGGGTCCGGTGGATGCCTTCGTGCGGCCCGGCGCTTGCGCCGGGTGCCGGGAGCGGTCGTCGGGCGATCTCCCGCAAGCCGCCCGGCGATGTCGGCCCGTGGTCGGCCGTCCGAGCCCAGGCGGCGCGACGAGAGGCGGCCGCTCCCCGGAATGATCCGCCGAACACACACGAGGGACGGGTCCCCAGGCGGTCGGCGGGAGCCCGCCGCTCGCGCCGGGGACGGCGGCGGAGCGCCGGCCGGTGCTCAGTGCCAGCTGCCCCGGACCTCCAGGGCCCCGTCCGCCGCGACCAGGGTGGCGCGGCCGTCGTGGTCGTCGATGGTGCGCGGCCGCAGGGTGCCGCGGAACGCCGGGGTGGACACCCGCACGCGGTCGGGCGCGCGGGCGGTGAGGACCCGCAACCGCCAGGGCTCCCCCGGGTCGGCGGGGTCGGCGGGGGCCGCCAGGTGGACGGTGGCGTCGGGCTCCAGGGCGCCTTCCTCCCACGACCGCCCGGCGTTGTAGGAGACCAGGCGCAGGGCGGCGGCGGAGGGCACGTCGAGGTCCCGACTCGGGGCGGTCCGCGGCTCCGGGGCGCCGTCCCGCCCGCGCAGTTCGCGGGCGAGCCGCCGGGCCGCCTCCAGCTCGTCGACGCCCGAGGAGCGGGACACCGCGTCCAGCGCCCGGTCGAAGTGGGCGGCCGTCTCGGGTCCGCCGCGGCGGACCCAGGCCAGGGCCAGGTCGCGGAAGGCCCGTTCGCGCCGCCCCGGGGTGAAGTGCGCCGCGGCCGCGGCGATGTCCGTGCCCGCCCCGGCCAGGGCCCGGCACAGCGCGGGCACCGGGGTCGTGCTCCGGCCGGAACGGCCGCCGGACGAGCGGATCCTGATCATCGTCCAGACCAGCAGGTGGCAGACGGCCCGGGCGGCGGGCCCGTGGACCTCCCCCGTGAGGGGACGCGCCTCGCGGCCCCGGTCCCGTCTTCGGGCGGGTTCGGGAGAGGGCCGGGGCGGGGGCGACCAGCTCCGGGCGGCCGCCGGCAGCCCCGGACCCCGGGCCTCCCTGCGGACCTCCACCGTGGCGGCGGGCCCGCGCAGCAGGCCGTCGCCGAAGGCGACCGTGACCCCGTAGTGGTCGCAGGACAGGCGGGCGCCGGGAACATCGCGGGTGTCGAAGCGGACCTCGTCCACCTCGGGCAGGTGCACGACCAGGTCGGCCGTCCCCTCGCCCTCCTCCGGCCCGGGGCGGGCGCGCTCCGCCGTGAGGACGACCCTGGCGGTCAGCCGGGTGCCCCGCCGCTCCACCGAGAACGTACTGACCGTGGCGGTGTCCAGGCGGTGGTCGGCGGCCAGCCCTTCGGCGACGCCGCCGGTCACCGGGGCGGCCGCGGGGCCCGGGTCGCCGGAGGTCCGCGCGGGCGGCAGCAGGGCGCCGATGTCGTACCCGGCCTCGGCGGCGCTCGCCGCCATCCAGGCCCGGCGTGCGGGGCCGAGGTCGGCCATCCACCGCAGGGCCCGGCGGGCGCGCCGGTCCCGGGCGCGGCGGGTGCGGCCCAGGGCGGAGACGAAGAAGGCTCGGGTGTTGTCGTCCCAGACATCCGCCGCGGCGCGGACGGTCTCCCGGTCGTGGAACCGGGCATCCGCGGTGGCGTCCTCGATCTGCACCAGGGAGCGGTCCAGGAGCGCACCGAGTACGGCCAGAGCGGACGCGGGGCGCGGGTCGGCGGGGGGTGCGGTGCCGGGCATACCCGGAATCCTGGCACATCCGCGCCCCGGGCACGAAGCGGAGAAGGCCCGCCGCCCCCGGATGCGGCCCCGGCTGGCCCCGCCCCGGAGGGGCGGAGGCGGCGGGCCGGACGGAGCGGGGGCGCCGTGCGCGGGAGGGCGGGCACCACGCGGACGGACGGCGGGGCGGGTGCGGCGACGGGGAAACCCGCCGCACCCGCCCCGGGGCCGTACGGCCCGGCGGGGCCGGGGACCGGGGTCCCCGTCGGAGCGCCCCGCCGGGCGGGCGCCGCCGTCCCGCGGGACGGCGGCGCGGTCCCTATCGCCGCGGCAACGACTCCTGTTCCCGCGGAAACAACTCCGGTGACAACCGTCCCCGAGCAGCCGGGAACAACCGGTGAATGTGGGTGACCCGCCCCCCGCTCACTGCCCGAACACAACCCGTTCGAGACCCAGGGCTCACTTTCGAGTCACAGGTGTTGACCAGCACAAATGTCAGCGCACGGGCAGACCGGTGACCGCGCGGCCGATGATGAGCTTCTGGATCTCGCTGGCGCCCTCGAAGATCGTGAAGATCGTGGCGTCGCGGTGCCAGCGCTCCACGGGGTACTCCCGCGTGTAGCCGTTGCCGCCCAGGATGCGCACCGCGTTCTGGGTCACGAAGGTCGCGGTCTCGCTGGCGTAGAGCTTGCTCATGGAGCCCTGCGCATTGTCGAAGTCCTTGCCGTTGCGGGCCATCCAGGCGGCGCGCCACACCAGCAGGCGGGCGGCGTCGATGCGGGTGGCCATCTCGGCGAGCAGGAAGGCCACGCCCTGGTTCTCGCCGATGGGCCTGCCGAACTGCTCGCGCTGGGTGGCGTACTCCAGGGCGTACTCGTAGGCGGCGCGGGCGCAGCCCACGGCCATGGCGCCGACGGTGGGCCGGGAGGCCTCGAAGGTCTTCATCGCCGCCTGGCCCTTGGAGCGCCGCCCCTCACGGGCGCGGGCGATGCGCTCGTCGAGCTTCTCCTTGCCGCCCAGCAGGCAGGCGCCGGGGATGCGCACGTCGTCCAGGACCACCTCGGCGGTGTGGGAGGCGCGGATGCCGTGCTTGGCGAACTTCTGCCCCTGGCTCAGGCCGGGGGTGTTCGGCGGGACGATGAAGGTGGCCTGCCCGCGCGAGCCCAGTTCGGGGTCGACGGAGGCGACGACCACGTGGATGTCGGCGATGCCGCCGTTGGTGGCCCACGTCTTGGTGCCGTTGAGGACCCATTCGTCCTTGGCCTCGTCGTAGACGGCGCGGGTCCTGATGGCGGAGACGTCGCTGCCCGCGTCGGGCTCGGAGGAGCAGAACGCGGCGAGCTTGATGTCGTCGGCGGTGCCGAACATCTGCGGCGTCCACTCGAAGATCTGCTCCTGGGTGCCGTTGGCGGCGACGGAGACGGCGGCCAGGCCGGTGCCGGTGATGGCCAGCGCGATGCCCGGGTCGCCCCAGTACAGCTCCTCGAAGGCGACCGGGATGCCCAGGCCGCTGGGCTCCAGCCACTGGTTGGCGAAGAAGTCGAGGGAGTAGAGGCCGATCTTGGCGGCCTCCTGGATGATCGGCCAGGGGGTCTCCTCCCGCTCGTCCCATTCGGCGGCGGCGGGGCGGATGACGTCGGCGGCGAACCCGTGGGCCCAGTCCCGGACCTCGCGGATGTCCTCGCTCGGTTCCAGGCTGAAGGCGGGCGCGGTGGCCTCACTCATGCGCTTACATCCTTTGTCGGACCCTCCGGGGGAGGAGGGGGAGGTTCAGCTCGTGTTACCAACGGTAACACCAAGGGTGGCCGGGCACAATCGCCACCCCGGCGCGGACGCGGGCCCCCGACGGGCGCCCGCCCGCACGGCCGGCCGGACACCCGCGAGCGGGCGGGCGCGGGCGCTCCCGGCGGAGCCCGGCCGACCCCCGCCCGAAGGAGGCTCTGGAGAGCGCTTGCCTGTATCGCACCCGGGGTCGACCGATCCACCACCCGCCGCGCCCGTCGGCCCCAGTCCCCCGGTCAAACAGGGAGGCCGCTCGACCCCGAGTGCGCAGGTCATGCGGGCTTCGCCCATCGGATCCCGGAGCCGATTCGAGGGATAGCGCTTTCCGTTACATTCGGCCCGTGAATGGACCCCCGAAACCTCTCGAACGGGCCCCCGGCCCGGACCGCTCCGGCATTTCCGCACCCCCTCCCGAAGGGTCCGCAAACCACCGGAGATACGGGCCGACCCTCCCCGGCCGGGGTGAGCGCCACGGCACCGAGAGCCATGGGGGCTGGTGGAGGGGTCGGATGGGACCCCCGAACGGCCACGGGAGGGCGGCGCCGATCGCGTCCTCTTTGGTACCGGATCCTAAATTCCGCGTCGAATTCCGCGGAATCGCTGGTTACGGGCGCACGACGCACTCGCGTCATCCGGGTTTCCCAGAAAAGGTCGATTGACCCCCTTGACGGGGAAAGCGCTTTCCCTAACTCTCGAATGAGACACACCCCACACTCGTCCCCCAGAAAGGGGAAACGGTGAGACGAACAAGCACGCGTCGGCTGGTATCGACGCTGGCGGCGACGGCCATGGTCGCCGCCGGCCTGGCCCTGCCGATGTCCCTGGCCTCGGCGCAGACCGGCGAGGCCACGGGCTACGCGACTCAGAACGGCGGGACGACCGGAGGTGCGGGCGGGCAGACCGTTCGCGCCACGACCGGCACCCAGATCCACGAGGCCCTGTGCCAGCGGCCCGACACCTCCACTCCGATCGTCATCGAGGTCGAGGGGACCATCAACCACGGCAACACCTCGAAGGTGTCGGGCGACGGCTGCGAGACGGCCGACGGCGTGATCGAGCTCAAGAACATCAGCAACGTCACGATCGTGGGCGTCGGCGGCGGAGCCGTGTTCGACCAGCTGGGCATCCACATCCGGGGGTCCAGCAACATCATCATCCAGAACGTGACCGTCCGGAACGTCAAGAAGTCCGGCTCCCCCACGTCGAACGGCGGCGACGCCATCGGCATGGAGTCGGGCGTGCGCAACGTCTGGGTCGACCACGTCACCCTGGAGGCGTCGGGCGGGGAGTCGGAGGGCTACGACGGCCTCTTCGACATGAAGAACGACACCAAGTACGTCACCCTCTCCTACAGCGTCCTGCGCAACTCCGGCCGCGGCGGCCTGGTGGGGTCCAGCGAGAGCGACCGCTCCAACGGCTTCGTCACGTACCACCACAACGTGTACGAGAACATCGACTCGCGCACGCCCCTGCTGCGCGGCGGCGTCGGGCACATGTACAACAACCACTACGTCGACATCGCGGAGTCCGGGATCAACTCCCGGGCCGGGGCGAGCGCGAAGGTGGAGAACAACTACTTCGAGGACTCCAAGGACGTCCTGGGCACCTTCTACACCAACGAGAGGGGCTCCTGGGAGGTCGGCGGCAACGTCTTCGACAACGTGACCTGGTCCGCCCAGGGCGACGAGAACTACCCCGCCGGACCCGACCCGCGGTCCAACACGTCGGTGAGCATCCCCTACTCCTACGAGCTCGACGACGCCGACTGCGTGCCCGCGATGCTCGGTGAGATCGCCGGCGCGGGCAAGGGCAACCGGGTCTCGGACGGCGAGTGCGCCGGACAGGAGCCGACCGACCCCGAGCCCACGGACCCCGAGCCGACCGACCCGGAACCGACCGACCCGGAGCCCACCGATCCCCCCGACGGGACCAACCTCAGCATCGGCGCCGGCGCCGACGGCTCCAGCAAGGGCTCCGGCACCAGCTTCGGGAACGTCATCGACGGCGACATGGGCACCTACTGGTCGCCGAGCGGCTCGACCGGCCGCATCTCGGTCAAGTGGGGCGCCGACACCACGGTGTCCGCGATCAACATCCGCGAGGCGGCGGGCGCCGAGGGCGCCATCGGCTCGTGGCGGGTCGTCGACCACGACACCGGCAACGTCCTGGCGACCGGCAGCGGGGCGGGCGTCATCACCTTCGCCCCGACGACGCTGAGCAAGATCAACTTCGAGATCACCGGCTCGAACGGCACCCCCCGCGTCGCCGAGTTCGAGACCTACGCCGGAACCCCGTCCGGCGGCGGCGACGGAGGCGGCGACGGTGACGGAGACGGGGATGGTGACGGCGACGGCGGCGGCCAGACCCCCCAGCCCTCGGGCGACGAGCTCTTCGTGGCCCCGGACGGGAGCGCCGGGGCCCCCGGCACCGAGTCCGACCCGACGACGCTCACCTCGGCGATCGACCGGATCGAGCCCGGCGGGACGATCTACATGCGCGGCGGCACCTACGACTTCTCCGAGACGGTGCACATCGAGCCGGGGAACGACGGCCTGTCGGGCGACCGCAACGAGCTGTTCGCCTACCCCGGCGAGACCCCGGTACTGGACTTCTCGGCGCAGAGCGAGGACCCGGCCAACCGCGGGCTCGCCATCGGCGGGGACCGGTGGCACGTCAACGGCCTCATCGTCCAGCGCGCCGGCGACAACGGCATCCTGCTGGGCGGCAGCGACAACGTCATCGAGCGGGTGACCACCCGGTTCAACCGCGACAGCGGACTCCAGCTGGCCCGGTACACCGCCGGGGCTCCCCGGTCGGAGTGGCCCGCGAACAACCTCATCGTCACCTCGGTCTCGCACGACAACGCCGACTCCGACGGCGAGGACGCCGACGGGTTCGCGCCCAAGCTCACCGTCGGGGACGGCAACGTGTTCCGTTACACGGTGGCGTACAACAACATCGACGACGGGTACGACCTGTACGCGAAGTCGGACACCGGGCCCATCGGCGAGGTGACCATCGAGCACTCCCTGGCGCTGGAGAACGGTTCGCTCTCGGACGGCTCCCAGCACTCCAACGGCGACCGCAACGGGTTCAAGCTCGGGGGCTCGGACATCGCCGTGGACCACACCATCACCCACAGCATCGCCTTCGGCAACGGCAAGCACGGGTTCACCTACAACTCGAACCCCGGCAGCCTGACCGTGTCGAACAACCTGGGCGTCGGCAACGAGGAGCGCAACTTCCAGTTCGACGGCGGTTCGTCGGTGTTCCGGGGCAACACCTCGTGCGACGGCGGCTCGAACGACCGCTACGAGGGTGACGCCGACGGCTCGAACCAGTTCTGGAACGGTTCCAACGGTTCCCGCTGCTCCCAGTACTCCGGGTCGCTGGACTGGAGCTTCGCCTCCGACGGCCGGCTCGTGGTGACCATCGGCGGCAACGAGGTCGAGCTGTAGCCGACCCGTTCGGCGCTGACCAGGGCCCGCCCGGTTCTCCGGGCGGGCCCGTCCGCGTCCGCGCCGGGGCCGAGTGGCCCGGCCCCCACGGGTCAGTCCTCGTGGGCGTACTTCTCCAGGAAAGTGTAGACGTCGTGCTCGTCCACGCCCGGGAAGGTGCCCGAGGGCAGCGCCGACAGGACGTGCGAGTGGGCGCGCGCCGACGGCCACACGTTGCCCTCCCAGCGGGCGGCCATCTCCGCGGGCGGGCGCACGCAGCACTCGCCGCCGGGGCAGTTGGACTTGGTGCGGTTGGTGGTCTCCCGGCCCCGGAACCAGCGCGACTCCTTGTAGGGCACGCCCAGGGTGATCGCGAAGTTGCGCTCCCGGCTGGGATCGACGTGCGCCACGCACCAGTGGGTGCCGTTGGGCTTGTCGGTGTACTGGTAGTAGATCGAGTACCGGTCCGGGGAGGCGAACACCTGGCGCCCCGACCACTGGCGGCACATGCGCTGGCCCTCGATCGCGCCGGTCTCGTCGGTGGGGAAGACCAGCCCGTCGTTCTCGTAGGCCTTGTAGATGATGCCGGTCTCGTCGTTGCGGATGAAGTGGCAGACCAGGTCGAGGTGGCGGTACGCGAGGTTGGTGAACCGGTGCGCCGCCATCTCGTAGGACACCGAGTAGACGTCGCGCAGGTCCTCGACGGACAGGTCGCGGGCGTGCTTGGCCTCCTGGAGGTAGGTGACCGAGGTGGACTCGGGGATGAGGACGGCCGCCGCGAAGTAGTTGGCCTCCACCCGCTGGCGCAGGAAGTCGCCGAAGTCCTTGGGCTTCTGATGGCCCAGCACGACGTGGCCCAGGGTCTGCAGCAGGATCGTGCGCGGGCTGTGCATGCCCAGGGTGGTCTCGCGCTTGAGGTAGATGCGCCGGTTGACGTGGTCGGTGAGGGAGCGCACCGAGCGGGGCAGGTCCTGGACGTAGCGGAGGCTGAACCCGTGGTGGGTGGCGATGGCGAGGATCTGGCCCTGGGAGAGGGCGCCCGCGCTGTAGTTGACGGCGTCGAGGGTCTCGGCCGCGGCCTTCTCGATGTGCTCGAAGTAGTTGCCGCGCTCGCGCATCTGGCGGCGCAGGTCCGCGTTGGCCCGGCGGGCCTCCTCGGGGGTGGCGGTGGGCTTGGCGCTGCGGCGCTTGAGCTCGTCGTACAGGCCCACGATGTGTTCGAGCACGTCGTTGGGGACCCGCTTGCCGACCTTGAGGTGGGGGAGGTTGAGGGTCTGGTAGACGGGGTCGCGCTGGGCCTCCTCGACCGCGATCTCCAGCTGCGCGCGCCGGCTGGGGGGCTGCTTGGAGAGGAGTTCCTCGACGGAGACGCCGAGGGCGGAGGCGAGGGACGTGAGGAGGGAGAGCTTGGGCTCGCGTTTTCCGTTCTCCAGCAGGGAGAGCTGTGAAGGCGCCCTGCCCACGCGTTCTCCCAGGTCGGAGAGGGTCAGGCCGCGCGCCCGGCGGAGATGACGGAGCCGCTGGCCGAAGGTGACGAGATCTAGGTCACCTGTCAAAGACGGTATTTCTTCAGCACCAAAGTACGCCATGGGTTCATGGTACGGAAAGAAACGACGATCTTCACCCGATTTCGAGTGGAAAAGGCTTGGATCTTCACCAAGAATCATAGTTACCGGCGGGGAACTTACCGCCCAGGGCTCACCCCCTGGCCCCGGGCAGGGCCTCCCCTCGACCGGTGCGAACACCTTGGGGACTACACGTAAGGCGGGAACGCACATGAGCACCAGCGCTCGACGACAGGAAGCCAGCGCGGCACTCCAGCGGGAGTGGGAGACCGACCCCCGGTGGGCCGGGATCGAGCGCACCTACTCCGCCGACCAGGTGATCAAGCTCCGCGGTTCGGTCACCGAGGAGCACACGCTGGCCCGCCTCGGTGCCGAGCGCCTGTGGAACCTGCTGCACACCGAGGACTACGTCAACAGCCTCGGCGCCCTCACCGGCAACCAGGCGGTCCAGCAGGTCCGCGCCGGCCTCAAGGCCATCTACCTCTCCGGGTGGCAGGTCGCGGCCGACGCCAACCTGTCGGGCAACACCTACCCGGACCAGAGCCTCTACCCGGCCAACTCCGTCCCGGCCGTCGTCCGCCGCATCAACAACGCCCTGATGCGCGCCGACCAGATCACCTGGGCCGAGGGTGACGACAGCGCCCCGCACTGGCTCGCCCCGATCGTCGCCGACGCCGAGGCCGGCTTCGGCGGCGTCCTGAACGCCTACGAGCTCATGCGCGGCATGATCGCCTCCGGCGCGGCGGGCGTCCACTGGGAGGACCAGCTGGCCTCCGAGAAGAAGTGCGGCCACCTGGGCGGCAAGGTCCTCATCCCCACGGGCCAGCACGTCAAGACGCTGAACGCCGCGCGCCTGGCCGCCGACGTCGCCGGCGTCCCCTCGCTGGTCATCGCCCGCACCGACGCGCAGGCCGCCACGCTGATCACCAGCGACATCGACGAGCGCGACCAGCCCTTCGTCACCGGCGAGCGCACCGCCGAGGGCTTCTACCGCTTCCGCAACGGCGTCGACGCCTGCGTCGCCCGCGGCCTGGCCTACGCCCCGCACTCCGACCTGCTCTGGATGGAGACCGCGACCCCGGACCTGGAGGTCGCCCGCAACTTCGCCGAGCGCATCAAGGCCGAGTACCCGGACCAGATGCTGGCCTACAACTGCTCGCCGTCCTTCAACTGGAAGCGGCACCTGGACGACGCGACCATCGCGAAGTTCCAGCGCGAGCTGGGGCACATGGGCTACAAGTTCCAGTTCATCACCCTGGCGGGCTTCCACTCGCTCAACTACTCGATGTTCAACCTGGCCAAGGGCTACGCCCGGAACGGGATGACCTCGTACGTCGAGCTGCAGGAGGCCGAGTTCGCGGCGGAGGCCGAGGGCTACACCGCGACCCGCCACCAGCGCGAGGTCGGCACCGGCTACTTCGACACCATCAGCACGACCATCTCCCCCGAGGCCAGCACCACGGCTCTCACCGGCTCCACCGAGGAAGACCAGTTCTCAGCGGCTCACTGACCCTGGTCTTCCGTTCCCCGGCGGTCGTCCCTCCCCGCTTTCGTGGCTGGGGGGGGGCGGGACGACCGCCACCCCCTAGCCGTCGGCCATGCGCGCTCCGTGTCACACGCGCATGGCCGGCGGCTTGTCGGCGGCCGCCTCCCATCCCCTGGAGGCGGCCGCCGGAGCGTGTCCGGGACCCGGCCGCGGGACCGGTGGCCGGACACGGCCGCGTTCCCGGCCCGGCGGGGTCCCCGCCCCTAGGCTGAACAACGCACGGGCCGGCCCCGGCCCGGCGGAGGAGATGCGGAGGGACCCGTGACACTTCCCGACACCCCGCGCCCGTGGTGGGCGTCGCTGCGCGCGCTGCTGGCCGCTCTGACCCTGGCCGGCGCCGTGACGCTGGGCGCGACCGCCTGCGACCTCGGCGGCGGAGACGACGATGACGCCGAGCAGGGCCAGGAGGACGGCGACGGCGGCGGCAACGGCGGCGGGGACGACGACGGCGATGACGATGGCGGCAACGACGGGGACGACGGCGACGGGGACGGGGACGACTGACCCGCTCCCCCTGCGCCCGCGCCCCCGCGCCCCGTCCGGCGGGGGCGCGGGGGCCGTGGCGGCCGTCCGCCGCGGGCCGGCGTGCGCCGGAGCCGCGGCCTGCGGACACCGCCGGAGCGCGAGCAGGCGCGCGGGGCGCGTAGATTGCGTTGCGTGAGAGACGAGATCCACTCCGACCGGCGGCCGCCCGAGGACACCCCGGCCGCCGGGGACGCCCGGACACCGGACACCGCGCGCCCGCCCGCCCCCGCCCTGCCGGGGGCGACCACCCTGCGCTGGGAGATCGTGTGCCTGCTGGCGCTGTCGCTGGGCGCCTCGGCGGTGTCGGCGGTCATCTCCTTCCTCGGGGTGCTCACCGCACCCGAGTCCCTGGCCGAGCACACCGCCAGCCTCGTCCGCCCCCAGGCCGACCAGCGGCCGTGGCTGGACCTGTCCTGGCAGCTGTACCGGGTGGCGGTGGGCCTGGCCCCGGTGCTGCTGGCCGGCTACCTGCTGCACCGCTCCGCGGAGTCGATGTGCACCATCGGGTTCGACCTGCGCCGCCCCTGGTTCGACCTGCGGTCGGGCACCGTGCTGGCGGCCCTGATCGGGGTGGGCGGCCTGGCCGTCTACGTGGTCTCGTGGCGGCTGGGCATGACCGTCACCATCGCCCCCAGCGCCCTGGAGGGCAACTGGTGGGACGTCCCCGTGCTCGTCCTCCAGGCGGCCAAGAACGGCATCCTGGAGGAGGTCATCGTCGTCGGCTACCTGCTGCACCGGCTGGGGCAGCTGGGCTGGACGCCCTGGAAGGCGGTGGTCGCCAGCTCGGTGCTGCGGGCCTTCTACCACCTGTACCAGGGCGTGGGCATGTTCTTCGGCAACCTGGTCATGGGCCTGGTCTTCGGCTGGTTCTACCACCGCTACGGCCGGGTGATGCCGCTCGTGGTGGCGCACACCGTCATCGACATCGTGGCGTTCGTCGGCTCGGTGTACCTCGTCGGCCGCCTGGACTGGCTGCCCTCCTAGGCGTCGTCCCGGGCGGCGAGGGCGTCCTCCAGGTAGCGGGGGCGCCCCAGCAGCCAGCCGGAGGCGATGTTGCCCAGGACCAGCACCAGGACCAGCAGCAGCGGCGCGTGCCACCCCCCGGTCAGCTCGTGCAGCAGGCCGAACAGGAAGGGTCCGGCGCCGCCCATGAGGTAGCCCAGGCTCTGGCTGGTGGCCGACAGCGCCGCCGTCCCCTCGCCGGTGCGGGTGCGCAGCGCGAACGAGGTGAGGGCGTAGACGAAGCTGCCCATGCCGATGCCGATCAGGGTGGTCCACGCCCACACGCCGTCCAGCGGCGAGATCCACAGGCCGGCCAGGCCCACCAGGTAGGCCGCCGCGAACATCAGCACGAACGGCCGCTGGTCGCGCACCCGGGTCAGCAGGGTGGGCAGCACCAGGGACATGGGGATGCCCAGCAGGGTCAGGTACGACAGGGCCAGCCCGGCGCTCTGGGCGCTCATGCCCTCGTCGCGCAGCATCTGCGCGTACCAGCCGAACATGATGTAGGCGATCGAGGACTGGGTGCCGAAGTACAGCATCGCCTGGAGCCCGACGCCGGTGGAGAGCACCCGGCGGAAGCCCAGCGCCCGCGCGCCGTCGCCGGGGGCGGGCCGGTGGCGCAGGGTGACCAGCCACGGCAGGGCGGCGACCAGGCCGAACAGGGCGTAGGAGCCCAGGGCGACGCGCCACTGCCCGGTCGACTCGTACATGGGCACGGTGGCGGCCGCGGCGATGGTGGTGCCCAGGGCCAGGGCGGTGGTGTACACGGTGGTCATCAGCCCGACGCGGTGCGGGAAGTGCTGCTTGACCAGGGCGGGGAGGATCACGTTGCCGACCGCGCCGCCGGACAGCGCCAGCACGCTCAGCACGAGGAACAGGACCGGGGAGTCGGCCAGGGCGCGCCCGGCCAGGCCGACGGTGACGGCGGCCAGGGCCAGCAGCAGGAGCAGGTGCGACCCGAGTCGGCGGGACAGGGCGGGGGTGAGCCCGCCGAAGAGGGCGAAGCTCAGCACGGGCAGGGTGGTGAGGACTCCGGCGCCCACGGCGGTCATGCCCAGGCCCGCGGTGACCTCGTCGAGGAGGGGGCCCACACTGGTGATGGCGGTGCGCAGGTTGAGCGCGGCCAGGGCGATGCCGGCGGCGATGAGGAGGAGCGCCCCGGCGCCGGGGCGGCCTGGGGCGTCGGGGGTGGTGTTCAAATCGCTGCTTCGGGGAACGACTCGGGTACTCATGTAGGGCGGCTCACATATTCATAGGATGACCCGATGTACTGCATGAGGATAACGCATTGCCGTCCGAGACCAATTCCCGTACGGGACTGGTCTAAGCTCCGGCTTTAACCGACCCGCACCCGTACGCTGGCCCTGTCATCCGGCGACCCGCCCCTAGGAGGTAAAAGCGTGCCCCTCGCCTCGACACGCCGGACCGGTCTAGTCGACCAGGTCATCAGTCAGTTACGAGCGCAGATCGACTCGGGTGAGTGGGGCATCGGCGACCGCATCCCCACCGAGTCGGAGCTGTCCGAGCAGTTGGAGGTGGGACGCAACACGGTGCGCGAGGCCGTGCGCGCCCTCGCCCACGCCGGCCTGCTGGAGATCCGCCAGGGGGCGGGCACGTTCGTGCGCGCCTCCAGCGAACTCGGCGGGGCCCTGCGCCGCCGCCTGGAGCGCTCGCGCCTGCGCGAGAACCTGGAGGTGCGCCGCGCCCTGGAGGTGGAGGCCGCCCGCCTGGCCGCGCTGCGCCACACCGAGGAGGACATGGCCGACATCGACCGGGCCATGGGCCTGCGCGAGGCGACCTGGCGCGAGCGGAACATGAGCGCGTTCGTGGAGGCCGACTTCGCGTTCCACCGGGCGGTCGTCAACGCCACCCACAACACGCTGCTCATCGACCTCTACGACGACATCGCGCAGGTCGTGCACGCGAGCATCGCGCACACCGCCTACGAGCAGAACCAGAAGGAGGACGTCGAGCCCACCCCCTCGGGCGACGGCATCGACCACTCCAAGCTCACCGAGGCGATCCGCTCCGCCGATCCGGCGGCCGCGGTCCGCGAGGCCACCTGCTACATCGATGAGCTGCTGTCGCTCACCGAGGAGTGAGGCCCCCGCACGCCTCGGCCCCGGTCCCGGGAACGTCCTCCGGGGACCGGGGCCGCGTCGTGTCCGATGGGGCCGAAGTTTTTTGTGGTGCCGGTGGTGCGCACGGTACGTGACGGCGCCCCGGGCCGCGGCGCCCCGGCGGACTCAGTCGCCGTAGGAGTCGCCCACCGCGGGCCGGGAGGGCAGCCGCGATCGGCCCGCCTCGCCCCCGGCGCCGCGGGCCGGGACCTCGCGCCGGGTGCCCAACGCTCGGGGCCGCGCTCCGGCCCGGCGGCCGCGGGCGTCCGCCCCGCCCTCCCAGCCGCTGACCCGGGACGGGTCCAGGCCGAGCAGGTCCAGGGTGCTCTCCCCCGCGCACACGGCGTCGATGATCTCCTGCTCGCGGGTGATGCTGTCCATCGTCTCGGTGATGATGGCGCTGACCTGCCCCCGGGGCAGGCACACCACGCCGTCGTCGTCGGCCACGATCCAGTCGCCCCGGCGCACCGCGAGCGGGACCGGCCCCGCGGCCGTCATGGCGATCGGGTCGCCGACCGAGCCGCCGGCCTCGGGGCGGGCCTCGCGCACCGCGACCCCCGCGCCGAACACGGGCAGCTCGCAGCGGGCGATGGCGGCGACGTCGCGCACGCACCCGTCCAGGACGATGCCGCGCACGCCGCGGGCCCGCGCCGCCACGGCGAGGATCTCGTCGACGTAGCCGTACTCCGACTCCCCGGACACGTCGACGACCAGGGCCGACCCCGGCGGGGCCTGGGCGACGGCCACGTGGATGGCGAGGTTGTCGCCGGGGGTGCAGCGCACCGGGAAGGCGGTCGCCGCGAACGACGCCCCGGGCCAGACGGAGAAGAGGTGCGTACCGAAGGGGCGGCCGCCGCACCTGGCCAAAGCCACAGTCCCCACAGCCGTCAGTGTGTCCGCAAGCGCCACGTCAGCCTCCCACTACACCCGCGCCCGGTGCGGCCGGTTGGAACCGGCCCCTTCCATACTCACGGGTAACTTAAGCGTGATGCAAGGCGTACGGGACGGAAACACGTAAAAATGCTACCGCTGGTTACATTTCGCGCGTCCGACGGCCGCCCCCGGCCGGCCGACCCTAGCCCGGGATCCACTCCAGCTCGCGGTCCCCTCCCCGGCGCTCCTTGCGGACCGACAGGTGATCCCACGTCTCCACGTGGGACACCCCCGGGGTCGAGCGGACGCCCTCCAGCGCCTCCACCAGGCGGCAGCGGTCGGGGGCGGTGAGCGTCCCGACCACGTCGTAGCGGCCGAACCCGCTGGCCAGGAACGACACCCGGGGCATGTTCGCCAGCCCCGTCCCCAGCGCCTCGGCGTCGCCCCGGCAGCGCAGGCCGAACCCCAGCTGCTCGTTGGCGCCCATCGCCGTCGGCTCCACGACCGCGGTCACGTGGATCACCCCCGAGTCGAGCAGGCGCACCACCCGGGAGCGGGCCGCCGCCTGGGACAGCCCCACCTGGCGCGCCAGGTCCGCGTACGAGGCCCGGCCGTCGCGCAGCAGCCTGCGAACCAGCCGCCAGTCCAGGGCGTCCAACTCGACGTCGCGCAGTTCGCGCACGCTGCTGTGGGCGTCCTTGAACACCGACCCGGCCCGGAACACCTCCGCGCCGTCCACCCCCGGCAACGCGCGCAACTCGGCGAGCTCCTTGGTCAGGGCGCCGTCATCGGCCACCCTGACATGGGCGACGGCGGGGAACCTGCCCGCCGTCTGCGCGGCGAAGGTCACCGCCTCGCGCTCCCCCAGAGCGTCCAGCAAGGGTCCCACCGGACCCGTGACACGGAACGACACATGGCCGAGGACCTCCATGCCCACCACACCGGCGTGCAGGACGCCGACGATCCTGATCGCCCCCGACTGGACCAGCTGGCGCACGCGGGCGCGCACCGCCGTACGTGAGAGGCCGACCCCGTCGGCCAGTGCCTGGAACGTCGCTCTGCCGTCCCCCTGCAACGCGCGCATCAGCGCCGCGTCAACCGCATCGAGCACAATGGTGCCTTTCGTTCCCATGACGCCGCCCTTCCCCCGGACGGCGCCCCCTCCTGCGGCCAGATCATCGCAGCTACGGCGCCGCCATCACTACCGATCGAGAAAGAAATCGGCTGATTCACCCCTTTGAACGGCCGGAAGGGTCCGCGCAATGCCCCATCGGCGGCGTCTGCGCCACATAACAGACTTGTATAGAACATCCCTAATGAGGGAGTAGCCGTGCACACAACTCCGACAAAGCGCCACACTGATCACACGTGTCGGCGCGACACCCCCGGGGGCACCCCGCACCCCGTGGCGGAGGCGGCCGGCCCCGACGGCGGACCCCGGTCCGCCCCGGGCCCGCGCGTGGCCCTCCGCGTTCCGTCCCGGAGGCTCCCGCCGGGAGTCGAGGACCCGTTCGGCAGCGGTGCCCGATGACCGCGAACGGTCCGGCGGCGGGGAACAATGGAGAGTACGGGGCCGGAAGGCCGACCCCTGGAGAGGAATCGTCGGTGGCAGCGGAGGACGAGCAACAGGACGGGGCACCCGCGCGCCCGAGCACGGCCGGGGCCCTGCTGTGGACCGCCGCCGCGGTCCCCCTTCCGGGCATCGCCCACCTGCGGATGCGCCGCAGGGTGGCGGGCGGGGTCATCATGGGCCTGTACCTGGCCGGGATCGCGGCCCTGGCGGTGTGGGCGCTGAGCCTGGGGCGCTCCGACGCGGGCACTCTGACGTCCGTGGCGAGCCTGGCCCTGCGCAGCAGCTGGCTGATGACCGCCATGGGCGTCGTGTTCGTCGTGGCGGTGCTGTGGCTGACCGTCATCGTGCACTCGTGGGTCATCACCCGGCCCCCCGGGGCGACCACGGGCGCCCGCCTGCTCAGCGGCGCCGTGGTGGTCCTGCTGTGCCTGACGGTGGCGGCGCCCTCGGCGCTGGCCCTGCACGGCGGGTACACCGCGTACGAGGCGCTCAACAACATCTTCGGCGGCCCCGAGCGGGAGGACCTGCCCCCGCACAACGCCGCCGACCCCTGGGACGGGGCCGACCGGGTCAACGTGCTGCTGATCGGCTCGGACTCGGCGGACAACCGGTACGGCGTCCGCACGGACACGATGATCGTCGCCAGCCTGGACCCCCACACCGGCGAGGCGGTGCTGATCGGCCTGCCCCGCAACCTGGAGAACGTGCACTTCCCCGAGGGCAGTGCGCTGGCCGAGCGCTACCCCGAGCCCTACGGGTTCGACCTGCTCCTCAACGACGTCTACCAGACGGTCGCCGAGGAGCCCGACGAGCTGGCGGTCAACCCGCGCGTGCCCGACCCGTCGGCCGACACCCTCAAGGCCGTCATCGGCTACAACCTGGACCTGGACATCTCCTACTACGCGATGGTCGACATGAGGGGCTTCCAGGACCTCATCGACGCCATCGGCGGGATCCGGGTGAAGATCGAGGAGCCCATCCCCTACGGCGTCCACGGCGGCGTCCTGGAGCCCGGGGTGCGGGTGCTCGACGGCCACGAGGCGCTCTGGTACGGGCGCTCGCGGGTGAACAGCGACGACTACGGCCGGATGGGGCGGCAGGGCTGCCTCATCAAGTACGTGACCGAGCAGGTGGAGCCCACCACCATCCTCACCAGCTACCGGGAGCTGGCCGGCGCCACGCAGCGGACGCTGAGCACCGACATCCCGCAGTCGAAGGTGCCCGCCTTCGTGGAGCTGGCGGACCTGGTGACCGACACCGGCGAGATGAGCACGCTGCAGCTCTCCCCGCCGCAGGTCAACACGGCGAACCCGGACTGGGACGCGATCCGGGCCCTGGTCGCCGAGACGATCTCGGCCGGTGGCCCGGAGGGCGACGAACTGCCCTCCGACGGCCCGAGCCCGTCGGACCCGGCCACCGCGGGCGAGGAGGGTGCCGAGGAGGGCACCGGCGACGACCGCACCGAGTGGCAGGAGTACACCGGCCTGGACGAGCCGTCCCCGGCCGACCCGGGCCGCCAGGTGGGCGAGGAGGCCAGCGACCTCAACGCCCTGTGCCCCTGATCTGAGGACAGTGGAGGGCGCCGAACGGGTTCCGGTCGGCGCCCTCCGGCGTTCACCGCCGGATCGGCGAGGCCGCGGGGGCGGCGGCTGCCCGCTCGGACCCCGCGTGAAACCGCGGACACGCCAGGTGACCGCTGTCGGTCAGCCCGCGGCGGGCCGTTGCCCGCTCCCCCGGTGCGTGTGAACCTGACGCCGTGACCTCCGCTCAGCTTCTGACCCTCGTCGCGTTGGGCGCCTTCCACGGCCTGCACCCGGGCATGGGCTGGATGCTGGCGGTGGCCCGGGGCCTCCAGGAGGGCGGTCGCGGCGCGGTGCTGCGCGCGCTGCCCCCGATCGCCGCAGGCCACGCGGTGAGCGTCGCGGCCGCCGCGGTGGCGATCACCGTCACCGGGTCGGTGACCGCGTCCGTGTTCTTCCCCGTGGTCGGGGGCGGGGTGATCGTGCTGGTGGGACTGGTGATGCTGCTGTGGCGCCGCCACGTCCACCGGATGGAGATCCGGCTGCCGCCCTGGCAGCTGGCGGCCTGGTCGTTCGTCATGGCCTCGGCGCACGGCGCGGGGCTGATGCTCATGCCGGTGCTGGCGGGGCGGACCTCGCACGGCGGCACGGGCCACGGCGGCGGCCACGCCGGCCACGGTGCCGCGGCCCCGGAAGCCGGGGAGCCCGGCGGGGCGGCGGAGGGCACCCGGGCCGCGGAAGCGAACGGGTCGGCGGAGGGTGACCGGACCGCGGAGGCGGACGGGGCAGTGGGACCCGGGGCGGGGATCGTACCGGAGGACGGGGTGTGGGACCTGTGGGACGCGACGCTCACCGGGCTGTTGGCGGCGGGGGTGCACACCGCGGCGATGCTGGTCGCCTGCACCGCGGCGGCGCTGATCGCGCACGATTTCCTCGGGGTCCACGCACTGCGGTGGAAGGGGGTCACCATGGACCGGATCTGGGCGGTGACCCTGCTGGCGGGCGGTCTTCTGGTGCTGTGGTCGGTGCGCTGAGCGCCGCCCCGTCCCGCGTTCCCACGGGTGGGCGACCGACAATGTGGGAAAAATGTCCATTGTGCCGGAAATCTGAGCATCTCCTGGGGAGTTGACCACTCTGGAACCCGCGCCGGGCGGCCACCGCCCGGCACGAGCGAAGGGCACAAGGGGCATGGCACACAGACCCGTACGACGGGAGCGGCGCTGGAACGGCGTCCTCCTGGCCGTGGGCATCCTCGTCATCCTGGCCGCCCTCGCGGCCCTGGGCACCCGCTGGGCCGTACAGCGGGGCGAGATCGCCTTCCCGATCTCCACACCCTGGGGCCCCGAGTGCTCCGTGTGGACCGGCGAGGACACCGTCCGCCTCGAACGCGACCAGGCGCGGCGGGCCACCACCGCCGCCGCGGTCGCCGTCCAGGGCGACGACGCGCCCGTGGAGGCGCCCGACACCGACGACATCCCCGACGCCGTGATGGACGTCCTGACGAACGGCCCCGAGGACGACGCCGGACCCTCGCTGACCTGCCGTTCCGTCAAGAACCGCGACCTGGTCCCGGAACCCGACCTGGAGCCCTCGGGTCTGACGCCCCGGGCGCAGAACCTCAAGGACGGCGTGGAGGAGCACTTCTCCGGCCTCAGCCTGGGCGGCTTCGTGCCCGGCGGCTACAACACCGGCCACGGCGAGCGGTCGGCGCACTACGAGGGGCGGGCGCTGGACATCTTCTACCGCCCGGTCAACGAGGACAACCGGCGCGCGGGCTGGGTCATGGCGCACTGGCTGATCGCGCACGCGCCCGACTACGAGATCGACGTCATCATCTTCGACGACCGCATCTGGAGCACCTACTACCCGTCGCTGGGGTGGCGCGACTACGAGGCCGACCCCGACAACGAGATCCTGCGGCACCTGGACCACGTGCACGTGGACGTGCAGCGCGGCAGCGACCCGGCCGAGGAGCGCTGACCGGGGCCGGGCGGAACGAACGGGGCCGGGCGGGGGACGACTCCCCCGCCCGGCCCCGCCGCCGTCCGGCGGCGCTGCTACCCCTGCGGCTCCTCCAGCCGGAAACCGACCTTGAGGCCCACCTGGAAGTGTGCGATGCGGCCGTCCTCGATGTGGCCGCGGACCTCGGTGACCTCGAACCAGTCGAGCCCGCGCAGCGTGCTCGACGCCCGTTCGATCCCGTTGTGGATCGCCTCGGTGACCCCCTCGGGCGACGTGCCGACGATCTCGGTGACCCGGTAGGTGTGTCCGGACATGTGTGGACCCCCTGACTGATCGGTTGCGCGCGGCCCCGCGGGCCGGCCCCGACCACCTGCCTGCCCACATTCCCCGCCCGTCACACCGGCCCCGTTCGTGCACGCCGCGCGGGGGAAGGGAACGGACGCGGCGCTTGACCCGGTACGGATAAGGACTTTGGACCCTGTTGGGATTTCTGTTACCAAGAGGGCACGGACGTCTCCTCCGTCACGCTCCCAGAGGCCCCACAGAATAGGCATATAAGCCCTGACCTGGGACTTAAGTCCTTCGAGCGCCGGGACTCTCCCGAGACAACGTCGTAACTGACTCTTGACGTACCCCCGGGGGTGGCGGTGTACATTGGGTCTTGGCGCTCCGGTCCCCCGTCGGAGCGCGGGACGATGTTTCGAGCCCCCGTCGAAACATCGCATGCGACGCCGGGTGGTTTGCCCCCGTAGCCACCCGGCGTCGCCTTTTGTCTTTTCCGGCCCGCTTCCCCTAGCCTGCCGTTGCCGCCCGTGGACCGGGCGTCCGTTTTCTTTCTTCCCCGGGGGTGGCGTTGAGTGATTCCGAGCGGGCCGAGGCCGTGATCTGCTCACGGCGCGGCTGCCGTGAAGCGGCGGTGTGGGCCCTGGTCTGGAACAACCCCAAGCTGCACACCCCGGACCGGCGCAAGGTGTGGACCGCCTGCGACGAGCACCGCGCCTACCTGGAGGACTTCCTCCGGCTGCGCGGCTTCCTCCGTGAGACGCTGCCCCTCGACGAGCTGGACGGCTCCGAGGGCTGAGCCCCGGGCCCGGGGCTCGGCGCCCCGGGCCCTGCCCGGATCAGTCGGCGGCCAGCCGCCAGGCGGCGGCGCGCAGGGCGGGGTCGCCCAGCTCCGCGACACGGGTGAGCAGCGCGGGCCAGGGGTCCGCCCAGCCCCGCTCGCGCACGACCCGGCCGACCATTCCCAGAACGGCCCGCCCCACCCGGTCCCGGGCCCGGGGCTCCTCCCGCTCCGCCGCGTCCAGGAGCCGTGCGCAGACCTCGGCGGCGACCCCGTCCGGGACCTCGGTGCCGGTGCGGCCGTCGCGCAGCATCCCCTCGAACACGTTCACCCCGTCTCCCTCCCCTCGCACGCTCAGGCCGCCCGCCCGGAGGTACCGCAGCATCAGCCCGGCGAGCTCCTCCGCGGAGGCCCCTCCATCGGCCCGGACCAGCTCCCGGATCCACCGTACGATCAGCCGCCCCGCCTCCACCCGGTACTCCTCACGGGATTCCAGGGCCTCCAGGACGCCGTGCGGCGGCCTCGTGGCGGGCCGGCCCGCGAGCACCCCGAGCAGGGCGACGAGCCTGCGGTGCGGGGTGTCCTCCCCCCTCGGGACCGCTACGGGCGGAGCGCCCCGCGGGACGAGGGCGAGCAGGCGGCGGACCACCTCGTCCCCGCGGTCGAGGGCGATCCCCCGCCTCCACAGGGCCGCGATCCGCGCGTGGGACCGCTCGAAGGGTCGGTCCATGTCGCAGAGGGCGTCGACGAGCGCGTCGGTGTCCGCGGCCGGCGCCCAGGGCGTCCAGCGGGCGGCCCAGCCGTTGAGCCGCCAGTGGCGCGCGTCCGGGACGGGCAGCGCGTCCACCAGGGACGCCACGGCCTTCCGGTGTTCCGGCGGGCAGGACCGGGGCCCCGGGGCCAGGAGGGCCAGGTGCAGCTCGGTCTCGGTGAAGGACGGGGCGTGCCGGGCCAGCGCCGGGAGCGCCGCCGGGTCGTCCAGGCAGCGGACCAGGGCGCCCACCACCGCGGCGCGCACGTCGCGGTGCAGCCCTTCGGTGTCCAGCGCGCGGACCAGGTACCCGACCGCGCCCGGGGGACGGTGGTGCCCGAGCAGGCGCGCCGCCGTCTTGCGGACGGTGACCTTGGCGGAGCCCGAGAGGGCGCCGGCCAGGGCCGGGCCGAGTTCCGCGGGCGGGGTGGCCTGCGCCTGGCGCGACAGCGCCGGACCGGCGGCCCGCGACTGCGGGCCGTCCGCGCTCCGCAGGATCAGGCCCAGCGTCCGGTCGCCGCTGCGGCCCAGCGCGGACAGCGCGGCCTCGCGCAGGACGATGTCGTCCCCCTCCAGGAAGGGCCGCAGCCGGTGGACCGTGCGGGGCAGGTCGCCCAGGCTCAGCAGCGCCCGCTCCCGGTCGTCGGTCCCGAAGGCCGGATCGGCCGCGACGGCCGCCAGGCGGTCGGCCAGGGCCGAGGTCAGCCGCACGGGCCACCGCGAAGCCGCCCTCCGGTCGGCGTCCGGGATCCAGGAGGGGGAGGCGGCCAGGGCCGCCAGGACGTCGGCGGTGGGCCGCGTGCGGACGAGGAGGTGCCGGACGCGCGGCAGCCGGACGGTGTCCGGGGCGGCCTCGACGAGGTCCCGGGCCCGGTCCGCCGCGTCCGGCCCGGACAGGTACAGGAATGCCGCCCGCTCCGCCACGGCCGGATCCTCCGCCTCCAGGACCGCCGAGCGCAGGTGCGCGCCCAGCTCCGGCAGGTTCCGGATACGGCCGCCCAGTTCGTAGGCCGCTTGGACGGTGGGGGCGTGGTCGCCGCGGCCGCGGGCGGCGTCCAGCACCGGGGCCGCCCGCCGGTACAGGTCGGTCTCCAGTCCGGCGGGAAGCACCTGGTCCAGGTGGGGTTCGAGTTCGGGCGCGCCCCCCTTCCGGCGCCCCGCCCACCAGGGCGGGTTGGCGCGGGGGCGCCCCCACGGGCCCAGCCCGTCCGCGCCGAACCGCTCGATCAGGCGGACGTACACGTCCAGGGCCCAGGAGGCGGCGTCCGCGCCGCTGTCCGGGTGGCGCAGCAGGCGGGTCGCGATGTCCCGCAGCGCCCGCCGGCTGTCCGCGCTCGCGTCACGGCTCTGAACGGTGTCGGCGAGCAACCGCCCCAGGGCCGGGAGCGCCTCCCCGAGCAGGGGCGCCGGGAGGCCGGCCACCGAGCGCAGCAGGACCCGGCGCACCGGATCGCGTTCGGCGCGCGCCCGCTCCGCCCGGGTGAGCAGGACGCCCGCGACCAGTCCCGGGTCCCCCGTGCGGCCCGCGGCGGCGACCAGGGCGGCCAGGCCGCGGGCCCGGCGCCCGGCGTCGCCGGAGGCCGCGGCCCGGTCGAGCTCGTCCGCGACCTCGGCGTAGGGCAGGAAGGCCAGGGCGTCCAGGTCCTGGTACGGGTCGCTGTACCGGAGCTGCCACCGCTGGGTCCGGCGGATCTGTTCCAGGACGGTCCGGGCCTCGCGTTCGGCCAGGTCCGCGGGGGCGAGATCGAGGTGGGCCAGGACCGCCGCGTGGGAGAGGTGGTCGCGGCGGGCGAGGAAGCGCTCCAGGTAGGGAGTGCGCACGGCGGGTTCCATGGCGCTCAGGACGACCCGGGCCTGGCCGGACCACTGGCGCATGAGGCGCAGCAGGGACCGGACCCTGCGGTCGCCGTAGGGCGTCACCGGGTAGCGGGACGGGTAGGAGTGCTCGTCGCCCCCGCTCCGGAGGCGGGCGGCGTGCGGGTAGAGGTTCGGCCGCCACCGTGCGTCCCCGTCGGCGAGTTCGGCGACCGCGGCGGGGCGGACCGGGTCGAGGGCGCTCAGCGCCCTCCGGTCCGGTTCTTCGTCCAGGGCGCGCAGGTACGCGACCAGGGTGTCGGGGTGGCGGCGGGCGAGCCTGCTCCAGGACCGGACCGCGTGGGCGAGGCCGGGCAGGTGGTCGGCGACGGCCCGGGTGGAGCAGGCCGGGAGGAGGGCGGCGGCCTCGGGGGCGCCGTGGTCGCGGCGGACGACGGGCAGCAGCCGGTCGGCCAGGGCCGTGCGGCGGGCGTGGAACAGGGTGCGGTAGAGGGCGCGCCGCAGCCCGGTGGGCGCGTCGCGCAGGACGGGGAGCACCGCCTCGTCCGGGACCGGGAGCGTGCGCACGGCGCGCAGGGCGGCGCGGCGCAGGTCCGGGTGGGGCGAGGCGAGGTGGCGGGCGACCGCGTTCAGGTCGCGGGACACCAGCGCCAGGTGGGAGGCGAACGCCCGTCGGGCGTGCGGGGCGAACCCCGTCACCGGGCCGTCGGCCTCCAGGTCGCGGACGACCGCGGAGAGTTCCGGGGTTCCCGCGTGCCGGCGGGCGAAGTCCGCCAGGGCGCGCATCCGCGCGGCGCAGGAGAGGGGTTCGACGGTGGACAGAAGCTCGTGGGCCGACGCCTGCGCCGGCTCGGTGGGGCTCAAAGGCCCGGGCGGAGACCGCCCTTCCTGATCGTCATGGCGCTCATGATGGGGGACGGGGACCGCATCGCGCAAGTCGCCCGTGTGCGGGGCGCCGTCGGCGGCGGGGCCGTCCCCGGTCAGCCGTCCAGGCGGCGGGCGGCGCGCTCCAGGTCCTCGGGGGTGTCGCAGTCGGCGACGGCGTCCGGGTCCGGAGCCGGGACGAGCCGGGGGCCCAGCGGGCCGAGCAGGCCGTACAGGGAGCGGCCCCCGTAGGCGGCCAGGGCGGCGCGGACGTCGTCGGTGCGCCACACGCCGGTGAGCCACTGCTCGCGCCCGTCCGCGTCGACGAACACGGCGTTCGGTTCGAGCAGGGCCAGGTGCCGCCCGGCCAGGTGGGGCAGGTCGGCGGCGAGCAGCGCGAACCGGTCCGCCCGCACGTGCGGCAGCCCCGCGCGCAGGGCCGGGACCGGGCCCGACCCGGGCGGGTCCTCACGGACGTACAGCGCCCGCGGCGAGTCCCGTTCGGGGCCCACGACGATGGTCCGCCCCTCGGGCGCGTGGTCGCGGACCGCCGCCGCGACGCGCTCCAGGAGGGTGAGCCCGCCGACGGCCAGGCCGGGCTTGTCGACGCCGCCCATGCGGGTACCCGCCCCGCCGGCGAGGATCACCGCGTCCAGAGTGCTCATCCCCCCAGCATGCCCCGCCGCGGTCCCTTCCGCCTCCCCTGTCGTCGGCCCTCTCCTTCGGGCGGGGCTTTGGAACGCACCATCACACGGGCACGACCGGACCGGGAGCCCGCCCCCGGTCCACCGGCCTCGCGGAGCGGGCCCGCCGTCCGGCACGTCACCGGACGGCGGGCCCGTCGCGTCCTTCCTGCTAGAACCGGAGGGCGGGCTGGTCCACGACCCACAGCCACGTCCCGTCCGGCTGGCGCCGGGCGATCTCGACGCTCACGTCGCCGTTGGCCTGCGTGGCCACCGTCAGCGCCAGGTCGCCGCCCACCAGCGCGGGCTGCTGCTTCCCCGGTTCGAGCACCGGCGCCGCGGCGGCGAACTGCTCGAACACCGCGCGGATCTGCTCGTGGCCGGTGGCCAGGCTGCCCGGGGGGAACGCCAGCACGGCGTCCGGCTCGTACAACGCCACCAATCCGTCGACGTCGCCCGCGTTGCCGCGCTCGATGAAGTACCTGCCCAGGTCGTTCGGCTCGGTGGCCGCTCTCTTGTTCGTCATACCGACCAGCCTTCCGGGAAAACACGACATCCTCTGTCAGGTATTTCTGTAGAGTTCTCGGATGCGCGCGGATCGGCTGGTGTCACTGGTACTGCTGCTGCGTCGGCACGAGCGCCTGACGGCGCCCGAGATCGCCCGCGAGCTGGAGGTCTCCACCCGCACCGTGCTGCGCGACATCGAGGCCCTGTCCGCGGCCGGCGTCCCGGTCTACGCCGAACGCGGCCGGCACGGCGGCTTCTCGCTGCTGCCCGGCTTCCGGACCGAGCTCACCGGCCTGAACCACGACGAGGCGCTCGCCCTGCTGGTCGCCGGGTCGCGGCGCGGGGCACAGGCGTTCGGCCTGGGCTCGGCGCTGGCCTCGGCCATGCGCAAGGTGGTCGACGCGCTGCCGGAGGGCGACCGGGCCACGGCGGCCGGGGCGGCCCGGCGGCTGCTGGTCGACCCGGAGACCGACCTGCTGGAGCGCCGGCTCGCCGCCGAGGAGGTACCCGACGCCGTGGTGGCCCAGATCCGGCGCGCGGTGTTCGCCGGGTACCGGCTGCGCATCCGTTACGCGGCCGCGGGCCGGGACGCCCGGTGGCGTACGGTCGACCCGGTCGGCCTGGTCACCGTGCGCGACCAGGGCTACCTGCTGGCCACGAGGTCCGGGGAGGACCGCACCTACCGGCTGTCCCGGGTCCTGGCCGCCGAGGCGCTGGACGAACCGGCGCGGCGGCCGGACCGGGTGGACCTGGACCGGGTCTGGCGGGAGCGCGGTGCGCGGTTCCGCACCGGAGGCGACCGGGTGTCCGTGCTCGCCCGGGTGGCCCCGCAGCGGCGGGAGGAACTGGCGGACACCGCGCTGGAGGTCCGCGAGGTGCGGGAGGAGGACGAGGGCGGCCGGCCGGCGCTGGAGGTGGACTTCCAGGACCGCCGGCACGCCGAGTGGGCGCTGTGGCAGCTGGCCGCGGACGCGGAGGTCCTGTCCCCCGAGTGGCTGCGCACCGCCCTGCACGACCGCGCCGCCGCGATGGCCGAGCGCTACGGGAGCCCGTCCTGAGGGACGGCACCGGACCCGCCGCGGACCGCTGCCGGGCCCCATGCCGGGCGCGGGCCCCCGTCGGGGCACCGGGCCGGCCCGCCGGGGCGGCGATCACCGCGGAGAGCCCGCCGGGGCAGCGGGCGGGCCCACCGGGGCGGCGACCACCGCGGAGAGCCCGCCGGGGGTACCGCAGGCCGTTTGCGTCCGCCCCGGGGCGGGCGCGGACGGCCCGCGGCCGGTCAGCCCTTGACGCAGACCACCTGGCGCAGGTGCGCGACCACGCGCACCAGGTCGGTCTGGGCCGCGATCACCGACTCCAGGTCCTTGTACGCGGCCGGGATCTCGTCCACGACCCCCGCGTCCTTGCGGCACTCCACGCCCTCGGTCTGGGCGGCCAGGTCGGCGGCGGTGAAGGTCTTGCGCGCCTTGGTCCGGCTCATCCGGCGCCCGGCCCCGTGCGAGGCGGAGTTGAACGAGTCCTCGTTCCCCAGCCCCCGGACGATGTACGTCCCCGTCGCCATGCTGCCCGGGATGATCCCGTACTCCCCCGACCCGGCGCGGATCGCGCCCTTGCGGGTGACCAGCACGTCCACCCCGTCGTAGGTCTCCTCCGCGACGTAGTTGTGGTGGCAGGAGATCCACTGCCCGAACCCGGTGCCCGGCACCTGCTCGGCCAGGACCTTGCAGGCCAGCCCCATCATGACGTCGCGGTTGCGGCGGGCGTAGTCCTGGGCCCAGAACAGGTCGCGGCGGTAGGCGTCCATCTCCGGGGTCCCGGTGAGGAAGACCGCCAGGTCCCGGTCGGGCAGGTCCTGGTTGTGCGGCAGGGCGCGGGCCTGCCCGATGTGGTGCTCGGCCAGCTCCTTGCCGATGTTGCGCGAACCCGAGTGCAGCACCAGCCACACGGTGTCCTCGTCGTCCAGGCACACTTCCAGGAAGTGGTTGCCGCCGCCGAGGGTCCCCATCTGGCGCAGCGCCCGCTCGCGGCGCGGGTGGACGGCATCGGCGAGGCCGTCGAACCCCCGCCAGAACGCGTCCCAGTCCTTGCTGCGCAGCCCCGGGACGGCGGCCGGGTCGACGGCCTCGTCGTGGAAGTGGAACCCGACGGGGATCGCGGCCTCCAGGGCCGACCGCAGCTTCCCGAGGTCGTCGGGCAGGCGGGAGGCGGTCAGGTCGGTGCGCACCGCGGTCATGCCGCAGCCGATGTCCACGCCGACGGCGGCCGGGCTGACGGCGTCGCGCATGGCGATCACGGATCCGACGGTGGCGCCCTTGCCGTAGTGCACGTCGGGCATCACGGCCAGGCCGTGCACCCAGGGCATGCCGCTGACGTTGCGCAGCTGTTCCAGGGCGGCGCCCTCGACCTCCTCCGGGCGGGCCCACATGCGGATGGGAACCCGGGTGCCGGGGATCTCGGTATAGGTCATGACAGGCCACCTCCCTTTCGCGAACGGCCTGTTCTCACGGTTCGGGCGCGGTCGCGCCCCGGAACATTGAGCCGCAAAAGGGGCCGCCCGTCCACCGGTTTTCCCGCGGTGTCCGGGCCCGGCCGGTCAGCCGCCGATCGCGGACATGGGCCGGGCGGGCTGGAGGAACCCCGGGTCGTCGATGCCGTGCCCGGGGAACTTGCGGGCGACCGCCGCCGTCCAGCGCTCGGCGATCTCGGCGTCGGTGGCCCCCTCGCGCAACGGGGTGCGCAGGTCGGACTCCTCCCGGGCGAACAGGCAGTTGCGGATCTGGCCGTCGGCGGTGAGCCGCACCCGGTCGCAGGTCCCGCAGAAGGGGCGGGTGACCGAGCCGATCACCCCGACGGTGGCCTCGCGGCCGTCGGGGAAGGTGTGCCCGAGGACCCGGAACAGCTCGGCCGGGGCGCTGCCGCGCGTTCCCGGGTCGGCCTCGGCGAGGTCGAACGCGGTCTCCAGCCGGGCGAGGATCTCGTCGGCGGTGACCATGTCGTCGCGCCGCCAGCCGTGCTGGGCGTCCAGCGGCATCTGCTCGATGAAGCGCAGCTCGTAGCCGTGCTCGATGCAGTAGCGCAGCAGGTCGGCGGCCTCGCCGTCGTTGACGC
Source organism: Nocardiopsis sp. NPDC057823 (assembly GCF_042797335.1). Taxonomy (NCBI): domain Bacteria; kingdom Bacillati; phylum Actinomycetota; class Actinomycetes; order Streptosporangiales; family Nocardiopsidaceae; genus Nocardiopsis; species Nocardiopsis sp. NPDC057823. Next base: position 265,898 of record NZ_JBHVLR010000002.1, on the reverse strand, counting down.
CGCGCATGAGCACCGCGTTCACCTTGACCGGGGTGAGCCCGGCCTCGGCGGCCGCGGCCATGCCCTCGACGACGTCGTCGAACCGGCGGCGGCGGGCGAGGGTCTCGAAGACGTCCGGGCGCAGGGTGTCCAGGGAGACGTTGACGCGGTCCAGGCCCGCCTCGGCCAGGGCGGGGGCCATCCGGGCCAGGCCGATGCCGTTGGTGGTGAGGGCGGTGTGGGGGCGGGGGCGCAGGGCGGCGGTCCCGGCGACGATGGCGGGCAGGCCGCGGCGGAGCAGGGGTTCCCCGCCGGTGAAGCGGACCTCGGTGATGCCCAGGCGGGTGACGCCGATCTCGATGAGGCGGAGGAGTTCGTCGTCGGTGAGGAGTTCGGGTTTGGGCAGCCACTCCAGGCCTTCGGGGGGCATGCAGTAGGTGCAGCGGAGGTTGCACCGGTCGGTGAGCGAGACCCGCAGGTCCGTCGCCACTCGCCCATAGGAGTCGGCCAGCACGGGCGTCACCCTCTCAGTCGAAGTCGTCGAGCAGAACGCCACCGGCACCACTCGGGGGTCATCCGAAGGGATACCCATCTGTCCAGCGTAGAAGATCGCCTTTCGGGGCGAGTAGTCCCTATCACACGCTTTGAGATATTTCGTCGGCGCGCACGAGACGACACCGCCGTTTCCGGAGCATCCTCCGGACCCGGGCGCGTCGAGGCCGGGGCGCTCCGGCCGGGGCCCGGCCGGAGCCCGCCGCCGCGGCGGACCCGACCGGGTCGCGCGGACGCGCGCGGGCGATGTTCTAGGGTGTCCAACGCCACAGGCGACCATCACCGCGATCGTCGCAGACGCGCAGGCCGATGAGGAGGCAGGACACGGTGATCACCACACGGGAATGGGGACTGGCGGGCGGGCCGAACGGTTCGGGGAGGCTGGCGGCCCGGGCCTGGGCTCCCGCGGAGGGAGAGCCCTCCTGGCTGGCCGTCCTGGTCCACGGGTACGGCGAGCACCTGGGGCGGTACGAGCAGGTCGCCGCCGACCTGGTGGCCGCCGGGGCGGTGGTCTACGGGGCCGACCATCGGGGACACGGCGGCTCCTCCGGCGAGCGGGTCCTCATCGACGACTACGCGGAGGTGGTCCAGGACGTGCACCGGGTCGTCACCCAGGCCCGGACCGCCTACCGGTCGCTGCCCCTGGTCCTCATCGGCCACTCCATGGGCGGCCTCATCGCCTCACGCTACGCCCAGACCCATCCGGAGGAGCCGACCGCGCTGGTGCTGTCCGGCCCCGTCCTGGGCCGCTGGGAGGTGCTGGAGGCGCTGTCCGCCGCCGAGGAGATCCCCGACGTCCCCATCGACCCCGCCACCCTCTCCCGCGACCCCGCCGTCGGCGAGGCCTACGTGGCCGACGAACTGGTCTGGCACGGGCCGTTCAAGCGGGCCACGGTGGACGCGATGCTCACCGAGATCGACCGGGGGCTGGCGGCGGGATCGCTGGGGGACATGCCCCTGCTGTGGGTGCACGGCTCCGACGACCGCCTGGTGCCGCTCTCCGGCACCCTCACGGGCATCGAGGCGATCCTCGGCTCGGACTTCACCGCCCGGATCTTCCCCGGGGCCCGCCACGAGGTGTTCAACGAGACCAACCGCGACGAGGTGATCGGCGAGGTCGTGCGGTTCGCCCGCCGGTTCGCCGGCTGAGGGGCCCGGCCGGGCCGCGGGGCGCGGCCGTCAGACGTACAGCCGGCCGTGGGGCTGGACCGGGTGGGCCAGGGTCTCGGCGTAGGCGGCGGCCAGCCGGTCCACGGCGTCGGCGAGCACGTCCGGCGGCCGCGTGTAGGACAGCCGCAGGTAGCGTTCCAGGGTTCCGTCCGACCCGAACACCGGCCCCGCCGCCGGGTGGACCCCGTGCCGGACCGCCGCCGCCGACAGCGCGCTCGCCACCGGCTGGGGCAGCGCCGCCCACAGCACCAGGCCGCCGCCGGGCACGTTGGGCCGCCAGTCGGGCAGCCGGTCGCGCAGCGCCGCCAGCAGGGCGTCGCGGTTGCGGCGCAGCCAGCGGCTGCGCTCGGCGCGGATGCGCATCACGTCGGCGAGCAGGTGGGTGGTGGTGAGCTGGTCCAGCACCGCCCCCGCCAGGTCGAAGCGCTGGCGCACCGCCATCAGCCGCGCCACCATCGGCGGGGTGGTGCGTATCCAGCCCACCCGCAGCCCGCCCCACAGCAGCTTGCCCACGGACCCGACCGTGATGACGCGGCCGTCGGTGTCGTGGGCGGCCACGGGGGCCGGCAGGTCGCCGGAGTCGATGGCCAGCTCGGCCACCGACTCGTCGACCACCAGGTGGGCCCCGGCCCGGCGCGCCTCGCGCACCAGCACCCGCCGCTCGTCGTCGTCCATGAGGGCGCCGGTGGGGTTGTGGAAGTCGGGGATGAGGTAGGCCAGCGAGGGCCGCCACTGGCGGAACGCGTCCACCAGGTACTCCATGTCCCAGCCCTGCGGCGTCACCCCCACCGTGCGCACCCGCGCCCCGCTGCGGCGGACCGCGTCCAGGGCGTGCGGGTAGGTGGGCGACTCCACCAGGACCTCGTCGCCCGGCTGGACCAGCAGGTCCAGGAGCAGGGCCACCCCCTGCTGGGCGCCGTTGGTGACGAAGATCTGCTCGGGGGTGGTGGGCAGGCCGCGTTCGACGTAGCGGCGGGCGATGGCGTGGCGCAGCTCGGGCAGGCCGTGGGGGTAGTAGCCGAGGCCGCCCACGTGCGCGGCCAGCTGCTCGGCGGCCCGGAACGCGGCGTCGCGCAGGCCCTCCACCGCCGGGGGCCCGGCCACGCCCAGGTCGATGTGCTCGGCGGCCCCGGACAGGAACGGGGACGGGGAGGGGTCCCCCGTGCCGGAGTCGGGCAGCACGGTCCAGCTGCCCGCGCCCTGCCGGCTGTCCAGGAACCGGTTGTCGCGCAGCCAGGAGTAGGCGGCGGTGACGGTGTTGCGGCTGACGCCCAGGGCGGTGGCGAGGTCGCGTTCGGCGGGCAGGCGGGTGTTGGTGGGCACCCGGCCGTCCAGCACCAGGCCGCTGACGGCCCGGCCGATGGAGAGGTAGTAGGGGCGCTCCACCGGCGCCTCGCCGATGAGGCGGGCCAGCAGGCGGCCGTTGATCCGCCGGGTGCCGCCGCCGGACGTGGAGCGCTCCGCGGTCCGGACCGCGCCGCCCTGTCGTGACGCCATGGCGCCGCCTCCTCGTACCCGTTCCCGCTGTGTCCGCGCCCTCGTGGGGCCACTTTCTGGAATTGGCACTTTGAGTACGGTGCCATGTGGGCCAGGATACCGAAGTGGCACCACCGTGGCACGGGGGATGACGGTGGCGCCGGGAGGGGTCCGCACCGCCCGATCCGATGATCCCCCCTTTTTCTTGAAAGGACGGGTCCGTGGACGAACGGAGCGAGCCCCGCCCCGACGAGTTCCGCCCCGACGGACCGGAGGCCCGCGGCGCGGCGGCGCCCCGCCCCTCGCTGCTGAGCCGGGTGATGATCACCCCGGTCCTGCCCCGGCCGCGGCTGCGCCGCCTGGTGCGGCTGTACGTCGGCCTGACCCTGTACGGGCTCAGCGTCGCCCTGCTGATCGAGTCCGACCTGGGGGCCATGCCCTGGGCCGTGCTGGACCAGGGGCTGGCCCTGCGCACCGGGCTGTCCATCGGCACCTGGACGATCATCGTCGGCGCGCTGCTGATGCTGCTGTGGATCCCGCTGCGGCAGAAGCCCGGGCTGGGCACCCTGAGCAACGTGGTCATGATCGGCGCGACCGCGGACCTGTTCCTGTGGCTGCTGCCCGAGACCGGTGTGCTGTGGATCCGCGTCGCCGGGCTGCTGCTGGGGATCCTGGCGTGCGCGCTGGCCACCGGCTACTACATCGGCGCGGAGCTGGGCCCGGGCCCGCGCGACGGGCTCATGACCGGCCTGGCCGCCCGGGGGCTGTCGGTGCGCCTGGCCCGCACCGTGATCGAGGTGGCGGTGGTGATCACCGGGTTCCTGCTGGGCGGCACGGTGGGCGTGGGGACGCTGGTGTTCGCGGTGGCGATCGGCCCCCTCACCCAGATCTTCCTCCCCCTGTTCCGGATGTCCGAGAACCTCCCGGAAACACCGATCCGATCGGCGAATCAGTGACCCCGTCGCCATTAGTTGATCACCACGACATAACTTCTGGTCCGGCAAACTCCCCCAATTGACCACATACCGCCCTGCACTCTCCGATGCACGTGCAATTGCGGGTGGCGCGCCCTCCGGAGAGAGGGGAAGATGGGGAACCGCGGTGAACGGAAAGGACCGTTTCGGAGCGGCTCTCCCGAGCCGACCTTTGTGTCGTCCCCCACCTGGGCACATACCCGGGTACAGGGGCGGGCGGCGCGTGGTCGCGAGGGGAGGGGCCGTGACCCGAACGGCGCCCCTGCCCGCGGTGGGCACCGCCCCATCGGAACGGGCCGGGAGAAGCACCCCGACGGGGCGTGCACACGGGCGTGCGCGCAGCGGGCCGACCCGGAGCACCGCACCACCCCCGTCCGGAGGCGAGAGTGCCCGCGCCGACCGCAAGACTCAGGACGAACGTGTTGGGGGTGAGCCGCGTGCCCGGCTGGATTGAAGACTACGCAATGATCGGCGACATGCAGACCGCCGCGCTGGTCGGGCGCGACGGTTCCATCGACTGGGCGTGTCTGCCCGACTTCGACTCCTCCGCCTGCTTCGCCGCCCTGCTGGGCGACGAGCAGAACGGCAACTGGACCCTGCGCCCCGCCGACGGCGAGCCCCGGGCCACCCGGCGGCGCTACCGGGGCGACACGCTCATCCTGGAATCGGAGTGGGACACCGAGACCGGGACGGTCCGGGTCATCGACTTCATGCCGCCCCGCGGCGGCGCGCCGCACATCGTGCGCATCGTGGAGGGCATCAGCGGCCGGGTCACCATGTGCACCGAGCTGCGCCTGCGGTTCGACTACGGGCACGTGGTCCCGTGGGTGCACCGGACCGGCAGCGAACTGGTCGCGATCGCCGGACCCGACGCCGTCTGGCTCAGCACCCCCGTCAGCCTCCAGGGCCACAACTTCACCCACGACACGACCTTCACCGTCAGCGCCGGCCAGCGCGTCCCCTTCGTCCTCACCTGGCACCCCTCCCAGGTGGAGGAGTCCGACCACCTCGACGCCGAGAAGGCGCTGTCGCGGACCGAGCGGTTCTGGGAGAAGTGGGTGAGCCAGTGCACCTACGACGGCCCCTACCGCGAGGCCGTCATCCGGTCCCTCATCGTGCTCAAGGCCCTCACCTACCGGCCCACCGGCGGGATCGTCGCCGCCCCCACCACCTCCCTGCCCGAGGAGATCGGCGGCGTCCGCAACTGGGACTACCGGTACTGCTGGCTGCGCGACGCCACCATCACCCTGGAGGCGCTCATCCGCTCGGGGTACACGGACGAGGCGCTGGCCTGGCGCGAATGGCTGGTCCGGGCGGTCGCCGGAGAGCCCCAGCTGATGCAGATCATGTACGGGATCCGGGGCGAGCGGCGGCTCACCGAGTGGGAGGCCGACTGGCTCCCCGGGTACGAGGGGTCGCGGCCGGTGCGCATCGGCAACGCCGCCGTCGGCCAGTACCAGCTGGACGTGTACGGCGAGGTCATGGACGTGCTGCACCTGGCACGGCGCACCGGCATCCGGGGCGGCGACTACCTGTGGGGGCTGCAGCGGTCGCTGGTCAACTACCTGGAGTGGTGCTGGGACGAACCCGACGAGGGGCTGTGGGAGGTGCGCGGACCGCGCCAGCACTTCGTGCACTCCAAGGTGATGGCGTGGGTGGCGGCCGACCGGGCGGTGCGCAGCATCGAGGAGTTCGGCAAGGAGGGGCCGATCGAGCGGTGGAAGGCCCTGCGGGACACCATCCACGCGGAGGTGTGCGAGTACGGGTACGACCCGCAGCGCAACACGTTCACGCAGTACTACGGCAGCAAGGAGCTGGACGCGGCGCTGCTGCTGATCCCCGAGGTGGGGTTCCTGCCCTATGACGACCCGCGGGTGATCGGGACGATCGAGGCGGTGCGCAAGGACCTGATGGTGGACGGGTTCGTGCTGCGGTACCGGACGGACCTGGAGAACTCGGCCGACCAGCTGCCGGGGGACGAGGGTGCGTTCCTGGCGTGCAGCTTCTGGATGGCGAACGCGCTGCTGTCGATCGGGCGCCAGGACGAGGCGCGGGACCTGTTCGAGCGGCTGCTGGCGCTGCGCAACGACGTGGGGCTGCTCGCCGAGGAGTGGGACCCCAGGGTCGGGCGGCAGGTGGGGAACTTCCCGCAGGCGTTCAGCCACGTGCCGCTGGTGACGACGGCGCTGAACCTGGCCGACCGGCAGGGCGGCTGGCGCGCCGAGTGAACACGGCGGGTGCCCCGCGGCCGTCCGGGAACGGCCGCGGGGCACCGGTGTGTTCGGGGCCGGGTCAGGCGGTGAGGGCGGGGTCGGCCCAGACCGGGTAGACGCCCCCGGCGTCGCTCTCCACCTCGATGCGCAGGCGCAGGGCGTCGCGCACGTCGACCTCGATGTCCAGCGTCTCGCCCAGCGCGAGCGTCTCGGTGACCTCGGGGCTGCCGTCCACGTGGACGATGAAGGTGGTGGTCGCCGAGGAGCTGGAGGTGTCGGTCACGCCGAGCCGGGCGGTGAAGGTCGTCCAGCCGCGGCCCAGGTTGTACTCGGCCCAGCCGGTGCAGGGGTTGCCGTACTGGCAGCGATCACCGGGGACGAGGGCCCGGCTGTAGGCGTTCCCGTCGATCTCGGCACGGCCCGATTCGGGCTCCCAGCGGCCGTCCTGGTCGACGATCTCCATCTGGGTGAGCAGGGTGGTGTCCCCGGCCGGGTCGGTGCCGGGCGGGGAGGCGTCCTCCTTGGGCGCGCCGGTGGGCTGCGCGGCCAGCGGCGGGGCCTCCTCCTCGGGCTCGGAGGGGGCGGCCGGGTCGCTGGGGGCGTCGGCGGCGACCTGCTGGGAGTCGTCCGCCAGGAAGGGCAGGCCGCGGTCCATCACCACGTAGGTGACGGCGGAGCCGCCGATCATGCAGACCACGGCGAAGACGGCCAGGCCGATGAGGGCGGGCTTGCGCGACCTCTTGCGGGGCTCGGGGTGCTCGGGGGCGGGCCGGTGGCCGTAGGCGGGGAAGGCGCCGGTGGCCGCGGGGGGAGGCGGCGGGCCCCAGGAGGGCTGGGAGTGCGCGGGCGGCGGGCCGCCGTAGGCGGGGCCGGAGGGCATCGGGCCCGAGGGGACGCGGCCCGGCCCGGGCGGCGGCATCGGCGGGCGCGCCGTGCCGCCGGGAGGGGTGGGGCGGCCGGGACGGCCGGGCGGCGGTCCGGCGGGGGCGGAGGCGGCGGGCGGGGCGCTCGGCTGCGGGGATCCGGCGGCGGGGCGCTGCTGGACGGGGCGTCCGCGCATCCCGCCGACCGGCCGGTGCGGCATGTCCTCGACGCCCGGTGCGGTGCCGGGCAGGACCACGGTCGACTCCGTGTCCGCGGACGCCGCGGGCGTCCCTGCCGCGGGGGTCGGCGCGCCCGCCGCGGGCGTCCCGAACGCCGGGGTCGGCGACAGCACCGCAGTCGCGTCCGCCCCCTGCCCACCGGAGACGGGAGCGCCGCCCGGGACCTGCGGGGCACCGGGCACCGGAGCGCCACCGGAGGCGGACGACGGCACAGCGCCGCCAGGAACGCCCGCGCCCTGCGGGACACCGGGGCCCTGAGCGGCGCCGGGGGCAGAAGTACCCCCTGGGACCGGCGGGGCGCTTGGGCCGGGCGAGGCGACCGGGGCCTGAGGGGCGCCGGGCACCGGAGCGCCGCCGGAAGCGGACGGGGACACAGCGCCACCAGGAACGCCCGCGCTCTGCGGGACACCGGAGGCGGAAGCGCCCGATGAGGCTTGCACCCCGCTGGGGATGGCCTGTCCCGAAGTGCTGGCAGGAGCGCCCGGGGCCTGCGGGGCGCCGGAGCCCTGAGCGCCTCCGGGAGCGGGAGCGCCGCCCGGGACAGGCGGGGCGCCGTGGTCGGACGGGGCCGCCGGGGTCTGCGGGGCACCGGAGGGCGGCGGGAGGACGACCGTCTCGTCCGTGCCGCGCTCCTGCTCGGCCGGGGCGGCCGGGGCCTGCGGGAGGACCGAGGGGTCGAGCCTGGCGGTGGAGTCGGTGTCCTCCGCGGCGGCGCTGAACAGGGAGGCGGCGAAGACCGCGGAGGTCCCGGGGTCGCCCGCCGGGTCGCTTCCCGGCCCTGTCCAGGGCACAGAGGTGGCCAGGGTCCGCAGCGCGCCCACCCAGGCGGAGGCCTCGGGCCGGTCGGCCGGCTCGGCCGAGAACATCGACGCCACCAGGGCGCGGGTGTGCTCCTCGGCGTCGGCGAGCAGCGGCAGCGCCGCGAAGCGCTCGCGCAGCTGCTCCGGCGCCGTCGGCGGGTCCTCGCCCGTCAGGGCGTAGAACGCGACCGCGCCGAACGCGTAGCGGTCGGTGGCCGGGCTGTACTCCCCGCTGAAGATCTCCGGCGCCGCGTACCCCGGCGTGAACCACGGCCGGGCCGTCATGTGCCGGGCCGCGATCCGGCTCAGCCCGAAGTCCACCAGCGTCGCCTGGCCGTCGGTGTCGATCATGATGTTGCCCGGCGACAGGTCGCCGTGCACCACCGGCCGCCGGGACGGCGTGGCCCGCCCCGCGTGCAGCATGTCCAGCACCTGGGCGACCTGCTCCAGGTAGCGCAGCACCTCCCGCTGCCCGCGCACGCCCTCCTGGGCGTGCTCGGCGCGCCAGTCGCGCAGGTCCAGCCCGTCGATGTGGTTCATCACCAGGTACAGGCAGCGGTCCGCCTGCTCCCCCGCGCCGCCCGCGGGGTGCTCCGGCGCGCCTTCGAAGTGCTCGCGGACCCCCACGACGCCGAGCCGGTTGATGAAGCGCAGCAGCTCCGCCTGCTCGGCCCAGCGGGCGCTCAGCTCGGCGAACTCCGCGGAGTCCGCGGTGATGTCGGCGTTCAGCGCCTTGACCACGACCGGCTCCGTCTGCCCCGCCAGGGTGACCTCCGCCAGGTAGAGGGTCGCCTCGCCGCCGCGCCCCACGGAGCGCACCAGGCGGTACTTGTCCGGCTGGGAGTCCGGACCGACGTAGAGACTCAGGCTCACGGCTGTGGTACTCGATTCCACGTGGGGGCTGCGGCATCGCCCTCGGCGGGGGTTCGGCCTGCGGGCACAGGGGACCACATTAACGCGGACAACTGTACTCTTACGCCCTGTACGGCCCATTGGCCGTGAACGGTCGCAGGAGCGGCGGACGGGCTCGGGACGGTGAGGAACGGGAATGGCCGACGAACGGGTGCTGGGCGGCCGCTACCGTCTGCTCTCCCTCCTGGGCCGGGGCGGCATGGGCGAGGTGTGGCGGGGGGTCGACGAGCTCCTGGACCGCCCGGTCGCGGTCAAGCTGGTGCGCGCCGAGCGGGGCGGCTCCGACGAGGCCGCCGCCCGGTTCCGCCGTGAGGCGCGGGTGACCGCGCGCCTGGCCGGCCACCCGAACATCGTCATCCTGCACGACTTCGGCCAGGAGTCCGACGGCTCGGTGTACACGGTCATGGAGCTGGTCGCCGGGCGGCCGCTGGCGGACGTGCTGCGCGAGTCCTCCCCCCTGCCGGTCGAACACGCCGCCGACCTGATGTCCCAGGCCGCCTCCGGGCTGGGCGCGGCGCACGCGGCCGGGATCGTGCACCGCGACGTCAAGCCCGGCAACCTGATGGTGATCGGTGAGCGGACCGGGCTGTACGGCGGCACCCTGAAGGTCCTGGACTTCGGCATCGCGGGGCTCACCGCGTCGGAGCAGAGCCGCCGCCTCACCCAGACCGGCCGGGTGCTGGGCACCCCCCTGTACATGGCCCCCGAGCAGGTGCGGGGCGAGCGGGTGGGCCAGGCGGGCGACCTGTACTCGCTGGGCGCGATCCTGTACCAGATGCTCACCGGCGAGCCCCCGTTCCCCGGCGACGACCCGCTGACGGTGCTCCGCGGCCACCTGCGCAAGAGGCCGCGGCCGGTGGCGTCCCTGCGGCCCGGGCTGCCCGGGCCGCTGGCGGAGCTGGTGGACGCCCTGCTCGCCAAGCGTGCCGAGGAGCGCCCCGCCTCCGCCGAGGAGGTGCGCGAGCGCCTGGCGCCCTTCGCGGTGCCCCGCCCCTCGCGCCCGACGGTCGGCCCCGACACCGGGGGGTCGCTGCCGGTGCCCAGGACCCTGCCCTACACGGAGGCCGCGCCCCCGCCGCCCGCCGCCAGCGACGGGGACCGGACCGAGCTGCGGCTCCTGGTGGAGCGGGCCCAGGAGACCGCGGGCGAGGGCCGGTTCGCGGAGGCGGCCGCGCAGCTGCGCCCGCTGCTGCCCCGGCTGCGCGCGGCGTTCGGCCCCGACGATCCCGAGACGCTGCGGGCCCGGCGCCGGGAGGCGTACCTGACGGGCAAGGGCGGCGCGCACGCGCGGGCGGCGGAGTCGATGGAGGCGCTGCTGCCGGACATCCTGCGGGTGCACGGCCCCCGGCACCCGGAGACGCTGACGGTGCGCTACTACCTGGCGACCAACGCGGGCCGGGCGGGCGACCACGCCAGGGCGGCGCGGGTGCACGCCGAGCTGCTGCCGGACCTGGCGGCCGTGTACGGGCCGGACTCCGAACGGGTGCTCACCACCCGGCTGTACCTGGCGTTCGAGACCGGTGAGGCGGGTGAGCCGGAGCGGGCGGTGGAGGTGCTCGACGGGCTGATCCCGGAACTGGAGCGGGTGCTGGGCGCCGACCACCCCACGACGCTGCGGGCCCACCACTACCAGGCGGCCTACCTGGGGCACGCGGGCGACCCGGCGGAGGCCGCCCGCCGGTACCGGAAGCTGGTGGCGCGGCACGTGCGGGTGTTCGGCGAGGAGTCCCCGGAGACCGTGCGCGTGGCGGCCCACCTGCGCCGCTGGCACGGCCTGGCCAAACGGGACCGACCCACGGCCTGAGCGGCGGGCTACCGGGCGGCGGCCTCGGGCGGCCCGGGGTGTCCGTTCGGGGGCCGATCGACCGGAAGGGACGTGGATGTCGCCGCCGGGCGCTAGTGTTCTGGCCATGGCCACCAAGGACCTCAACGAAATCATGGAAGCCGGGTGGGCGAAGGCCCTGGAGCCGGTCGCGCCGCAGATCACCGCGATGGGTGACTTCCTCCGACAGGAGGTCGCCGAGGGGCGCACCTACCTGCCCGCCGGCGAACACGTCCTGCGCGCTTTCCAGCAGCCGTTCAAGGACGTCCGCGTGCTCATCGTGGGCCAGGACCCCTACCCCACGCCCGGCAACCCGGTGGGGCTGAGCTTCTCCGTCGCCCCCGGTGTGCGGCCGCCCGCGAGCCTGAAGAACATCTACAAGGAGATGCAGGACGACCTGGGCCTGCCGATCCCGAACACCGGCGACCTCACCCCGTGGACGAAGCAGGGCGTGCTGCTGCTCAACCGGGTCCTGACCGTGCAGCCCGGTTCGCCCGCCTCCCACAAGGGCAAGGGCTGGGAGGCCATCACCGACCAGGCCATCCGGGCGCTGGCCGAGCGCGGCGGGCCGCTGGTGGCGATCCTGTGGGGCCGCCAGGCGCGCGACCTGCGGCCGCTGATGCCGGGGGTCCCGTGCGTGGAGTCGGCGCATCCGAGCCCGATGTCGGCGCGCAACGGGTTCTTCGGGTCCAAGCCGTTCAGCCGGACGAACGAGATGCTCAAGGAGCAGGGCGCGGAGCCGGTGGACTGGAGCCTGACCTAGCCCACCCCGTACGCACATCCCCCATACCCCTGTCGACCTGCGGACTCGGCACCGTCCCCCGGTGCCGGGTCCGACCCGTGTCCCGCCCCCCGACGACGGAAGGTCCCCCCGTGGCCAAGCAGCTGTCCTACGCGGACGCCCTGAAGCTCCTGGGAAAGAACGACTCCGAGGTCCTGGCCGTGGCCGAGAAACTGGCCGACGGGGGGCTGGGGGCGCTGGGGGTGCCGGACCTGTTCGGTATCAGGGGCATGGTGGTCGGGAAGGGCCGCAAGGCGCTGGAGGGGATGCGGGACAAGCTCAGGGGCGAGAGCCGGATGTCCCGGACGGAGAAGATCCTGGCGGCGGAGCGGATCCTGGTCGTCGTCTCCTTCTTCGAGGCGGTGGAGGAGGCCTGGGAGCAGGCCGGGATGCCCTTCCCCTTCAGGGACCTGGAGATCACCGCCGAAGAGCAGACCGCCTTCTCCGAACGCGCCCTGAGCGGACCGTCCGCGCCGATCGTGCTGCGGACCTCTCCCGAGCCGGAGGCCGGGGCGGAGGCCGACTACTCCGGGTACAGGTCCCTGAAGGACCTCATCCGCTTCGAGGCGTTGCAGGACGACTTCCTGTCGATGGTCGTCGGGCTGGCCGTGTCCGAGGCCCACGGGATCACCGACGTGCACCACGGCCGGATCCTTCTCCTGAAGCGGCGCCTGGCCGGGGCGGCCGAGCTCCGCTACCGCGAACACCGGCGGGCGCTCATGGCCGACGTCCCCGAATTCGCGATGTGGGCGCAGGAACGGGAGCACACCCGGACCCGGGACAGACTGGACACCGGCCTGGCCGAGATGGGCCGCCTGCTCGGCTCGATCGCCTCGGACCGCCCGATGGAACGGCGGAGGGCGGAGCTCTCCGCCCTCTACCGGAGTGTCCTGCACCGGCCGGTCCTGCCCGCGGACGACGGCCCCGCCGAAGGCCTGGTCCTGCCCACACTCGGAGACGCGTACATCCCACCGCGCGGGCGGGTCGCCATGAACGGGGCCGACGCGGTCCCCTCCTCGGAGAAGTGGTGGGCGGACATCGAAGCCACGGACGACATCGCGGGGTTCGTCTCCGCCCGTCTCGTGCACCCGCGCGGCGCGGAGGCCCCGACCGTCATCCTCGGGCACCCGGGTTCCGGGAAGTCCAAGTTCACCGAGATGCTCGCCGCGCAGCTGCCGCCGTCGGACTTCCTGCCGATCAGGGTGGAGCTGCGCTCCGTCCCGCCCGACGCCTCGATCCCCCGGCAGATCGAGGAGGGCCTGGCCGCCGCCCTGCACACCCGGGTGTCCTGGCGGGAGCTGGCGGACTCCGCCGACGGGGCGCTGCCGGTGATCATGCTGGACGGGTTCGACGAACTGCTCCAGGCCACCGGCGTCGACCGCTCCGACTACCTCGAACAGGTCCAGGAGTTCCAGCGGCAGCAGGAGGCGATGGGGCTCCCCGTGGCCGTCATCGTCACCAGCCGCACGGTCGTGGCCGACCGCGCCCGGTTCCCCAAGGGGACCGCGATCGTCAAGCTCGAACCCTTCGACGAGGCTCGGATCGACCGGTTCCTCCAGGTGTGGAAGGCGGCGAACGCACGGCCCGGAGCCGATCCGGAGGCGCTGTCCACCGCTGTGGTCCTGCGCTACCGAGACCTGGCCGAGCAGCCGCTGCTCCTGGCGATGCTGCTCCTCTACGACGCCGAGGACGGCGCGCTGCGCCGCGCCGACCGGCACCTCACCCACGGGGAGCTGTACGAGCGGCTGCTCACCGCCTTCGCGCGACGCGAGGTGAGCAAGCACCGGTCCGCGCTCGACCGGGACGGTTTCGACCGGGCGGTCGAGGAGGAGCTGCGCCGTTTGGAGGTCACGGCGCTCGCGATGTTCGCCCGGCGGCGGCAGCACGTGACCGCCGGGGAGCTGAACCGGGACCTGGGCGTCCTGATGCCCGGAACCGGACGGCAGGCGGCCGACGCGGACCCGCACGGCCGGATCGACCCGGCCCACCGGGTGCTGGGCCGGTTCTTCTTCGTGCACGAGGCACAGGCGCGGACCGTGGACGGGACCGCGAGCGTGTTCGAGTTCCTGCACGCCACCTTCGGCGAGTACCTGGTGGCGCGGGCCGTCGTCGCGGCGCTGGACTACCTCGCCGAGACCCGGTCGCTCGCGCGGCGCCGGCGCGGGTCGGTGCAGGGGTCCGATGACGGCGAGCTGTACGCCCTGCTGTCGTTCGCCTGCCTGCCCGGCCGGGAGAAGATCACGGACTTCCTCGACGAGGAGCTGGAGAAGAGGTTCCCCCGGGGGACGGAGGCACGGTCGGATCGTGCCCGGCTGCTCATCGAACTGTTCCAGGAGGCCCCGTTCCCGGCCGCCGACCGGTCCCGTGGTGACTACGAGCCGACACGCCTTCCGATCACCATTCGACAGGCCAACTACACCGCGAACCTCATCGTCCTGCTGGTCCTGGCCCGTGAGGACCCGGTGGGGCTGGAGGAACTGTTCCCCGAAGCCCCCAACCCCCTGGCGGAATGGCGCAACGCGGCGAACCTGTGGCGGACATTGCAGAGCTCGGAATGGTTCTCCCTCCTCCGCACGGTGCGGGTGAAGCACCTGGACGCCTGGGACAGGGACCGGCGGCACACGGTCGTCGTCCGCGAGCACGGCGAACCGGTGAACGTCGGAGAGTGCATCGGCTTCGAGCTGTACACGGACGTGGACGCGACCCCCGATGTCCTCGACCCCTACCAGGTGACCCTGCCGTACGCGTCCACCACGTCGCGGATGCTGCGCGCCACGTCCATGCGCGTCAACGGCACCAACGCACGCACGGTCCTGGGCACCCTCCCCTACCTCCACCGGGTGTCGTACGACCTGGGGGGCTGGTTCCTGGACCCGGGGAGACAGAGAACGTGGACCGAGATGCACGAGGTCCTGCGCCTGCGGCTGGAGCCGCCGGAAACGGATTTCGGCGCCCGCATCTCCAGCTACCGCAGGCTTCTCTCCGGCAACCACCTGGGACGCGTGGAGCTGCTCGCCCTGCGGCAGGCCGCAGAGGATGCGAACTGGGCCTTCGACGACCTCCGGTGGAATCCCGTCGGCGGCCGCCCCTCGTCCCAGGGCCGTGAAGAGCTGCGGAGGACGGTCGCGGACTACCTGACGGGCCTCGAACACTTCGAACAGGAACCCGGATCCTCCCAGGGCCAGGTGACGGACTCGGTCCGTTCGGTCCTCGGCCGGTTCCCGCCGGGCTACCTACCGAATGGGATCATGAACCGCTTCCACGACCTCACCGAGGTATCACCTGTTCCGGACGGAGGGCACCAGGGCTACAGCCATCCACCCATCGTCATCAGCCCTCCCGGAAGCGGGGAGCACTGACCCCGGCCGGACCGCGCCTCCCATCCCCCGAACCACCCCCGACGACGGAAGGTCCCCCCGTGGCCAAGAAGCTCTCCTACGCGGATGCACTGAAGATCCTCGGCAAGAAGGACTCCGACGCCTGGGACCTCGCCGAGCGGCTCGCCGACGGCGGCCTCGGCCTCCTCGGGGTCCCCGACCTGTTCGGGCTGCGGAGCCTGCTGGTGAGCAAGGGCCGCGAGGCGGTGGAGGGCATCCGCGAGCACCTGCGCGGCGAGAGCCGCCTGACCCGGACCGAGCGCATCCTCGCCGCGGAGCGCATCCTCGCGGCGGTCGCCTTCCTGGAGGCCCTGGACGAGGTCTGGGAGGCCGCCGGCGCGCCGCTGACCCTGGACGAGCTCGGCCTCTCGGAGGAGGACCGGGCCGCCCTGTTCGGCCCCCTGCTGTCCCCCGGCCGACCCGGCCGGGTGGCGCTCCCCCACCGCTGGAACGCCGACGCCGACACCGGCCCGCGGGCTCTGGAGGCCGCCCCGCAGGAGGCCGCCGCCCCGTCCGGAGCCCCCTGGACGCACGCGCCCGGCGTGGAGGAGGCGGCCTGGCGGGAGTACTTCGACGGCCTGGCCGAGGCCTTCCAGAACGCGGTGCCGCAGGTGGCCGCCGCCCGCGGGCACGGCCTCGACTCCCCCGCCCACCCCCTGCTGACCTCCGTGGGCCGGGAGCTGGGCCGCCGGTCGACCGAGCGCTACGAGGAGCTGCACCGCCTCCTGGCCGCCGACGTCCCCGAGTTCGCGCTGTGGGCGCACCAGGTCGAGCACCGGCGCACCCGCTCCGCCGTCGACGACGGCCTGGGCGAGCTGCGCCGCCTGCTGGCGACCGTGGCCTCGGACCGTCCCGTGGACCGGCGCCGCGAGGAGCTGTTCGCCGCCCACCGCGCGGTGCTGGAGCGCCCCGTGCTGCGCGCCTCCGACGTCCCGCCCGGGCTGGTGCTGCCCTCGCTGGCCGACGCCTACATCCCCCCGCGCGGGCGCGTCGCGGTCATCACCCCCAACTCGGTCCCCTCCTCCGAGGAGTGGTGGTCCCTGCACCGGCCGGTGGACGACCTGTCCGCGTTCATCGCCGCCCACCTGACCCACCCCGACGCCACCGACCGCCCCACCGTGGTGCTCGGGCACCCCGGCGCGGGCAAGTCGAAGTTCACGGAGGTGCTGGCCGCCCGGCTGCCGGCCTCGGACTTCCTGCCCGTGCGCGTGGAGCTGCGCGCGGTCAGCCCCAACTCGCCCATCCACGTGCAGATCGAGGAGGGCCTGGCCGCCGCCCTGCACACCCGCGTCTCCTGGCGCGACCTGGCAGACTCGGCCGACGGGGCGCTGCCCGTCGTCATCCTGGACGGCTTCGACGAGCTCCTCCAGGCCACCGGCGTCGACCGCTCCGACTACCTCGAACGCGTCCAGGAGTTCCAGCAGCAGCAGGAGGCCATGGGCCTGCCCGTGGTGGTCGTCGTCACCAGCCGCACCGTCGTCGCCGACCGCGCCCGCTTCCCGCGGGGCACGACCGTCATCAAGCTCGACCCCTTCGACGAGCCGCGGATCGGCCGCCTGGTGGGCATCTGGAACCGGGCCAACGCCCGGGCGGCGGACGCGACCGGGGCGCTGACCACCGAGGCGGTGCTGCGCTACCGCGACCTGGCCGAACAGCCGCTGCTGCTGATGATGCTGCTCATCTACGACGCCGAGGACGGCGCGCTGCGCGGCACCGACCAGGGGCTCACCCACGGGGAGCTGTACGAGCGGCTGCTCACCATGTTCGCCCGCCGGGAGGTGGACAAGCACCACTCCGGCCTGGGCCGGGACGACCTCGCCGAGGCCCTGGAGGGCGAGCTGCGCCGCCTCGAGGTGGCGGCGCTGGCCATGTTCACCCGGCGCAAGCAGAACGTCAGCGCCGAGGAGCTGGACCGCGACCTGGCGGTGCTGCTGCCCGAGGCCGCGCTGGACCCGGACGAGACGGGGATGCACGGCCGGATCGACCCGGCCCACCAGGTGCTGGGCCGGTTCTTCTTCGTGCACGAGGCACGGGCCCGGACCGGTGACGGAACGGCGAGCGTGTTCGAGTTCCTGCACGCCACCTTCGGCGAGTACCTGGTGGCGCGGGCTGTGGTCGCGGCGCTGGAGGAGCTGGACGCCTCCCGCTCGCGGACCTCGCGGCGGCGCGGCCGGGCCCGGCGGATCGACGACGGTGAGCTGTACGCGCTGCTGTCGTTCGCCTGCCTGCCGGGCCGGGACAAGGTGCCGGACTTCCTGGCCGAACTGCTGGAGCGGCGGTTCGCCGAGGACCCGGGGCTGCGCGGCGACTACTCCGACCTGCTCATCGAGCTGTTCCGGGAGGCGCCGTTCCCGGCGGCCAACCGCTCCTACGCCGATTTCGAGCCCCAACGCCTGCCGGTCACGGTCCGCCAGGCCAACTACACGGCGAACCTCGTCGTGCTGCTGGTGCTGGTGCGCGAGGACGACGTGGACCTGGACGAGCTGTTCCCGCAGTCGGCCGGGCCGATGACCGAGTGGCGCAACCTGGTGGGGGTCTGGCGCTCCCTGGACAGCCCGGAGTGGTTCGGCCTCCTGAACACCGTGCGGCTGCGCCACATGCAGTCGTGGACCCGCGAGGGCAGCCGCAGGCTGCTCTCGCGCGAGGTGGGCGACCCGGTGAACGTCGGCGAGTGCGTCGGGTTCGAGCTGCACACGGACGTGGAGGTGCGCCCGGACGTCTACGACCCCTACGGCATGACGATCGCCTACAACCGGACGATCTCCCGGCTGCTGCGCTCCATCTCCATGCGCGTCAACGGCAGCGGGGCCCGCGTCCTCCTGGGGATGCTGCCCTACCTCGGCGAGGTCCACGGCGACATGGGGGCCTGGTTCCTGGACCCCGACGGCGACAGCGCGTGGCTGGAGCCGCACGAGGTGCTCAAGCTGCGGCTGTCCCCTCCCCACATCGACCCCGAGGGCCGCCTGAACGCCTACCGCCGCATGCTCACCTCCACCCAGCTGGGCCGGCTGGAGCTGCTGGTGCTGCGGCAGGCGACCGAGGACCTGCGCTGGCCGGGCACCGGGGACGACGCGGAGTACTCGCCCCTGCGGCGCCTGGTCCGGGAGTACCTGTCCGGGGTCGACTCCGTGGTCTCGGGGAACCGGCTGGCGAAGGACGCCGTCGCCCCCGTGCTGGCCCTGTTCCCCCCGGGCTTCCTCCCGGACGGGACGGTGGAGCGGATCATCGCCATCGTCGACCAGGAGAACCCCCAGCGCGGCAGGCGCACCCGCGTGGCCGCCCACCTGCGCTGACCGGCGGGTCCCGGCGGGCCCGTCCGGTCCCGGTTCCGCCCGCCGGGCGGAACCGGGACCGGTACCGCTCAGCGGGCGGCGGCCGCCGTCACCCGCTCCACCAGGGCGGGCAGCACCTTCCCGATGGAGTCGTGCACGGCCGCCGAGGCGAAGTCGTCGTAGGGCGTCTCCTCGCCGTTGACGATGACCAGGGACGCCCCCGCCATCATCGCCATGTCGCACAGCCCCGCCACCGGGTGGACGGTCAGCGACGTGCCGACCGCCAGGAAGACGTCGCAGTCGCGGGTGGCGTGCGTGGCCGCCAGGATGACGTCCGGGTCCAGGTGCTGGCCGAACGAGATCGTGTCCGACTTCTGGATGCCGCCGCAGGCCGTGCAGCGCGGGTCGGACTCCTCGTCCAGCCGGGCCAGCACCTCGGGGGTGGGGGTGCGCAGCCCGCAGGACATGCACCGCACCCACAGCATGGTCCCGTGCACCTCGACCACCCGCTCGTCGGACACGCCGCCCCGCTGGTGCAGGCCGTCGATGTTCTGGGTGATGAGCGCGCGCAGCCGCCCGGTGCGCTCCAGGTCGGCCAGGGCCCGGTGGGCGGCGTTGGGCTCGGCGTCCCACACCTGGTGGGCGCGGCGCTGGGCCCAGACCCGGCGCCGGACGTCCACGTCGCCCATGTAGATGGTGATGTCGGACTGGGCCTGGGCGTCGGGGTCGGTGGTCCACACCCCGTTGGGCCCGCGGAAGTCGGGGATCCCCGAGTCGGTGGACACGCCGGCGCCGGTGAGGACCGTGATGCGGTCCGCGGCCTCCAGCAGTTCGGCGGCCCGCTCGAACGCCTGGGGATCGGCGAACGCTGGGGAGTCTGTCGTCATCGCGGCCCTACCTCGATCTTGCGGCGACTTGGTGTCGGCTTTCCCTCTGCTTGACGGAGGGCGGCCCCGTGCACCCCCTGCACACCCTAGCCTCGGAAAGCACACGAAGGCACGCAGGACCGACGCCCCCTCCGATGCACACGAGAAGGGCAAAGGGTGCGAAAATCAGCACGATCATGAAGCAGCCGTCCTACATCCTCGTGGTCAACGGGACCAAGGTGCAGCGCCCCGTCTTCCTGCTGGGCGCTCCCCACTCCGGTGTCCCCGAGATCGCCCGCGCCCTTTCCCGCACCCCCGGGTTCCACCTGAGCGCGGGCTCCCCGGGCGTGCTCAACGCCGTGTACGCCGTCGCCCGAAGACCCTCGCTGGCCCTGGAGAAGGCGGCGGGCACGGCCTCCCTGCTGCGCGAGGCGTACGCCGAGTCCTGGCAGCTGACGCCGCTGACCTGCCCGCGCTGCGCGGGCCGGTGGGAGCGGGTGCCCGCCAGCGCCGCCGCCGAGCCGTGCGAGCACAGCGCGCAGGCGACCCGGTACGGGGACGCCAGCCCGGACCTGCTGTTCAGCGCCAAGGCCCTGCACGCGGCCTTCCCCGACGCGCTGTTCGTGCAGATCATCCGGGACGGGCGGGACGTCGTCTCGGAGATGCTGGACGACGAGCGCTCGCTGGCCTGGCTCAAGCCGAGCTTCATGAAGCTGGAGCACGAGTTCCCCAACCACTTCTTCGGGCTGGAGGACTCCTCCGACCTGGAGACGTTCGGGGACGGGTCGGTGGAGGCCAAGTGCGCGATGCGCTGGCGGGGCGCGGTGCGCATGTCGGCCGTGCTGAGCCGCGGCCTGGACTCCGGCCGGCTGCTGACACTGCGCTACGAGGACCTGCACGGCGGCGAGGTGCAGGCCGCCAAGAGGCTGCGGGAGTTCACCGGGGTGCGGGTGTCGGCGACGGAACTGCTGATCGAGCGCTCCTGGCGGGTGGGGACCTGGCGGGAGCGGCTGTCCCGGGACCAGCACGCGGACGTGGTGGAGGTGGCGGGGCTGGAGCTGTCCCGCCTCGGCTACGTGTGACCGCGGCGCCGGCGGCCCGGCCGTCCCCCGGCCCGGTTCAGGGCGCCCCGTGGGCGGTGAGCAGCGCGTCGGCGGCGGCCCGGGCGGTGCCGACGGCGTCGGGGACGCCGGTGACGGTCCGGGTGAGGACGGCACCCTCGTGCAGCATGGTCAGGGTGTCGCCGAGGGCCTCGGGACCGCGGGCGCCCGACTCGCGGGCGAGGTCGGTGTACAGGGCGCGCAGCCAGCGCTTCTGCTCCCGGGCCACGGCCCGGCCGGGGTGGTCGGGGTCGGCGAGCTCGGCGTAGGCGTTGACCATGGAGCAGCCGCGCGGGCCGTCCTCGCCTACCCATTCCTCCAGGGCGTCGAAGGTGGCGGCGACGCGCTCGCGCGCCGTGGTGGCGGGGGCCAGGCGGGCTTCCAGGTGGGCGCGCCAGCGGGCGTCGCGGGCGCGCAGGTAGTGGGCGACCAGGGCGGCCTTGGAGCCGAACCGGTCGTAGACGGTCTTCTTGGTGACCCCGGCGTGTTCGGCGACGAGGTCCATGCCGACCGTGTTGATGCCGCGCGAGTAGAACAGCTCGTCGGCGGCGTCGAGGATCCGGCGGGCGGCCGGGGTGAGGGGACGGGCGGCGCGGTCTGCCGGGCCGGCCCCGGTGGCGGCGGTCATGGCTCCCCCTGGAGGCGGACGGGCCGGGGCGGGCGCTCCCGGCCGGAAGGTCACTACATCGTGAGTATACCGACCGGTGTGTTTACCTGGGGGCGGAGGGCACGGACGACGACACCGGAGGTGGAAGGATGCGGCGCTCGCCCGCCCCGGCCCTGCTCGCCGCGGGGCTGGTGGTGATGTGGAGCTCGGGGTTCGTGGGGGCCGAACTCGGCACCCGCCACGCCCCGGCCGAGACCCTGCTGGCCTGGCGGTTCCTGGTGGTCGCCGGGCCGCTGGCCGCCTGGTGCCTGTGGGCCCGCGCGCGCTCGCGGGGCGGACGGACGCGGGCCGCCCGGACCGGCGCGGAAGGGCCCCCGGGGTCCGGGCCCGGAGGCGGGCGTGCCCGGGGCGGACGGATGACCGGGCGGGACGCGGCCGGCCACGCCGCGGTGGGGGCGCTGGCCCAGGCCGGGTACCTGTACGGGGTCTTCGCCGCGGCGGGGGCGGGGGTGGCCGCGGGGACGGTCGCGCTGATCGCGGCGCTGCAACCGCTGGTGGCGACGGCGCTGGCGGTGCCGCTGCTCGGGGAGCGGGTCCGGCCCCGGCAGGTCGCGGGGCTGGCGTTGGGACTGGCCGGGGTCGGCCTGGTGGTGGGCGCGGACCTGCGCGCCCCCGGCGCGGCCCCCTGGTGGGGGTACGCGCTGCCGGTCGGGGCGATGCTGTCGCTGGTCGCGGCGACCCTGCTGGAGCGGCGGCTGCGGCCGGGCGGGTCTCCGGCGCAGGCGCTGGCCGTGCAGTGCGGGGTGAGCGCCGTGCTGTTCACGGCCCTGGCGGCGGCGACCGGGACGCTCGCCCCGCCCGCGGACCCCGGGTTCTGGGCGGCCGTGGCCTGGGTGGTGGTGCTGTCGACCGTCGGCGGCTACGGCCTGTACTGGGCCGCCCTGGCGCGGTTCGGGGTCGCCCGGGTGTCGGCGCTGCTGTACCTGACACCGCCGACGACCCTGCTCTGGTCCCTGCTGATGTTCGGCGACCCGGTCGGCGCGGCCGCCCTGGCGGGCCTGGCCGTCTGCGCTGCGGCGGTCGTCCTGGTGACGGCCGCCGGCCCCGGCACGGGGCGCGCGGGCCTCAGGCGGGCGAGCGCTCGCGCAGGTCGCCGGGGTCCTCCGTCCCGGGAGCCGCGGTGACGCCCGGCCCGGACGACTCCTCGATGCTCTCCAGCATCTCCCGGGTCTCGTCGTCCTCGTCCAGTTCCGCGGTGTCGCGGACGTCCGGGACGACCGCGGTGCACACGATCTCGACCAGCGCCTCCGGCTCCATGAGCTCGGTCACCCCGACCACCGTCATCGGCGGGTAGTAGCGGCCCATGTGGCGGCGGTACACCGACCCGATGGTGTTGCTGCTGACCCGGTAGGAGCGCATCGCGGTGGTGTAGATGCGCATGTCGACCACGTGCTCGGGCACGGCCCCGGCGGCGCGCAGCGCCTCCACGACGTTGCCGAGCGCGCGGTCGAACTGCTGGACCACGCCGTCCCCGGCCACCGCCCCGTCGGAGCGGCGGGCGATCTGACCGCCGATGTGGACGACCTTGCCCGGTGTCACCACCAGGGCGTGGGAGAACCCCACCGGGTCGGCGAGGGTCAGCGGATTGACGATCTGGTGCGGTGTGGTGTCCACCGGCGGGCCCTTCCGGTCGCGGGGCGGCCCACCGGCCGCGTCCGGGCGGACACCCCACTGGGAGTCGCCCGGGCGGGCGGCTACGATGAGCCCATGTCGATCACTTTCCTGCTGTCCGCGCTCGCCCTCGTCGCGGTGCTCGCGCTGTTCGCCGCCATCTTCGTCGGCGGCTTCGTCTACGTCATGCGCATGAAGCGCCAGGGCACCGAGGCCACCCTGGCCGGCGCGCGCAGGCGCCGCGAGCTGCGGCAGAGCTAGGCCGGACCCGGCGGAACGCTCCCGGCGGCGCGTCCGCCGGAGGTGTCCCGCGAACGCGGGGCGGCGAACGGTCAGTCGCCGTCGAACGCGTCGGGGTCGGGGCCGGTCCTGGCCCCGCGGTCGAGCGCGCCGATGCGGTCCATCTCCTGGTCGGTGAGCTCGAACCCGAAGATGTCGAAGTTGGCGCGGATGCGCTCGGGCGTCGCCGACTTGGGAATGACGACGTTGCCGAGCTGGATGTGCCAGCGCAGCAGCACCTGGGCGGGCGTGCGCTCGTGCGCCTCGGCGATCCCGATGACCGTGTCGTCGGTGACGAGGCGGCCGTGCGCGAGCGGGCTCCACGCCTCGGTGACGATGGAGTGCCGCCGGTCGAACTCGCGCAGCTCTGCCTGGGCCAGCAGCGGGTGCAGCTCGACCTGGTTGACCATGGGCGTGATGCCGCCCTCCTCCATGACCCTCTCCAGGTGCGCGATCTGGAAGTTGGACACCCCGATGGCGCGCGCCCGGCCCTCCGCGTACAGGTGCTCCAGGGCCTTCCAGGTCGGGACGTAGAGGTCCCGGGCGGGCAGCGGCCAGTGGATCAGGTACAGGTCCAGGGTCTCCAGGCCCAGGCGTTCCAGGGTGGCGTCGAAGGCCCGCAGGGTGGCGTCGAAGCCCTGGTCGGGGTTGGCGACCTTGGACGTGACGAACAGGTCGTCGCGGTCGATGCCCGAACGCCGCAGCGCCTCGCCGACACCGCGCTCGTTGCCGTAGGCGGCGGCCGTGTCGATGCTGCGGTAGCCGGTCTCCAGCGCGGTGGTGACCACGTCGACGACCCGGTCGTCGGGGACCTGCCACACGCCCAGGCCCAGCTGCGGTATGCGCAGCCCGTTGTTGAGTGTGAGCTCGGGAACCGTCATCGTCCTCATCGCCGTCATCCCCCGTCGGCCCGTAACGCCCTCGCCTCCCGCCGAAGGGCCGTCGGCGGGCCCGCGGCCTCCCCCGGGCCGCACACTTGGCATACTGCCACGGCGGACCGGCCGCGCTCCGGTGGCTGCACCGCCGCCGTAAGGGCTTTTTACCCGGGAGGCCGCCGATCGCACCGCCGATCCGGTGGCGGGGGCCGCCGAACCGTGGCGGCGCACGGGCGTAGCCGGGGGTGTCCGAGGACGCCGACGTAGACGCCACCGGGCGGCGGCGTACGGGCACGGTGACCGGCAGAAACGCGACGTGGCGCGTGACGCGGCGCGCGGGCACGACGGCCCGGGCACGCCGTCCGGGCGGCGGCGTACGGGCACGGTGGTCCGCGGACGCGCGGCATGACGGGTGGCGCCGCGCGCGGGCACGGAGTCCGCGGGTACGACGGTCCGGGGGCACGCCGGCCGGGCGACGACGAGGTGAGGGGCGGGGATGGGACGGGAGCGGCGGGCCGCGGTGGGCGCGGAGCTGATGCGGGACCGCGCCGCGCTGGTGGAGCGGATCGTGGCCGAGGTGCACGCGGAGGTGCCCGCCTACCGGGCGCTGCACGGGTCGCAGCTGGCCGAGGTGCGGGCGATCACGGCGTGGCTGGTGACCCGCTCCCTGGAGCTGTGGGCGGCCGGGGCGACCCGGCTGGCCGCGGAGGACGTGGAACGGCTGCGGGAGATCGGCCGCAGCCGGGCGGCCGACGGCCGGTCGATCGGCGCCGTGGTGCGGGCGCACCGGGTGGGGTCGGTGGCGGCCGTGCGGGCCGTGGCCGAGTGCGCGGGCGACCGGCTCGGCACCGCGGACGTGTTCGCTCTGAGCGAACTGTGGATGACCTCCATCGACCAGATCTCCGAGAGCCTGGCCGCCGGGCACGCCGAGACCGCCCGCCGGATGGACGCGGACCTGGAACGGGCGCGGCGCACCTTCCTGGACGACCTGGTCATCGGCCGACAGGCCTCGCGCGGCGCCATCCGCGACCGGGCGCGCACCCTGGGCATCGCCCCGCCGGACCCGGGGGCGCTGGTGGTGGCCGAACCGGTCGGCGACCGGACCCCGGTGACGGTGTCGGGCGCCCTGGAGCTGGCGGCCCGGATGGAACCCGCGGGCGGCGACCCGCTGGTGACCACGCGCTCGGGGCGGGCGGTGCTGCTGCTGGCACCCGACGACGCCGGCCGGGCGGCGCGGGCGCTGGACGGCGGCCGCTGGCGGGGCTGCATCCCGGCGCCGCGGCCGCTGGCGGACGTGTCGGCGGCCTACCGGCTGGCCGACGGGGCCCTGGAGACGGCGCCGCCGCACGCGTTCGGGACCGGCGGGCTGCTCGGCGAGGCCGACGCCTGTGTGCTGGCGCTGCTCAACGGCGGCCCGGTCGCCCCGGACGCGGTGCGCCGGGCCGTGCTGGGGCCGCTGCTGACCGAGTCGGGCGCGCACCTGCTGGAGACGCTGCGCGCGTACTTCCGGGAGGGCGCGGCGACCGCGGCCGCCGACGCCCTGCACGTCCACGCCCAGACCCTGCGCTACCGGCTGCGCCGGGTGCGGGAGCTGACCGGCCACGACCCGCACCGGCCGTGGTCCCGGTTCGTCCTGGAGACGGCCTGCGCCATCGCCCCCTGACCGGGGCGACCGGGGGTCAGTCCCCGCTCCGCCCGATGACCTGGTCCCGGTAGGCCTGGAACTCCTCCCAGGACTCCCCGCCCCCCTCGTCGGAGAAGAACTCCCCGTCCGAGCAGTCGAGGGCGCGGCAGTCCAGCAGGCGGGCCATGCGCCGCAGGGGGGTCACGGGGTCCCCGCCGCCGCGGATGTGCAGCATGATGCTCTGGACCGGGTCCTCGGAGCCGATGCCCAGCTCCATCGACCACCCGTCCTCCCTGTCCTCGAGAATGCCCCACGTGGGGTCGGACAGGTTCGTCTCGGGGAAGGCCGTGCGGATCCGGTGCAGGACCTCGGCCGCCGGGCCGATCGGCGGCGGCGGGTCGTCGTCGGACAGGTCGTCCACGGAAACGGCGTCCTCGGGGAAGCGCATCAGCAGTACGTCCCAGCTCACGGGGTCTCCTCTGCTCGGGGGTGGGGCACGGGGAGAACGGTAGCGGACCCGTACGACGGGTGAGTCTCCGGAACCGGCCGGTCACGCGCCCCCGTCCGGAGCGGCACGGCCCCGATCGCGCCCGAGCGCCCGGGCCAGGTCCTCCTGGAACCGTGCGCGGGAGCCCCCGTCCTGCTCCCAGTCGTCCCAGGTGACGATGTCACCGGAGGACAGGTCCAGGGCCCGGCAGTCGAACAGGTCGGCCAGGTACAGCACGGCGGGCACGCTGCCGCCGCCCCGCATGCGCACCATGAGGCTCTCGACCGGGTCCCGGTCGCCGATGACCAGTTCCAGCAGCCATCCGGTGCCCCGGGCTCCCGGTTCCTCCAGGAAGCCCCAGGCGGGGTCGGACAGGTCCACGCCGGGGAAGGCGGTACGCAGGCGGTCCAGGACCCCGGCCGCCGGACCGATCGGCGGCGGCGCGTCGTCGTCGGTCAGGTCCGCCACCGAGGTGACGTGGTGCGGCAGCCGCATCAGCACGATGTTCCAGCTCATGGAGGGCTCCGGGAGGGGTTCGGGGGCGTGCGGGGCGAGGGTAGCGGATCCGTACGACGGGCGGGTGTCCGGAACCGGCCGCGGGGCGCGGCGTGGGGGCGGGGCGCGGGGTACGCGGGTGGGTAGGAGTCAGGGGTCCCCGCAGACACACCCCGAAAGGCCCCGGTATGTCCGTCTCCCCTCCGCAGCTGCACGGCCCCGCGTTCGAGGCCGACCCGCACCCCGCCTACCGGTGGCTGCGCGAGCACTCCCCCGTCCACCGTGTGGACCTGCCCGGCGGGGCGTGGGCGTGGATCGTCACCCGCTACGACGACGCCAAGGCGGTGCTCGCCGACCCCGACATGCTCAAGAGCCCGCACGCGGGGAACGAGGTCTGGCGCAAGGCCGGGCTCGGGCTGCCCTACGACCACCGGCCTTCACTGATGCTCAGCATGGTCAACGTGGACGCCCCCGACCACACCCGGCTGCGCCGGGCGGCGGGCGCGGCGTTCACCCCGCGGCGGGTGCGGACGCTGGTGGAGCGGGCCGGGCGCGTGACCGCCGGCCTGCTGGACCGGATCACCGCCGACGGCTCGGGCGAGGCCGACCTGGTGCGGGACCTGGCCTATCCGCTGCCCATCACGATCATCTGCGACATCCTCGGCGTGCCCGAGGCGGACCGGGCGGAGTTCCACCGCCGGGCCGCGGTGATCGACTCCTCGTCCTACGAGGAGCTGGAGGCGATCGCCGCCACCACCGACTGGTTCGACTCCTACCTGGGCTCCCTGGTGGACGCCCGGCTGGCCGCGCCCTCCGACGACCTGCTGGGCGACCTCGTGGAGGCGCACCGGCGCGGGGAGATGAGCCGCGACGAGGTCACCTCCGCGGCGTTCCTGCTGCTGGTGGCCGGGCACGAGACCACGGTGGCGCTCATCGGCAACCTCTTCCACCTGCTGCTGCGCCACCCCGACCAGCTGGAGCGGCTGCGCGCCGACCGTTCTCTGGTGGGGCCGGCCATCGAGGAGGCGCTGCGGATGGAGAGCCCCCTGCAGAACGCCACCTGGCGCTTCCCGCGCCGGGCTGCCACCGTGGGCGGGGTGGAGCTGGCGGCGGGCGAGCCGATCCTGGTGTCGCTGCTGGCGGCCGGGCGCGACCCGGCCCGCTACGAGGACCCCGACGCCTTCGTCCCCGAGCGGAACGACTCGCACCTGGCGTTCGGGCACGGCGCGCACTTCTGCATCGGGGCGCAGCTGGCCCGGATGGAGGCGCAGGTGGCGGTGAACGCGGCGCTGGACCGGCTGCCCGGGCTGCGCCTCGCCGAGGACGCCGAGGACCTGCGCTGGTGGCCGAGCATGATCATGCACGGGCTGTTCGCGCTGCCGGTCCGGTTCGACCCGGCCTGACCGGCTCCGGGGCTCCCGCCACCGCCCCCCGGGGCCCTGCTCCGCGGCCCCGGGGGGCGGTGGGCACCGAGCGCGGGCGAGCGGACGGGAGCCGAAGAAGCACCGAAAACTTACCTGTGATTGGTCCGTTATGCGGGCTTCGCGGGGGGTAGGGGGCGGAGACTGGCAGGCGGGGTTCCGACAGGGGCTCCCGTCGCAGGACACGAGTCACATCGACTGGAGGGGGACCAGAGGTGACGACCGCGGAGAACAGGTCAGGGACGGCGTCCAAGCCCAAGGGAAGCCAGCCCTGGCTGCACCAGAAGGGCAAGGAGATCCAGGAGTTCGGCACGGTCCGCCAGCTCCCGGTGGGGCTGTCCTACGACGCGCGCATGTACTCGTGCCAGCGGCTCAACCAGGTGCTGTGCGACACGAGGATCCTGCACGACCTCTACAAGAAGCACCACTGGCTGATGCGCGGCCAGACCTTCTACCAGCTGCACCTGCTCATGGACAAGCACGCGGACGAGCAGCTGGAGCTCATCGACTCCGTCGCCGAGCGGATCCAGACCCTGGGCGGCGTGGCGGTCGGCGACCCCCGGCACGTCGCGGAGATCACCAACATCCCGCGCCCTCCGAACGGCGTCGAGGAGGTCCCGGCGATGCTCTCGCGCCTGCTGGAGGCGCACGAGACCATCCTGGAGGAGGCGCACGACGCGGCGGCCCGGGTGCAGGAGCTGGGCGACGACGGTACCAACGACCTGCTGGTGTCGGACGTCATCCGCAAGAACGAGCTCCAGGCGTGGTTCGTGGCCGAACACCTGGTGGACACCCCGCTGGTGCACTCCTAGAGGACACGGCGCACGGGGCCGGGCGAGCCGCCCGGCCCCTTTTCCGTGCTCCCGGGCGGGGGCGGCGTGGGGCGGGGTCGGGCCGGCGCGTCGGCGGTGCGGCCGTCGCGGGAGCGGCACGGCGCTAGATTGGTGGCCCCGCCACGCCACGACCCCCCGGAGGACGACGTGCCCCGTATCGGCATCACCGGACACAGCGACCTGGGCGAGGAGACCACCGCCCTGGTGCGGCGGGCCCTGGACCGCGAGCTGGCGGCGTTCGGCGGCGGACCCGAGCTGGTCGGGGTGACCTGCCTGGCCAAGGGGGCCGACCAGGTGTTCGCCGAGTCGGTGTGGGAGGCGCGCGGGACCCTGGAGGTGATCCTGCCGTCGGTCGACTACCGGGAGACCAAGGTCGGGGCGGACGACCTGTACCGGTTCGACGGGCTGCTGATGCGCGCCGCGGCGGTGCGCTTCATGCCGTTCCGCACCGCCGACGAGGAGGCGTACGCGGCGGCCAACACCGCGGTGCTGGCCCGCGTGGAGCGGCTGTTCGCGGTGTGGGACGGCAGGCCCGGAACCGGGAGGGGCGGCACCGCCGACGCGGTGGCCACCGCCCGGCGCCACGGGGTGCCGGTGCACGTGGTCTGGCCCGAGGGCGCGGTCCGCGGGTAGGGCCGGGGCCCGGGAGCCCGCGCGGGCTCTCCCGGGTGGCGCTCACCGTGTTCTCGGCCTTCTCTCAGCAGGAGTCCGTACCTTGCCCTCAGGGCCCCGGCGAGCGGGGCCGGCACGGACGGGGGACGCATGGACGGGAACGTGTTCCGGGGGCCGGTGCTGGACCGGCGGCGGGCGATCGTGCTGGGCGGCGGCGCCGTCGCCGCGGGGGTGGCGGGGTGCTCGGCCGAGGCGTCCGGGGGCGGCTCGGGAGCGGCGGCCACACCGTCGCCGAGCGCCTCCGAAGGGGTGTGCGTGCTGTCGCCGGAGGTCACCGAGGGGCCGTACTACCTGGACGGGATGCTGGTCCGGGAGGACATCACCGAAGGCAAGCAGGGGTTCCCGCTGGAGCTGGCGATCACGGTGGTGGACTTCGAGAACGGGTGCGCGCCGCTGACCGGCGAGGGTGTGGCGGTGGAGATCTGGCACTGCGACGCCTGGGGCTACTACTCGGGGTACACGGAGGCGAGCCCGGGCGGGGAGGTGCCGCCGGAGGACGGGGAGGGCGGAGAGCAGTCGTTCCTGCGGGGGATCCGGCCTGTCGACGGGGAGGGGACGGCGCGGTTCACCACGATCGTGCCGGGGTGGTACAGCCCGCGTGTCACGCACATCCACCTCAAGGTGCACACGGAGGGGGAGATCGGCACGACCTACGAGGGCGGAACGACGGTCCACACGGGGCAGCTGCTGTTCTCCGACGCGTTCTGCGCGGAGGTGGCGGAGCGGGAGCCGTACTCCGAGCACGTGCTGGAGCTGACGCCGGTCGAGGAGGACCAGGTGTTCCGGGAGGCGCAGGCGGTGGAGGGTGACCCGGACAGCATGGTGGTCACCCCGGCCCCGGTGACGGAGGGGACGCCGGAGGACGGGTACACGCTGGCGGTGGCGGTGGGCGTGACCATGGACGCGTCGCCGGGCGGTGGCGGTGGCGCCCCGGGCGGCGGAGGCGGCGGGGAACCGCCACAGGGCGACGCCCCGCCCGGGGACGGCACTCCCCCGGCCCCGCCACAGGAGTGACCAGGGGCGGTGCGGGGTCGTGGTGGACGCCTCGGGTCCGGGCCGGCCACTGGCGGCCGTCGATCAGCTCGCGGCCAGCGTCCAGGTGCCCGGCATGGCAGGCGGTCTCGGCGCTGACGTGCAGCAGCGCGTCCCGCAGGGTGTGTAGGTGCGGGACGCCGAAAAGGTGCCGCAACCGCTAGGCCAGAAGGGCGGAGCACAGTGCGGCCGACGGCACCCCGTGCCGCCAACAGACCACCGTGCCCCGCCCTGCACCGCCTGCGCGCGTGCGGGGCCGACACGGCCACACGCCTCACCCTCAGGAACAGCCCACCCGCGTGCGCGGGTCTGACGGGGAACTTGTTTACCAAGGTAAACACCTGGGCGGTCCATCCCCGCGTGCGCGGGGCTGACAGCACCTGGTTGTTCTCGTTGCGCCCGGCGGTCGGTCCATCCCCGCGTGCGCGGGGCTGACGGGCCGACCGTCGACGTGTACCCCGTCGGCGTCGGTCCATCCCCGCGTGCGCGGGGCTGACGTCGCCAGCGGCGAGGTCCCCGACGACACGTTCGGTCCATCCCCGCGTGCGCGGGGCTGACATTCTGTGGATCAGGACGGTTGGGTTTCCGACCGGTCCATCCCCGCGTGCGCGGGGCTGACTGGAGTCCCTTGCGGGATTTCCAATCTGGCCGCGGTCCATCCCCGCGTGCGCGGGGCTGACTCCGCGGGTAGCGGACGGTCTTCGGCGCGGTCGGTCCATCCCCGCGTGCGCGGGGCTGACCGGGGCGTCGGGGTAGTGCTTGATGACCGCGGCGGTCCATCCCCGCGTGCGCGGGGGTGAGACCGGGCCAGGGGATGAGCGGTCCATCCCCGCGTGCGCGGGGCTGACGCGGCGGCGACCCGCTGCTCCGGGGTCAACTCCGGTCCATCCCCGCGTGCGCGGGGCTGACCAGGCCGACGACGGCCGCGGGGGTGACTCTCTCGGTCCATCCCCGCGTGCGCGGGGCTGACGTGTGGTTGAAGGCCCACCACCCCGCCGCGTTCGGTCCATCCCCGCGTGCGCGGGGCTGACGGGCGGGGATCGCGAATGCCGCGGCGTGCGCCGGTCCATCCCCGCGTGCGCGGGGCTGACAAAAAGGGGCCCCACCTGAATAGGTGGGGCCCCGGTCCATCCCCGCGTGCGCGGGGCTGACAGAGTAGACGCCCCCGGGCGGGCGTACAGGGAGGTCCATCCCCGCGTGCGCGGGGCTGACGGCAGCCGACAGCGAGGTCGGTGTTGCCGGGCGGTCCATCCCCGCGTGCGCGGGGCTGACCCTGGCTTGGGCTCGTCAGTGCTGAAGCACTCCGGTCCATCCCCGCGTGCGCGGGGCTGACTGGCGTAGACGAACTCCTCCCGCCGCCACCCCGGTCCATCCCCGCGTGCGCGGGGCTGACGGGTGGTCCGGCGCGGGTACGGGCGCGAGGCCGGTCCATCCCCGCGTGCGCGGGGCTGACGTCCCCGCCATTGCGATCCTCGTGACGGCGCCCGGTCCATCCCCGCGTGCGCGGGGCTGACTGCGGGAAATGGGCCACGAGCCCAAATCCACGCGGTCCATCCCCGCGTGCGCGGGGCTGACTTCGTCTTCCGACGCTCCGGGCGCACCTTGCCCGGTCCATCCCCGCGTGCGCGGGGCTGACGGTTGGGTCCCTACCCGCTAGCCCCTGACCCCCGGTCCATCCCCGCGTGCGCGGGGCTGACGGGGTACGGTCAGACCAGACATCACGTGTCCCGGTCCATCCCCGCGTGCGCGGGGCTGACAGTTAACGACCTGGGGAAACGCGGGGCGTTATCTCCGCGTTACATGCACTTCGGCGCGGCCGGAGCCATCACCTCCGGACACTGAGGCACGAGAACCGGAGCGGGCTCAAGGAGAGCAGAGGGACAGCACGGTTGCCCGCCGACGCGTTCCACACCCCTCCCGGGCGTCGCCATGGAGCGATCGTCACCCGAGGCCGTCCGGAACGATACGGAGCTTCTCCGCGATGCGGGCCAGGGCCTTCTGGTCGGTCGGACTCAACGCGTCGAGAACGACGGCGCGCACGGAACGCAGGTGCGTGGGAGCCGCCGCCTCCACAACATCGAATCCGGCGTCGGTGAGTTCGGCGAGGGTGTACCGGCCGTCGGACGGGTCCGGCATCCGCACGACCCAGCCCCGCTGTTCACAGCGCTTGACGACGTTGGACAGGCGGGAAAGCGAGCCACTGGCCAGAAAGGCCAACTCCCCCATCCGCAGCTTGCGCTGCGGCGCCTCGGAGAGGTGGCTGAGCACGAGGTACTCGAACAGGGTGAGGCCGTTCTCCTGCCGCAGCGGCGACTCCAGCTTGCCGGGCAGGAGCAGCACGAGGGAGATCAGCCCCGTCCACGCCGCCTTCTCCTGCTCATCGAGCCACCGCAGTTCGCCGTCCTCGTGCTCGGCCGTGTCGCCCATGAACCTTCCCGTCCTTCCGATGCGGTCCGCCATCACTTGACGCTTGAAGTCATCGCTTGCTAGCTTCACTTTACGCGTGAACTCATCGAAGAGGAAACGCACCCCTACGGACAGGAAGATGTGCCATGAGCACCGTCACCTTCGGCATCACTCCGGGCTTCGGGGAGAAGCTGCACGCAGCCCTCGGCTACAGCGGAGCCGTCCGCGTCGGCGACCGGGTCGAGATCTCCGGTCAGGCCGGGGTGGACGACGACCTGGACGTCCCCGACTCCCTGGAGGACGAGATCGTCCTGGCCTTCGACAATGTGGAGCGCACGCTCGCCACAGTCGGCGCGACCTGGAAGGACGTCATCCACGTGAACTCGTACCACAAGGTCGCGCCGGAGGACCAGGTCATCGGCGAGGACCACAACGCGGTCATGGCCGAGCAGTTCCGCCGCCGGCTCGGCGGCCGCGCGCCCATCTGGACCGAGACCGGCGTCACGGCCCTCGGCCTCGCCGCCATGCGCGTGGAAATCCGCGTGACCGCCATCGTCGGCTCCGGGAACTGAACCGTCGTCTTCGGCGACCGAACGGGGGCCGCCGAAGACCGGAACACACCTTTGCGCGGCAGGCGGCCACCCCGGTTTCGGGTGGCCGCCTGCCGCGTGCCGGAACCACTGGCAGCTCCCGCCTCGGCGCTTGAGTGACAGCCCACTCCTGCGCGCGGGACTGACACCCTGCTCCGAGAACAGGCCCAGGAGGGCTTCGGCCCACCCCCGCGCGGGCGAGGCTGACAGCCAACGACCTGGACAAACGCGGGTCGTCATCCCCGCGCATGCGCGCCTCGATGCGACTTGAGCCATCACCTCCGGACACTGTGGCACGGGACTCGACGCGGACTCGAAGCAAGCAGCGGAAACCGGCACAGCCGGAGCGAACGGGCATGCGCGAGGCCCACCACCGCCGCCAGAGCACCCGGACACCGCCCGACCAGGGGCGGACACACCGGCCAGGAGGCTCCCCTTCCCGACCGGTCCTCACTCCCCCGGGTCGTCCACCTTTCGAACACGGGTGTCCGCCGCGTCCAGCGGGGTGCCGTCGGCGGCGGTGGGAGCGACCGGGGGGACCGGCGCGCCCGTCGCGAGGACGAGCAGCTCCGAGTGCTCCTCCCCCGGCTCGAAGGCGTGGCGCTCTCCCCACTGGCGCAGGGCCACGACCACGGTGAACAGGTCCCGCCCCTTGTCGGTGAGGACGTACTCGTTGCGCGTGCCGCGCTCGTTGGGGCGCTGCTCCATGACCCCGACGGCGATGAGCGCGCGCAGGCGGTCGCTGAGGATGTTCCGGGCGATCCCGAGTCCGCGCCGGAAGTCGTTGAACCTGCGGACCCCGTCGAAGGCGTCGCGGACGATCAGGAGCGACCAGCGGTCCCCGAGGAGGTCGAGGGTCCGGGCGACCGGGCAGTGCGGGTCGGTCCATTCCGGGTCCGTCATGCAGCCCCACCTTTCGGTTGCACTTCGCAACCATTTAGCCATAGCCTCTGATTGGTTTCAAACTACTACCTAAATCCGTCGAGGGTGGGCGAATGACCGAGTGCGCGGCCCCCGGGGCCGGACCGAAGGCCGTGACCGGGGCGGTGCGGGGGCTGCTCGCGGTGCTGTGCGCCGTGGCCGTGGCGAACGTCTACTACGCCCAGCCCCTGGTGGAGCGGATCGGGGCCGACCTGGGGATCCCCGAGGCCGGAACGGGGGCGGTGGTGGCCGCGGCCCAGGCCGGGTACCTGGTGGGGCTGGTGCTGCTGGTGCCGCTGGGCGATCTGGTGGACCGCAGAGCACTCATCGCGGTCCAGCTCACGGCGGTCGCGGCCGGGTGCGCACTGGTGGCCCTGGCCACCGGGAGCGCCGTACTGCTGGCGGGGATGGCCGTGGTCGGCCTGTTCTCGGTGGTGGTGCAGGTGGCCGTGGCGCATGTGGCGGCGGTGAGCGGACCCGCCGAGCGCGGCCGCAACATGGGCACGGTGACCGGCGGTGTGGTGGTCGGCGTCATCCTGGCCCGGACGGTGTCCGGGACGGTCGCCGACCTGGCCGACTGGCGGTGGGTGTACGCCGGTTCGGCGGTGCTGGTGACGGTGCTGGCCGCGGCCGTCGTGGCCCTGCCGCCCGCGCGGCGGGCCCGCGGGCGCGGCCCGGCGGGCGGCTACGCGCGGGCGGTGGCCTCGGTGTTCACCCTGACCGCGACCGACCGGGTGTTCCGGGTCCGGGCGCTGGTCTGCCTGTTCCTGTTCGCGTCGTTCGGGGTGCTGTGGAGCGGGATGGCGCTGCCGCTGGGCGCCGGGCCCTGGCACCTGTCGACGACGCAGATCGGCCTGTTCGGACTGGTGGGAGCGGCGGGCGCGCTGGGCGCCGCCCGGGCCGGGCGGTGGGCCGACCGGGGGCTGGGCGGGGCCGTCACCACGGGCTCTCTGGCGGCCGCGGTGGCGGCGTGGCCGTTCATCGGGCAGGCCGGGCACTCGCTGGTGTGGTTCGCGGCGGGGGTGGTGGTGCTGGACTTCGCGGTGCAGGCCGTGCACGTGACGAGCCAGGACCGCATCGTCGCGGCCGATCCGGGGTCGAGCGGCCGGACCATCGGCGCGTACATGGTGTTCTACTCGTCGGGCAGCGCGCTGGGCGCGGTCACCGCCGCGTGGGTGTACGCGCAGGCGGGATGGGGCGCCGTCAGCGTGCTGGGCGCGGCGTACGCCGGGGCCGCGCTGGCGGTGTGGCTCGCGGACCGGCGCGCGGGGGCGTGAGCGGCGCCTGAGCGCACGGGCGGCCCGTGCGTGCGCTCAGGCGGTGATGCCCCAGCGCCGGCGCAGGGCGCGGTCGGCCCAGTTGAAGAACACGTCGATCACGATGCCGATGACCAGGACGATGATGATGTAGCTCAGCAGCCGGTCGGCGTCGTTGAGCTGGCGGGCCTGGCTGAGCGCCCAGCCGATGGAGTTCTGCTGGTTGATGATCACCAGCAGCTCGCCCGCCATCAGGGAACGCCAGGCGAACGCCCAGCCCTGCTTGAGCCCCGTGACGAACATCGGCAGCGCCGCCGGGATGATGAGCACCGTGTACCGTTGCGCCCCGCGCAGCCCCATGACCTGCCCGGCGCGCAGCAGCGTCGGCGGCACGTAGTCGATGCCGGACACGAGCCCGCCCGCGATGGAGGGGGCGGCGCCCAGCACGATGACGAACATGATCGCCGACTCGCTGATGCCGTACAGCAGCATCGCGAAGGGGAACCACACGATCGACGGCATGGTCTGGAGCCCGGTGATGAGCGACCCGATGGCCGCCCGCAGCGGCTTGAACTGCGACACCGCCAGCCCGATGACCACGCCCACGGCCAGCGCCAGGGCGAACCCCGTGAGGGCCCGGCGCATGGTCACCTGCACCGCCGTCCAGAACTCCGGCGTGGTGATCTCGCCGAACAGGGCGGGCAGCACCCTGTCCGGGCCGGGGAACACGAACTCGGTCCGCCACCCCGACCACACCACGGCCTGCCAGGCGGCCAGCACCAGGACCACGGCGACCAGCTTGGGCCAGGTCGCCGACCACAGCACGCGGGCCCTCTCGCCGAGCCCGGTCGCGCCGGTGCCGCGCGCGGGCTGGAGTTCGAGGGCGTCCAGCCCGTGGACCTCGCGGTCCCGGTCCCTCACGTCGGCGTCAGGCATGGCGGGAGACCTCCTCGCGGAGCCGGTCGGTGATGGCGGCGGCCTGGGCCGCGATGGGCGCGGAGTCGATGCGGCGGGGCCGCTCGCCCTCCACGGGGAACTCGGAGATGACCCGGCCCGGGCGGCTGGACAGCAGCACGACCCGGTCGCCCAGGCGCACCGCCTCGCGCACGTTGTGGGTGACGAAGAGGACGGTCAGCCCCTTCTCCTGCCAGATCCGCTCCAGCTCGTCGTGGAGGATGTCGCGCGTCATGGCGTCCAGGGCGCCGAAGGGCTCGTCCATGAGCAGCACGTCGGCGTCCTGGGCCAGGGCGCGGGCCAGGGCGACGCGCTGGCGCATGCCGCCGGACAGCTCGTGGGGCTGCTTGCGCTCGAACCCGGTCAGTCGCACCAGGTCCAGGAGCTCGGCGACCCGCCGCCGGCGCTCGGCCCGGGGCACCTTGTTGACCTTCATCGGCACCTCGATGTTGGCCCCGACGCTCAGCCACGGGAACAGCGCGGCCTCCTGGAACATCATGGAGACCCGGTGGTCCCCGACGTCCACGGTGCCGGTGGTGGGGCGGTCGAGTCCGGCGACGAGGGAGAGCAGCGTGCTCTTGCCGCAGCCGGAGGCCCCCACGATGGACAGGAACTCCCCGGTCCCGACGGTGATCGACATCCCGTCGATGGCGGTCACGGCACCGCTGCCGTGGCCGAACACCTTGGAGATGCCGTCGATCTCGACGGCGGCGGTACGCGGGGGCGTGTCGGTGACGGCGGTCATCAGGGCCCCTCCCCTTCCAGCCCGGCGACCGGCTCTCGGCCGTCCTCGGCGAGGAGGGCGTTGAGCGGGTCCAGGGCGTAGATTCCGGTCAGGTCGACGGGGTCGAGCAGGCCGACGGCCTCGGCCCTCTCGGCTCCGGTGAGCAGTGAGTCCGCGGCGGGGTCGACGGTGAAGGCGATGTTGTCGAGCGCCGCGGCGGTGAGGTCGGGATCGGGCGTGCTCCCGGTGATCTCCTCCAGGTGGGCGGAGACGGCCCACAGGGTGGCGTCCGGGTCGTCGTTGACCAGGTCGACCGCCTCGACGTGTCCGCGCAGCAGGTCCTCGACCCGTTCGGGGTGCTCCCGGAGCAGGTCGGCGGAGACGACGAGGTGGGTGGTGACGAACTCACCGCCGGGCCACAGGTCGGCCTCGTCGACGAGCAGGTGCGCACCGTCCTCGGCGAGGACGCGGCCGAGGAAGGGCTCGGGGAGCCAGGCCCCGTCGATCTCGCCGAGCGCGAAGGCGTCGACGGTCTCGGGGTTGCTCTGGGGGACGATGGACAGGTCGCCGCCGCCGGCGGTGTCGGTCTCCCAGCCCTGTTCGCGGGCGAACCAGCGCAGCGCCACGTCCTGGGTCCCGCCGAGCTGGGGCGTGGCCAGGGTGGTGCCGCGCAGGTCCTCGACGTCGTCGATGCCCTCCCGGACCACGAGGCCGGTGCCGCGGGTGGCGGCCCCGGCGACGATGTGCAGGGCCTGCCCCTCGGACTGGTGCCAGCCGTTGACGGCCGGGCTGGGCCCCAGATAGGCGGCGTCGATCTCGCCGGAGAAGAGGGCGTTGACGGCGTCGGGGCCGCTGTTGAAGGTGCGGGTGTCGAAGGCGGTGTCGCCCAGGGCCCGGGCGAAGATCCCGTCCTCCACCCCGACCAGCGCGGGGGCGTGGGTGAGGTTGGGGAAGTAGCCCAGGGTCAGCGTGTCGTCCCGCTCGGGGTCCGCGGCGCATCCGGTGGCGGCCGCGCCCAGGACCAGCAGGACCGCGGCCGCGGTCCGCAGGGGCGGGGAGGGCACACGCATGAGGAGTCCTTTTCGGGTGCGGTCTGACAACGGACAAAACTCTACTTAATAAGTAGGATTTGTGAAAGTCACCGCGCGCCCCTGTCAGAGCACGGGGTTCCGGAGGCCCGCGACCCGGACGCCCTCCCCGCTCCGACCACTCCAAGCCCCACGGAGAAAGCGCAGCTCAGAGCGGTGCGCCGACACGAATCCCCTCGTGGGGGCCGCGCCACCGCCGACGGCCGCCACAGAAAGTGATCCAGGCCACTTTCCGTGGCGGCGCCCCGCCGGGTCAGAAGCCGGCGACCTCTTCCCGGTCGAGCTCGGTCAGCACCCCGTTGAGCAGGTCGAGCGCGTAGATGCCCTCCAGGTCGACCGGGTCCAGCAGGCCGACCCCCTCCGCGTGCTCGGCGCCGCCGCGCAGCGACTCCGCGACCGGGTCGACGGTGAAGGTCATGTTGCCGAACGCGGAGGCGACCACCTCGGCGTCCAGCTCGCCGCCGGTCAGCGACTCCAGGTGGGCGATGGCCGCGGCCTGGGCCTCCTCGGGGTTGTCGTTGATCCAGTCGACCGTCTCGACGTGCCCGCGCAGCAGGCCCTCGACGACCTCGGGGTTCGCCTCCAGGAAGTCGGCGTTGACGATGAGGTGGGTGGTGACGAACTCGCCGCCGGTCTCGGGCCACAGGTCGGCCTCGTCGACCAGCAGGTGGCCGCCGCCCTCCTCGACCAGGCGGCTCAGGTGGGGCTCGGGGACCCACGCGCCGTCGATCTCGCCGAGCAGGAAGGTGTCGATGATCTCCGCGTTGTCCTGGGGCAGGATCGACAGGTCGCCGCCGCCCTCGGTGTCGACCTCCCAGCCCTGCTCCCGGACGAACCAGCGCAGCGCCACGTCCTGGGTGTTGCCCAGCTGCGGCGTGGAGAGGGTGGTGCCGGGCAGGTCCTCGACGCTGTCGATGCCCTCGCGGACGACCAGCCCGGCGCCGCGCGAGGTGGACCCGGCGATGATGCGCAGGGCCGTGCCGTCCGACTGCGACCAGCCGTTGACGGCCGGGTTGGGGCCGATGAACGTCGCGTCGATCTCCCCGGCGAACAGGGCGTTGATCGCGTCGGGGCCGGCGTTGAAGGTCTGGGTCTGCAACTCGACGTCGCCCAGCGCCTCGGCGAGGGTCCCGTTCTCCACGCCGACCAGGGCCGGGGCGTGGGTGAGGTTGGGGAAGTAGCCGAGGGTCAGGGAGTCGGCCGGGGCGCCGTCGCCGGACCCGCCGCCGTCCTCCGCTCCCCCGCACGCGGTCGCGGCCAGGCTGAGCGCCAGGGCCGCCGCGGCGGCGGAGAGCACGGTGGTGCGCTTGCTCATCTCGGGATTCCTCTTCACGACGTAGGGGGAGGCCGGAGCGACCAGGAGAAACCATACTTAATTAGTAGGATTAGTAGGAAGTCAATCGACAGTGATCCAGCTCACAAAAAGCTTGCGCAGAGGGGCCCTGGCCGGGAACACCGCGAGGGGCGGCGGGGCGCACGGCCCCACCGCCCCTCACGGTGTGCGGGGTCCCGCGCCGCCCGCCGGAGAGACGAGCCGGGGGCGGCGCGGAGCCCTGGTGCGATCGGGGCCCGCCGGGCCCCGCTCGGTGTCGTCGCCGGGTGCTACTCGGCGGTCTCGATGACGTTGCCCTCGGCGTCCACGGCCAGGACGACGCCCTGCCAGGACTCCTTCACGAACTCCAGGACGCGCTCGTCGTGCAGCAGCTCGGCCAGGAGCCGAACACGCTCGTCCTCGGCGTTCTCCTCCAGGGCCACCAGGCCGTTGGCGTAGGCCTGCACGTAGTCGTCGCCCTCGGGCTCCCAGGCCAGGACGTTGCTCTCCTCGGGCAGGTTCGCCTCGATGGCGTAGTTGCCGTTGACGACCGCGGCGTCCACATCGGCGATGGCGCGCGGCAGCTGCGCGGCCTCCAGCGGCGTGACGGTGATGTCCTTGGGGTTGTCGGTGATGTCGTTCTCGGTGGCCAGCTCGCCGGCCTCCGGGTCCACCTCGATGAGGCCCTCGGTCTGGAGGATGCCCAGGGCGCGGTTGAGGTTGGCCGGGTCGTTGGGCACGGCGATCTCGGCGCCCTCGGGCAGGTCGGCGACGCTCTCGACGCTCTCGGAGTACAGGCCGAGGCGCTCGATGTGCACGTCGGTGATGTAGGTGAAGTCGGCGTCGGGACCGTTGGCCGCCCACTCCTCCAGGTAGGTGCGGTGCTGGAAGTAGTTCGCGTCCAGCTCGCCCTCGACCAGGAGGGTGTTGGGGGTGTTATAGTCGGAGATCTCCACGATCTCCAGGTCCAGCCCGGCCTCCTCGGCGAGGTTCTCGTCGATGAAGGCGAGGATGTCGCCGTGCGGGACGGGGCTGACGCCCACGCGCAGCACCTCCGCCGCGCCCTCTCCCCCGTTGTCCTCCGCGGCCTGCTCACTGGGGGCGCCGCAGGCGGTGAGCGCCAGGGTGACAGCGGCGGCGGCACCGATGACGGCTGAGGTCGTGCGCATGTGCGCTCCTTCGTGATCGTGAGGGTGGGGATCGCGGGGGGTTCCGCCGCACCGGTGCGCGACCGGCGCTCGGGTGGGACCGGAGGGTCCGATGGGATATCCGATGACCCAATGGAAGACTATCCCACCTCCTTGGTAGGAAATCTCCCGGCCTCCCCCCGCGCCACGTGGCATCGGCCACAGGGGGCCAAGATTACCAACTAATACGGTAGCTAATATCGAGAATAGGCCGCATCATGGAGTCATGCTCACCGCACACACCGCCACAGCCGAGACCGAGGCCCGGCCCGCACGCCCGGCCCTGACCGCCGTCCCCGGCCCCCGGGAGACCCCCGGCGCCGACTCGGGCGAGCACTCGCTCCTGGGCGTGCTACCCCTTCCCGAGAGCGGCAAGTACATGCTGGTGTACGGGGTCGTCGTGGACGAGCCCCACACCCGGGTCCGCCCCCTGCCGCCCGCCGGCGGCCTGCTCCTGGACCGCGACGCCCGCCGGGTGTGGTCGGACGGGCGCGAGGTGGAGCTGACCTACCAGGAGTACGAGCTGCTGGAGTGCCTGACCGGCTCCCCCGGCCGCGCGATCACCCGCACCGAGCTGATGGAGCGGGTGTGGGGCGCCGCGGAGGGGATGCACTCGCGCACCATCGACGTGCACATCCACCGGCTGCGCCGCAAACTCGGCCCGGCCGGGGACCTCATCGCCACCGTGCGCAGGGTCGGCTACATCTACCGGGGCCCGGGCGCGCCCTCCGCCGAGGCCTGACCGCCGGCGCGGCGGGCGGGCCCCGGAGCGGCACGGCGCACCCGCCCGCGCGTCAGGCCCGCCCCCGCGCCCGGCGCTCCGGGCTGCGCGTGGGCGTGTCCCGCGCCAGGCGCTCCACCACCTTCTCGGCGATGTCGCCCAGCACCCGGACCTCCTCCGGGGTGAGCAGGTCGATGAAGTGCTCCCGCACCGTCGCCACATGGGCGGGCGCGGCGGCCTCCAGGACCTCCCGCCCGTGACCGGTGAGCGCGATCTCACTGCCGCGGGCGTCCTCCTCCGCCTCCAGGCGCCGGACCAGGCCGCGCTTCTCCATCCGGGAGACGTGGTGGGAGAGCCGGGAGGTGGACCAGAGCATGCGCGAGGCCATCTCACGGGTGCGCAGCCGGTTCCCGGCGGCCTCGCCCAGGTTGGACAGCA
Organism: Nocardiopsis sp. NPDC057823; assembly: GCF_042797335.1. NCBI lineage: Bacteria > Bacillati > Actinomycetota > Actinomycetes > Streptosporangiales > Nocardiopsidaceae > Nocardiopsis > Nocardiopsis sp. NPDC057823. The sequence goes on along the minus strand of NZ_JBHVLR010000002.1, from coordinate 223,908 downwards.
CGTCGTAGTCCGCGTCCGACAGCCCGTCCTCGGCGAAGTCGCGGGTGATCCGCAGGTCGAGCAGGGCGCGCATGCGCCGGTAGCCGCGCCAGGCGCGGGCCTCGGGGGCGGTGAGCCAGCGTGGTGGTTCCATGCCCCCACCCTAGCGTTGACATGTCACCAAGACTCCCCTTACATTGGTGACACGTCACCGGGATATCGGATTCTTGGTGACACATCACCAAAGGAACGCCATGTCCTCCCTCCCCCTCCGGTACACCGCCCTCACCGCCGGCCTCGCGCTCTTCGGCCTCGGGGTCGCCCTGATGGTCCGCGCGGACCTGGGGATGTCCTCCTGGGACGTGCTCCACCAGGGCCTGGCCCACCGCACCGGCCTACCGTTGGGCGGGGTCGTGATCGGGGTCGGCGCGCTGGTGCTGCTGCTCTGGCTCCCCCTGCGCCAGCGGCCGGGTCCCGGCACCGTCGCCAACGTGCTGCTGGTCGGCCCGGCCGTGGAGGTCTCCCTGGCCCTGCTCCCCGATCCGCAGTCCCTGCTCTGGCGCTGGGCCCTGCTGGCGGCGGGCGTCGTGCTCACCGCCGCGGCCACCGCCCTCTACGTCGGCGCGGGACTGGGCCCGGGTCCCCGGGACGGGCTGATGACCGGCCTGGCCGCGCGCGGCCTGAGCATCGCCCGGGCGCGCACCGCGATCGAACTGTCCGTCCTCGTCCTGGGCTGGCTGTTCGGCGGCTCGGTCGGCGTCGGCACCGTGCTCTTCGCCCTCGCCGTCGGCCCGCTCACCCAGGCGTTCCTGTCCGTGCTCCGCACCGGGGCGCCCCTCCCCGCGCCCGCTCCCGCCCACTCGCCCTCGAAGAACTGAGGAGGCACTCCCATGCCCCGCCTGATGGTCCTCTCCGCCAGCACCCGCCCCACCAGCCCGGGCCCCTCGATCGCCTCCTGGGTGACCGGGCGCGCGGTACGCGAGGGCGTGTTCACCCCCTTCACCGTGGACCTCGCCGAGCTGGCGCTGCCCTTCCTGGACGAGCCGGGCTCCCCCTCCCAGGACGCGCCCGTGCACCCGCACACCAGGGCGTGGAGCGCGACGGTCGACTCCGCCGACGCCTTCGTGTTCGTGGTGAACGAGTACAACCACTCGTACACCGCCCCGCTCAAGAACGCGGTCGACTTCCTCTTCCACGAGTGGCGGCGCAAGCCCGTGGGCTTCGTCGGCTACGGGATGTCCTCGCGGGGGATGCGCGCGGTGGAGGCGTTCCAGCCGGTGGCGGCGGCCCTGGGCATGGTCCCGGCGGCCCCGGTCGTCACGGTCGGGCTGCGCGACGACCTGGACGGGGCCGGGGTGTTCCGGCCCGGCGCGGCCCTGGACTCCGCGGCCGACGCGATGCTGCGCGAGCTGGGCGGCCTGGAGCGGGCGCTGTCCGGACTGCGCGCCTCGGGGGCCGCCTGACCCCGGGACACGGCGAGGGGGCGGGCACCGGCCCGCCCCCTCGCGCGTGCGCGCTCCGGCTCAGAAGGAGAAGCCGCGGAACAGCAGGAACGCCAGCACCAGGCCCACCAGCAGGTTGAACACGGTGGCCAGGGCGAAGACGCCGATCGGCCGCCAGCCGGCCTCGCGCAGCGAGCCCGCCTTGAACTCCAGGCCGATGCTGGTGAACGCCGCGATGAGGAACCAGTCGCGCAGCGCCTTGGCGGTGTCCAGGCCGTCCTGGGCGCCGTCGCCCCCGGCGTTGGCCCAGACCGTGGCGATGACCGAGGCGGCCAGGAAGCCCAGTACGAACTTGGGGAACCGCTCCCACAGGGTCGTCAGGCCCGGACGGGCGGCGGCGCCCTCCCCTGCGGGGGCGGCCTTGACGGCGAAGTAGGCGGTGAGCAGCACCGCCACCACGCCCATCAGGACGTTCTGGGTGGACTTGACGATGGACGCGATCTGGAGCGCGTCCTCGCCGACGATCGCACCGGCCGCGGCGACCGCCGCGGTGGTGTCGATGTTGCCGCCGATCCAGGCGCCGGCCTGGGCGTCGTCGAGGCCCAGCACGCCGACCAGCCAGGGCAGCAGGAAGATCGACGGGACGGCGAACAGGATGACCAGGCTCGCGGTGTAGGCGAGCTGCTCGCGGCGGGCCTGCACGGCCCCGGCGGCGGCGATCGCGGCGCTGACGCCGCAGATGGAGACCGAGGAGGCCAGCAGCGCGCGCAGCCGGTCGTCCAGGCCGAACCGGCCGCCGAGCCACCAGGTGAACAGGAACACCGCGGTGACCAGGAACAGCGCCTGGAGGATCGCGGGACCCGCGGCCCGGACGATGACGTCGAGCAGGACGGTGGAGCCCAGCAGGACCAGGCCGGTCTTGATGAAGAACTCGGTGCGGAAGGCCGGGGCCAGGCGGTCGCGCACGCCGGCCAGGGTGAGCGCCAGGTTGCCGAGCAGGCCCAGCAGGATGGCGTAGACCGGGTACTCGACGGCCTCGGCGAACCCGGCCAGGGCCGTTCCCGCCGCGGCCTCGGGGACCCAAGAGGTGAGGAACCGGGTGGTGGCGGCGAGCGCCAGGACGACGGCCAGGCCGACTGCGGCCCAGGCCGGGGAGGCGCCGCCGCGGACCGCCGGGGCGTCCGCGCCGCCGCTTCCGGTGGTGTCTTCGGTGGCGGCCGCGCCCTCCCCTGCCGCCTCCGGCGGGCCCGGGTCCGCCCCGGTCCGCACCGTCTCGGCCCCGGCGGCCCCGGTGGCCTGCTCGGGGGTCTCGTTCCCGGGGGCGGGGGTCGCGTCGCTCACGGGATCAGCCCCGCCGGGATGGCGCCGACCAGGGCGAGGCCGAGCAGGACGAGTCCGGTGACGGTGGCGGCCCAGTCCTCGCCGAGGCTGCGGCGGGGGCGTTCGGGGGCGGTGGGGGGTGTCTCGCTCATGGTCCTTCTCTGTTTCTCCGGGCGCCGGTGTCGGGGCGCCCGGAACGGGGGACGCGGCGGGGGCGCCGCCGATTCTCTATAAAACCTACTGATTTAGTGTAATTAAAGGCCGTGCGGAGCGCCAGTCCCGGGCGGACACCCGTCCGCCCGGGACTCACCGCGCTCCGGACCGGGTCAGCCCCGGGGTGCGAGGACCGGGAGCCCCTGGGCCCGCCAGGCGCGGAAGCCCCCGACGAGGTCGGTGGCCCGGCTCAGGCCCAGCTCCTGGAGCTGGGCGGCGGCCAGGCTGGAGGCGTAGCCCTCGTTGCAGAACAGCACGATGTGCCGGTCGGCGGAGTCCGCCTCGGGCACCCGGTCCGGACTGGTCGGGTCCAGGCGCCACTCCAGGACGTTGCGGTCGATGACCAGGGCCCCGGGGATCTCCCCCTCGGTCTCGCGGTTGACGGCGGGCCGGGTGTCGACCAGCAGCGCGCCCGCGCGCTGGGCGGCCAGGGCCTCGGCGGGCGAGAGGCGCTCCAGGCGGGCGCGCCTGCTGTGGAGGAGGCGGTCGACCGCGCTCACCGGACCCCCTCGCGGGCCGGGACGCCGTCCAGGGTCGGTGCGCCGGGCTCGGGGTCGGTGGTGAGGACGCTGTCGGTGCGGCGCAGGGCGCCGTCGCCGCCGACCTCGTAGTAGTGCATGGCCGTCAGCGGCGGGGAGTAGGCGTGCACGCTGACGGCGGGCGCGCCGGAGGCGTTGACGACGTCGTGGACGTGGCCCAGCGGGAAGCGGCCGCCCCCGCCGTCGGCGAGGGTGCGCTCGCGCAGCCGGCCGGCCCAGTAGCGCTCGACCAGCTCGCCGGCGACGACGGTCAGGGCGCCCAGGGAGCCCGCGTGGTCGTGCAGCCGGGTGGACTGGTCGGGGGTCCAGGAGATGAGCCAGACGTCGGTGTGGTCGTCCGCGTGCAGGCGCACCGACCAGCGGTTCTCGGCGTCGAAGCGGATCTCGTGCAGACCCCGGCGGACCTCTTCGGCCACTTCGGCGGTCAGCGCCGCCAGGCGGTCCAGGGTGAGCGGCGTGGGTGCGGTGGCGATGTCGGCGGTCATGGGCTTCGTCTTCTTCTCACTGCTGCGGCGGACGGGGTCGGGTGCGGGCGGCGCGGCGCGCCGGCCGCTCACCGACAGCGTTCGTCGAAGGTGAGCGACCTCCGCCAGGTCCGCGGCGGGTGTACCGGAGTGCTGACTGCCATGCACCGCAGTAAACCACATTCCCTACAGGTTTAGTCGACATACTCCCGCGCCACGCGCGTCGCACCCGCACCGGACACACCCCCCGACCTCACTCGAGGACACCTCGCCGAAGATTTCCTACTTTTCTGGTTGACAAAATGTGTTTAGCGTTCCAGCCTGGAGAGGGGGCCGACGGAATCGCGGAGCCGCCGGCCAGGACCCGCCGCACCCGCGGCGCCCGCCCGGGCCACCCCGCCGGGCGGACGCCGCGAGGCCGGTCCCCACGCCCCGGGCCGGGAGGGCCGCCGTGCGCGGAGCGGCCCGCCACCCCGGCCCGGGGCGCGCACACCCCCGCCGCCCGAGCCCTCCGCACCGAACGCCACGCCGAAGATCGGGCACCGCCGCCCGTCGCAGGCCCACCCGTGCTGTAATTCCACACAATTCCGGTAGGTATTCACAGGTCAGTGTGCGCCACAAGCAGGAGGTTCCCCGTGTCCGAGACGATCACCGGCCCCGCCCGAGGCACGGCCGACGACCGGGCGCCCGCCCGGGTCCTGGCCACCGACGCCGAGGCCCTGGACGCCGTGCGCGACCTGCTCCCCCACCTGGCCGAGGGCGCCGCCGCCCGCGACCGGGACCGCACGCTCCCCCGCGGGCAGGTGCGCGCGCTGTCGCGCTCCGGACTGCTGGGCATCACCGTGCCGCGCTCCCTGGGCGGCGCCGGCGTGCGCGCCGCCACCGTCGCCGAGGTGCTGCGCCTGCTCGGCACCGCCGACCTCAGCCTCGCCCAGATCCCCCAGCCGCACTTCGCCTTCCTCAACGCCGTGCGCCTGCGCGGCGGCCCCGCCGCCCGCGAGCGGGTGTTCGGCGACGTCCTGGCGGGGGCCCTGCTCGGCAACGCCCAGGCCGAGCGCTCGGGGAGGACCGCGCACACGCACGCCACCCGGCTGGAGCGCGACGGCGAGGAGTGGTGTCTGGAGGGCACCAAGTACTACGCCACCGGCTCGCTGTTCGCCGACTGGCTCGCGGTCGTCGCCCCCGCCGAGACCCCCGGCGGCCCGCGCCCGCACATCGCCCTCGTGCCCGCCTCCGCCCCCGGGGTCCGGATCGAGGACGACTGGAACGGGATGGGCCAGCGCACCACCGCCAGCGGCACGGTGCACCTGTCCGGGGTGCGGGTGCCCGACGCGCTGGTGCTGGAGCAGTACCGCACATTCGAGGCCCCCACCACGTTCGGCGCGTTCGCCCAGCTGCTGCACACCGCCATCGACGTCGGCGCGGCGCGCGGGGCCCTGGACGCGGCCGCGGAGTTCGTCCGCACCAAGAGCCGCCCCTGGTTCGAGAGCGGGGCGGACACCGCGGCGGAGGACCCCCTGCTCGTCCACCGGTTCGGCGAGCTGGAGGTCCGGGTCCGCGCCGCCGAGGCGCTGCTGGCCACCGCCGCCGCCCGGGTGGACACCGCCGACGCGGTCCTGGCCCAGGACTCCCCCGGGGCCGGGGACGCCACCGCCGAGGCCTCCCTGGCGGTGGCCGCCGCCAAGGTCGCCGGCGGCCGGACCGCCGTGGAGGTGTCCTCGGCGCTGTTCGAGGTGGCCGGGACCCGCGCCACCGCCCAGGGCGAGAACCTGCACCGTTTCTGGCGCGACGCCCGCACCCACACCGTCCACGACCCGGAGCGCTGGAAGGTCCAGCACCTGGGCGAGTACTCCCTCAACCGGCGCCGCCCCCCGCGGCACGGGCAGATCTGACCCGCGACGACCGCTCCGTCCCGACGGCGTCCGTCCGACCGACACACCGAATCCGAAGGCCCGCCATGACCACCACCGTCCTCGTCGGCAACCCCCGACCGCACTCGCGCACCGCCACCGCCGGGCTGGCCGTGGCCCGCCACGCCGCCCGGGCCGCCGGGCTCCCCGAGCGGGCCGACCTGCTCGAACTCGCCGGCCTGCAACCCCTGCTGCTCACCCCCGGTCCGCCGCTGGACGTGGCCGCGGCCCTGGAGCAGGTGCGCGCCGCCGAGCTGCTGGTCGTGGCCAGCCCCACCTACAAGGCCACCTACACCGGGCTGCTCAAGGTGTTCCTGGACCTGCTGCCCCCGGGCGGCCTGGCCGGGGTCACCGCGGTCCCGGTACTGGTGATGGCCTCGCCCGCGCACACCCTCGCGGTGGACGTGCACCTGCGGCCGCTGCTGCTGGAGCTGGGCGCGACGGTGCCCGCCGCCGGGGTGGCGCTGCTCCAGGACACCGTCCCCGCCGGGGGCCCGGACGTCCCCGCCCCGCTGCTGGACGAGGTGCTCGCCCCCTGGGCCGGGGCCGCCGCGCCGGCGCTGCGCGCGACCGCCCGGGCCACCGCGTCCTGAACCCGCCGTCCCACCACCCCGGGAGAGTCCGTTGAGTGCCACCGAGACCGTCCCCCCGCCCTCGACCGAGGCCGGCCGTTTCCGCGCGACGCTGCGCAACCACCCGGCCGGGGTCGTCATCATCACCGCCACCGTGGAGGGGCGGCCCGTGGGGCTGACCGCCACCTCCTTCACCAGCGTGAGCCTGGACCCGCCGCTGGTGTCGTTCTACATCGCCGACTCCTCGACCACCTGGCCGGCGCTGCGGCTGGCCGGGCAGTTCGGTGTGCAGCTGCTGGGCGAGGAGCAGTCGGAGCTGGCCACCCGGTTCGCGAGCAGGGGGGCGGACCGGTTCGCCCCGCCGACGGCGTGGCGGCCCGGCCCGTCGGAGGTCCCGCTGCTGGACGGGGCGGTGGCGTACCTGGTGTGCGACCGCTTCGACACCCGGCTGATCGGCGACCACTGGCTGGTGGTCGGCCGGGTGACCCACACGCTGGTGCTGGAGGACCCGCGGCCGCCGCTGGTCTACCACCGCGGGGCGTTCGGCGGTGTGGCACCGCTGGCCTGAAACGCTCCGCGGGACACGGGGGGGCGCCCGCGGGCGCCCCTCGCCCGTGACAGAACGGACGGCGCGGGCTAAATTCGTTGGGAGCCCCGACTAATTCCTTCACCGCGGAGTCCCGATGCCCCTCGTCGCCGGAATCGACAGTTCGACCCAGTCCTGCAAGATCGTGGTCTGCGACGCCGGGGACGGGAGCGTGGTGCGCGAGGCGCGCGCCCCGCACCCGGACGGCACCGAGGTCCACCCGCGCGCCTGGTGGGCGGCGCTGGAGGAGGCCTCGGCGGGCCTGCTGGACGGGGTCGCGGCCGTCGCGGTGGCCGGCCAGCAGCACGGCATGGTGACCGTGGACGGGGACGGCGAGGTGGTGCGCGAAGCCCTGCTGTGGAACGACACCCGTTCGGCCGGGGCCGCCGAGGACCTCATCGCCGAACTGGGCGGGCCCCGGGCGTGGGCGGAGGCGGTGGACAACGTCCCCGGTGTCTCCCTGACGGTGTCCAAGCTCCGCTGGTTCGCCGAGAACGAGCCGGAGGCCGCCGCCCGCGCGACCGGGGTGATGCTGCCGCACGACTGGCTGACCTGGCGGCTGACCGGCCGGGAGGGCGCCCCGACCACGGACCGGGGCGACGCCTCCGGGACCGGGTACTGGTCGGCGAGCGGCGGCGGGTACCGGACGGACTTGCTGGTGCGGGCGTTCGGGCGGGAGCTGGACACCCCGCGGGTGGCGGCGCCCGCCGAGACGGTCGGGTACACCCCGGGCGGGGCGGTGGTCGCCCCCGGCACCGGGGACAACATGGGCGCGGCCCTGGGCCTGGGGTTGCGGCCGGGCGACGCGGTGGTGTCGCTGGGGACGAGCGGGACGGTGTTCGCGGTGAGCGAGACCCCGGTCCGCGACGCCTCGGGCACCGTGTGCGGGTTCGCCGACGCGACCGGGCGCTACCTGCCGCTGGTGTGCACCCTCAACGCCGCCCGGGTGCTGACCGCGACCACGGGGCTGCTGGGCACCGACCCGGCCGGTCTGGACGCGCTGGCGCTGGCCGCCGAGCCGGGGGCGGGCGGGCTGGTGATGCTGCCCTACCTGGACGGCGAGCGGACCCCGGCGCTGCCCTCGGCCGCCGGATCGCTGCACGGGATGCGCCGGGACAACATGACGGCCGCCCACCTGGCGCGGGCCGCGGTCGAGGGGATGCTCTGCGGGCTGGCCGACGGGCTGTCCGCGCTGACCGACCGGGGCGTGCCGGTGCGCCGGGTGCTGCTGGTGGGCGGGGCCGCGCGTTCGGAGGCGGTGCGCCGGGTGGCGGCGACCGTGCTGGACGCGCCGGTGGCGGTGCCCGAGCCCGCCGAGTACGTGGCGCTGGGCGCCGCCCGCCAGGCCGCCTGGGCGCTGGCGGGCACCGACGCCCCGCCGGAGTGGAACGCCGGGGGCATCGCGGAGGAGGTCGGGGCCTCCCCCGCCCCGCAGGTGCGCGCCCGCTACGCCGAGGTCCGCCGCGCCGTCCACGGGGTCTGACCGTCGGGGGCCCTCAGCGGGGGCCGGCGGTGGCGGTGGCCGGGGCCGCCCACAGCAGGGGAACGGCGGCCGGGTCGCCGGTGGTGCGCCAGCGGTCCAGGCGGGTGCGCTGCCAGTCGGCCAGCGCGCGCACCGGCGCGGGGGCGTCGTGGGCGGCGTCCACGGCGGCGATCAGCTCCGTGAGCGGCCGCTCCCCGGCCGGGACCCCGCCGAAGCGGTGGAAGGCGGCGTTGGTCGGCAGCGCCCACCGGGCCGCGGTGACCAGGTCGGCGCCGTTGCGCAGCAGCGCCGAGGCGGGGCCGAAGGGTTCGGCGAACCGGGTGTCGGCGCCGCTGTCGCAGGCGATGAGCGCCACCCGCGCAGGGGACGGCCACACCTCGTGCCCGGGCCGGCCGTCCGGGGTGCCCAGCAGCAGGTCCTTGGCGCTGAGCGGGCGGTGCCCGCGCACCGGTTCGGCGTGGCCCCCGGTGTCGGCGGTGCAGCACAGGTGGAGCAGGGTGTCCTCGCTCTGGCCGTCCTCCACCGGGGCGGAGGTGGCGTGGCCGACGTAGAGCAGGCGGCGCGCGCCCGCGCGCAGGGCCCCGCCCAGCCAGTGGCGGTCCTGGTCGGTGCGCCGCAGCGCCTCCTGCGGCGCGGCCACCCGGGGCAGCATGTCGTCGGCGGCGCTGTGGGCCTCGACCAGGGCGAGCACGTCCGGGTCGGTGCCCGGCCGCCCCAGCACCGACCCGAGTTCCGAGTCGGCGCGAAAGCCCGGTACGCGCGGGTCCAGGACCAGCACCGCCGGCCCTCCGGGCGAGGGCTCCGGGCGGGGGCCGGCGGTGAGGGCGGCCGGGGCCGCCAGGGACACGTCGGCGAGGTCGAGCAGGCGGGTGCCGTCGGGGTCCGCCGCCAGCAGTTCCCAGGGGACGCGGCCGGTGCGCGGGGACGGCTGGACCCGCACCAGGGGGCGCATGCCCAGCCCCCGGGCGACGGTGCGGATCTGGTCGGTGAGCTCGGCGGGCCAGAGCACCTCGGACAGGCGGGCGGCCAGGGCGCGCTCGGCCGACGGATCGGCGAGCGCGCCGCCCAGGGCCGCGGCGATCCCCTCCGGACCCGGCAGGGCGGCGGACAGCTCCGCCAGCACGGCGTCGGTGTCCGGGCCCGGCGCGTAGCCGGTGCCGAACCCCTGGGCTCCCGCCGTCCAGCGCCAGGACATGTAGAGCCCCCCGGCGTCGGCCAGGCGGACCAGCACCGTCGGCACCGGCTCCGGGTAGGCGCGGTCGGCCCCCGCGACCGGGGCGACGGACCCCTCGGAGACCACCGGGCGGCGGTAGCGGGCCTCGGCCGCGGCGATGTGCTCCTGGAGGGCGAAGCGCCCCGGCGACACCTCCACCCGGGGCACCGGCCCCACCCGCAGCCCCGGGGCGTGGGCGGCCGGAGGCGGGAAGAGCGCGGCGACCGGGTCGGCGGGGCCGGGGGCGCGGTCCACCGCCAGTGGTGCGCCCGCGCAGGCCACCTCCACGAGCTCGAACAGCAGCCCCTGGTCCCCGGTGCTCCAGGCCAGACGGAAGGCCAGGTCGGCGGCGGCGCGGGAGAGCTCGCCCCAGCGGGCGCGGGCGTGCCCGGTGGCGAAGTCCGCGCGCACCGCCGCCAGCGCCAGCGCGACCGGAACCGCCGTGGCCAGGGCCGTGCGCAGCAGCTCGTGTTCGCGGCCCGGGAAGGCCCCCGCCTCCGCGAGGGCGGCGGCGCTCGTGGCCATGAGCAGGTCCACCTGGGCGCAGCGCTCGAACGCCCCCTGCTCCTCGAAGAGGGCGCGGGCCCGGGAGGCGTGCTCCCGCACGGCGGGCAGGTCTCCGGCGGCCAGGGCGCGGCGTGCGTCCTCCAGCAGGCCCTCCCCCAGGGCGGCGCGCACCCCGTGCTCCTCGAACCGGGCGCGGGAGGCCGCGGCCAGGGCCCGGGCGGTGTCGGTGGAGCCGCTCACGCGCGCCAGGGCCGCGCGCACCTGTTCGCAGGCGGCCAGGGAGACGGGGTCGCCCCCGCGCTCGAAGGCGACCGAGGCGCGCAGGTAGAGGCGTTCGGCCTCGGCCACGTCCCCGCGGAGCAGGGCCAGGTGGGCGCGGCCGCCGTCCAGGGAGGGCGGCTCCCCGCCGTGGGCGCGGAAGCGCTCCGCGGCCCGGGCGAGGAGGTCCTCGGCCTCGTCGAGGCGGCCGGTCTCGGCGAGCAGGTCCGCGAGGCCGGAGAGCAGGTAGGGGACGGGGTGCAGGCCGGGGTCGGTGGCCGCCAGGGCGGAGCGGTACAGCTCTTCGGCGGCGCCCCACTCGCCCCGGGTGACCAGGAGGAGGGCGCGGCCGCCCGCGGCCTCGGCGCGGTGGACCTCGGGGGTGACGCTGTCGTCGGCGCGGGCCCCGGCCTCGTCCAGCAGGGCCGCGGCCCGGCCGGTGTCGCCCAGGCGGCGGGCGTTCTCGGCGCGTTCGATGAGGGTGTGGACGAGGATGCCGGTCCAGACGGGGCGGGCGGTGGGGCCGGTGACGTGCGGTCCCAGGGGGCGCAGGAGGGCCAGGGCGCGGTCCAGGTCGGCGGCCCCGCCGGTGAGGTCGGCCAGGCCGACGCGGGCGCGGCCGAGGTCGGAGAGCAGGGTGCCGCGCAGCAGGTCGACCACGGGTGAGGGGTCGAGGCCGCCGGTCGCTTCGAGGAGCCGGTCGAGGATGTCGCGGGCCTCGCGGAAGCGGTGGAGTTCGAGAAGGGTCCCGGCCTTGGCCAGCCACTCGTCGTAGGGTTCGCCGAAGAAGACGCCGTACTCGACGGGGATCTCGTCGGGGGGTCCGCCGGCCATCAGAAGTCCTCGTCCGCGCGGGCGGCGCGGACCTCGGCGGTGAACGGGGGCGGCTCGCCGGGGGCGGCGGGGGCGCCGCGGGCCAGGTCGAGGCGGCGGGCGGCCAGGGAGCGCAGCCGGTCCCGGAACACGGCGGCGCCGGGGCCGCTCGGTCCGGGGTCGAACCCGGGCAGCAGCACCGCGACGTCCAGAGCGGGCACGGCGGCGGCGGGGAGGTCCAGAGCGGCGCCGCCCGCCCAGGCGTCGCCGTCGGGTGCGAGGGGGATCCGGACGGGGGCCGCGCCGGGGGCGGGGACGACCTCGGCGACGGGATGGGCGGACACGCGCGGCCCGAGGGGTCCCATGACCGCGCGCACCTCGATGGAGCGGGCGGCGCCGTGGGCCAGGACCGTCCAGGAGACGGCGGCCTCCGCCGCGTCCAGGAACCCGGCGGGGTGGCGGCACCAGTCGTTGGCGCCGTGGCCGCGTGCCAGGGTCCGGGCGCGCCCGGGTGTTCCGGGGCCCGCCGCGAGGGCGTAGCCGTCGGCACGGGACGGGGCGGCCGGGGGCGCCGCCGCGCCCGTGAGGGCGTCGATGTCGCCGCCGTCGATCCCGGCCGCGTCGGCGACCGCGGCGAGTCCGGCGGCGAGCCCGGGCGGGCCCTCGTCGAGCAGCGCGCCGATCCCGGCGCGGTGCTCCAGCAGCAGGTCGGCGGCCGCGTCCGGGGGCAGGGCGCGGTGGGCCCGGTGGGCGAGAACGGCCAGTTCCAGTCCCAGCAGGTCGGTGTCCAGGGCCGGGACGCCGTCCAGGCGGGAGGCGGGCCACCAGCGGGCCGCCCAGTGGCCCAGGGCCAGGGCGGCCAGGGGCCGCTCCAGGGCGCCCGGCCCGGCGGGGACCCGGACGGTCGTGCCGGGGGCGGCGACGGCGGCGACCGCGCGGGCGGTGTCGGGGCCGTAGAGGTCCCACAGCCACCCCTGGGCGGCGGACACGTCGTCCAGGTGCGCGTCGGGCAGGCCGGACGCGGTGATGTCCGGCCAGGCCAGCAGCCCGCCGTCGGCGTCGACCACCGAGGAGGCGAACAGCGGCGGGGCGGCGCTCCGGCCCGCGAGGGTGACGGTGACGCCGCCCTCGGCCGCGGTGATCTCCACGTCGGTCATGCGCCGCTCCCCCGGCCGCGGGCGGCGGGCGTTCCGGTGCGGGACCGGCGAGCGTGGGACGGGACGGCGCTCATGCGGCACTCCCGGAGGCGTCGGCGGTGTCGTTCGCGGGGGCGGTCAGGGACCGCAGCACCGCGCGGACGCGGGCGCGGTGGTCGCGCAGCACCGAGTAGGCGATGCCGTCCAGCAGCGCCCACAGCTCCGCGGTGTCGGACACCGGCACCGCGTGGGCGTCGCGGCCGTGCAGGCGCGCCCACAGGCGGCGCACATAGGCGGTCCACGGGTCGCGCAGGGCGCGGGCCAGGTCGGCGAAGGGGCCCTGGTCGGCCGCGGGGTCGACGGTGGCGCGGCGGGCCCGGGACACCGAGGACTCGCGCCGCCAGCGCCGGTCCACGGCCCGGTGCGCGGCGGTGGGCCCGGCGCCCGTGCCCAGCGGGTCCAGGCCGACGGCCAGGCGGCCGCCCACCAGGAGCGCGACGCGCAGGGACTCCTCGGCCAGCCCGAGCGGCGCGCAGGCGCGCGCCGCCTCGGCGTCCACCAGTTCGGGCACCGGCGGCAGGCCGTCGTGTCCGGGGGCCCGCAGCAGCGTGAACACCCTCTCGTAGACGCTGCGGTCCAGCGGGGCGGGCAGGGATGTGGTGGAGGCCCCCGCGCCCACCGCGGGCGGCGGCGGAACGGGCTCCGTGGTCAGGCCCAGGTGCGCGGGCGCTCCGGGCCGGCCCCACCCGGAGGCGGCCCCGCCCCACAGCGCCGAGCCCAGGGCGCCGCCGTGGCCCCCGTCGACCAGAGCTGTGAAGGCCTCCCCTCCCCCGCCGTCCGGGCAGCCGTCCAGCACCGCGTCCGCCAGCGCCCGGGTCCCCTCTTTCGGCGCCGGGCCCGCGGGCGGCGGCAGGGGGCGGGACTCCCAGGCGGCGGCCAGGGCGGAGGCGACGGCACGGGCGCGCGCGGGGTCGGCCAGGTGGCCGCGCAGGGCGGACACCGTGCGGTCGCCCTGGTCGGCCGCCTCCAGGACGGCGGCGCGGGCGACCTCCTCGGCGTCGGGGCCGTCGGGGGCGCCGTGCTCGGTAGCGAGTTCGTAGCACCGCTGGAAGTACAGGTCCTGGGGGTTGCCCCCGACCACCTTCAGTGCCCGGCGCACCCGCTTGAGCAGCGCGAACCAGCGGGCCGTGGCCACCAGGCGGGGCCCGTCGGCGCGCAGCAGCCCGGCCGCCAGGTCGGCGGCCCGCGCGGTGAGCAGGTCCCCGGCCAGGTCCGGGCGCAGCACCGGCCGCAGTACCAGGGGCAGGACGACCAGCTTCACCGAGCGGGTGAGCGGGGCGCCGTCGGGGCCGCTCAGCGGTTCCAGGCCGGGGCCGAGCGCGCGCCAGGCCCGGTCGATGACCTGCGACCGGGGGCGGAGTCGTTCATCGGGGGTCTCCGGCACGGAACGACGATACCCGGCCCCCTGGACCCCGCCCGCCCGGAACCTGGGATCGGTAGGCGGGGGCCGCGGTGTGGACTGTGGACGGCAGAGAGACCGAGAGAGACCGACCGCCGAGGAGGCGTCCCATGTCCGTGGTGAGAACGGTGTTGCGTCTGGTGTTCGCCGTCGAGGTGCTGGTCGGGCTGGGCCTGCTCGGCGGGTACCTGTGGCTGGGGCTGAACGCCCCGGCCGGCGGGTTCCCCAGCCCCTGGGAGTCGTACCTGGGGATGGCGATCGGCGGCGGCGTCGTGCTGCTGACGTCGCTCTTCACGCTGAGGATCGAGTCGTCGCTCCGGGGCCTGGGCGGCGCGAAGGCGATGGCGGCCGCCCCGATCGCGGTCGGCACCGTCACCGACTGGCGGCGCACCGGGCTGACCGTCAACGACGCCCCGCAGATCGCCGTCACCCTGGACGTGGAGACCCCGGAGGGGCACCGGTTCACCGCCGTGGCCAAGGAACTGCTCGACCCGGCCGAGGTGGGCCTGCTGGAGCCGGGCGTCCTGCTGCCGGTGCGCTACCGCCCCGACCGCCCGGGCGTGGTCGCCATCGACCGCAGCGGCGACCAGGCGGCGGCGCAGGCGGCCTTCGACGCGGTGATGCTGCGGGCGGGGCTGACCACCCCGCGGGCGCTGGAGATCGCCGCGCACGGGATCCCCGCCCAGGGCGTCATCACCGAGGTCCGCCCGACGGGGAACCTGGTCGACGGCAACCCGGAGATGGACGTGGAGGTCGCGGTGACCCGCCCCGACGGCGGCGTCTTCCACACCCGCACGGTCAAGCGGCTGCCCGCCCGCCTGTCGACGTCCCTCCAGGTCGGCCGGGTGGTCACCGTCCACTACCTGCCGGGCCGGGAGGACGAGATCACCATCCAGACCCCCGCCAACCCCGGTGTCCACTGATCCGGTGCCGGAGGCGGCCGCCCCTCCGCGTTCCCCGCGGGGAGGCGCCTTCGGTACGCTGTTCCGTCGCCGGACGGAACACGGGCGAGGAACACGAGGGCCGCGGGAGGGCGCATGTCGGTCGGAGAGCGGCTCCGGGTCCCCATCGGGGCCGCACCCGGGTGGTCGACCGCCCCGGACGCCCGGCGGGTCCTGGTGGTGGCGCACACGGTCACCGCGCTGACCCGCCTTCTCGACATCATCCCGCTCCTGGAATCCGACCCCCGGGTACAGCTCGTCTTCACCCGGGCGCGAACCTCGAACTTCCGCGAGGGGGTCACCGAATTCCTCGCCGACATCGGCGCGGCGGTGGCCCCCTGGGAACAGGCGGTGGAAGAGGAATTCGACCTCGCCGTCTCGGCCAGCTACGGGGACGACCTGCACCTGGTCAAGGCCCCTATGGTCGTCTTCTCCCACGGGGCCGGTTACAACAAGCTGGTGAAGCCGGAAAGCCGGAAAGCCGGCCGGGCCTTTCCCGCGGATTCCGATTCCGTTCCCGGCCCCGACGCCGTCTTCGGTCTCTCCCGTGAGACCCTCCTGCGCGACGGCGCCCTCATCCCCCGGACGCTCGTCCTCTCCCACACCGAGCAGCGCGACCGCCTCGCCGCCGCCTGCCCCGAGGCCCTGGACTCCGCCGTCGTCGCGGGCGACCCGACCTACGACCGCATCCTCGCCGGGCTCCCCTGGCGCGACCGCTACCGCGACCACCTGGAGGCCGGCGGCCGCCGCCTGGTCCTGATCAGCTCCACCTGGGGCCCCACCTCCCTCCTCGGCGCCCGGCCCGACCTCCCCCTGCGCCTGCTGGAGGAACTGCCGGTCGACGAGTACCGCGTCGCCCTGGCCCTGCACCCCAACGTCTGGCACGGCCACGGCCCCTGGCAGGTGCGCGCCTGGCTGGCCGACGCCGAACGGGCGGGGCTGCGCGTCCTGCCGCCCCGCAGCGGCTGGCAGGCCGCCCTCGTGGCGGCCGACCACGTCATCGGCGACCACGGGTCGGTGACGTTCTACGGCGCCGCGCTGGGGACCCACACCGTGCTCGGCGCCTTCCCCGACCACGAACTGGCGGCCTCCTCCCCCATCGCCGGTTTCGGCCGCGCGGCGACCCGGCTCGACCCGGACGCGCCCCTGCTCCCCCAGCTGACCGCGGACGCCGCCCGGCACACCCCGGACCGGTTCGCCGCCACCACGCGCCTGCTGACCTCGGTCCCGGGCGGGTCGGCGGCGGTGCTGCGGTCCGCCTTCTACAAGCTCCTGGGCCTGTCCGAACCGGACCGGCCGGTGCGCGTCGTCCCGCCCGAGCCGCCGGTCGCGTACCGGCGGGGGTGGCCCGACACCGCGGGCGTCCCGCCGCTGATCGCCACGGCCGAGCCCGACCCCGCCGACCCGACCGCCGTCCGGGTGACCCGGCGTCCGGCGGAGCCCGTCGCCGCCGGACGGCTGTCGCTGCGCCGCCCGCACACGGTCGTGCACGCCGACGAGCCCCAGACACGGTGGCGCGACGCCGCCGACGCGGTGCTGTGCGGACCCGCGCCCGACGACCCGTGGCGGCGGCTCGCCGACGCCCTGGCCGCCCTGCCCGGCGCCCGGCTGGCCGCCGAGGCCGACGGGGACGCCTGCCTGGTGCTGGACCGCGACGGCGTCCGCCACCGGTTGGTCCCGCGCGGCGCCGCCGCCCCGGACCCGACCGCGTACGCGTCGGCGTTCCTGCGGCTGCGCCGCACCGTCGCCGAACCGGACGGCCTGGTGTGCACCGTGAGGATCGGCGACCGGGAGGTCCGCGTCGGGGTGGAGCGCTTGGGCCCCTGAGCGAGTCCGACCGGTCAGCCCGGGTCGGCGAGCCGGTACCGCACCTGTGCCACCAGGTGGCGGGCCCCGGCCCGGGTGTAGTGCTCCAGGGCGGTCTCCAGCGCCGCCCGCGCGGCGGCGGGGTCCGTCGGCTCCAGGGCGTCGGCGCGCTTGACGCACATGTCGCCGGTCCGGCGGTCGTCGCCGAGCCGGGTGTGCAGTTCGGCCGCGGCGTCCCACTGCTCCAGCGCCCGTTCCCGGTCGCCGCACGCCAGCAGCAGGTCGCCCAGGGCGGCGCCGACCCGCGCCCGGTTGTGCAGGTCGTCGGGGCGCTTGAGGAGCACCAGGTCGCGGGCCCGGACCAGCAGCCCGCGGGCGGCGTCGCGGTCCCCCTGCTCCAGGCGGACCTGGGCGAGCTTGCGGGAGGCGTTGAGCACGGCACGCGGGTCGAGCGGCTCGGCGGCCTCGGCGACGGCCAGCGCCTCCGCGAACCGTTCGGCGGCCGGTGCCGGACGCCCCTCCTCCCGCTCCACGTCGCCGACGGCCTCCAGGGCGGTGAGCAGCACCGGAGGCTGTACCGGCTCGGCGTCCCGGGCCAGCTCCAGGGCGAGTTCGGCGTCCTCGCGCGCCTGTTCCAGGGAGCCGTCGCGCCGGTAGGCGATGGAACGCTGCACGCACAGGCGGGACAGCCGGGCGGGCGACAGGCGGTGGGTGCCCAGGGCGTGCCGGAGCACCTCGGTGTGGGTATCGACCACGTCCGCGAAGAGGCCCGAGGTGAACCAGTACGCCCACAGGTGCTCGCACAGCTCGGCGGCCCGCCGGTGCTCGCCGCGCACCGCCGCGTGCATGACGGCGGCGCGCAGGGCCGCCCGGTCGGGCTCCAGGGCCAGGCGGGCGGCCCCGCCGTCCTCGAAGCGGGGGCCCGCCGTGTCGGGGAACGCCGAGTCGTGGTCGAGGTCGGCCTGGAGCCAGCGGCCGGGCAGCAGCGCCCGGTGGGCGGCCGCGGCGAGCCCGAAGTAGTACTCCAGGACCCGTCCGAACACCGCGGCCCGGTCGTGGGCCCGCGCCCCCAGCTCGCGCTGGGCGCGGGCGGTCCGGAACCGGTACCTGCCCCCCGGTGCGGCGGTGAGCACGTCCCCCTCCACCAGGGCCGCCAGCAGGGCTCCGGCGTCCTCGCCGGGGAGGACGCGGGCGGCCACCCCCGCCCCGAAGTCGGTCTCGGGGTGGCAGGACAGCGCCACGGCCGCCGCGCGCACCGGCGCGGGCAGGCCCGCGCCCTCGCCGTCCCCGTCCCGCGGCCCGGCCGGGGCGGGGACGATGAGGCTCCGGTGCACGGCGGCCAGGGCGCCGGCGGCCCGGCGGCGGCGCAGCCGCCGGATGTTGCGGCCCACCTGGAGCAGCAGGTGCGGGCTGCCTCCGGTGTAGCCGGCCAGGTCCTCGACCAGGCGGCGGTCCTCGTCGGTCTCCGGCTCCACCCCGGCCTTGGCGCACAGCAGTTCCACCGCGTGCTCGGCCGCCAGGGCGCCGATGCCGATCCACTCGTCCTGCACGTGCGGCAGCACCTCGTCGAACTCGAAGTCGTGGGCGGTCGCCACGACCGTGAGGCTGCCGGGGGCGGTGGACACGAAGGGCAGGACGTCGTTGACCCCGGCCGGGGCGTCCACCAGGACGGCGACGGCGCCCCGGCCGGCGAACTCCCCCTGGAGGCGGTCGCGCCGCCTGCGCTGCCCGGCGGGGATCTCCTCGACCCCCATCCGCCGCAGGATCTCGCTGACGGACTCGGCCACCCCGTCGCGTTCGACGTCGGCGAAGAAGTACCCGCCGGAGAAGCGCCGCGGGTCCCGGACGAAGACCTCGTGCAGGACCTTGAGTCCGAACGCGGTGGCCCCGCTGCCGCGCGGGGTCGCCTGGACGACGAGCACGCGGGCGTGCGGGCCCCCGTCCAGGGCGAAGTCCCGGGCCCGCTCCAGCTCCCCGTCGCGGTTGACGAACAGGGGCGGGGCGGGGACGGCGTAGAGCGGCGCGCCACCGCCCTGCGGCCCGACCATGTTCACGGTGATGTCGCGCCCCATCATGGTGGTCCCGCCACTGACATCGCCGACACTGTTCTCGGTGCGGGCGGGTTCGGGCCGTTCGTCGCTCAAGGTGCCACCTCACGGGTGTCGCGCTGCCGGGGTAGGGGCAGCCTACCGATCCGGTCCCGACCGGGGCCGCGTCACTGGCAGCGGGGCGGGCGGTGCCCTAGCCTGTGCGCGGCAGCATCCGCCCCCGTAAGAACCGTGGTGAGCATGAACGACGTCAAGCCCCGTCCCCTCGGCGACTCCGATCTGTACGTCTCCCGGCTGTGCCTGGGCGGGAACGTGTTCGGGTGGACCGCGGACGAACCGACCTCCTTCCGCGTCCTGGACGACTTCGTCGCGGGCGGCGGCACCTTCGTGGACACCGCCGACGGCTACTCCGCCTGGGTGCCCGGCCACCAAGGCGGGGAGTCCGAGACCGTCATCGGGCACTGGCTGGCCGACCGGGGCCGCCCCGAGGGCCTGGTGCTGGCCACCAAGGTGAGTGAGCACCCCGGGTTCCCGGGCCTGTCGGCGGCCAACATCCACGCCGCGGCCGACGCCTCGCTCGAGCGGTTGGGCGTGGACGCCATCGACCTGTACTACGCGCACTTCGACGACGCGGCCACCCCGCTGGAGGAGAGCGCCCGCGCCTTCTCCGAGCTGGTGGACGCGGGCAGGGTTCGCCGCATCGGCCTGTCCAACTACACGCCCGACCGCATCCGCGCCTGGCTGGACATCTGCGCAGACCGGGGCCTGCACGCCCCGGTCTGCGTCCAGCCGCACTACAGCCTGCTGGCACGGGACGCGGAGGACGCGCTGGTGCCTCTGGCACGGGAGCGCGGGCTGGCCCTGCTGCCGTACCACGGGCTGGCGCGCGGCTTCCTCACCGGCAAGTACCGGCCGGGCGGCCCGGCCGTGGACAGCCCTCGGGCGGGCCGGGCCTCGGCGTTCCTGGAGGACGAACGGGCGCTACGCGTCCTGGACGCCCTGGACACGGTGGCCGGGCGGCTGGGCGTCGCGCAGGCCGCCGTGGCGCTGGCCTGGCTGGCCGACCGTCCGACGGTGTCCTCGGTGCTGGCCAGCGCCCGCAACCCCGAGCAGCTGGCGGACCTGCTGCCGGTCAACACGCTGGTGCTGGACGAGGAGTCCACCGCCCTGCTGGACGAGGCCTCCGCCCCCTGACCCGCGGACGGGCACCCGGGTACCGGCTGCAACCGCACCGGTCCCGGGTGCATCACACGTCCCATGAGTAACGGCATCACCGGACCCCTCACCGAAGAGCAGCAGCGCGAGTACGTCGAGGACGGGCTCCCCGACCTGGAGGACATCTTCCAGGGCTACCCCTCCTACGATCCGTTCGGTCGCGTCGCGGCGGCGGCCTCCGGGCTGCTCGCCGACCTGTCGGCGGAGCGTCCCGTCGTGATCTCCCTGCTGTCCACCCTGTCGGTCGTCTACTGGGCCGCGACGGTCGAGGGCAACGACGACCGGCAGTGGGCGGACATCCGGACGATGCGCACCGAGGTGCACCGGGCGTTCTCCGAGGCCGTGCGCCTGCTGGCCCCGCTCGCCGAGGAGCCCTGCGGGCACGGCCGGCACCCGGCCGAGGACGGGTTCGGTCCCGACGACTTCGAGTCCCTCGCCCTACAGCTGCGGGACGTGGACGGCGTGCTGGAGTACGAGGGCTTCGACCGGGAGGACCCGGAGGAGCTCGCGGAGGCGGAGGAGTCGCACGGGCGGCTGTCCCGGGAGTGGGGCTGTGCCCACAACCTCCTGCTCCTGGCCCGGCAGGGCCGGAGGGAGATCTCCGCCTCCCTGGACGAGATCCCCGCCCCCGCCTCGGCGGAGGTCGCCGGGTAGTCCCCGGATCGCCCCGCCCGTCCCCCTACGGCTCGGGCGGGGCCCGCCGCGGCACGGCACCGCGACCACCCTGACACCGGGCCTCCGACGGAATCCCTTACCGGACACCGGACACATCGTCACTTAGGGTTATCAGGTCATTACATTCTCGCCCGGGGGACGCACACGATGACCACCGACCTTCCCGACGACGGCGACCGCTCGTTCGACGAGTTCCTGGCCCGGTTCCTGGGCTCCTCGCGCGGCCAGGTGCGCCGCGTGGACCTGTCCAAGCTGATGAGCCCGGAGGCCCGCCAGGTCGCCGACACCGCCGTCCGCCGCGCCCTGGAGAACGGCAGCGCCGACGTGGACAGCGTCCACCTGCTCTGGGCCCTGCTGCGGTACCAGCCCACCCGCGACCTCGTCGAACGCACCGCGGGCGACGCCGGCCGCATGGAGGAGGTGATCGACCAGGCCGCCGCCCACGCTCCCAGGTCGGTGCGCGCCTCGGCCCTGCTCACCCCCTCCGCCAAGCGCGGCCTGCTGGACGCCTTCCAGATCGCCCGCGCCACCGGCAGCTCCAGCATCACGCCCGAGCACCTGCTGTTCGCGCTCGCCGTCAACCCCGACAGCGCCGTCGGGCGGCTGCTGCGCGACTCCGGGGTGACCCCGCAGAGCCTCCAGCGGGCCGCGGGCCCGGCCCCCGCCGCGGCGGAACAGGCCGAGGGGGAACCGTCCGCCACGCCCACCCTCGACGAGTTCGGCACCGACATGACCGGGCTCGCCCGCGAGGGCCGCCTCGACCCGGTCGTGGGCCGCGACGACGAGGTCGACCAGTGCATCGAGGTGCTGGCCCGGCGCCGCAAGAACAACCCCGTCCTCATCGGCGACCCAGGCGTCGGCAAGACCGCCATCGTCGAGGGGATCGCCCAGCGCATCTCCGACGACGACGTGCCCGAGACGCTGCGCGGCCGCCGCCTGGTCCAGGTCGACCTGGCCGGGCTGGTCGCCGGGACGCGCTACCGGGGCGACTTCGAGGAGCGCCTCACCACGCTCATCGACGAGATCCGCGCCCGGTCCGACCGGCTGCTGGTCTTCATCGACGAGATCCACACCATCGTCGGCGCCGGGGCCGCCGAGGGGTCGATGAACGCCGGGAACATGCTCAAGCCCGCGCTGGCCCGCGGCGAGCTGCACATCATCGGCGCCACCACCGTCGACGAGTACCGCAAGAACATCGAGAAGGACGCCGCCCTGGAGCGCCGGTTCCAGCCGATCCTGGTGCCCGAGCCCTCGGTCGAGGACACCATCGAGATCCTGCGCGGCCTCCAGGACCGGTACGAGGCCCACCACCAGGTGCGCTTCAGCGACGAGAGCCTGGTGGCGGCCGCCGAGCTGTCCGACCGCTACGTCACCGACCGGTTCCTGCCCGACAAGGCCATCGACCTGGTCGACCAGGCGGGTGCCCGGGTCCGGCTGCGGCTCAGGACCTCCAGCTCCGCGCTGCGCGAGCTGGAGGAGCGGCTCGAGAACCTGGAGGAGCAGAAGGAGAAGGCCGTCCAGGACGAGGACTACGAGCGGGCCTCGGCGCTGCGCGACGAGATCAACGCCGCCCGGAGCTCCGTCCACCAGGCGCGCGGCACCGGATCGGCGGTGCCGGAGGTGACCGCCGCCGACATCGCCGAGGTGGTCTCGCGCAGCACCGGGATCCCCGTCGCCCGGCTCACGCAGGAGGAGCGCGAGCGCCTGGTCGGCCTGGAGGAGGTGCTGCACGAGCGGGTGATCGGCCAGGACGAGGCGGTCACCGCGGTGTCGGAGGCCATCCGCCGCTCCCGCGCCGGGCTCGGCGACCCCGACCGGCCGGTGGGCAGCTTCCTGTTCCTGGGGCCGACCGGGGTCGGCAAGACGGAGCTGGCCAAGGCGCTGGCGGTGGCGCTGTTCGGGTCCGAGGACGCGCTGGTGCGGATCGACATGAGCGAGTTCCAGGAGCGGCACACCACCAGCCGCCTGACCGGCGCCCCGCCCGGGTTCGTCGGGTACGAGGAGGCGGGCCAGCTGACCGAGGCGGTGCGCCGCCACCCGTACTCGGTGCTGCTGCTGGACGAGGTCGAGAAGGCCCACCCCGACGTGTTCAACCTGCTGTTGCAGCTGCTCGACGACGGGCGCCTCACCGACGGGCAGGGGCGGACGGTGGACTTCCGCAACACGGTGGTGATCATGACCAGCAACCTGGGATCGGAGGCGATCACCGGCGGGGCCCCGATGGGGTTCACGAGCGACGGGCAGATGGACCCCGACACCGAGCAGCGGGTGATGCGGCGGCTGCGGGAGGAGTTCCGGCCCGAGTTCATCAACCGGATCGACGAGATCGTGGTCTTCCGGCAGTTGGACCGCGAGGAGCTGGACCGCATCACCCGGCTGATGCTGGCCGAGACCGAACGGCGGCTCAAGGCCCAGGGGATCACGATCCGCTTCACCGACGAGGCGGTGGGGTGGCTGTCCCGGCAGGGGTACCAGCCCGCGTACGGGGCGCGGCCGCTGGCCCGCACCATCCAGCGCAACGTGGGCAACCGGCTGTCGCGGATGGTGCTGGACGGGCAGCTCGCCGAGGGCGACGACGTGGTCGTGGACGCGGGCGGGGAGGACGGCCTGCGGATCTCCACCGCGTCCTCGGCCTGATCCGGTCCGGGCCCGGCGGCCCGGGCGCGCGGCCGTCCGGGCCGCGACGGCGGGACCGCCGGTGTCCGAAGGCCCGGGGGCGGTGAGCGGGGCGCGTCCGCGCGGCGCGCCCCGCCCGCGTGCGGGGGTCAGGCGGAGGTGCCGCTCTCGCGGATGCGGTCCCTGATCCACTCCCCCGCCGGCTTGAGCGAGTCCCAGTCGCCCGAGGAGCACGACCCGGTCCGGAAGACCGCGCCGGAGCGGAAGTCGTCGGAGAAGTTCCAGTTGACCCAGCTGATCTGCTCCTGCTCCATCAGGTCGAGGTAGGCCTGGGCGGAGGCGAAGTCGTCGGGCCCGTCGCCCGTGTACTCCTGGGTGCCGAACTCGGTCACGAACAGCGGCAGCTCCCGCGCGGCGGCGCGGAGGCCCTCGCGGTGGTAGGACGTGTGCGAGGCCGCGTAGAAGTGGAAGACGTACATGATGTTGTCCGCGTCCACCGGGTCCGCGGTGATCTCCCGGTGGTCCCCGTTCTCGGAGAGGCCCAGCGAGGACCAGCCGCGGGTGCCCACCAGCACGACCGCCTCGGGGTCCCGGGCGCGGATGACCGGGATGACCTGCTCGGCGTAGCCCTTGATGGAGGACCACGGCACGCCGCTGGGCTCGTTGGCGATCTCGTACAGCACGTTGTCCTTGTCGGCGTGCACGTCGGCGATCTCGGCGAAGAAGGTGCGGGCGGCGTCGAGGTTGTGGTTGGGGTCCCCCGGGCTGAGCATGTGCCAGTCGACGATGACGTACATGCCGCGCTCGGTGGCCTCCCCGATGAGCTCGTGGACCCGGTCGGTGAAGCCGCGCGGGTCGGTCTCGTAGCCGCCCTCCTGGATGTACATGGACACGCGCAGCACGTCGGCGTTCCAGTCGTGGGCCAGGGTGTCCAGCGAGGCGTCGGTGAGGCAGTGGTCGAACCACTGGAGGCCGTGGGAGCTCATCCCGGTGAGCTGGACCCGCTGTCCGTTCTCGTCGCAGAGCTTGATGCCGCACACGCGCAGCCGCCCGTGTTCGCCCACCGGGGTGGCGGCGGCGTCCGCGTCGGCGGGGGCGGGGTCGGGGTCCGCGGCGGCCTGGCCGTGGACGGTGAACGCGGCGGTCGCGGCCAGGCCGAGGCCCAGGAGCACTGACCCGGCGCGGGCGAGGCGCCCGGGGGCGGTGCGGGGCTTGCGGGCGCGGCGGGGCGAGGGGTGGGGCACGGCTTCCTCCGGCGGGGGGCGGCGGTCCGATGCGGCCGGGGCCGGGGCCGCACCGAACCGGAAGGAGTCCTTCCTGTCCGAAACCTAAGCCTCCGTCACGCTGGGGTCAATCCCCCTTACGGAACGGATTCGCCCCGGGCGACACCCTCCCCGCCGGGCACCGCCGTCACCGGCGGGAACGGCCCGGCCGGCCCCGGCTCAGGCCGGCTCGGGCTGGGGCTCCGGCGGGGGCGGCTCGGGGAAGGGGCCGGGGCCCGGCGGTTCGGGATCCGGCCCCGGCTCGGGCGGAGGCGGGGGCACGGGCATCGGCGAGGGCGGGAACGGGTCCGGCGGCATCGGCGGCTCCGGCGCCGGGTCGGGATAGCGCAGCCGGTGCGCGGACGGGCGCGGGCGGTGCTGCGAACGGGGCTGTCGGTTCGGGTGCACGGTGTGCATGTCTCCTCCGTGCTGTCGGGAGGACGGCGCGGCCGTGGCCGCCGCCCCGAAGCGGGCGGGGACCGCCGCCCGCCGTCCCCCGCCGGTCGTGTCCCGGCTCGGAATCGTCGGTCGGAGGGATGTGTGTACACGGCTACCCGGGGCGACGGCGGGGAAACCCGCACGTGGAGACAGGTGGGACGGTCGTGTGCCCGCCTCGGCCCGCCCGGCGGTCCCGAAGGCGCCGCACACCGGCCGTCCACGGCCGCGGACGGCGGGCCCGGGGTCACCCTGTGCGAAAACCGAGGTCACGGACCCGCGGGCCATTGCCCGCGCCCGCCCGCCGGCGGTAACGTGCGCGGGTGGACTCCCCCCTGTACACCGGGCGCGCCCCTGTCAACCGCCCCGGATCCCCCTCCCCCCGTCCCCCGGACCGCCCCCGCGGCGGCCGCCCATGACCGCAGGCCCGCTCCCCCGCCCCCGGCTCCTCGCCTACGGGATCGGCTCCGTCGGCACCGGTGTCTTCTCGGCCCTGCCCGGCCTGCTGCTGCTCTACTACCTGACCGACGTGCTCGGCGTCGCCGCCGGGGTCGCCGGGCTCGTGCTGGTCCTGCCCAAGGTCTGGGACATGCTCGTCGACCCCGCCATCGGCGTGGCCAGCGACCGGGAGGCCGTGCGCACCGGCGGCCGCTCCCGGCTGATGCTCGCCGGGGCGCTCGCCCTCCCGCTGCTGTTCGCCGCCATGTTCGCGGCCCCCACGCAGTCGCCGGCCTGGTCGGCGCTGTGGGTGGGCACGGCGTTCCTGCTGGCCACCACCGCGTTCAACCTCTTCCAGGTGCCCTACGTGGCGCTGCCCGCGGAGATCTCGCCGCGCCGCGACCAGCGGGCCCGCGCCATGTCCTGGCGGGTGGTGTGCCTGACCCTGGGCATCCTCGCCGCCGGCGGGCTCGCCCCCGTCGTCGTGGAGGCCGCGGGCGGCGGGCGCCCCGGCCACCTGGCCATGGGCGCCGCCATCGGGGCGGTGCTGTGCGCGGCGCTGCTGGCCGCCACGCTGGGGACCCGGTGGATCCCCAGTCGGCCCGGTACCGGCACGCTCGGGCCCGTCGCCGCGTTCAGGGCGGCGCGCGGCAACAGGCCGTTCTTCGCGCTGGCCGCCGCGTTCTCCACCCAGTCCCTGGCGGTGTCGGTGATGCTGGCGGGCGCGCCCTACGTGGCCGCCTACCGGCTGGACGACTACGGGCTCACCTCCGCCATGTTCGTGTGCGTGGTGGGGCCGAGCCTGGTGGCCGTCCCGGCCTGGTCGGCGCTGGCCCGGCGGTTCGGCACGGTGAACTGCTACCTCGCGGCGCTGGTCGCGATGACCGCCACCGCCGCCCTGCTGTTCCCGGCGGTGCTCGCCGAGCACACCGTCGCGGTGCTGGCGGTGACCGGGCTGGTGGGCGTCTTCTACACCGGCCTGCAACTGCTGCCGCTGACCCTGCTGCCCGAGACCGTGCGCGAGGACGCCGGCCGCAGCGGGCAGGCCCAGGCGGGCACGTTCACCGGCCTGTGGACCGGCCTGGAGACGGGGGCGATGGCGCTGGGGCCGGGGCTGTTCTCGGCCGTGCTGGCCGCGACGGCGTTCCGCTCCTCGGACGTGGCGACGGCCGTCGTCCAGCCCGGGAGCGCCCTGCTCGGCCTGAGTTGGGGGTTCACCCTGATGCCGGCCGCGCTGTTCCTGGTGAGCCTGGTGCCGCTGCTGGCCTTTCGGAAACTGACCGCCGTGGGAGAGAAAAGTGCTGCCTGAGAACGGACGCTCCACCGAGGACCTGCTCGCCGAACTGGCCCGCCTCAAGGAGGGCGACCTGCCGGTGCGGGAGGGCCGGGTCGCCGCCTACGTGTACGACCCCGGGCGGCCGCACGTGCGCGAGGCCGGGCACCGGGCCTACCTGGAGATGCTGGAGGTCAACGGCCTCGACCCGACGGCGTTCCCCAGCACCGTCGCCCTGGAGAAGCGGGTGGTGGGCGCGGTCGCGGCCGTCCTGGGCGGGGACGCGTCCACCCCGGGCGTCTTCACCAGCGGCGGGACCGAGTCCATCATGCTGGCGGTCAAGGCGGCCCGCGACACCGGGAGCGGGCGCGAGGTGGTGCTGCCGGTGACGGCGCACCCGGCGTTCCGCAAGGCCTGCCACTACCTGGGGCTCACGCCCGTCACGGTCCCGGTGGACCCCGGGACCCTGCGTGCGGTGCCGTCGGCGGTCGCCGACGCGATCGGGCCGGACACCGCGCTGGTGGTGGCGTCGGCGCCGTCGTACCCGCACGGGGTGGTGGACCCGGTGCCGGAGATCGCGGCGCTCGCCGCCCGGCACGGGGTGCCCTGCCACGTGGACGCCTGCGTGGGCGGCTGGGTGCTGCCGTGGCTGGCGGACGCGCCGCCGTTCGACCTGTCCGTCCCCGGCGTCACCTCCCTCTCGTGCGACCTGCACAAGTACGGGTACGCGCCCAAGGGGGCCTCCGTCGTGCTGTTCGCCACGGAGGAACTGCGGCGGGCGGCGTACTACGCCAGCGCCGACTGGCCGGGGTACACGGTCATCAACTCCACCGTGCAGAGCAGCAAGGGCGCGGGTCCGCTGGCCGGGGCGTGGGCGACCCTGAACGCGCTGGGCGCGTCGGGGTACCGTGAGCTGGCCGCCGAGGCGATGGCCGCGGCCGCACGGCTGCGCGAGGGGGTCGCGGGGATCCCGGAGCTGCGGGTGCTGGGCGAGCCGGACGCGCCGCTGGTGGCGCTGGCCTCGGCCGACCCGGCGGTGGACGTGTTCGTCCTGGCCGACGAGGTCGCGAAGTCCGGGTGGTTCCTCCAGGCGCAGCTGTCGTACGCGGGCATCCCGCCCAACCTGCACCTGACGCTGACCGGGGTGTCGCTGGCGGGTGTGGACGCTCTGCTGGAGGTGCTGGCCGGGGCGGTCGCAGCGGTGCGCGGCGTGCGCCCCGACCTGCCCGGGGGCCTGGCCGGGGCCGTGGAGGGCCTGGACCTGGAGGCGGTGGACGACCGCGCGTTCGTGGAGCTGCTGTCGGCGGTGGGCGTCACCCTGGGCGGCCCGGGCGGCTCCCCGACGGCGGCGGTGAACACGATCCTCGACGGGCTCGCGCCTGCCACCCGCGAGGCGCTGCTGGTCCGCTTCCTGTCGGCCCTCAACTCCCCGCACACCGATTGAGGGGTGCCTCTTCGGGTAGTCGCCCTCCCACATCCCCCGTCCCCCGGTCCCCCCAGTGGGGTACCACGGGCGGGGGACGGGGCGGAAACCGGAGGACGAGGGAGGTCCGATGCCACGGAAGAACGTCTTCATCCCCGGCCTGGACGAACGCAACCACGAGATCCTCAGGAGGACGCCCACCGGCCGGGAGTGCGACTTCCACCCCCTTTCCACCCTGGACGACCTCAGGTCCGAGCACCTGGACATCGAGGAGACCGTCGCCGGGGCCCAGGCCGCCATGGACGGGTTCGACGGGTCCGTCGACGCCATCGCGGGCTTCTGGGACTTTCCCATCACCCTGCTGGTGCCGATCCTGGCCGGCCCCCGGGGCCTGCCCTCCCCCACCCTGGAATCGGTCGTCCGGTGCGAGCACAAGTACTGGAGCCGCCTGCTCCAGAGCGAGGTCATCGACGAGTACCCCGCCTTCGCCCTGGTGGACCTGCACGACCCGGTCCCGCCGACCGAACCCGGCTACCCGATGTGGCTCAAGCCCGTGAAGTCGGCCTCCTCCGAGCTCGCCTTCCGGGTGGAGAACGACGAGGAGTTCTATGAGGCCGTCGACCGCCTGCGCGAGGGGATCGGCAAGGTCGGGCGCCCCTTCGAGGAGATCCTGAAGCGCGTCGACCTCCCGCCGGAGATCGCCGAGGCCGGCGGCACCTCCTGCCTGGCCGAGGCCGCCCTGCACGGGGTCCAGGTGGCCGTCGAGGGCTACGTCCACCGGGGCGAATGCGTCGTCTACGCCACGCTGGACTCGGTCGACTACCCGGCCAGCCCGGTCTTCCTGCGCCACCAGTACCCCTCCACCCTGCCCGAGGACGTCCGGCGGCGGCTGGCGTCGGTCGCCACGCGGGTGATGGGCAGGCTGGGGCTGGACAACTCGACGTTCAGCATCGAGTTCTTCTACGACCCCGTCGAGGACGACATCCGGGTCCTGGAGGTCAACCCCCGCCACTCCCAGGCGCACGCGTCGCTGTTCGAGATGGTCGACGGCACCGCCAACCACGAGCGGATGCTCAGGCTCGCCCTGGGGCGGGAGCCCGTGCTCCCGGACGGGCTCCGCGGGGAGTACGACATCGCCGCCGAATGGTACCTGCGCCGCTTCTCCGACGGCCTGGTCAACCGGGTCCCCACCCCCGAGGAGATCCGCCGGCTGGAGGAGGCCGTGCCGGGGGTGCGGATCGCGATCGTGCCGGAGGAGGGGCAGCGGCTCTCCGGACTCCAGGCCCAGGACAGCTACAGCTTCGAGCTCGCCAAGATCGTCATCGGCGGCGCCGACGAGACGGAGATGCGCGCCAAGTACGAGCGCTGCGCCGAGGAGCTCTCCTTCGACATCGAGGACGACCCCGGCGACGACCACTGACGGAAGGAGACCCCATGCGGGTGATCGAGACCCTGCCGTACGAGGTCCGGACCGAGGACCACTTCTGGATCCCCCTCTCCGACGGGGTGCGCCTGGCCGGGCGGGCCTGGCTCCCCGCGTCCGCCGAGATGGACCCGGTGCCGGCGGTCCTGGAGTACATCCCCTACCGCAGGCGCGACCTCACCGCGGTACGCGACTCGACCCACCACCCCTACATCGCCGGGCACGGCTACGCCTGCGTCCGCGTGGACATGCGCGGCAGCGGCGACTCCGAGGGGGTGCTCACCGACGAGTACCTGGAGCGCGAGCAGCAGGACGCCGAGGAGGTCCTGGCCTGGCTCGCCGAGCAGCCCTGGTGCGATGGCACGACCGCCATGATGGGCCTGTCCTGGGGCGGCTTCGCCGCGCTCCAGGTGGCGGCCCGGCGCCCGCCGAGCCTGGGCGCCATCGCCATCGCCTCCTTCACCGACGACCGCTACAACGACGACTTCCACTACATGGGCGGCTGCCTGCTCTCCGACAACCTCGCCGAGTCCGGGACCACCTTCGCGTTCGGCACCTGCCCGCCCGACCCGATGACGGTGGGCGACCGGTGGCGGGACATGTGGCTGGAGCGGCTGGAGGCCAACCGCCCCTGGATCATCACGTGGCTGCACCACCAGCGCAGGGACGACTACTGGCGGCACGCCTCGGTGATCGAGGCCCCCGAGCGGGTGGACTGCCCGGTGCTGGCCGCCGGCGGCTGGGCCGACGGCTACTCCAACGCGGTCCTGCGCGTCCTGGAGTGCCTGGAGTCGCCGCGGCTGGGGCTCGTCGGCCCCTGGTCGCACCGCTACCCCCACCTGGGGCTCCCCGGGCCCGCCATCGGCTACCTCCAGGAGGTCGTGCGCTGGTTCGACCACTGGCTCAAGGGGGTGGACAACGGGGTGGACGAGGGGCCCGCGCTGTGGGCCTGGATGCAGGACTCCGTCCCGCCCGCCACCTCCTACGAGGACCGGCCCGGGCGGTGGGTGCGCGAGGACCGGTGGCCGTCCCCGGGGGTGGAGCGGACGCGGTTCGGCCTGGGCCCGCACCGGCTGTTCACCTCCGACGAGTACACCCCGGCCGAGGACGAGGAGCCCGGCGACCCGCTGACCGTGTCCTCGCCCCTGACCGTGGGCCAGTTCGCGGGCAAGTGGGCCTCCTACAGCGCGCCGCCCGACCTGCCCTACGACCAGCGCGAGGAGGACGGCGGCTCGCTGGTCTTCGAGACCGAGGCCCTCCGGGAGCCGGTGGAGATCCTCGGGGCCCCCGAGGTGGAGCTGGAGGTGTCCTCCGACGAGCCGGTGGCGATGGTCGCGGCGCGGCTGAGCGACATCGCCCCCGACGGGTCCGCCACCCGCGTCACGTTCGGGCTGCTCAACCTGACCCACCGCGACGGGCACGCGGAACCGGAGGAGATGCCGCCGGGCGAGACCCGGCGGGTGCGGATCGTCCTCAACGGGGTGGCCCAGGTCTTCCCGGCGGGCCACCGCATCCGGCTGTCGCTGTCCACCTCGTACTGGCCGCTGGCCTGGCCCCCGCCCCGGCCGGTCCTGCTGACCGTCCACCCGGGCGGCAGCGCCCTGGACCTGCCGGTCCGCCCGGTGCCCGAGGGGGAGGACCCCTCCGCCCGGCCCTTCGGCGAACCCGAGACGACGGCGGAGATCCCGACCTCCCGGCACGAGCTGCCCGAGCACCGCTGGGAGGTGCACAGGGACCTGGTCGACACCCGGTCCTCACTGGAGATCGTCAAGGACGGCGGGATCCTGCACCTGGAGGGCATCGACCTGGACGTGGGCCGCCGCGCCCGCGAGCACTACGAGTCGGTGGCGAACGACTTCACGTCGGTGCGCGGCGAGACCTCCTGGACGATGCGCTTCGCCCGGGGGGACTGGGCCACCCGCACCGAGACGCACACCTCGCTGGAGTGCACCGAGACCGGGTTCCGGGTGTACGGGACGCTCGACGCCTACGAGAACGGGGAGCGCATCTTCTCCCGCCAGTGGAACGAGACGATCGCACGCGACCACGTGTGAGGGGCGCGTGCGCAGGAGAGGGGGCGGGGCCGATGGAGGGCCCGGTGTCCGCGGGACCGCTGGTGGTCCTCGTGTCCGTGGCCGTTCCGGTGCTGGTG
The DNA here is from genome assembly GCF_042797335.1 of Nocardiopsis sp. NPDC057823. Lineage (NCBI taxonomy): Bacteria > Bacillati > Actinomycetota > Actinomycetes > Streptosporangiales > Nocardiopsidaceae > Nocardiopsis > Nocardiopsis sp. NPDC057823. Next base: position 192,307 of record NZ_JBHVLR010000002.1, on the reverse strand, counting down.
ATCCTGTTCGTGATCTGGGTGCTGCGCCGGGACGTCGCCCGCAAGCAGAAGGCCGTCCGCTCGCCCGACTACTGGAAGGAGCGGCCCGACGGCCGCCGGTACCCGACCGGGTGGGACCAGAGCCCCGGGGCCGGGAGCGCCCGGCGGGAGCCGGAAGAGGATCCAGCGGACGACGACCTGCCTCCGCCGGAAGGCGGCGACCCGCCGGTCCGGTGAGGCCGGGGCGGGGGCGCCCGCGTTCACTCCCGGCGTTCATGGGTAGTCGCCCCGTGCACACCCGTGGTCGAACACCGTGGAAGGCGGTGAAGCCGATGATGGGCACGGAACCCGCCCCCGGCCTGCTGGAGCGGGCGCGCCTGCTCCCCCTGCTGTCCGCACAGGTCGCCCGGGGGGTGATCGTGCGCCGCCCCGCCTGGGAGGGCCTGGCCGCGGCGCTCGGCGCCGACCGCCGGCTCGCGGAGCTCCTGCGGGAGCTGCGGGAACGGTACGGGGACCGGCCCCTGCCGCTGACGGTGGCGGGCCGGCCCGTCGCCCTCGTCCTGGACCCTGCGGACGTGCGCGGCCTCCTGGAGCGCACCCCGGACCCGTTCTCGCCGGGCGGCCGGGAGAAGCGGGGCGCTCTGGCGCACTTCCAGCCGCACGGGGTGCTCGTGTCCGACGCCGACGACCGCGTGCCCCGGCGGGAGGCCAACGAGGAGGCGCTGGCCACCGGGCGGCCCCACCCCGACGGCGGGGTGCTGGACGCCCACGCCGACGAGGAGGCGGCGGTGCTGCGCCGCGCCCTGGGCGAGGCCGGGGGCGGGCTGGACTGGCCGCGGTTCTCCGCGTCGTTCGACGCGCTGGCCCGCAGGCTGGTCTTCGGGGCGCACGCCGCCGAAGACCACCTCACCACCGAGCTGCTCCGGCACCTGCGCTCGCGCGCCGACTGGTCCTACGCGCTGCCGGTGGACCGGCGGACCAGGGAGGAGTTCCTGGACCGGGTGCGGACGGGCGTCGAGGGCGCCGAGCCGGGGAGCCTGGCCGCGCGGCTGCCCCGGGACGGCCGCGTGCGGCCCGAGGACCAGGTGGCGCACTGGCTCTTCGCCTTCGACGCGGCGGCCATCGCCGCCTTCCGGTCCCTGGCCCTGCTGTCCGCGGAGGGGGCCGACCCCGAAGCGGCGGCCGGCGACGCGGCCCGGTGGGAGGCGACGGTCCAGGAGTCGGTGCGGCTGTGGCCGACGACGCTCGTGATCCTGCGGGAGGCGGTGCGGGAGACGGTCTGGCGGGACCGGGAGTTCGCCCAAGGCACGGTGTTCGTGATGGTGAGCTCCTACTTCCACCGCGATCCGCGGCTGCCGTACGCCGACGCGTTCACCCCCGGGATCTGGCTGGACGGGCGCGCCCGGGCGGAGCCGGGGCTGGTGCCGTTCAGCCACGGGCCCGCCGGGTGCCCGGGCCGGGACGTGGTGCTGTCGAGCGCCTCGCGGTTCCTGGCGGCGGTCACGGGCGGGGACCCGCCGGCGCGCACCGACGCCGCCCCGCTGTCGGCCGCGGACCTGCCGGCGTCACTGGACCACACCGCCCTGCGCTTCTCCCTGGCGGGGACGGCGTGAACGGCGCGGTGGACCGAACGGACCCCGAATCGGAGAGGTGAAGGACATGGAATGGGCGTGGGTCGTGGCCGTGGTCATGATCGTCGCGATCGTCGTGGCGGCGGTGTTCGTGCTGCGGCGCAACACCGCCGACGACCGCAGACTCCCCGACAAGCCCGCCCGCGAGCGGCGGCGCTATCCGACGGGCTGGAACCGCAGTACCGGTGAGATGCGCATGCCCCCCGACGAGGGGGATCCCCCCGCGCCCCGCCGCGACGCCTGACCGGCCCGCCCACGGCGGACCGCCGGACGGTGCCGCGCCCCGGACGGGGACGGCACCGTCCGGGCACATCGTCCCTGGCGGCCACAGAGGCGGGCACGTGCCGGTTCGTCACGGCGGGTGCCACCGCGTCCGGCGGTCTCGCCGGGTGTGGTGAGCGGCCGCCGGCTCGGCGGGATCTCTCCACCGGCCGCCTCGGGTTCCGCCAGGTGTCCCGCGTCAGAACAGCGGGGCCGGTCCGTGTGGCCTGCGGGGGTTGACATTCCAAAATGTTAGCGCGAACAATATTGCCTGGATCACATTCACGCCCCCGCTCCCGCCCCTCCCCCTCCAAGAAAACCGACACTCCCCCATTTCAGGGCACCATCCACCCGATACCCCTCAATCTCCCCATCTCGGAAGGAAGCGCCCTTGTCGCGGAATGTTAGCGCCCACAAAATCCCGCCGGACGATCCCGTGGTCGTCGGCATCGACTTCGGCACCCTCTCGGGCCGCGCCGTCGTGGTCCGGGTCTCCGACGGCGCCGAACTGGGCACCGCCGAGCACGCTTACCCCCACGGCGTCATCACCGACCGCCTCCCCGGCGGCAAGGGGGAGCTGGAGCCGGAGACCGCGCTCCAGCACCCCGGCGACTACGAGGAGGTGCTGCGCACCGCCGTCCCCGAAGCGCTGGAGCTGGCCGGGGTCCACCCCGGGCGGGTCGCCGGGATCGGCACGGACTTCACCTCCTGCACCTTCCTGCCCGTCACCGCCGACGGCACCCCCCTGTGCCTGCTGCCCGGACTCGCGGACCGCCCGCACGCCTGGCCCAAACTCTGGCGCCACCACGCCGCCCAGCCCGAGGCCGACGAGATCACCGCCCTGGCCGCCGAGCGCGGCGAGCCCTGGCTGCCGCGCTACGGCGGCCGGATCTCCTCGGAGTGGCAGTTCGCCAAGGCCCTCCAGGTCCTGCGCGACGACCCCGGGGTGTACGAGCGCGCCGACCGCTGGATCGAGGCAGCCGACTGGATCGTCTGGCGGCTGTGCGGCCGCGAGACCCGCAACACCTCCAGCGCCGGCTACAAGGGCCTGTACCAGGACGGGCGCTGGCCCTCCCGGGAGTACCAGGCCGCCCTCGACCCGCGCCTGGCGGACTTCGCCGCGACCCGGCTCGACCACCCGCTCTCCCCGCCGGGGACGCGCGCGGGCGGCCTCACCGCGCAGGCCGCGGAGTGGACCGGCCTGCCCGAGGGCACCCCGGTCGCGGTGGGCGCCATCGACGCCCACGTGACCGCCGCCGCCGTGGGGACCACCGGCCCGGGCCGGATGCTCGCCATCATGGGCACGAGCACCTGCCTGGTGATGAACTCCGACGTCAGGGCCGAGGTCCCGGGCATGTGCGGCCTGGTCAGGGACGGCATCACGCCCGGCGCCTGGGGGTACGAGGCCGGGCAGAGCGGGGTCGGCGACATCTTCGGCTGGTTCGCCGACACCCACGTCCCCCCGGCCTACCACGACGAGGCCCGCGCCCGCGGGGTGTCCGTGCACGAGCTGCTCTCGTACAAGGCGGCCGACGCCCCGGCCGGGTCCCACGGCCTGGTCGCCCTGGACTGGCACAGCGGCAACCGCTCGGTCCTGGTGGACCACTCGCTCTCCGGCCTGCTCGCCGGGATGACGCTGGCCACCCGGCCGGAGGAGGTCTACCGGGCCCTGGTGGAGGCGACCGCGTTCGGCGCCCGCACCATCGTCGATGCCTTCACCGGCGCCGGGGTCCCGGTCCGCGACCTCACCGTCGCCGGGGGCATGGTGCGCAACCCCTTCGTCCTCCAGGTCTACGCCGACGTCCTGGACCGGCCGCTGCGGGTCGCGGCCACCGGGCACGGCAGCGCCGTCGGGGCGGCCGTCCACGGGGCCGTCGCCGCCGAGCTGTACCCCGACCTGCACACCGCCTCCGCCGCCATGGGCCGGGTCCGCGCCGACTCCGTCGAGCCCGACCCCGCCGCGGCGGCCGCCTACAAGGAGCTGTTCGCCGTCTACACCGAACTCCACGACCACTTCGGCCGGGGCGGCAGCGACGCCCTGCACCGGCTCCGCGCCCTGCGCAACGGCACCCGCGCCGCCGGCCCCTCCGGCACGGCGGCCTCCGACGAGGGGAGGCGGCGGTGACGGCCCCCCGGACGCCCGCGCCCGCGGCCGCGCTGGCCGCCCACCGCGACGAGGTGGAGCGCCTGCGCGCGCAGGTCTGCGCCCTGCACGCGGAGCTGCCCCGCTGGAACCTGGTCACCTGGACGAGCGGGAACGTCTCCGCCCGGGTGCCCGGCGCCGACCTCATGGTCATCAAGCCCAGCGGGGTGTCCTACGACGACCTGGCCCCCGGGGACATCGTCGTCTGCGACCTCCACGGGAACACGGTCGAGGGGCGGCACCGGCCCTCCAGCGACACCTTCGCCCACGCCCACATCTACCGGGAGCGCCCCGACATCGGCGGGGTGGCGCACACCCACAGCCCCTACGCCACCGCGTGGGCCGCCCGCGGCGAGGCCGTCCCCTGCGTGATCACCGCGATGGCCGACGAGTTCGGCGGCGACATCCCGGTGGGGCCCTTCGCGCTCATCGGGGACGACGCCATCGGCCGCGGCGTGCTCGACACCCTGGCGGGCCACCGCTCCCCGGCCGTCCTCATGCGCGGCCACGGCGTGTTCACCGTCGGACCCACCGCCGCGGCCGCGGTCAAGGCCGCGGTGATGTGCGAGGACGCGGCCCGCACCGTGCACATCGCCCGGCAGGCCGGGCCCGTCGAGCGCCTGCCCCAGGAGCACATCGACGCGCTCCACGAGCGCTACCGCAACGCCTACGGCCAGTGACCCCCACCGAAAGCGAGGAGACCCCCGTGACCGTCCCCACCGCTCCGCCCTCCCCGAACCCGGCCGTGCGCGGACGCGCGCCGCGCATCGGGCTGCTCGGCATCATGCAGCCGCTCTACGACGACATGATCCCGGGCATCACCGAGCACCAGGCGCGGTACGCCGCCCGGGTCGCCGACCGGCTCTCCGGCGTGGCCGAGTGGACCGTCGCCCCGCCGGTGCGCGGGCGCGAGGAGGCCGAGCGGGCGGTGCGGGCGTTCGAGGAGGCCGGCCTGGACGGGGTCCTGGTGGTCATGCTGACCTACGGGCCGTCCCTGCGGATCACCCGGGCGCTGACCGGCGCGCGGCTGCCGCTGGCCCTGGCGAACATCCAGCCCGAACCCGCCGTGAGCGCCTCGTGGGACATGGACGACATGACCTACAACCAGGGGATCCACGGCGCCCAGGACACCGCCAACGCGCTGGTCCGCGCACGGGTGCCGTTCGAGGTCGTCACCGGGGACTGGGAGCGCCCGGAGTTCGCCGAACGGGTGGGCCGCTGGGCCCGGGCGGCCCGGGCCGTGCGCGCGCTGCGGGACCTGCGGGTCGGCGTGTTCGGCTACCCCATGAACGGCATGGGGGACGCGCGGGTCGACGAGACCTCGCTGCTGCGGGTGATCGGCCCCGAGGTCCACGTCATCGCCCCGGGCGCCCTGCACCGGACCATGGCCGGCCTGCCCGAGGAGCCCGTCCGCGAGCTGATGTCCTGGGAGGACTCGGTCTTCGACGTGGACCCTCGCCTGTCCAAGGAGGAGCGGGAGGACCACGCCCGCATGCAGCTGGGCATCGAACGGCTGCTGGAGGAGGCCGGCTGCGGGGCCTACTCCACCCACTTCGACGCGATCGGCGAGGACGGCCGCTTCGCCCGGCTGCCCATGGCCGCCGCCTCCACCCTGATGGCCAAGGGGTACGGCTTCGCGGGCGAGGGCGACGTGCTCGCCGCCTCGGTGGTCTACGCGGGCCACCGCCTGGCGGGGGACGGCCACTTCACCGAGATGTACGCGATGGACTTCCCGAGCGACTCCATCCTCATGAGCCACATGGGCGAGGGCAACTGGCGGCTGGCCCGGGAGGACGAGCCCGTACGCCTGATCAAGCGGCCCCTGGGCATCGGCGGGCTGGCCGACCCGCCGACCCTGCTGTTCCGGTACCGGCCCGGCCCGGCCACGCTGGCCTCCCTGGTCGCCCTGGGCGGCGACCGCTTCCGGCTGGTCGTGGCCGAGGGCGAGGTCCTCGACTCCCCCGCGCTCCCCTCCCTGGAGATGCCCTACGGGCGGTTCCGGCCCGACAGCGGGGTGGGCGGGTGCATGGACGCCTGGCTCCGGGCGGGCGGCACCCACCACATGGCCATGAACACCGGCCGCCGGGCCGAGGACTGGCGCGTCCTGTGCGCGCTGGCCGGCATCGAGTACGTGCCGGTCTGACCCGGTGCGCGGCCGGCGCCGGCCGCGCACCCGGCACGGCCCCGGCCCCCGGCCCCTCCCCCGTCCCTCCGACCCGCGTCCGGTCCCCTCCCGGCCCGGACCTCCACGCACACCGACACGAAAGCGGACCCCCCATGTCGCACAGCCCACGTACGGCGGGCACCGCGCTGCTCGCAGCGTCCGCCCTCCTGCTCACCGCCTGCAACGGCGTCGGCGACGCCGCCCGGCCCGAGGGCGAGAACGGCCTCATCGGCATCTCCATGCCCACCCAGTCCTCCGAACGGTGGGTCAACGACGGGCGGAACATGGTCGCCGAGTTCGAGGCCCGCGGTTTCGGCACCGACCTCCAGTACGCCGAGGACGTCGTCCCCGACCAGATCTCCCAGATCGAGAACATGATCACCCGCGGCGCCGACGTCCTCGTCATCGCCGCGATCGACGGCGAGGCCCTGGGCGACGTGCTCGACACCGCCGCCGACAGCGGCATCCCCGTGATCGCCTACGACCGGCTCATCATGGGCAGCGAGAACGTCGACTACTACGCCACCTTCGACAACTTCGAGGTCGGCGTGCTCCAGGCGCAGTACATCGTGGACGCCCTCGGGCTGGAGGAGGGCGAGGAGGGGCCGTTCAACCTGGAGGTGTTCGGCGGGTCCCCCGACGACAACAACGCCTACTTCTTCAACGACGGGTCCATGTCGGTGCTGCGGCCCTACCTGGACGACGGGACGCTGGAGATCCCCAGCGGGCAGACGGAGATGGAGCAGATCGCCACCCAGCGCTGGGACGGCGCCATCGCCCAGGCCCGGATGGACAACCTCCTCAGCGCCCACTACTCCGACGAGGAGCTGCACGCCGTGCTCTCCCCGTTCGACGGCATCAGCCTGGGCGTGATCGAGTCCCTGCGCGCCGTCGGCTACGGCAGCGGCGACCTCCCCCTGCCCGTCGTCACCGGCCAGGACGCCGAGCTGTCGTCGGTGCGGTCCATCATCGCCGGCGAGCAGACCCAGACGGTGTTCAAGGACACCCGGGCCCTGGCGGCCCAGACCGTCGACATGGTGGAGGCGCTGCTCGCGGAGGAGGAGGTGCCGGTCAACGACACCGAGACCTACGACAACGGCGTCAAGACGGTCCCGGCCTTCCTCCTGGAGCCCGTGTCGGTCGACATCGACAACTACCGGGAGGTGCTCGTCGAGAGCGGCTACTACGAGGAGTCGGACCTGTGACCGGCGCCCCCGCCGCGGGCGCCCCGCCGGGCCCGCTGCTGAGCATGCGGGGCATCCGCAAGGAGTTCCCCGGGATGGTGGCCCTGGACGGGGTCTCCCTGGAGGTGCGCGCGGGCCGCGTCCACGCCCTCATGGGCGAGAACGGGGCGGGCAAGTCCACCCTGGTGAAGGTGCTCAGCGGGGTCCACCCCGCCGGGACCTACACCGGGGAGGTCCTCCTGGACGGGAGGCCCTGCGCGTTCACCGGGGTGGCCGACAGCGAGCGGTCGGGCATCGCCATCATCCACCAGGAGCTGGCACTGGTCCCGCAGCTGTCCATCGCCGAGAACGTGCTGCTCGGGCACGAGATCACCCGGTTCGGCGTCCTGGACCGGGACGCCACCCACGCCCGCGCCCGCGAGCTCCTGCTCCGGGTGGGTCTGGACGAGAACCCGGACGTCCCGGTGTCGGCGCTCGGCATCGGCGCCCAGCAGCTCGTCGAGATCGCCAAGGCGCTGGCCAAGCGGGTGCGGCTGCTCATCCTGGACGAGCCCACCTCGGCGCTGAACGAGACCGAGAGCCGGCGGCTCCTGGACCTGCTCCTCGAACTGCGCGCCCAGGGCGTCACCTGCATCCTCATCTCGCACAAGCTCGGCGAGGTGGTGGACGTGAGCGACGAGATCACGATCCTGCGGGACGGGCGCACCATCGAGACGCTCGCCGTGGAGCGCGACGCCGCCGGGACGCCGTCGGTGGACGAGGACCGGATCATCCGCGGCATGGTCGGGCGCTCCCTGGACCGCCGCTACCCCGAACCGCTCGGGGAGGCCGGCCCGGTGCGGTTCCGGGTGCGCGACTGGACGGTCGACCACCCGACCCGGCCGGGGCGGCGCGTGGTCGACGGCGTCGACATGGACCTGCGCGCGGGCGAGATCGTCGGGCTGGCCGGGCTCATGGGGGCCGGGCGCACCGAGTTCGCGATGAGCCTGTTCGGCCGCTCCTACGGCAGGTTCGTGCGGGGCACGCTGTCCAAGGACGGCGAGGTCCTGCCGGTGCACGACGTCGCCGCGGCCGTCCGCGGCGGCCTGGCCTACGTGCCCGAGGACCGCAAGACGCTCGGGCTGCTGCTCGACGAGGACATCCGGCGCAACACCACCCTGGCCGCGCTGCACCGCGTCTCGCGCCACGGGGTCATCGACCAGGCGCGGGAGACCGTCGAGGCCCGGCGGATGGGCGAGGAGCTGCGCGTGCGCGGGAACGTCGCCGCCGGGACGGTGCGCACGCTCAGCGGCGGCAACCAGCAGAAGGTCGTCCTGGCCAAGTGGATGTTCACCCGGCCGGAGCTGCTGATCCTGGACGAGCCCACGCGCGGCATCGACGTCGGCGCCAAGTACGAGATCCACCTGATCATCCGCAGGCTGGCGGCGGAGGGCGCCGCCGTCCTGCTCATCTCCTCGGAGCTGCCCGAGGTCCTGGGCATGTGCGACCGCGTCCACACCATGTGCGAGGGCCGCATCACCGGCGAGGTGCCCGCGGCCGAGGCCGACCAGGAGACCCTCATGAGACTGATGACGAGAACCGGGGACCGGCCATGAAACAGAAGACCGCGGGACGGACCGGCTCCGGGCGGGCCGGGCTCGGCGCCCTGCTGCGCGGCGACACCCGCCGCTACGGCATGGCGGTGGCGCTGGTCGCCATCGTCGTCCTGTTCCAGATCCTGACGGGCGGGCTGCTGCTGACCCCGCTCAACATCACCAACCTGATCCTCCAGAACTCCTACATCCTGATCCTGGCCATCGGCATGATGCTGGTGATCGTCACCGGGCACATCGACCTGTCGGTCGGGTCGGTGGTGGCGTTCACCGGCGCCGTGTCGGCGATCATGCTCACCTCCTGGGGGCTGCCGACCTTCGCGGTGGTGCCCCTGGCGCTGCTGCTCGGCGCGGCCATCGGCGCCTGGCAGGGCTTCTGGATCGCGTACGTGCGCGTCCCCGCGTTCATCGTCACCCTCGCCGGGATGCTCGTGTTCCGCGGCGCCACGCTGGCCGTCCTGGGAGGCGAGTCCATCGCGCACCTGCCCTCCTCCCTGCGGCGGATCGCGGGCGGGTTCCTCCCCGGCCAGACCGACGGCCCGCACCTGCCGACCCTGCTGCTGGGCGCGGCGGGCGCGGCGGTCGTGGTGTGGATCCAGTGGCGGGCCCGGGCGCGGACCCGGGCGCACGGGCTGCCGGTGCAGCCCGCGGCGGTGACCGCGGCGGGCTCGGCGGTGCTCGTCGCGGCGATCCTGGCGTTCACCTGGGCGCTGGCGGCCCACAACGGCCTGCCCCTGGTGGGGCTGCTGCTCGTGGCGCTGATCGCGGGGTACTCGTTCGTGACGCGCTCGACGACGCCGGGCCGGCGGATCTACGCGGTGGGCGGCAACGAGCGGGCGGCGGCCCTGTCGGGCATCCGCACGCAGCGGACCACCTTCTGGGTGTTCGTCAACATGGGGGCGCTGTCCGCGCTGGCCGGGCTGGTGTTCACCGCGCGGCTCAACGCGGCCACCCCGGGCGCGGGCACCATGTTCGAGCTGGACGCCATCGCGGCGGCGTTCATCGGGGGCGCGTCGGCGTCCGGCGGGGTGGGCACCGTGGTGGGGGCCGTCATCGGCGCCCTGGTCATGGGCGTCCTCAACAACGGGATGTCCCTGATCGGGCTCGGCGTGGACTGGCAGCAGCTCATCAAGGGGCTGGTGCTGCTGCTGGCGGTGGCCTTCGACATCTACAACAAGCGTCGGATCGGCGCGGGCGGGGCGGTGTTCGGGCTGCGCGTCCGCCGGGACGGGCCCGGGGAGGGCGGCGCCGCACCCGCCCCGGGCGCCCGGGAGCCGGCCTCGGCCTGACCCGGCGCGGCCGCCCCGCCTACCGGGGCGGGGCGGCCACGCTGGCGCGTTCCACCAGGGTCGGCGTGATCGTCCGGCGGGTGGAGGCGGCGGGCTCCCCGGACATGCACGACAGGAGCACGTCCAGCGTCTCGGTGGCCACCGTGGCGAAGTCGGGGCGCACGGTGGTCAGGGGCGGGATGAAGTAGGCGGCCTCGGGGACGTCGTCGAACCCGACGACGCTCACCTCGCCGGGGACGGCGCGTCCGCGCTCCGACATCGCCCGCAGGATGCCCAGCGCCAGGTGGTCGTTGGCGGCGAAGACCGCGGTGACCTCGGGCATGCGGGCGAGGATCAGCCCGGCCCGGTAGCCCGAGGCAGCGCTCCAGTCCGCGGGGCTCACCGGCGGGACCTCGGCTCCCGCCTCCTCCAGGGTCCGCCGCCAGCCCCGCTCCCGGTCGGCGGCGTCGAACCACTCCGAGGGGCCGGCCACGTGCCAGACGGTCCGGTGCCCGGCGTCCAGCAGGTGGCGGGTGGCCAGCCGCGCGCCGGCCTGCTGGTCCACGGTCACCAGGGTGTCGCCGCGCGCGGGGTCGCCGTCCACCGCGACCAGCGGGATGTCCGGCGGCACCGCGGCCAGGGCCTCGTCGGCGGCGGCGGTGGGCGCTATCACCACGATCCCGGCGGCGCGCTGCTCCAGGTGGTGGTCGACGGCCTCCGCGATGGAGCCCCGGTCCAGCACCCGGACCCGGCGGACGCTGACGACGAAGCCCCGGGCCGCGGCGGCGAGCTCGAAGGCGGCCAGCAGCGAGGAGGGGCCGAACAGGGTCGAGTTCTGGGCGACGACGCCGATGAGCTGTGACCGCCCGGTCGCCAGCGCCCGGGCGGCCCGGTTGGGCCGGTAGCCGAGCTGCTCGATGGCCGCGCGCACCCGCAGCCGGGTCTGCTCGCGGACGTTGGGGTGGCCGTTGAGCACGCGGGAGACCGTCTGGTGCGACACCCCGGCCAGGCGCGCGACGTCGGTCATCGCGGGCTCCCGCGCCGCGCCGGGGGTCGATGGGGTCTGGGCCACCCGCAGCTCCTTCACAGCCGATGCGGTCGCGTGCTCGGTGAACGCCCGCCGGGCACGAGCCGGACGGTGGGCGCTAACATATCCCATCGCCCCCACACGGCAACAGCCTCCCACCCAAGGTAAACGCTTCCAGTTCCCCTTTGTTAGCGCTCCCATCCCGCCGCTTCCCCTGCCCTGAGCTCTTAGTCCCCCGCCGCCCGCTCCCCGCCCCTCCTAGCCCCCATCCCCGCGTGCGCAGGGAGCACCGGTTCCACACCATCCACCCGCTGCTTTTGGGGGGACCATCCCCGCGTGCGCGGGGAGCACGCCATCGTCATCAGTGCGAGCCCGGTCATGACGGGAGCATCCCCGCGTGCGCGGGGAGCACGGCGACCACCAGTCCGGTGGGGGAGGCGGCGAGGGAGCATCCCCGCGTGCGCAGGGAGCACGCGGCCGTGCCCGCACTCGTCCCTGAGCCGATAGGAGCATCCCCGCGTGCGCGGGGAGCACTGGCGTAGGGGTCCACGCGCTCACCCCCCGCCGGGAGCATCCCCGCGTGCGCGGGGAGCACGTGGCCTCGGCGAGGTTGATGAGTTCCCGACGGGGAGCATCCCCGCGTGCGCGGGGAGCACGCTGTTGCTTCAGGTGCTGACGGCCACGGGCCGGGAGCATCCCCGCGTGCGCGGGGAGCACGACGTCCGCCGCCCGGAGCACGTGGCCAACTCGGGAGCATCCCCGCGTGCGCGGGGAGCACCTACGGTCGCGGAGTCACGCAGGAGAGCGATCGGGAGCATCCACGCGTGCGCGGGGAGCACCAATACCAGTACCTCTACATCCGCCGATACCCGGGAGCATCCCCGCGTGCGCGGGGAGCACGACGGGACCTTCATGGGGTCGCTCGCCGCCACGGGAGCATCCCCGCGTGCGCGGGGAGCACGCCGGCGCCCGCCCCGTCCGGCCCGGCCGGTGGGGAGCATCCCCGCGTGCGCGGGGAGCACCACCGGCCGCCCGCACATCCCCGACGCGCCGGGGGAGCATCCCCGCGTGCGCGGGGAGCACACCACTTACCGGTCGCATTCACCAGGATCTCGGGGAGCACACCTGGACCATTCCGTGGGTCCCGGCCTGGCGGGGAGCATCCCCGCGTGCGCGGGGAGCACCACAGGTGCTGCATGATCATCCGGGCGGCGATGGGAGCATCCCCGCGTGCGCGGGGAGCACGGAGTTCCCGTCGCCGCGATCACCTGCCCGACGGGAGCATCCCCGCGTGCGCGGGGAGCACCACGCGATCCTCCGGTACACGCACCTGGTCTGGGGAGCATCCCCGCGTGCGCGGGGAGCACGTCCGAGACGGGAGCTTCGACGCGACGGCGCCGGGAGCATCCCCGCGTGCGCGGGGAGCACCTCGCGGAGGCTGTACGCAGCGCTGCGCGACTGGGAGCATCCCCGCGTGCGCGGGGAGCACCGACCGAAGTCAGGATGCCCCCCAGGGGGTTAGGGAGCATCCCCGCGTGCGCGGGGAGCACCGCGCCCTGTGGATCAGCCAGCAGCGGCGACAGGGAGCATCCCCGCGTGCGCGGGGAGCACCTTGGGCCCGGCCGCCCGCCCGTGGGCGCCCCAGGGAGCATCCCCGCGTGCGCGGGGAGCACACCCAGCCCAGGAATCTCCAGGTCTCCCGGTCGGGAGCATCCCCGCGTGCGCGGGGAGCACCCCACGGTCAAGCTGTGCCGGTTGGTGATCTGGGGAGCATCCCCGCGTGCGCGGGGAGCACCGCTACACGTGGGAACCCCCGAGCACGGTCCGGGGAGCATCCCCGCGTGCGCGGGGAGCACAGTAAATGACCTGCGAAGATCCCACTGGGAACCAGGCGATTTTCAAACTTCTTGAATTTCGGACACTAAGCCCAAAAGAATACAAAAGTCAAATATCGCTCAGCGGCCGAAACGACGTCGCTTGGCGGCCTTGCTCCAGCCCTTCTTCGGCGGGTTGGTGGAAGTGGACGGCGAAGACTCCTTCGGGCGGTTCATGAGGATCAAGCCCTCATGGTCGACCGGCTGCCAGTGGTGCTCGAAGGTCTTGAAGCCGAACCCCTGCTCCGAGTCGTTCGTGTACACGAGCAACGCCCTCCCCTGCCCCGCGTACTGCTGCACCTCCTCCCACAGCAGATCACGGATCCTCCGCGAGGGCCTGCCCACGAACACCCCTGACGAGATCTCCATCAGCCACCGGGTCAGCAGTCCCCGCAACCCCTTCGGACAGTTGGTCAGCACCAGGACCGTCACCACACGACCTCGAACTCGTAGTTGCGCCCCGCCTCCAACAACCGCCCGCGGTCGCCCACGAGGGCCACCTCGTCCCGTTCATCGGCCGCCTCGTCCGCCGCGTCCCCCAGGAGCAGACGCTTCACGTCGTCCACGCAGCGCTCCAGCAGCCCCTCGCGGTTGATCCGGTCCCGCAGCAACCGCCGGGTCACCCCGTCGACGTCCTCGTCGCCCTGCGCAGCCGCGTCGAAGGCCACCGGGATCCCGATCTCCACCTTGTACAGGTCGGCGATGTCCATGACGAACCCGCGCTCGTGCCCCGAGTGCACGAACCCCAGCCCCGGACTGCATCCCAGCGCCGCCGTCACCGAGTGCGCCATCCCGTAGAAGCACTGTGCCGCCGAGGTGATCGCCTTGTTCGGCGTGTCCGACCGGTCGTGGTCCCCCGGCACGTAACGCCGCCCGCGCCAGGTCACCCCCGTCCGCTCGGCCTCCTTCCGATAGGCGGCCTGGACGCGCTTGCCCTCGTACCCGAGAAGCTGCTGACGCGTCCGCCCCTCGACATCCAGGTCCGGGAACCGCATCCGGTACATCCCCCGCGCAACGCTCAACCGCTTCTGCGGGTTCGCCCACGCCGTCGCCTGCACCTCCACCAGCTTGGACGACCGCGTCAGCGCCCTCCCCGCCGCGTAGAACCGCACCCCGTACTCGCCGACCCACACCACGGTCGCGCCGCACTCCCCCAGCAGCTTCATCGCACCGTCGGTCACACTGGTCCCCGGCCCCAGCAGCAACGCCCCGATGGTCGCCGACGGCAGGTGCCGGACCCCCTCGCCGTCCGCCGCGGTGATCGCGTTGTCCTCCCGGTGCACGATGCACTTCTCCAGGTACACGAACGAGATCCGCTCACCGACCCTGGTCAGCTCCCACGGTGTCGACGCCCCGCGGCTCCCCGCCGTGGCGGTCACCGCCCCGCCCCCACCGGCGCCAGCGTCATCAGCCCGCAGCCGTACGCCTTGGCCCTGCCGAGCCCCGCGCACAGCACCCGGCGCAGCGCCTCCGGGTCGGTGACGGTGAGCCGTCCGTCGAAGGTCGCCGTGACGATCGGCACCCTCATCCGCTTCCCCCTGCGATCGGGCCTCGGGTCAGGTTTGTCGAACCCTGCCGCGTTCCGGTCGTGCACGGTCAGTTCGTACTCGTCCTCCCCCGGCAGCAACTGCTGGTCGGAGGGCTTGCGCACGATCACGAACCCGGAGGCGTCCTGCCGCTGGATCAGCCACCCCGCCTGGTGGCGCGGGGTGACGTGCGCGGTGACCTTGGTGGGCTCCCCGTCCTTGCGCCGGATGCTGTGCACCGGGTTGGCGGTGAGCCGGAACGCCCACGTCTGCCCCTTGGACAGCCGGTCGAGGAACCCCGTGTAGTCGTGGCTCTTCCACACCCGTTCCGGGTCGTCGACGCCCCGCCACCCGGCCTGGTCCATGAGGTCGTCCATCAACGGCCGGCTCGGACTCACCACGTACAGCAGCACCTCCGCCCGCGAGTTGCGGTCCAGGCGCCACAACACGCGCGGCCCGCCCGGCTCGGAGGGCAGTATCTCGGGGAAGCAGCCCATCACGGCGGCGTGCAGCACCTGCGGGGACGACAGCAGCCGACGGCTTCCCGTCTTGTTGGTGTTGAAGCGGAAGCGGGTGAGGTACATCAGTCTCCTCCCAGCGCGAGCAGGGGGTCGTGGTCGGGTATCCGCTCGCGGCGCGCGTCCGGGTTGCGCACCCGTACCGAGTCGGTGGTGACCGCACGCATGGCGTAACGCCGGTGCAGGGGGTCGAAGCTGAGCGGAAGGTCGCGGAACAGGTCTCCAGCGGTCCCGCGTCCGGCGTCGATGATGGTGGTGAGGTCCACCACGGCCTCCCGGCTCCTGCTGCGCCGGTACCACGGGGCGGCCTGCCAGGACTGGCCCTCCAGCACGTCCTCCACACGGCCGGGGACCGGCTCTCCCAGGTCGAGGGGCCGGGCCGGCGGGCAGGAGCGCCGCCCGAGATAGGGAAGGAAGACCGGGGCCCGCACGGCGTCGTACAGCGTCCCGACGAGTTCGTCGTCGCCCTCGACCGCCGCGACGAACACCGCGTCCGCCAGGTAGAAGCGTTCCGACACCGGCATGGACACGTCGGTGACCAGGTGCCGGGCGGTCTGGTAGTCGCGCACCCGGACCCCGGGCTGGTCGATGCGGACCCCGAAGCGCAGCGCCGCCAGGTCGGACAGGTCCTCGGTGCGCTCCCGGCCCAGGGCGGAGGCGAGCAGCCCGACCACCCCGCTCTTGGTCGGGGCGTTCTCCGTGGTGCGCCGGGCGAACCTGGACGCCGACCCCCAGGACTGGAGCGGTCCGGCCAGGACGAGGGGCAGGACGCTCATGCGCCGGACACCTGCCGCCGGGCCACCGCCTCGCCGACCTGATCGACCAGTTCGGCCAGGGAGACGGAGGCGCCGACGCCGGACAGCTTGGCCGTGCGCTCCCCCACCCGGACCACCCAGGTGTCCACGTCGTCGGTCGCGTTGTAGGCGCGCTCGACCCCGACGATGTAGTCGGCGAGCCGCGCGCAGGCCTCGGCGAGGTGCCCCCTGCCCGCCTCGACGGGCTCTTCAAAGGCCCCGACGAAGCTGATCGGCCGCGCGCTGCGCAGTTTGACGATCACCGCGTCCGGCAGGGTGTGGTTGCCGAAGGTGTTGATCTTGCCGGTGGGCAGCGACTCCACGAACCCGCGCACGAACGCCTGCACCGCTCGGCGCAGCGGCTCGGTGGCGGGCTCGTCCTCGCGCAGCCCCTCCCCCAGGTTCCTGCGCAGCTGGTCGACGTCGACGGCGGCGTAGCGGTAGAGGGTCGCGGAGTTGAACTCGACGGTGCCGATCATGCCCGCGCCCGGCTCGGAGTCCTCATTGCGGTCGTCGACGGCGGTGTAGTAGTCGGACTCGTTCTCGACCGCGTGCACGCTGATGGCGTGGGCGACCTGGGCGGCGGCGTCCACGTTGATGTCGGCACCGTCGGCGACCATGCGGCCGAACAGGGCGATGTCGACGGAGTGGTGGGTGTCGGCGATGGCCTTGGCACGCGCCTTGGCGTCCTTGTCCTTGAGGAACCCCTTGATGTCCTCGCGGCCCTCGACGGCGAGGGCGGCCAGGCCGTCGCGCTGGCGGGCGCTGAGGAACATGAGGTAGGAGGACTCGGGAGCGGGCTCCTTCTCGCCCTTCTTCTTGGCGGCGTCGGCCTTGCGCTTGGGCACCTCGATCTTGGAACCGGTGGCGACCTGAACGGTCTCGGCGGCGAGGGCGACGGCCTCGTCCCGGGAAAGGTCCGGTGCGAGTTCGGTGATGCGGTCGGCGACCAGTTCGGCGACCCGCTTGGTGCGGGTGCCCAGGTCCTGGGGGTCGAGGAGGGCACCGAACGCCTGGCGGGTGGCGCGCTTCCAGGCCTGGCTGGAGACCCGGGCCCGGCGGACGCCGCCGTAGACGGCGGTCTTGGGGGTGCCGGTGTCGTCGCGGTTGAGATTGCTGGGCGGCACGGTCTGCAACACGTGCACGTCGAGAATGGTGCGGCTCATGGTCGTCGGTTCCTCGTGGTCTCGTCGGTGTGGTGCTGTGTGTCCGCACTGTCGCAGCGGGGGCGGAATCCGGTGGATGTGCGCGCGACAGGAGGAGGGTCCCGGGATCGGCCGGAGGGCGTGTGGGCCAGGCCCGGCCTGTCAGCCGTCCGTCGGGGACGTCATCGTTCCGGTACCGCCCTCCCCCGCGGTCGCGGGGCGGTAGGACTGGAACCCGCGACCCCAGGCGGTGCGGACGCGGGCGGGGCCGCCCCTGACGGCCCGGATCGTGTAGAGCTGGTCGGCCAGCAGGCCGTAGTCGAGGGGGACGTCGGCGGCTCGCAGCAGCTTGACGATGCCCCGGAGGCGGTCCAGGCGGACGCCGTGGTCCACCGCGCTTCCGGCCTGGACGAAGCGCCTGCGCAGGGGTTCGTCGATGGTTCCGGCCGGCATGAGGCGCCGCACCGCACCGCCCAGGTCGCGACCCCGCCGGTGCATGCCCTGGTCCCGTTTGGACTGCTGGTGCAGGGCGTACAGGGTCAGGGCCTCGTGGGCGGCGGCCTCGGCGTGCTCAACATGCGAGTGGTCGACCGGGAACTTCTCGTAGAAGTCGTGGTCGAGGGTGAGCCCGATCAGTTCCGGGACGTCCGCTAGGGGTTTGCCCGCGCCCCGGCGCAGTTTGGCCAGGAGCGCCACCGCTTCGGGTCGGTCCTTCATGTAGCCGCCCTGGATGGGGCGGATGCGCTCGTCGACGAAGGTCCCCAGGTCGTGGAGCGCCGGCATGTACTCGGTGGGGGTCGTGGTGGTCACCGCTGTGTCTCCGTTGTCCGGTTCAGTCGTCGTCGCCGGTACCGTCCGGCGTTTTCGAGGCGGCCGCGTCCTCGGGGGCGGCCATGGTCAGGGCCTTGCGCAGGCCGGAGCGGAAGCGCAGGTCGGCCCGGGAGGCGTTGAGCCACAGGTCCCCCTTCGCGGTGTGGACGACCCGACCCTGCCAGGCGGCCTCTCCCGAGGCCCGGACCAGGTCGCCGCCCAGGTCGGAGACGATCCGGTGGACCTCGGCCTGCCACCGTCGGCGTTGTTCGGCCGGGTAGCCCGGGTCGTCCGATGACCTCAGTGCGCGGAGCCACGCCCGGAAGCGGTCGTCGAGCGCGGCGAACCCCTGGTCGCGGGCTGTGCTCCGGGGCGGGTCGGGCTCCCTGCCCTCGGCTCGGGCGAGGTCGGTGGCCAGGTCGCCCAGAACGGTGACGGCGTTCTCGGCGTCCGCGACCGCGTCGACGGCCATCCGCCCGAGGTCCGCGTTGCGTTCGCCCAGCAGGACGATCGGCAGAGCAACCGCGTCGTCGACGATCTCGTCGATGACGGACTGCTGGGTGCCGTAGACGGCCCCGGCCAGGCGGACCCTGATGAGGGTCGACGGTTCGAAGGGCCCGTGCACCGCGAGCCGGTGGAACCAGTCCAGGATGCGGGGTCGGACGATGGCCGCGGCCTCATGGCGTTGTTCGGCGCCGCGGACCTCCCCGGTGACCAGTGCACCCAGGCCGCGCCAGGCCGCCCGGGAGGGATCGTGGTCCCGGGGAAGGTAGACGGTGGCCTGCTTGAGCTTCTTCTCCTGGGCGGGGCTGCGCCGCCAGGCCGTCATGGGTTCGCGGTCGTGCTTGTTGTGGGGGGTCAGCGGGTTGCCGTAGGCGAGCAGGACCCCGTTGACGGATTCCCCGTCGTGGTGCAGGCGCAGGCGGCGGGTCTGCCAGGTGTAGAGGTCCCGCAGACCGTGCGGTCGGCTGACGGCCGCGGTCCCGGCGAGGGGTGCGGACGTGTCGGGCGGCAGGCGCCAGGCGGGGAGGTCCGGTTCGGTGTCGAAGTCGGGGTCCCAGTGCAGGCCGTCGGTGTCGAAGGCGACGAGGTTGAGCAGCAGTGTTTCCCGGAGGGTGTCGCCCTCGACGTGGACTCCACCGAGGTTCCCCGCCCACCCCACCCCTTGCGGGTAGACCTTGCCGCTCTTGAGCCGGGGATCGCCGACGGCCCCCGACTTGATGCCGGAGGTGTCGTAGGCGTGGGCGTGGACCAGCCAGCGGGCGGCCTCGGCGAAGGTCAGGGTGGCGGCACCGAGGGCGCGCATGGTGAAGAACCGGGCGTTGTTGGGGACGTCCGCGACGATCGGGTCGGGCGAGGAGTACTCGTCCTTGCCCGTGCGCAGGTCCGCTACCTGGAAGAACGGGGTGGCGGGGTGGAACAGGTCGAAGCGCTCGCGGTGGTCGTGCAGGTAGGCGGCGACGGTGTCGGCCGGGATGCCCTCCCGCCAGAGGTCCTCCCACTCGTCCAGGTCCGAGGGTCCGTCGAGGGCGTCGTGCAGGACCGCCAGCAGCAGGCGCAGCAGCGCGAACTCCTGGGTGGGCACGTCGCCGACCAGCCGTCGCAGGTCGGCGGCCTGGGCGAACACCTCGGTGAGGGAGAGCTCGTCCGCGGTGCCGTCGGTTCGCAGGACCGGGAGCCAGGGGCTGGTGGTGAGATCGAAGGTTACGGGTGCGGTGGCTGTGTCATTCGGCACGGGTGGCCTTCAATCCGTCGGTCCGGGTGTAGTGCAGGTGGTGTCCGGCCAGGTCGGCCCGGTCGTCCTCGTCGAGGAAGAGGACGAGTTCCCCGGCGATCCAGTGGGCGTCCTTGGACTGCCAGGCGGGGACCATGTCGGTTTCGAGTTCGTCGATGGCGCGGTCGATGGTCGCGCCGAAGGTGAACTGGTAGGGCAGGCGCAGCGCGGAGGCGAGCAGGGTGCGGGCGGCTTCGGCGGGAGGGGCGGTGTGGGTCGGCAGTTCCACGCCGCCGCGGCCGTCGGGAAGCCACGGGACGGTGGTGACGGTGCCGTCGGCGGCCCGGCGGGCGACCAGGACCTCCAGGCTCTCCGCCGTGTCGCGGACCTGGGCGCGGCCCCTGTGGGAGTCGTCGGCGTCGCCGACCCCCGCGTCGATCCAGCCGATGAGGGGTTTGCCCGGGGTGGCGGGCTTCCTGAGGAGGAACGTGCGGGCCTTCTCGCGCTGGATCAGCCGGGCGACCTCGTGGGCGGTGCGAGCCTCCTCGGCCCTGCCCTTCCAGGCGGGCGGGAGGAGTGCGTCGTCGTCGGCGTAGGCGTCCTGGACCAGGGGGCTGATGTCGGCGGGGAGGCGGACCGTGCGTTCGGCGTCGGCGTGCGCGTCCAGCCGGGAGCGCAGGACCGCGAGGGAGCGCAGGAGGACGTGTTCGCCGTAGATCGTGCGCGAGCCGCGGACGGGTTCGGGGGGTGTGGCGGTCCAGTCGACACCGGTGACCAGGCAGCGGGCGCGGCGCAGGGATGCGGGGCGGTCGGACTGCTGCTCGCCGCGGGGGTGGCGGTGCAGGCGGCCCATGCGCTGGAGGACGAGGTCGACGGGGGCCAGGTCGGTGACCAGGAGGTCGAAGTCGACGTCCAGGGACTGCTCGACGACCTGGGTGGCGACCACGATGTGCCGGGCGGGGCGCTCCGGATCGCGGTCGGGCGGACCGTAGGCGGCGACAAGGGCGGCGTCGTTCGCGGCGCGGTCCAGGTCGAGGAAGCGGGAGTGGGCCACGGTGACGGTGTTCTCGCCGAAGGCGTCGCGGAGGCGGGAGGCGGCCTCGTGGACGCGGGCGACGGTGTTGCGGATGACCAGGGCGCAGCCGCCGTCGGAGAGTTCGGTCTCGAGCCGGCTTGTGAGGGCGTCGAGGTCGTCGTCGAGGGGTTCGATGAGGACGTCGGCGCCGCGGCCGGAGGCGCGGGGCTCGGTGACGTCCGCGCGGACGCCGGGAGCCGCGGTGGTGATGAGGGGGTAGGCGCGGGCCTGTTCCACGTGGTCGTGGCCGTCGCGGTCACCGGTATAGGCGGCGACGAGTTCGCGTCGGCGGCGGGCGGGGAGGGTCGCGCTCAGGATGACGACGGGGACGCCGTACTCGCCGAGCCAGGTCAGGGCGCGGTCGAGGTAGGTGTTCATATGGGTGTCGTAGGCGTGGGCCTCGTCGACGACCACGACCTTCCCGGACAGGGCGAGGTGGCGCAGGGCCAGGTGGCGGCTCTTGAGTCCGAGGAAGAGGAGCTGGTCGACGGTGCCGACGGCGAAGGAGGCGAGCATGCCCTTCTTGCGTCCGCGGAGCCAGCGGTGGGCGATGAGGGCGGTCACGGCCCGGTCGTCACCGCCGTCCCGGTCGAGGTCGAGGGTGATACCGCCGCCCATCAGGGCGAGGTAGTCCTCGTTGAGGTGGGCCTTGGAATGGGCGAGGAAGACGGAGGCGGCTTCGGCGGGCATGCCGGGGACATGGGCGAGCCAGGTGAGGAAGCGGTCGAACATGGCGTTGCTCGTGGCCATGGTGGGGAGGGCGACGAAGCAGCCGCCGGCGCCGGAGCGGGCGGCGAAGACTTCGGCGACGGTGAGGGCGGCCTCGGTCTTGCCCTCGCCCATGGGGGCCTCGATGATCATCAGGCCGGGGGCGGGCATGGCGCGGGCGGCCTCGACGGCCTGTTCCTGGACGGGGCGGGGGGTGGCGCCGGGCGGGAGCTCGAAGCGGGCCGCGAAGAGCTCGGCAGGGGTTCCCTGGGGTTCTCGGGGGCGCCATTGGGCGGGGAGGCCGAGGAGACGCCAGGCCTCGCGAGTGCGGACGGGGTCGTGGGCGCGGGTTCCGGCGTTGGGGTAGAGGGGGAAGAGGTCGGGATTGCTGGCGATCCAGTCGGCGGTGATGACCAGTGCGGAGAGCAGGACCTGCGCGGTCTGGGGGATTTCGGTGTCACGCCAGGCGGTGAGGCGGGGCGCGGCACCGGTGCGGGTGGCGGCGGCGTCGAGGAGTTCGTGCTGGACGTCGAGCCAGGCCTGCTCGTTGCCGGGGGTGCGCAGGAGTTCGGGGCGCCTGTCGGCTTCCCGGATACCGGCGTCGGTGGGCTGGACGCCGTGGTGGCCGCCGACGACGACGGTGAGCTGGTGGGTGGCGCGCTTCGACCAGCCGTGGCGGGCGGTGAGCCAGTCGCGGAGGATCAGCTGGCCGGCCAGGCCGTGGGGGGCGTGGTAGTGGTCGGGGAGTTGCTTGCGCGAGGGGGTGTCCAGGCCGTTGGCGCGCATACGGTCGGCGAGGCCGTCGACCTGGCCGGCGAACGCGGGCGTCGCCTTGCCGATGTCGTGGACGCAGCAGAGCCAGGTGACGAGGAGGCGGGCGTCGGCCTCGCCATCGGGCAGGACGACCGCCATGAGGCGGCGGACCTGCGGGGGAAGCCACTCATCCCAGAGGAGGCCGCCGACGGCGGCGCTGTCGGCCATGTGGCGGTACAGCGGGAGCCAGCCGTCGGTGTCGAAGTCGTGCTTGGCCCACACGGCGCGCGCGGCAGGGGAAAGGGAGGCCACCCAGGGCTCGGGGTGCCCATCAGTCGTCATGGGCACATTGATAGTCCCTGGGGCTACGGCTTTACAGGGGAAACCGTAAATCTGTACTGACCGGACCCGGTCATGGCCTACTGCCCGGTTCACCTGCGGAAGGGTGATAAGTCGTGCTAAAGGCCGGAGGCCGATCCTATTCGGTCGCAAAGCACCTCCGGGCGGTCGTGCCCAGAAACCTGTGTTTTCCGAGTCGGCGTTCGGTACGAACCCCGATAAGGAGAGCGACCCACTCGGCCTGGACGGAAACGGGATCCCCGGCCTCTCGGTGCTGGGCGTCCCGGACAGCGGCGTCTTCGGGCGCGGTGGCCGCCTCGACGCAGCCGCCGGACGTTCCGCCGCGGGACGGCTTCCAAAGACCGGAGAAGGCGGGACCATCCCCGCGTGCGCGGGGAACATGAAGGGAACCAGATGAAGCGCGTGATCACGCCGGGACCATCTCCGCGTGCGCGGGGAGCACCCGGCCGGAGGGTTGAACCGCACCCCGTACCGGGGACCATCCCCGCGTGCGCGGGGAGCACGACCTCGCCGCCGCCCGCGCCGAGGTCGCCGAGGGACCATCCCGCGTGCGCGGGGAGCACGTGTCCGCGGGCGAGTACGCCGAGCACTGGCGGGGACCATCCCCGCGTGCGCGGGGAGCACAGCCGTGCGCGGCGAGGTGTGCGGCCAGCGCGGGGACCATCCCCGCGTGCGCGGGGAGCACGAGCCGACCGAGGAGCGGCTGCTCGCCGCGGAGGGACCATCCCCGCGTGCGCGGGGAGCACGCCGGGCGCCGCATGATCACGTCGGCACCCACGGGACCATCCCCGCGTGCGCGGGGAGCACGGGGCCGCCGCCGTGGCTGAGCTGATCTCGCTGGGACCATCCCCGCGTGCGCGGGGAGCACCAGGCCGACGTCGACCGGATCGTCCAGCAGCGGGGACCATCCCCGCGTGCGCGGGGAGCACCGGGAGCTGGACAACCCGGGGATCAACGACGTGGGACCATCCCCGCGTGCGCGGGGAGCACCCAGGGTAGATCAGATTAGGATGTTTGATTTTGGGACCATCCCCGCGTGCGCGGGGAGCACAGTCACTCACCGGCCACCTGCTTCCACTCGGCGGGACCATCCCCGCGTGCGCGGGGAGCACCCGCGGCAGTGACGTGGACATCAGCTCTCTCCGGGACCATCCCCGCGTGCGCGGGGAGCACTGGATCTCGATGACGGCTGCATAGTCGACATCGGGACCATCCCCGCGTGCGCGGGGAGCACTTGTTCGCGAGCCCCAGCGCCCCCTTGAGGACGGGACCATCCCCGCGTGCGCGGGGAGCACAAGGCCATCCAGGAACTCGCCGCACAGGCGGGGGGACCATCCCCGCGTGCGCGGGGAGCACGTCGCCGGGCAGGGCGAAGGCACCGCGCGCACGGGACCATCCCCGCGTGCGCGGGGAGCACTTGTTCGCGAGCCCCAGCGCCCCCTTGAGGACGGGACCATCCCCGCGTGCGCGGGGAGCACAAGGC